>NZ_CADCWQ010000001.1:1949760-2599680 GCF_902806455.1 Virgibacillus doumboii | reverse complement strand
CCTGTGATTTAGGAAATATGGAAGCTGTTCAAGATACATTTAATCAGATTAGTGAAAGTATATTCCCGCACGATCCGGAAACTGTTTTTTTAATTAATAATGCAGCAGTACTTGAGCCAATTGATCAATCCATGAACATTAAAAGTGCTGATTTGGCATATCACGTTCAGGTCAATACGGTTGCACCAATGGTATTAACAAATTTATTTTTACAAAAAACAACTGAAATGGATGTGCCTTTTATCGGTACAATTATCTCCTCAGGTGCTGCGGAACGTCCCGTGTACGGCTGGAGTGCGTATTGCACGACTAAGGCAAGTATTAATATGTATACGAAAACCGCTGCACTGGAGCAGGAGGAACTGAAAACACAACATAAAATCATTGCCTTCAGTCCGGGAATAATGGACACAAAGATGCAGGAAAAAATCAGGGAAAGCAGCAAAAACGCATTTGTTGAGGTTGATACATTCAGAGATTATAAAAAGAATAATATGCTCAAAAGTACCGATGCGGTTGCTGGCGTACTCGTTGATATTTTGACTGATGAATCCAGTATTGAAAACGGAAAAATATATAATGTAAAAGATTATTTCTAAGTCAGCTGGTACAAGTGAAAGCCCTCCCCAAAATGTAATCAGATGCATAAATTATAAAGTAATCTGATCAGGAGGAGGGAAATGAATGAGTGCTGGCGGATACGGATCAAACTTCACGCTTATAGTCGTATTATTTATTTTGCTGATCATTATTGGTACATCATACCAAGATGGCGGTTACGGTTTTGGCGGATATTAAACAGTAAAAATGCAGGGGGCGGTTGTACCTCTGCATTTTTAAGTGTGTTTCGTCTCAATTTATAGTCGTTTTATGATACACTTTAAGATGAAATTTTCTTTTGATATTGTAAGATTGGTAACATATTATACATTATATACTTCACTTTAAGATAGATGCTTGAAAGGATGGAACCTATGATTACACGAAAAAGTAAACGGGAGATAGAGAAAATGCAAGCAGCGGGTGATTTGCTTGTTAAATGTCATAAAGAAGTGGCCAAAATGATCAGACCTGGTATTACAACCATGGAAATTGATACATTTGTGGAAGAATTTCTTGCCGAGCATGGTGCAACCCCTGAACAAAAGGGATTCAGCGGTTATCCTTATGCCATTTGTGCATCGATTAATGATGAAATTTGTCATGGATTCCCGCGTGAGGAGAAACTTGGAAATGGCGACATTGTAACTGTTGATATGGTTGTTAATTTGAATGGCGGATTGGCTGATTCCGCCTGGACATATCCGGTTGGAAATGTTGACGAAGCAGGACAGAAGCTGATGGAAGTATCGAAAGTTTCACTTTATAAAGGAATTGAACAGGCACAAGTTGGAAGTCGAATTGGAGATATCGGGCATGCGATTCAAACATATGCAGAAGGGCAGGGATTTTCAGTTGTGCGGGATTTCACGGGACACGGAATTGGACCGACCATTCATGAGGAACCGCATATCCCGCATTTTGGGCTGCCAAATAAAGGCCTGCGTCTAAAAGAGGGCATGGTAATAACGATTGAGCCAATGATTAATGAAGGAACATGGCAAAGTAAGATGGATTCGAACAACTGGACAGCCAGAACAACAGATAAAGGCCGTTCTTCACAATATGAACATACAGTTGTTATTACAAAAGACGGTCCGATGATTACCACCGATCAGGATAAGTGATTTATTTTTATTATCAGAGGGGGAACCGTGATGCGAGTCGTTTCAATTTGTCCGAGTAATACGGAAATTGTAGAATACCTGGACATGACGAATGTACTTGTTGGTGTTGATAATTTTTCTGACTGGCCGTCGGAAGTATTGGAATTGCCGAAAGTTGGTCCGGATCTCTCAATTGATATGGACAAAGTGGAAGCATTGAACCCTGATCTTGTTCTCGCTTCATTGAGTGTTCCAGGTATGGAAAAAAATATCGAAGCCCTTGATGATCGACGCTTACCTTATATTATTTTAAATCCTAATTCTTTAACAGAGATAGCGGACGATATCGAACGGGTTGGGACGGCATTGGGTGAAAAAGAACTGGGGATGGAGCGAGCGAATGCATTTCGTAAAGAGGTGGAAGTTTTCCGAAAAAAAGCTGATGAAAAAGCTGGAAGTTCTTTACCTGTTTTATATTGGGAATGGTGGCCAAAACCGGTCTTTACACCGGGAAATGTAAACTGGCTCACTGAAATAAGCAGTCTTGCAGGTGCAAGGAATATTTTTGATACGGAAAATACAGCAAGTGTTCAAACGGACTGGGACGATGTTAAAGAGCGTGATCCCGACCATATATGTATGGTTTGGGTCGGGGTAAAAGAATCCAAAATGAGGCCGGAACTTCTCATGAAACGCCCTGGATGGAACGAGATGAAAGCAATCCGGGAAGGCAATATTCATGTCCTGGAGGAATCCCTTTTTTGCAGACCGTCACCAAGGTTGCTCGAAGGACTGCGTAAATTGGTTGATGTGTTGGAATGACAATCCCTTATTTGAAGGGGTTTTTTGTTAGGAGGGAGGAACGGAGTAGGAATATCGGCAGAAGAGCAGAAACATCGGCAGAAGAGCAGAAATATCGGCAGAAGAGCAGAAATATCGGCAGAACAGCGGAAACATCGGCAGAAGAGCGAGAACATCGGCAGAACAGTAGGAACATCAGCAGAAAAACTAAAACCTTCGCAGCAAATATTTGACCGGAGAGGGAAAAATATAATTATTAATAAGTATCTGTCAATTTAATCTAAATACTTTTTATTATAAAAAATATAAGTTATAATAGTCTCAATTTTTAAATTGGGGATGAGCGGGAAATGGATGCACAAACACTAAATAAAAACAATTCATCACAATCAATTCAAATGATCCGCAAAGGCATAGCGGTAGGGTTTCCAATAATGGTCGGATACCTGCCGATTGCCATTACCTATGGTGTGCTGGCAAAGCAGGCTGGGATGTCGCTGACTGAACTCACATTAATGAGTGTGATGGTATTTGCGGGCGCGAGCCAGTTTATGGGAGCGAATATGATTGCTGTAGGTGCCGGTGCAGTAGAGATTATTGTGGCAACTTTTGTCCTTAATTTTCGTCATTTTGTTATGAGCTTATCCTTTATGAATCGTTTAAGGGGTATTGGACTAAACTGGAAAATTCCTTTATCATTAGGGTTAACGGATGAAACGTTTGCAGTATCATCCTTACATACAAAAGAAGCAAAAATGGAAAAAGGTGCACTGTTTTATACAGCGTTGATATTAACTGCTTATTTTTCATGGGTGATGGGTTCACTATTAGGTGGAGTTCTGGGAGAAGTTATACCTGAGCAGCTGAGCCAGAGCATGGGGATTGCTCTGTATGCCATGTTTATTGGTCTCCTTGTCCCATCAGTTAAAAAAGAATTACGTGTTGGCTTAATTGCTGTAATTGCAATGCTGGTAAATGTAATCTTTAGTCAGTTTATGAGTCAGGGATGGGCAATCGTCTTTGGTACTGTACTTGGCGGTTTAAGCGGAGTATTTTTACTGAAGGAGGATCAGTCATGATAATTGTGATTATAATTGGTATGGCACTCGTGACAATGATCCCAAGAGCAATCCCGGCATTTATCGTGGATAAGCTGCAGTTTCGAGATTGGGTGAACCGCTGGCTGAACGCAATTCCTTTCGCAGCGTTGGGGGCACTTATTTTTCCGGGTATTCTTAGCGTTAAAGCCGATCAGCCGCACATCGGGTTGATTGGCGGGGCAGTTGCCATTGTTCTGGCATATCTCGGTTTGAATGTAATTCTGGTAGTAATTGGAGCAATTGTAACCGTATTTCTTTTCACATTATAGATAAACAGATGATTTATGTTTCAGGCGATAACAGGGGGTTATCACATGTTTACAATCCGAAAAGCTGTTTATGAGGATGCTGCATCCATCGCAGACATTCATGTAAACAGCTGGAAAAGTACATATTCCGAATTGCTTGATGAAAAAGATATTTCCAACATGACATATGAAAATCGCAAAACTTTGTGGGAAACTGTATTGCGTATTCAGAAAAAAGATCAGAGCACATTGGTCATCGAAAATGATACTAAGATTGTTGGCTTTGTTTCCGGCGGGCCGGAGCGGACGAAGCGGTTTGATTACGACAGTGAAATTTATACGATTTACTTATTGGATGAATTTCAACGGATGGGGTTGGGAGCCAGACTTCTTAAGGCATTCTGCGAGGAAATGAGGGAGTTGGGTTTCCAGTCTGTTCTCGTTTGGGTACTGAAACAAAACCCATCAAGCCGTTTTTATGAACGCTATGATGCAGAACCGGTTGGTGAAGAAGCGACAACCATAGGAGAAGGCACGTATCAGGAAACTGCATACGGCTGGGAAAACATCGATGAACTGCTGAAAAGACTATAGGAAGTAATGAGGCTGGGACAAAACAAAAAAGTGTTGCTAAAAGACGAACAATGCATGGAAACAGCGGAGGGAATATATGCCCCTTCAAAGGGGTATGCCGACGTTGGCCGCAAAGGCCGCTTTTAGTCGGCCTTCCTTCTAACGGGAGGAAAGGCATCGGTGAGACTCCGAAGTGCGCCAGCGCGAGGAGGCTCACCAGCCGCCCCCGGCTAAGAAGACACTGCGAAATCGTACTTTTTGAGCAGATGTCGCCTTGGTACCCGGAGGTGTGAAAGCGAAGTATATTCCCGGAGCGGTCTAATGCACCATTTCCAATATGTTCGAATTTTGTTATTGATAAAACACTTTTGTCCCAGCTTCTTTTTGGTTGAAACAAATGATGGCATGGCCCGTATAGTAAGAAAAGAGGAGGGACGTGGGTGAAGAATGTTATCTGGTCAGTCGTTACCATATGTTTCATATTACTGATTAATTGGGGAGTTGCTGCCCTGTTTAATGTAGAATTTATCGATTTCGCCTTTATATCCGGGCTTGGTGTGGCAGTAATTATATGGTTTTTTACATCATCGGGCGGTTTTATATCCAATTCCATACGAATGCAGACGCAAGCCCAAACAGGAATTAAAATGGAAGAAGAGAAACGATCTTTTAATCCTTCTGTTACTTTTTACACAGCTGTTGTTTACACTATCATTGCAGCCGTAGTAACATTTATTTATTATAAAGATTATTTTATCGGTTGAATTTTTGGGTGAACAAAACTCCTGTGACATTACCGCTAAGCCTGTCACAGGAGTTTTCAATCTTGGTATGGTTCTATGTGAATATGGGCGTATGGGATGTCATGCTTTTTTTCGAGAAGTGTTTCAATTTTTTCGGTAATCGCGTGACTTTCTTTTACGTTTAAATGCGGATTGACAAGAATAGTAACATCAATAAAAGCCTGATTACCATGTATTCGTCCCTTAACATCCACTACTTCTTTTACCTCTGGCACTTTTGCAATACTTGATTTGATCTTTCCAATTTGCTTCTCATCAAAACCATCTGTCAATGTATGCGTGGAATCTTTAAAAATATCCCATGCGGTTTTACAAATAATAAATCCTACCGCCAATCCAGCCAGCGGATCAAGCCAGAAAAGTCCCAGCTGGGCACCTATAATCCCCGTAAATGCACCAATACTTACAAACGCATCTGAACGATTATCCTGGGCAGCTGCATACAGTGCACTGCTTTTTACTTTCCTTGACAATGAGAGATTATACCGGTAAACGATAAACATAACAATCGCTGCCCCTAAAGCAGTCCAGGCAGTCAGCAGATCAGGACTGGCCTGTTCACCTGCAAATAATTTACCGAATGTATCAATGATTACTTGTATTCCAACAGTCATCATTATAAAAGCGGCAAAAAGAGAGGCAATGGTTTCAGCGCGGTAATGTCCGTAATGATGGTCTTCGTCAGGTGGTTTTCGTGATATTTTCAATCCTATTAATACAGCAACAGAGGCTACCACGTCTGTTGAATTATTTAATCCATCCGCCCGTAATGCTTCAGAATTACCGGCATAGGCGACGATCAGCTTTGTGATAGATAATATAAGGTAGGCACCGATACTGATCCAGGCCCCTTTTTCACCTTTTTTTAAATTGTCAGCATGCATCATTAAATAGCACTCCAATATTTTACTGCAAACGTTTTGGCAGTTAAGAAAGTATAAATCCTTTCTTACTGCATAAGTGCAACTAAGGCTGTCACCTAAGATCTTGGTGACAACCAAGTTTTCTAATAATCCGTAACGTCAGCTTTAACAGTCTATCAAAGAGTTGTTTAGTATGTCTAGAGAAACAAAAAAGGAGTTCTCCATACAAATTGATACTTTAAAATTAAGTTGTATTAAGGAAAGATATAACCAAGAATAAATATGTTAAAGAGGTGAATATTAAATTTAGTGAACATGTTTATTGCAAAGGGGTCTGTTAATGGAACGTCAAGAAAAATCATCAAAGATGGATTCACAGGAAAAACGCCTGGCTATTGTATCATTGGCTTCTATTCCATTGATAATGACTTTGGGAAACTCAATGCTGATTCCGATTTTACCTGTGATGGAAAAGGAACTTGACATCTCGAAGCTGCAATCAAGTTATATTATAACGATGTACTCGATCGTGGCAATTTTTTTTATTCCTTTTGCAGGGTTTCTATCCGATCGGTTTGGAAGAAAAAAGGTAATTGTTCCATCTTTGATTATTACCGGATTGGGTGGATTTATTGCAGGATGGGCATCAGGAAGTATGGATGATCCATTTCTGGTCATATTGATCGGAAGAATACTTCAGGGGATCGGGGCATCAGGCGCTGCTCCAATCGTTTTGCCTTTAGTCGGTGATATGTTCCGGAATGATAAAGAAGCAAGTACAACGCTTGGAATTATTGAAACTTCAAATACAACCGGAAAAGTATTAAGTCCAATTTTAGGTGCTGTTCTTGCTGCGTTTATATGGTATCTGCCGTTTTATTCCATCCCGGTATTTTGTTTGATTTCAGTACTGATGGTCAGCTTTCTTATAAAAAATAAAGGGGAGGAAGAGGAACACAGAAGTTTTCGTGAATATATTGGACTTGCTAAAGATGTATTCAAAGAACATGGAAAATGGCTGGTTGCTGTTTTTATAATCGGTGCCATTTTAATGTTTATTTTATTTGGCTTTTTATTTTACCTTTCCAGTATTCTGGAAGATAAATATGATTATAAAGGTGTCTGGAAAGGAGTATTACTTGCTATCCCCTTACTCGCATTATCAGTTGCTTCTTTTATAGCGGGAAAAAAAATAAAAGATCATCTGAAAGTCATGAAGTGGGTAACATTCATTGGAATCACACTCTCCGGATGTTCGGTTGCCGTAATACCGTTTACGGATCACCCGGTTTACCTGCTTTCCATTTTCCTTGTTTGCGGCGTCGGAATAGGGATGTCACTGCCTTGTCTGGATGCACTAATTACGGAGAGCCTGGAAAAGGACGTACGGGGCATCATTACCTCAATCTATAGTGCCATGCGGTTCATTGGAGTTGCAGCCGGTCCGCCGGTAATTGCTATTTTGATGAAAGGTAATATCAGCTGGATGGCAAGTCTCTTAGCTATTTTCGCCTTGGGGGCGGGATTATTGGCATATCAGAATATAAAACCATAAGATACATTTTTAAGAATAAGCATTAAATAATAGAAGAATTAATTTTCTAAGCCGTCCCCCATTCTTTTTCTCTTGCAATTTTTTTAAAAATTTAGGATAATGAAAAAAAGGAACAAGGGGGCGTGTTCCATGAAAAAACAGAAAATGATTTATCGGTATTCTCGGTATGAAGGCAAAACACTTCATGCCAAACGGGAAGTATCCTACGAGTTGAAGCTGTCATCACGGTTGCTGCTGGATGAATTATGCTTTAACTGGAATAAGGAGAAACTTGAAACAGCGATAAACAGCTCCATTGAGTCAGGAAATAAAGAAAAGTTTTTACAATTAAGTGAGGAATACAGACATTATATTTGGGAGTAAATCCCGACTTCATCATGATCGGCCTTACCTTTGTTTGGTGAGGCTTTTTTAATGAGGTGGATGTAGTTCTTATTTCATAGATACTTTTTCATATGGGGGAAAATGAATGGAAAATGGTAAGCAGCTGATCGCACATCGGCAAAATGCAATATTGTTTTATATTTTATTGTTTTCATTGATTTTAGGAGTTGGCGCTGAACTCGTTGTCGGGGCACCAAAGGAAAACCTTATCGCATTGGGGGTTGGCGGTGGAGTCAGTGTTATATTGATCGGCATTTTTCATTACAAACGAATATTGACCAAAGTAGTACCTTTTTTAGCAATAATAGCTTTAACCGCTGTTGCATTCAGTATTATCGTAAGTTCTGATTATGTGACGAATATGCTGTTTACTTTTTATGTGTTGGCGGTTGCGGCAATTTCATTGTCACTTTCTGTATTGATTACAGGAGGTTTTTTAGGTCTGTCGCTTTTGACCTTTTTTGTTGTAGAAAAAGGGGCGGTTATCGGATTTGACGCAAGGGCAACTGCGATAACAATTGTATTTTTTATCCTTGTTTTTGCAGTGTTGGTCATTCAGGTTAGAGTAGCACGAAAATTATTAACTGATTCCCAAAACGCACTTGCTGACAGTGAACACCATTCGGAAAATCAAAGAAAACAGGCGGAAGTGGTACAGGCCAGTGCATCGAATGTTAAGTCACAGATGAACATTATTGAACAGGACAGTAATTTAAATTCCAGTTCCATGCAGGAGATGCGCCAGGCATTTCAGGAAATAACACATGCAAGCCAGTCACAGGCTGAATCAGCAACAACTATATCAACAACAATTGAACAAACCGGGGAAAAATTATCAAAAATGATTCAATCGTTTTCCAAAAGTACTGCGGACGGAGAAGAATTAAGAGATTTATCAATGGAAGGGCAGAAGTCCATGGATAATCTGTCTGAAACGATGAATGGATTTCATAAATCTTTCGATCAGCTCGATCAAAATATGAATAACCTTGTACATAAAATGCAGGAAAATAATAGTTTTACGGAAAAAATTCAGGAAATTGCCGAACAAACGAATTTGCTTGCTTTGAACGCTAGTATAGAAGCAGCAAGAGCGGGAGAATCCGGCAAAGGGTTTGCTGTTGTTGCTGGAGAGGTTCGAAAGCTGGCAGAGGTATCCCAGAAAACAGCAGAACAAATCAGCCAGAACCTGCAAGCAATTGAAGACGATGCAGAACAGGCATTGAAAGAAGTGGATAATAACAAAGGTCAGCTGCAAAAGAGTACAGTGAATGTTCAGGAAACGAAAGCCAATTTTGAAAAAATCACCGAACAGCTTATCAACTTTATAAGGTATTTGGGTTATTTGGCAAAAC
Source organism: Virgibacillus doumboii (assembly GCF_902806455.1). Classification (GTDB taxonomy): domain Bacteria; phylum Bacillota; class Bacilli; order Bacillales; family Amphibacillaceae; genus Lentibacillus; species Lentibacillus doumboii. The sequence continues at coordinate 2,590,292 of NZ_CADCWQ010000001.1, read as the reverse complement.
AGGCTAATGATATTGAGGCATCTTCGGAAACAATCGATAGTTCAGTTGATCAGCTTGCTTCATTAATTGAAGAAACGACAGCAACCATTCAGCAATTGGAGGCAATGGTTGATGAACAGGTGGATCGGATGACAAATCTGGTGTCTGCTATTGAGGAAACAAACCAGGTGGCAGCAACATTGGAAAAGGCTTAATTTTTGTTGCGGGGAAAATGTATGGTTACAGTACATTTCCTCGCATTTTTTACAATTATTTAATTTAATCACCGGTTTTTTCTGATATGCTAAATGGAAGAGGAGGTTACATAGTTGAAAAAGAAAACGGTATTCAGTTGGATGTTGTATGACTTCGGTAATTCAGCTTTTGCAACTACCATCATGGCGGCAGTGCTTCCAGTGTTTTACTATGATGTTGCTGCAGTCGGAGTAGATCAGTCACTTGCAGATAGCTATTGGGGATATTCACAGTCAATTGCCGCATTGCTTGTAGCAATAATGGCACCTATACTCGGAGCAATCAGTGATTTTTCCGCAGCAAAGAAGAAATTCCTTCAGTTTTTTGCCTACATGGGGATTATTGCAAGTATTTTGCTTGCTTTTGTTGGCGAAGGTGATTACATATTTGCATCAATCTTATTAATAATAGGTACTGTCGGATTTTCAAGTGCTAATATCTTCTATGATGCTTTTTTGCCGGAAATTGCCGATGAAGATGAAATTGATAAGGTTTCTTCGTATGGTTTTGCATTTGGATATATTGGCGGTGGTATCTTATTAGCAATAAATATATTGATGATATTAAAATATTCATGGTTTGGAATGCCGAATGCAGCAGTAGCCAGTCAGGTATCCTTTGCTTCTGTTGGTGTATGGTGGTTTATCTTTTCCATCCCACTTTTGAAAAATATCCGGGAAGAAAAGAAAGTGGCAACGAAACGGGATCGTTCCTATATAGCAATCGGATTTTCGAGGGTAGGAAACACATTTAAAGATATCAAGCAATATAAGCATTTATTAATTTTCCTATTAGCTTTCTGGATGTACAATGATGGAATCTCAACGATTATTAAAATGGCGACCATTTACGGGAGAGACATCGGAATTGATTCAAATTCCTTAATCGCGGCATTATTAATTACTCAATTTGTCGGTATTCCTTGTACGTTCTTCTTTGGATGGCTGGCTAAAAAAATCACAGCAAAAAAAGCACTTTATATTACGTTATACGTTTACCTCTGTATTGTAATTTTAGGATATTTCATGTCCTCAGCCCTGCATTTCTACTTGCTGGCAATATGTGTTGGTTTAGTTCAAGGCGGGGCACAATCCCTCAGCAGATCGATATTCGGACGTATGGTTCCTGCTAATAAACATGCAGAGTTCTTTGGTTTCTACGGAATATCATCAAAATTCGCTGCAATCTTTGGTCCATTTTTGTTTGCGTTAGTTGGACAGTTGACCGGATCAAGCAGACTCGGAATTGTTTCATTGGTATTCTTCTTTATCGTCGGGATTGTCTTACTAAGGTTTGTCAATATTGAACAAGGAGCCCTTGAGGCAAAACGGCAAACTGCATCAGATGACGGAGTATAGATTAAACCACAATAAGGAGTGAAACCATGCGTATTAATAACATTCGTAAAGTATTATATGGCGTTGCCAGAATACTTGGTGATGCTAATGCTGCCAAAAAAGGAAAAGTTGGAAAAAGAGTTGGACGAAGGGTGGCAGGCAAAGCTACCGGGAAAATGTTGAGAAAGATGTTTAAATAAGTATTTACTGCTAACTGCAGAAAGCGACTGTCGTGAGTTGAGTATTCAATGAAACAATATCTATAAACTGCGACGTAACTTTATACGAGTGTTAGTCCGCCGCTGCGGAAATACACTTCGCTTTCCGTGGGCGGCTGATGAGTCTCCTTGCTCCTTCGTCGCTGCGGAGTCTCATCTAGGCCTCTGCTCCCACAGGAGTCTACGTGCATTTCCTCCGCTGAATATTGCTCATTATATCTTGGTAATTCAGAAGTTCAAGCTAGACGAGACTCGTAAGCGAGGTACGAGCTGAAGAGGCTCGACACTTGCCCGCGGCTAAGAAGACACTGCGAAAACGAACTTTTTGAGCAGATGTCGCCTTGGTACCCGGAGGCGTGAAAGCGAGTATTTTCCAGCTGCGGCGTCAAAAAGCCTAATTAAATGATTCTAAACCAATCTAATGCGCATTTTATATCAACTACGAGATTATAAAGCAGCAAAATTTGCGAAAAGAGCCAAACAAAAAAGCAGGAACACGAAAAAGTTAAGCGTGTTCCTGCTTTTTTTAAACAATTGGCTCGCTGTATTTATTTTCCAGGTTTAATTCGAGTGGTTTACCGGTATCATATGAGATATTTCCAATAAGTTCAGTAAGTCTTTTCCTGGAGGTTTCATCCCGGGATTGCCAATACGTTAGTACTTCAGTCATAATCTCAATACCCTCTGTTCTCCCCTGATCATATAAATCAATAAAGCTTTGGGATGATGGTTCATTTGTAGCCGGATGATGCCAGACTGTATTTTCCACGTTTAAATAATCCACATCATTTTTAATCGGCTGGTGGGAATATGATGAAATCAGCGGTTTTAAGACAACATTTTTCCAACCATATGGGTCAGACAAAAGTTTTAATGCTAACTTCATATCCCGATATGCTTTTTGAATATATGAAAGAGAGTTCCGTTTGACTTCCGGAAAATGTTTGTTAATTGTTTTATTAAGTAAACCGGCAATCTCTTTGTCCAGTGTGTAACCTACGTTAATTTCTTTGTATACCGGTACCTTCCATGTTTTTAAGTTATGGTATTTTTTCATCATCAATGTATCGATAAGTACCTCGAGTTTTTGATGGTTGCTTCCTTCATAGCCTGCCCGGTAATGAATATATGGATGTGCATTGCGGTCAAGTATGTGATGTGTAACAAATCCGAATACATATGCCTGTATATGCTTATCCATCCCTTTTGCGGCTTCAATCAAGTCCATTAGAAAAGGTCCGCAATGCTTCGTATGCAAAAGCATTCCAATGTCATGTACCGGTTCTTCTTTTATCCACGGCCAGAAATTATAGTAAAAAAAGGGATCAGGACCCTGTGCACCCAGATTCATATACGCTTCATGCTCTGTAAGTGAATAAGGATTTTTGACTGTATCCACAACATCTTCACAAAAAAGCATATGTGTCCAAATGTATGGCATAACGAAATCCTCCTTACCTCAAAAACATTCTTGTAAAGTATTATATATGAAAATACCGTATTGTTGGGAATGAAATATGTACTTTTTTGTGACTATTCCCATGTTCCCGCTAACATACACCGCTTTAAATTTGTTACAATAGAAAAGAATAATAATATCGATTTATGTACATAAGGAGGCTAAAAACATGGAATATCGGGTAGAAAAGGATACATTAGGAGAAATTAATGTACCAGTTGATAAATATTGGGGAGCACAAACCCAGCGAAGCAAACAAAATTTCCCAATCGGTGACGAAAAAATGCCTGTTGAAATTACGAAGGCATTTGCTATTTTGAAAAAAAGTGCAGCAAAAGCAAATAGTGAATTGGGCCTGATGGACAAGAAAAAGGCAGAAGCGATCGGTTATGCAGCAGATCTGGTTATCGACGGAAAGCTTAATGACCATTTTCCATTGGTTGTATGGCAAACAGGCAGTGGTACGCAATCAAATATGAACGTAAATGAAGTCATTGCTTATGTAGGTAATGAATGGCTGAAAGGACAGGGCAGTGATTTAACACTCCATCCAAACGATGACGTCAATAAATCACAAAGTTCCAATGATACATTCCCGACTGCAATGCATATTGCGTCCGTATTAAAACTTGAGGATAAGGTTCTGCCGGCGATAAAAACGCTGAAAGATACAATAAAAGAGAAATCGGACAAGTTTCAGGATATCGTAAAAATCGGCCGTACCCACCTGCAGGATGCTACACCATTAACATTGGGACAAGAAGTGAGCGGCTGGCACCGTATGCTTGAAAAGTCCGAAACAATGGTAACGGAAAGCTTACATCATCTAAAAGAGCTTGCAATTGGCGGGACAGCTGTTGGAACAGGATTAAATGCACATCCTGACTTTTCTGAAACTGTATGTAAAGCAATTAATGAAGTGACAGGCAAGAATTTTATTTCAGCACCAAATAAATTTCATGCACTGACAAGTCATGATGAAACAGTATATGCACATGGCGCATTAAAAGGACTGGCAGCAGATTTGATGAAAATTGCAAATGATGTGCGCTGGCTGGCAAGTGGACCACGCTGTGGAATAGGTGAAATCACCATCCCGGCAAATGAACCGGGCAGCTCCATTATGCCGGGTAAAGTCAATCCAACACAACCCGAAGCAATTACAATGGTGGCAACTCAAGTAATGGGAAATGATGCAACAATTGGATTTGCTGCGAGTCAGGGTAATTTTGAACTGAATGTGTTTAAACCTGTAATTGCACATAACTTCCTGCAGTCATGTCAAATTCTTGCTGACAGCATGCTGTCTTTTGATGAGCGTTGTGTAAAAGGAATTGAACCGGATCATGAACAAATTGAAAAATATTTAAATGATTCGTTAATGCTTGTAACAGCATTGAATCCGCATATCGGCTATGAAAATGCAGCTAAAATTGCTAAAAAAGCTTTTGCGGATAACTCGACGTTAAAAGAAACCGCAGTAGAACTTGGATTGCTGACGGCGGAAGAATTCGATCAATATGTTAATCCACAAGAAATGACATACCCTAAATAAGAACTTACAAAAAAAGCTCATTACCGCGTTGTAATGGGCTTTTTTTAGGGTTCGCAGGAAGGTTGCTTGATTAACATCGACTCGCCGATACCCTTGCAAATCTGCCGATGAACCAAATCGACAGTTGTTATCACCTTCTGGATTTTTAAGCAACAATTACCAACTATAATTCGTGATAAGTTTTACAGTTCTGCTAACAATATGGGTACAGGAGGTGATAACATGGCTAATAACAACTCAGGCAACTCAAACCAATTAGTAGTTCCTGGTGCACAACAAGCATTGGATCAAATGAAAATTGAAATTGCATCAGAATTTGGTGTTAACCTTGGCGCTGACACTACTTCCCGTGCAAACGGCTCTGTCGGTGGTGAAATCACGAAGCGTCTTGTACAATCTGCACAACAGCAGTTTGGTGGACAACCTAAATAACCCATGGCCTCAAGAGGGGAAAACCCTTCATAGTTTAGAGGGAAGTCTTTAAGACTTCCCTCTATTTATATATACCACTGATGGTATTTTTTACATTTGCTAGAAAAATATGCAGTTTAAATTATTTTATTCGTTGTTCTGTCTCCCCATCAAAGAAATGTGCCTTGTTCATGTCAAAGGCTAAATCAATTTGTTCGCCGCCGGTAATGTCTGAACGTGAGTCAACCCGTGCGACAAAGTCCTGATCCTCCACTTTGGAATAAAGATATGATTCGGCTCCCATTAATTCTGCAACTTCAATATTTGCTGCAATCTTTGTATCCGGTGTTGAATCAATAAATACAGGTTCATCATGAATATCTTCCGGGCGAATGCCCAGTACAATGTTCTTATCCACATATCCTTGTTCACGTAAAACTTTCATTTTGCCTTCAGGAATTTTTATCTTCGTATCTCCCGTTACAAAATTTCCATCCTTCAATGTTCCAGTAACAAAGTTCATAGACGGTGACCCAATAAAACCACCAACGAATACATTTTCCGGTTCGTCATAAACTTCCTTGGGTGCACCCACCTGCTGGATAATTCCATCTTTCATAACAACCAGACGTGTCGCCATTGTCATTGCTTCTGTTTGGTCGTGTGTAACATAAATCGTAGTTGTTTGAAGGCGCTGATGAAGTTTTTGAATTTCTGCACGCATTTGAACACGTAATTTTGCATCCAGGTTGGATAATGGCTCATCCATTAAGAACACTTTTGCATCACGGACTATTGCCCGACCCAATGCTACACGCTGACGCTGCCCGCCTGACAATGCTTTTGGTTTACGATCCAAATATGCTTCAAGACCTAAAATATTGGCCGCGTTTTTTACGCGCTTATCAATTTCATCTTTTTTAAATTTACGAAGTTTTAGTCCGAATGCCATGTTATCGTAAACATTCATGTGTGGGTACAATGCGTAATTTTGGAAAACCATCGCAATGTCACGGTCTTTTGGTGCAATATCATTCATTTTCTTGTCATCAATATAAAGTTCCCCGCCAGTAATTTCCTCCAAACCGGCGATCATCCGTAAAGTAGTGGATTTTCCGCAGCCTGATGGCCCGACGAAAACAATAAATTCTTTATCCTTAATGTCCAGATTAAAATCATCTACTGCAACCACTTTTTTATCATACGATTTCTGTACTTTTTCCAGTCGTAATTCTGCCATTAATTTTCTCCCCCATTTATGTAAACGTTTTATAGTATAAGTGTAGCTAATCAGCGGACAGCCCGTAAATGGTAAAGATGCACAAAAAAACGGAATGTTTTTGTGCACCTTTAAATGAATTATAAGCTTGTGGTATATATTTTACCGAAAAGATTTGTTCTTTTGGCATAACAGAAATAAATGCGACATAATCTCTAAGGGAAATTTTGCTATCACTATTTAGTAATGCTTCCTGCCGCATCCTAAGGTCTTGTGCCGAGCTTGCTTCAGCTCGCACCTCACTGCCTAGCTTGAACTTCTAAGCAGGAACCTCGCTTTTTCAGTTGCTGATTTTAATGGTATATCTTTTCACTCTATTTTCGCACCAATAAAATAAGCTCGTGACGTTAATAAAAAATGCGAAGTTTTACCCCTTTGGATCCCTATTGTCCAAGGGGTCTCTTTATGGTAAAAATAAGGTAACTGACTATACAACAAACGGGCCATATTGCGGAACAAATAAAGAACCGTAATCAGTTTCTATCAACGAAACAGAAGGTAGTATTAGGTAGCATTTTTCTGCCCTTTGTTTTTTATGGAACTTTACACTACACAAAATTAACAGCTGTAGTCCCTCTATTTATTTGGTATGTCCAGTGTTTATTTTCCTAAAGAACCATTTATAAAATAAATGTGACAAAAAGAATGTTGTAAATAATGTTATCCAAGTCCAGTACCAAGACCAATGGATATACACAATTAAATTAGTATATCTTTCAAGTATTACCTCAGTAACTGTAATGACTGAAGTATAAAGAGCATAGTAACCAAATTGAGCTATTTTACTTTTTCCCTCTGGATAGTGAACATTAAAAATGGCACAAATTGCAGGGTATGCAAGAAATTCAAAGGTGAAACTTGCCCTGCTTGCATAATCAAACAACCTGACAGGATATTCAATCATCCTCATCTGAACAACAGCAAGACCAAACAACCATGTTAATACCTGCTTAAATTGGAATGCTACTATGGCATTGCGAATTTTATCTTTTGGAATAAATATTAAAAGAATAGAGATAGAGATTACCCACGCCAGTACTAAAATAATTTGCTCCATAGTCATAAAAAATTGCACCCCCAACATATTAACGATCCTTCATTGGAACTTTCCAAGGAACTTCAAATTTATAAAGTATAAAAGCAATAAATAAAATGGATAAAAAATAGGCAAGTAGAGGCTTTTTATAATGTAGACGCAACATAGGAAACATGGTTAGGACAAACAAAAGTGACCATCCTAAATGCCAGTTATGATCATAAATAATACGACCAAATAAACTACCCAGACATTCTATTACTATGTAAATCATAATCCATTTTATGTTGTGAAGGATCTGGCCTTTAACAGACTTCGGATAACGGGACAAATATAAAATCACTGTGCAAGGGAAAATAATAAACGTATACAGCATACTGACGATGGGGAAAGGAAGTCCAAGGTCAGGCTGAATCTTCCACAATATATAACCACTAGTCAAAAAAATATATAATAAATTCAATAATGACATGTACAGTATTGTTGTATGGCACTTGTGGAAGTGTTCCCGATCCCACCATCGCCATGAGGCGATAATAGCCCAAATTGTAATAGCCACGTGCATGGTTGTTAATTCCTTTTTATTTGTATTATCATAATTGTTTTACTGAATAATTAAAAAGGCTAACTTTGTTAAGGTCAGCCTTTTTGTTTGTTCTTCGCTAATTTTTTACGATCTTTTATTCCAGGCGGTTGTTCTAACCATTCGTTTTTAATCATAATATCGGCTCCGCTTTTGGCAAGTCGGGAAACTTCTAACGATAACCGTTCATAATTGATCATTAAATCGCTTCGTTGACTGGCGGCGGCAGCAGTAGCATAGTTTCCGATTCCTGATGCACTTATAAGTGACATATGATACATCAATAATTTATCTGAAAATGCTTGAGTTGTTGAATCACTTACAGCTGTATCAGGTACCTGCGGAGCATCAATATCATCTTTCATAAGTGTATCAACAAAAATCTTAATATGTTTTTGCGAGATCTCTTTTCCTCGCAACATAAAATCTTGTACATCTTTGGATGGCGAAGTTTGCGCAAAGGCAAGGCATAATTTCACCCCGACTACGTTTGTTAGTATATTCATATATATATGGGAAATTTCAACGGCGTTTAGTGGACGCTTGTCACTAAAGGGATTTAAGCCACTAAAATATTTTTTACTGTCCACATAATCCGTTTCTTTCGGAACCTCAATATAAGGATGCCTGGCATTAATTCCTTTTGAAAGAGCAATTTCGCTTGTTTGATTATAAAGCGTAGCTGTTTCGTTTAATGCTAGTATAAAATAATTTCGCATATCTTCTCTGGTACTCATAGAGACAAATCCGCTGTATGCTATCATTCCGACTTTTGCCATGTGATTGACATACGTTAAACAAAATGTATCCGTAAAAAGCCACGGAGCATTTATGTTTACATCTTGTTCGGTAAACCCGTTTGGAACGGCGTAATTTTCCTTTTCAAAAATGGTGAGTAACTGTTCTAGATGATTGGATGAAAGATCATAAGCATACTGAATAGCGGGTTTTATATCTTGATCCTCAATATGTTTTAACATAAAACTTAAGACACATTTTGACATACTATCCTGCATATACCCAGTCCAAAGTGAACCAATTTCTGCAGATGTTAGGTGAATGTTCCCTTCATTCATTATGTAACCTCCTTGAGTATGATAAGGTAGGGTTATTATTTACTTAAATGTGGTTTTTATACAGACTAGAATAGATCAATAAGTCATATCATAACCAAGTCTATAGCTTCGAGTATGTTGAACAATCTTCAATTAAAGGGCGCTTTTATGTAATAAGTGGAGAGTCTTTTTCTCTTTCTAGTAAAGTGAGACAATAGTAATTAAGTAAAAATTATGAGCTAAGATTTAAAGGAAGGTTCTTGATGAAAAATCATATAAAGGTAAATGGGAAACTTCTTCAAACAAACAAACGCTTTTCACAATTGAAAGAGAGTCAAAAGAATTGGATCGTTCCTGAGCTTTATAATCTTTATCACAAAAAAATGAAGGAAATACGTACAACAAGAAAACTTCCTCCACACCATCGTGATACAGTTATTTCATCTCTATATGAACAGATTAGGGATAGAGAAATATGGATTCCCTATGATGAAGTCAAAAAATACACCTTTGGTAAAACAGCAAAAATGGTAAAATCGTTTAAGAAACAATTTCCTGAGTTAAGTAAGGAAATAGAAGCCGAGCGCGGTATAAAATAGAATAAAATTTGCATGCTGTTTTAAAAATGCAAGCTATTGTTAAGTCCACTGTCCTGAACAGAGAATTTCGTTATTACTTAAGGCTTTTATTTTGTTATACATTTCGATTGTTGAATAAAGGTTGCACGCAATGACCATACTAGAATCAAATTAATTGATTCATAGTATGGGAGTGTGAATATATGTTGCTGTCAGAAGCATGGGAAAAGTACCAGTCTGATAAGAGAATTGAAGGTTATTCTCCTCTTACTTTGAAGATGTATGGCTTTCAACGTGATCTTTTACAGCGTTATTTCGGAGATATCAGAATGAGTGATATTACTACGGAAAATCTAAAACAATACTTGGGAGAAGCTGGGGGACATTTAAAGCCATCTAGTTTGGGTCATCGAGTACGATTTATTAAGTCGCTGTTTAAATGGACACATGAGGAAGGTTTTATCTTAAAAAATCCGGCTGCAAAATTAAAAGAGCCTAAGTTAGGTAAGCGAATTCCAAAGTTTCTTTCCGAACATGAAATTGAACATCTCCGAGAAGGATGTCATACACCGATGGAGAATGCTTTGTTTGAATTTTTTTATTCGACTGGCTGCCGGATTGGAGAAGTTGCGAAATTAAACCGAGACGATATTAATTTCGCAGGAAACTCAGTAATAGTACATGGTAAAGGTGATAAGGAAAGGGAAGTTTACTTTAATATACGCTGTGCAATTTGGTTAAAAAGGTATTTAGATGAACGTGAGGATGACGAACCCTGTTTATTTGTCACAGAGCGTAAACCCATAAGACGTATGAGTGTAGATACTTTGAGATACATTATTAAACGTATCTCTAATCGTGCTGGAATCAAACAAACGATTCACCTCCACCAATTACGTCACAGTTATGCTACACACATGGTAGACAACGGCGCTCCTCTTGAAGTGATTCAAAGCCTTCTTGGTCATGAAAAGAGTGAAACAACCAGGATTTATGCTCATCTCAGCGGGAAATTAAGACATGATTTCTACAGCAAATATTTTTAAAGGAATACAAATTTTTCAAAGGGAAAAACGCATATATTCATGTATGGCAAGAGTGTTCAAAAACTTTTATCTTCCTAGTTTAAATGATGCAATGATGTTCCGGAATCTCATTACTGTGTTATAATAGAAGGAAATAACAAACGTAACTTTTGAGGTGATCGATAATGAGACCGTTAAGCAAAAATGCGAAGGAAGAACTAGCAAATGCCATGAATGATCAAAATTCAGCGATGTTTGTTGTCGACGGAAAACTAATCTCTTTAGAGGCACATGATACACCTTCTTTGGATGAAGAACCCGATAATTTGACACAGGAAATTGAAGAGTACCCGGAATTAAAGAAATCACTGCAACGTTTTCTTGACAATCCGGATATGAGACGCTATACCGCAGAACAGTTAAAGGAGTCACGGCATGACAGAAGATAACCGGAAGTTCTCGGTTTATTTTACAGAAGAGTTTAACAAGAGCTTGGATCAAATCCAAGCCTTCTTTTCGGAGCAAGGAGAAGATGTGCTTGAATGGTGGTTTACTAAAGAAGATAACATGATTGATGAAATCGATCGACTGTTATCTTCTTTTCCATATGCCGGAAAGATGGTTGAGCAGGGACCTTTTGAAGGTTTGCGTTGTCTTACATACGGAAAAAGCCGTCACCGAATGTTAAATTATTTGATTTTTTATGCAGTTTATGAAAAAGATTACGAGATTGATGTCATTAATATTTTGCCCGCACGTTCAAAGCAGAAGCGAAAAAAATAGTTCCCGAATAGGGCCATTTAATTGAAGAAGGAAATGAATTATTAGTAGCATATCAAGGTGGTTTGACACGATAAAAATATTTTGCCACAGGAATATGCGTTCGCTAAAATAAAGTAAACGACAGAGGAGGAGTTTAATGAGCAATTTAGTGCTTCGGAATGTGATTGAGGATGACCTTCCTATTTTTTTTAAGCATCAGCAGGACAGTGAAGCAAACCAAATGGCTGCCTTTACAAGCAAGGATCCTAATGATTGGGATGGCTTCGTTGAACATTGGAACAAAATACTTACGAATAGGGATATTATTAACCAAACGATCATTGTTGAAAACATCGTAGTTGGACATGTTGCACATTTCGAGCAGTTCGGAGATCCAGAAGTAACCTATTGGATTGGAAGGGAATATTGGGGCAGGGGAATTGCAACCAATGCATTACGAGAATTTCTAAAACAGGTTACAATTCGTCCACTATATGCTCGTGCCGCGAAAGACAATGAAGGATCCCTTAAGGTTTTAAAAAGATGTGGCTTCACACTTTCGGGTGAAGACATCGGGTATTCAAATGCGCGTGGTAAAGATGTTGAAGAGTTTGTTCTTACCCTTAACTAAAGAAATCCAATCCATGTTGCTTGTTCCTTTATAGGGCGCGATTGCAGAAGTAGATCCTTTGCTTAAGCAGCCGGAGTGAGCTTCTAAAATACAGGAAACGTATATTGTGTTATGATAAAGAAAATACAAACTGGCGGTGATTTTATGGGATTTATTGAATCCTCAGAAGAACTTATGAATCGCATAGAAAATATGGATCGTGATAATTCAGTTTTTCAATTTTCTATCCCAGGAAAAGGAAAATTTACCCTCGTACTACAGGAAGAGGATGAGAATTCAATCAAATCCGATGTAGAAAAAAATCCTCAACTTAAACAGATGATCGAGGAAAGCAAAAGTGAATATAAAAAAGGAAAAGGTATGTCAACTTCAGAGTTATTAAATTCGCTTTCTGCAAAGGATTTCGAATAGTGGGTACCCAAAATATAATCTGGCTCCCAATTGTAAGGGAAAAGCTTCTACAGTTTAGGAGTGAACATTTCACATCAGAAGAGACTCTGGAATTCATATTTAAATTGATTTTAGATACTGAGGAATTTTTAAAAAATGAATTTGTTGTAGAAACCTATACGGAAGAATTTGGAACCTATAAAGGTATATCTCGAATCGTTGTTAGGAAATTTCGGGTGTATTATGAAAAAAATCAAGATAACATCACAGTCCTCGGTATATTATTTCCTGGTGAAAAATAAATACTTCTGCAGCAATAAAAGCCCTGATGATATTGTAGATGGGCTTATTTTTTATCGAAACAGGGAAATCCTGTACTAAACAAACGGGCGCGGTAATCTAATAACCGTTTTCTTGATTGGACTATTTAATGGGATAAAGGTTCTACATCAAAATATCGGTCTGAAGTCGTAGAAATTCCCATTCTGATGTACGGTGGAGAAGCGACCTCTAACGTTTAAAATGAATCTGAAGACAATAAAGAGAGAAGGGTATACTTTATGAAACAAGAAACAAGGATCCATGATTTCGAACGATATTGTGATGAGATTTTAAAAAAATACAAAGTACCTGGTTTTGCAATTGGGTTAGCCAAAGATGGTGAATTGAGTTATGAGAAAGGGTTTGGATTTCGCGACATTGAAGCAAAGTTTCCGTTATCACCAGATACCGTTTTTGGAGTCGGTTCAATAACGAAGGCCTTTACAGCTGTTGCCATCCTTCAATTACAAGAAAAGGGAAAGCTGAATGTAAATGACCCTGTTATCAAATATTTGCCGGAATTGAAGACGCCGAATGAGGAGCAAACAAAACAAATGACGATTCACCACTTTTTGACACACTCATCAGGCTTGCCCCCACTAGCCACTTTAATGGGCGCAATAAAGAAAAGTATGGAAAAGGATCCAAAATTGGAAGAAGATCAACAGCAAGAGAATCCATTGGATGCGATCCAAGCGATTGATACACATTCGGAGTTAATGAATGCTATTGCAAAAGCAGAATTCACACCGCTTGGGGCACCCGGGACTGAATTCAGTTATTCAAATGACGCCTATGCCCTTTTAGGTGCCATAACCGAACGCATCAGCGGTATATCGTATGAACAATATGTGCAAGAAAACATTTTAGAGCCTGCCGGTATGCAACATAGTGTTTTTCACTATGAAGATTTGAAGGGATATGAAAATATAGCCGTCTTATATGACATGCGAAAGAAAGAAAATGAAGATGTTATATTTAGATCTAATAATTCTTGGGATGCGCCAGCAATGCGTGCGGCAGGATTCTTAAAGTCGACAGTGAATGATATGCTCAAATTTGCAAATATGATTCTGAATGACGGAGAAGTTGGTCATGTAGGGGTTCTGTCGCCTGAAAGTGTGGCGTCCATGACAACACCGTACATCCAATGTGCACATGGGACTTACTACGGTTACGGTCTAATGATCACTCCGGATTTCTTTGGATACAAGCTCATTCAGCATGGTGGGGATATTAAAGGGGTAACGGCTCAGATGAATATTCTTCCGGAACTCGGACTAACGGGAATATCGCTTGCAAACTTAGCAGGAGCCCCATCTTCAAAACTGCTTTTTGGTGCATTTGCCGGTTACTTGGGCAAACCCATCGATGAATCACACTTGAACGTTGAGGTTGTTGACTTAGCACTTGAAAGTTTAAAGGAATTTGAGGGAACGTTCATATCAGGCGATGGCATGATAAATGAATTTTATGTAGAAGATGGAAGGTTGCATTTAACAACCGCTGGATTGCCTGATGCAGTGCTTAAGCCAATTGGTGATAACCAGTTTTTATTTACCATGAGGGAGCAGGATACTATCATTCGTTTTGTGAGAGATGAGAACAAAAATATACATCGAGTTGAATTTGCATTCAGACAAATTCCAAAGGTAGAGGAAGAAAAGTAAAAAGCGATCTTTAATTATAGGGCGCCATTCTTGAATAAGAGGCGTCTTTTGCATGGGGGTAATTACCATTATGTGTTAAAAAAAACCACTGTAGGTACTTTAGGATATGTTATACCAGCTAATAACAGAAAACGACTGTTCCAGAAAAGGGTGCCTATCTGAAATAAAGCTAAGCTTGTTACAGGGCCAGTTATCTTGAATAACCGCTTTTATTTAAAGTATGAGCTAGCCCAAAATTTCGATTTCGTGTAAAACTTAAATGTAGGGTATCGCAATTAATCATCAACGATCCCTCAATAGGGTTTATCAGGAATGATATCAAGTTAACATCTTTATCTAATCTTTACATCGTTATGCTATCTTTTCATAGGTACTAACCTTTTAGACATTGCGAGGGAGACAAATGCAAAAAACAATACTAATTGTAGAAGATGAAGACATTTTACGTGAAATAGTTAAGGATTATTTATTAGATGCAGGATATGAAGTATTAGAAGCAGTAGATGGAAATGAAGCGTTAGCTATTTTTGAAGAACATGACGTACATTTAATTATTCTGGATATTATGTTGCCGGAGTTAGATGGATGGTCCGTTTGCAGAAAAATCCGCAAAACTTCCAATGTAGCGATTATTATGTTGACAGCACGTGCGGATGAAGATGATACACTGCTAGGTTTTGAATTAGGTGCTGATGATTATGTCACAAAGCCATACAGCCCGCCAATATTATTGGCAAGAGTAAAACGGTTAATTGATAGCCGCTATGCCCGGGCAGGTAAGTTACCTGATGAAGATACGTTAATCAGTAATGGTATCTGTGTCCACTTCCCTACACGAACAGTGACAGTAGATGGGAAAAGTATCACTTTGACATACACGGAGTTTGAAATATTAACCTATTTAATGCAAAATCAAGGGATTATTATTACAAGGGAACAACTTATCACTAAAGTATGGGGCTATGAATTTGATGGTGATGATCGCACAATCAATAGTCACATCCGTAATTTGCGGTATAAGTTAGGCACTAAAGCAAATTGTATTGTCACGGTTATTCGAGCTGGCTATAAATTTGAGGGAATAACATGAAAAAAGGCATTGTATTAAAATTATTTTTGCTGACAACATTATTGTGCATACTCATTTTGGCAACGATTTATATTGGACAAACTGTATTTTTTAAGCAATATTATGCAACCCAAAAGGTAAATGACATTAAAACGAGTATTGAATCTTTTAAGAAGGAATACCTGAAGGCCGGGGAAAATGTACAGGCAATTAAAAGGCTGGAGCAGGATTTCTACCAGGAACATTCGATGTGGATTACAACGTTGGATAGTGCAGGAAATATTAAATATACAAATGACTTTTCTGTGAAAATTCATTCAGATACTTCTCTGAATAAAGAGCTCGCCAACCGCGATATTACCATCCCTTTGTACAGTTTTATCGGTTTAGAAGATTTAGAAAGGGTCAAGTTTGATTTAGAACAAGGAAAGCGTATTATGATTGATGGGGTAATGAAAGATGATACAATAGTTCCTGCCATTTTAACCAGACGGAACACGAATTTTGTATTAGAGAATAAGCTGCTGTCGGAAGAGTTATATGGAAACAGCACTAAAACAGAACCCGCTGAAATAGAACCTTCACCAGCAGGAGGGTCGCGGATATATTTAACGGGAAAAATTAAGAAATTACAATTACCTGCAGAATCCGTACGTTCAACTATTTACACAAATCGTGTGTTTATCGAACAAATCAAACAATTTCAAGTGAATCTGCTATTTAATGATAATTATAATGGCCATGCGAAAACAATGGACTATGAGCAAAATGATATTAACTACAAAATATTAATCAGACCGATAAAAGATGTGAATGGTGAAATGGCTTATATTTTTTCTATGACGTCATTACAGCCAATTGATGAAGCTGTACAAATGTTGGAAGACTATTATGTATACTTAATTATATTTGTTCTGCTCCTGATTGTCCTGGTTTCCTTCTATTATTCAAAAAAAATCGCCAACCCATTGCTGCAAATAAACGATACGACAAGCAAGATTGCCAATTTGGACTTTTCCGAGACCATACCTGTCAGGTCAAAGGATGAAATTGGTGCGTTATCACACAATATTAATAGCCTCTCGACCACGCTGCATTCGCATATTAATCAATTGCAGGAGGATATCGAGAAGGAAAAACAACTGGAACATACACGTAAAGAATTTATTTCCGGTCTGTCACATGAATTAAAGACACCTTTAAGTATATTGAAGAGCTGTATCTCCATTTTAGAAGATGGTGTCGCTAAGGATAAAAAAGATTATTATTTTAACGCAATGGCAAAAGAAGTCGATAAAATGGATATGCTCATTGTTGATATGCTCGAATTGGCAAAATTTGAATCCGGCACGTACAAAATGGAAATGGATGTCTTCTATATTGATCAGGTTATCGAGCATATTTGCGAACAATTAGCTTTAGACATCGCTAACAAGCAATTACATGTTCATAAACACCTATCCGGGACAAAAGTTGTTGCAAATCAGCATTGGATTGAACAAGTGATTACGAACTTTATTACCAATGCGATTCGTTACACACCGAAAAATAAAAACATTAGAATTTCCACGATAGAAGAGCAGGATCGTGTAAAAGTAAGTGTGGAAAATAACGGGACTCATATTGTAGAAGAACATTTAGAGAAAATATGGGATCGTTTTTATCGTGGTGATACGTCTCGCGGGCGTTCGGAAGGAAGTACGGGCTTAGGGCTCGCTATTTCAAAAAATATTTTAGAACTTCATGGTGTGGCGTATGGGGTAACGAATACAGAAGAAGGCGTGTTGTTTTACTTCTATTTGAATAAAAAAAGTAGATATTTTTATTAAGAATGTAAGCCATCCGTTCAATGGGTTTGAACGGATGGCTTTTTTTGTGCGGAATCTCCGCAAAGCCGATTTTACCAGTCGCGAAATTTTTATACGGTATTGACCTTATCTGCACTTAATCTTTACATCTGTCTATTAATCTTTAAAACGTACAGCGATGTTTTGAAAAAGAAAGGATAGATGAAAGATGGTATTTCAACAGAAAAACGGGAGAAATCACAGGATAGGTAATATGTTGGTTGTGACATTGCTCATATTTCTAATCTTGATTTTATCGGCTTGCTCCGGCAATTCCGACAACAACAATAATACTAAGGACAGCAGTAATAACAGTGAAAACAAAAACACAGCTTTTAAGGTGGTAATCGATCCGGGACATGGCGGTAAAGATAACGGGGCAACAGGCGCCAGCGGCCAATATGAAAAGAGTTTTACGTTAAGTTTATCAAAAAAAGTGGAAAAACTGTTGGATCAGGAATCGGAAATGGAAGTTTTCATGACAAGAACAGATGACAGCTTTATTTCGCAGGAAAGCCGCTACAGACCAAAATATGCCAATAAACTGAATGCGGATGTTTTTGTATCTATTCACGGCAACACGTTTTCCAATCCGAGTGTTTCAGGCACCGAAACATTTTACTACAACAATAATTCCCGCCAGTTTGCTCAGATTTTACAGAAACACGTGGTTGAATCTACCGGATTCAGGGATAGAGGAATCAAGAAGAAAGATCTGTTTGTCGTAAGGGATACGGAAATGCCGGCAGCTTTGATTGAAGTAGGTTACCTGACAAATCCCTCGGACGAATCCGAAATGCGTACGGACGATCTTCAATCACGTGTCGCAGCTTCAATTGTTGAAGGGATTAAAGAATACAAAGAACAGTCGGATGAACAAGGCTTTTTAAATGGGGTGTTTTAAGGTCAGGACTAAAACTCAATACAGCAATATACAGCGCAGCATGCCATCCAATCTTTAGCTCAAATCCATTTCATCTTCATTTCGTCTTTATCTCATTTTATTAATCTATCTACAAGATTAAAAAATGGAATAGAGGTCTTTTTATGAAAAAGCTTATACTATTTATTTTCCTTGGCTGTTTGGTTGTTTTTTATGCCTGTAGTAAAGATTTAGAACCTAATGACAAAACAGCTGAGTTATATTTGGATTATAAAGATTCACCAGGCGCTGAGTTACATCCGGAATATAAAGATTTACCAGATTCCCGAAAAACAAAATCAGATAAGTCAGAGGCGAATAATGGATCCGTTTCTTCAAATACAGAAAAGACTGTTTATTTAACCTTTGATGACGGTCCTACTTCAGCAACAATAGATATTTTAGATACTTTACACCAATTCAATGCTAAAGCAACATTTTTCATGCTGGAACCTTCTATGAGGGAATCACCAGAAGTTGTAGACAAAATCGTAGAACAAGGTCATGCTGTGGGTTTACATGGTGTGACGCACGACTTAAACCACTTTTACAAATCTGAACAATCTGCTCTTAATGAAATAACTACCGCACAGGAGACACTTCAACAAATTACAGGAGTCAGGTCCAATTTGATTCGGACACCTTATGGCAGTGTTCCGTATTTAACTAAATCATATCGGGAGGTTTTAGACAGCAATGGTTTTAAATTGTGGGATTGGAATGTTGACAGCAGGGATTGGTCCTTATCCAGTGACCAATATTTAGATACGGTGATTGGACAAATAGAAGAATTAGTAAATGCAGGAGTGACGCCAATTATTCTTATGCATGATAGACAAAATACAGCTGATCACTTGTCTATTCTATTAACCTATCTATCGGAACATGGATTTCAAACTAAAAAAATTGAAGAAAACACGCAACCATATAACTTTAACTGTTATCAACGTTGTCATCGAATATCCACACAGCAGTAGGATAAACAAGAATTGAAGGGGAGAGTTAAGTGAGTTTCCCCCAGCACATCGCTACTCGTATATTGGGTATTTTTGCACAACCCCTCGAAAAGGTTCGATTCAGAATATCTTATACAGTGTCAAATTACCTGCAATCCTTTTGCCATATTTCAAAATAACTTATGTTGTATTTATGAAACGTAAAAAGCACTGTTAACAGCATCTTTCAAAAAGTACACCTTTTGAAAGGACGCTTCTTAAGTTCAAACCACACAAGCTTTACAGTATTTTTCCTCCATCTCGAGGGGAATTGCAAAAACACCCAGATTTGTCTCCTTCATTTGAGGAAGACAGGGAAGTATTATTAGACTTTATAACGGTAATTTGAAGTAGTTCATATGAGAAATGGTTTCTTCCACTATACGAACGGGCGCAAAAGTCGAATTAAGGTGTTCCCTTTAGAATTGGGCCAAAATCTAAAAGGGAGAGTGTATGCAATGAACAAAAGAATACTATCAAGCTTGATATGGGGATTGTTTGCGGCAATTGTCAGTATAGTAATATTCTTCCTTATAGAAAATGAAAGTCTGTCTATAAGTCTGATAATTGGTATAAATACCTTTTTAATAATGTTTGTAGGCACAAAAAACGCCAAAGCTAAATAAACTCTGCCGCAAAAGGGCGCAAGAACGGAATAAAGGACAGAGCCTAAAATCGCATTATTGGACCAGATTGTTTAGTAAAATATGTTAAAATTTAATTAAAATAGTTAGGGGGATTTAAAGGGGATGGGAAGATATTAGTAGGACTTTAGGAACAATAGGACACATACTCATCGTTTTAGGTTGGTTTATTAGTGTTACGGGTAAAAAACATCAACGAAAATAAAATTGACTTAATTAGGAATCGGGAGCGATAGGGGTGTAATGTTTGAACTGGGCAGTATTAAAAGACACAAAATGGTGATCATTAACAGCAATGTCTTTATTATTAGGAGTTATTGGCATAGTGTTGGCGATTTACAACAACAGCTACTGGGCGTATTTTGTTATTATTTCAGCTATATTCACGTTTTTAGGTGCGGATAGAGGAGATAAATTAACGGGTTTATCAAACAATACGATTGGGCGCATTTCTGCAATAAGGATCTGTGCGTCCCGTATTGCGGAATCAGGCCATTAGTAGGAGGGAAGATTTTTTGGTTGAGTTATTAGAAATAATATTCCAAGTATCAGGGGTAGCGTTGCTTATATGTGCAATTTATTATTATTTCCATTTCAAAAAAGCCAAGAAGGAACGAAAACTGACCTCAGTTGAGCTTACAGTTTATGTTGTAACTCAAGTTGCATTTTTCCTTTTGGGAAGTAGTTATCTACTTCTGCTTTTGGATAAAAATTATTAAACAATCGGGCCCTAATATCTAATAAGGAATAACGTCAATATCGCATAGAAAGGTTGTATTGTTGTGAGTAGTAAGAATTTTTATAATTTGGCGATAACTGATTGGATTAATCTGAAAAATTTGTTATTTTAGAAGTGAGGTGATTGTAATGATTAGCAACATCTTGTCTGTTGTGTTTGCAGTAGCATTTTTCATTTTTGTTAGCTGGAGAAAATATCAAAAACATAAGTATCCGAAAAAGCAATGGGAAGGAAAACGCCCTAGGTCAAGGTCTGTCAAAGAATTAGAGCAAGAGCAGAATAAAGTCAGGGGTTTTGGACAAATCAATTAAAATAAAGAGTCTGCAAATGGGTGCAAAATCCTGGTTAGGAAGATTTGCGCTCATTTTTCTTTAATTGTTAAGCAAATGAGCGCGTTTCCTGAACAGGATTGGCGTCCTTTTTGTAAGAGGAATTTTTGTTGAGTAAGAAGGAATTTGATGAAAACTAATAAAATTACGTTATCGTTGGAATTTGAAGGGAAATAATAATGTTGTGGAAAGATTTTATTAGTTCCATTTCAAAGGATTGACGGGTAGCCTATCTGGAAAAAGCTTCGGCGGCTAAATTGTTTATAAGCACCATATTAATGAAGAAAGTTATGTTAAAGTTGAACCAGTAAAGCATAATATGCGGGGAAGGGGTAATAAAACAGCATAATAAAAATTATTTAAAATTAACAATTTTCTTGCAGGAAAACTAACCTCCTTTGTCGAATAATGTAAGTATACTAATCACAAGGGGGTTAAAGAAGTGTATACAATGGAAGAAGCAACAAAAATGCTTGGCGTACACCCTAATACACTTAGAAGATGGGAAAATCAGGGGAAAATAGTTTCCAGCCGCACTACAGGAGGACACAGGAGATTTTCTATCGAAGCATTGTCTTCCATAAAAAGTGATGTTCAGCCAATCAAAGACAAACTGGTTATCGGTTATTGTCGTGTTTCATCTTCAGATCAAAAAGAGGATCTAAAAAGGCAAATTGATTCCGTTACACAGTATTGCACGGCAAATGGATATCAATTTCGTATTATTGAAGATTTGGGCAGTGGACTGACTTACAATAAAAAAGGATTAAAAGAATTAATTCAATTGGTACAGGGTAATCAGGTGGAGAAAGTTGTCATCAACTATAAAGACCGATTATTACGATTTGGCTACGAATTAATGGAACAAATATGCGCCTTCCATCATGTGAAAATTGAAATCATTAACCATACTGAAAATAGAACATACGAACAGGAATTAGTTGAAGATATGCTTTCCATTATAACCGTTTTCAGCAGTCGTTTGTACGGAAGTAGAAGTCATAAACGAAAAAGACTGCAACAGACAGTAAAACAAGCAATTGAGGACAACGAACATGCTTACGTACAATAAAAAAGTCAGATTGGTTGTTACAAAAGAAAACAGACAGCTGTTAGACTCCCAGTCCAGAATGTGCAATTGGCTGTATAATCAATTGCTTGATGCGGTTGAGGAAGACTATCGAGATGGGAATGCGAAGAGGTTACTTTCCGGAAGAAATTTGCGTAATGAGGTACCCAAAATAAAAAAGGAAAACCCATTTTTATATAAAGTCCATTCATCTCCTTTAAAAAATGTGGCATTACGATTAAATGATGCCTACAACCGTTTTTTTGATGAAAAACTGGCCAATCAGAAGCCGAAGTATCGTTCCTGGAAAAAGAAATGGTTTTCGCTGTATTACGATGAGCCTAAGAAAGGGTTCAAATTAGTGAATTCCAGTGAACTTTCCATAACTTTTGGAAGGTTAACAGACAAGGAATTAAAAGAAGCAAAGAAAACAGATAAAAAAATGAAAAAATCTATTTGCATCAACGTAGGTCTTGTGGAGGGTGTTGCACTAAGCGAAACAGAAGAAATAAAAACGCTTCGCATTACAAAAGATTTGGATTCCTATTATGCCATTTTCACCATAAAAGACTGCAAAGAAATCGAGCAAGTGAACGAACAATCATTTATTGTGTTTGATCCAAATCATAAAAATCTGGCAGTGGGTCTTGGTAGTGATGGGAAGTCATACGAATTGAAATCAATGAATGCTTTACTGAAATATCGGGATAAACGCATTGATGATATTAAATCCAGACGGGACAAATGCGAAAAGCTAAGCAAGCTCGTATGTACTGAAAAGGTCACTTACTTTGAACCGAGTAAACGCTGGAAAAGACTCAATTGTGCTTTAGTGAAAGCTGAATTGAAGCGTCGAGAACAAATGAAGACGTTGTTATTTAGTTATGCACATTATTTTTCAAAGCGTTATGATGCCATTTACATTGGTGACTATACACCATCACCAGATGTTGCGACGTACGGAACGATGCGAAGGGCGATGTTAAATCAAACACCTGTCGGTAAATTTCGCAGTATTTTAAACTGGGTGCAAGCAAAAAATGGCAAACATTATTATAAAATTGATGAACGTGATACAACGAAAACCTGTTGTGTTTGCGGCAATAAGGAGAAGAAAGAACCATCTATTCGCAGCTTTACATGTGTAAACTGCGGTACAACGCTTTCGCGAGATATCAACAGCACCGTTAATATCGGAAAGAAAGCCAAAAAGCGATTGCCACGCGCGGGCTACGTAGGTGTGGAATCCCCTATGTATACAGTTTGGTGGGATTGTAAACAGGCAAAGATTGCTTGTGGTTTCACTCCATCTGCTGGCCTCGGGAAATAAATCCGAGGGTTTGAAATAACATTCTTCTTGGTAACAGAGGAGAATACCTTTTGGGGAATTAAGTTTAGATTTAGTTAAATTTAGTTAATAAAAGGAGTGCGGTAAATAAGATGCCGACTTGCGAGAATTGCAATAACAAATGGGGTTGGAAACAGACTATCAAAAAAACTACTACATTAGACCCTGCAATGACTTGCCCTTACTGCGGAGAAAAGCAATACCAAACCCAAAAGTCAAAAACAAAATGCGCTTTATTAACTCCTGTTATACTATCACCTTTGCTAGCTAACTTTTTCTTTGAACCAGGAATCCACGTTCCAATTTTAATGTTTGTTTTCTTCCTTTTAGCTATGTCACTTTTACCGTTTTTAGTTGAGATAAGTAGCAAGGAGAAATATATTAACTTTTTTGAGAAATGAAGTAGCTAATCAAACCTTTTTATACTATTTCACAAATAAGGAATCCAAACTGTGACGTAACGTTATAAGAGTGATAGTCCAACGTTGCGGAAATTACTGGCGGGACTTCTGCAGAATAAAGGTGCTGCATTTTCGAATCACTTCGATACGACGCGCATTGAGTGTATATAGTCTTTGGATCAGAGAGCAAAACGGATCCTCTGATTCCGCCTTCTTGTATCTGGCCTGGTGTAGATTTGATGAAATTTGATCAAATATTATCCACTGCAAAGATTAAAAAGAAGCAAATTCATAAAAAAAGCTTTTTATTAAAACAGCCTAATTTCTTGCCAGTAATGCCAGATACACGGTCATAGCCTGGTGGAATTGTTTTATATCGATACCGGTTACTTCGGTAAATTTGTCGAGACGATATTGCAGGCTGTTTCGATGCATATATAATTCTTTGGCAGTCACCGATATATTTAAATTACATGCAATAAATGTTTCGATTGTTTTAAGCATATCATCGTCGTCAGCAAACTTACCGAGTATTGTATCAATGATTTCAGTACGGATGTTCTGTTCGGTTTGATCCATGAACAGAAATGGTACTGCATCGATATACGTAATCACTGATTTTTCAGAGTAACCTGCTGCGATTTTGGCCCCATTTATTAACATCTGATAATATCCTTTGGCGTCAGAAAGCTTATACAAATAGGGACCAACAAAAAAGTATATCTTTACACTTAAATCACTCATCAGTACGTCAATAATTTGCTCGTATGAAATGTTTTCATCGTAATTTGCTTCAACAATGAATCCTTCGTGGTCATTCACCCATAGAACAGGGATTTGTTTGTCAAAAAAAGTGTTAATAGCTTCCTTAAACGCAACGGGTTCAATTTGATATTTTTGAAATGAAAAATAGATAAACCGGTATGTTACAGGATCGGTTTCATCAGGATTTTCGGTGCTGATATATGTATTCCACTGTTGTTCTTCCGGTGTCATCACAGGGATAGCAATGTTGTGAGGCTGCAGAAAGGTGCTTAACAATCTGACGTCCTTATCAGACAGTTCATTTTTGTCAATTCCAATAACCTGGTTTTCGCTGGTAGTAAACCACTGGTATTTATCGGTATCAGTTGCTGGAGTATCATTATAAACAATTAATGAAGAAAAAATTTTGCGTAACTGTTCCATCATAAGAATGCCTCTTTCCCTAGTCCTTTTTTCCATTATAGCAATATAAATGAATGGGAAAAACCAATTTTTCGATTAAAGGCATTTTCCCGTTATGGTATACATGTGTTTAATCGTTTGTTATAGTTGTTTTAGACGAAAATGAAGGAGGACATATCGTGCCTAATATTTATGATAGTGCGTATGATTTGGAAAAAGCAATTCGTGAAAGTGATGAATTCAAAGGTTTGAAAGAGGCCTACGATGCAGTAATGGCTGATGAATCTGCTAAGCAAATGTTTGATAATTTCAGAAATACACAAATGGAATTGCAGGAAAAACAAATGCAAGGTCAGGAAATCTCAGAAGAAGAAGTTGAACAAGCACGTAAAGTAGTTGAATTGGTTCAACAGCATGAAGATATTTCAAAATTAATGGAACAGGAGCAGCGTCTGAATCAGGTGATCAACGATGTCAGCCGGATTATTACCAAACCATTGGAAGAGCTGTATGGCACTCCTGAAGAATCAAACGAATAAATAACTGACGAGCTCACAACAAAAAGGTTGTGAGCTTTTTTAAAAGGATTTTATATAGAAATGTCGAAATACTAATATGGTTGAATTTTTTATAAATAAGTTCTGTTTAAAAGGGGGATTTTACATGAATACTGTTTTACATAAGAGTGAGCATAATATTAGCCATATTACTTTGAATCGGCCGGATCGATATAATGCGATGAATAAAGAGATGCTGCTCGAATTGCTTAATGTGCTGGATGAAGTTGAAAAAAATGATGATAAGGTTGTTATTTTAAGCGGTAGCGGTAAAGCGTTCAGTGCAGGCGGAGACATTGGCATGATGACCGAGTTTTCCGATAAGGCTTATTATGAAGAAGTAATGAAAACAATTGAATCTGTAGTATTAAAATTATACATGATGCCTAAGATTGTTATTTCTGCAATCCATGGTTCTGCGGTTGGTCTTGGGCTGAGCCTGGCATTAACAGCAGACTATGTACTGGCCGAAGCGGATTCGAAACTGGGATTATTGTTTATCGGGATTGGGTTGGCACCCGATGGCGGCGGACACTTCTGGCTGCGCGAACGTATTGGAACACAGAAAGCAAAACAATTTGCATGGGGGATGCAGCAGGTAATAGGTCCGGAGGCTAAAGCAATGGGGCTGGTTGACATCGTTGCAAATAATGAAGTTGCTGAACAGGCGAAAAAATTAGCCGAAAAAACACTGTCTTCACCTGTGACAGCAATGTTAAAAACGAAAATGATGTACCATAATAAAAATATTGATGAATTAAAATACTATCTGGAAAACGAACGAAAAGCTCAGTGGGACCTTCGCAATACAGAGGATCATCAGGAAGGTGTCGATGCATTCCTGAATAAACGCAAACCTCAATTTATGGGAAAATAATAGTACCTTCACTACTATAATCGTTTGTGATATGAAAAAGGTGGCATTAAAAATTTTAAAATTAATGCCACCTTTTCGCGTAATGATTCGATTATAATAGTGAAGGATATTATCTGTGAAACAGTACCAGTTTTGCCTCGGGAGATACGCAACGGTGAGTATGCTCGCTGTAACCTTCTTCTTCAAGTCTTGCTTCGCCGATTTTCTTTGCTTCATCATTATTGACAGCTTCAAAGGATTCATCAAGTAACTTCTCCCCTGATTTGTCAAAGACAGTTAAAAAATAAGTTCTCACGCTTAGTTCCTCCTCGGTGAATAATCTTTTTGCTCAAGCTAAATTCATTTTAATATTGCAAAATTTTTACAGAACATCACAAAAAATTGAAACTATTGTATACTAAAAACGTACCATAAAAATGGGAAGGAGAGAAGAAAAATGACACTAAAATTAAAGGGCGTAACGAAACGGTTTGGAGAAAACACAGCAGTTGACCACCTTTCCATTGAAATACCAGAAAAAGAAATGTTCGGATTCTTAGGAGGCAACGGTGCAGGTAAAACAACTACATTCCGTATGATCCTTGGTTTGCTGGACATTACAGAAGGAAATATTTCATGGAATGGTGAATCAATCAGTTATGAAAAAAGTCATTTAATTGGTTACTTGCCTGAAGAACGCGGTCTATATCCGAAATTAAAGGTTCGTGATCAATTAGTTTATCTCGGAAAACTGCGCGGGATGAGCAAAAGTGACGTAATAACAGAACTGGAGGGTTGGCTGAAGCGGTTTAAGGTACCAGAGTATATGGATAAAAAAGTAGAAGAGCTGTCAAAAGGAAACCAGCAAAAAATCCAATTTATTTCTGCGGTGATCCATAAGCCGAAACTGCTGATTCTGGATGAACCATTTTCCGGTTTGGACCCAATTAATGTTGAAATGTTAAAGGAAGCAGTTATTGATTTGAAAGAGAAGGGGACATCCATCGTCTTTTCTTCACATCGAATGGAGCATGTGGAAGAATTATGCGAGCATTTATGTATTTTACATAAAGGTAAACCAGTTGTACAAGGCGAACTGCGGGAAATTAAAAAGTCGTTCGGCAAAAAGAATTTAATTGTCCATGCAGATTTTCCAGTCGAGTATTTGAAGGATTACCCAGGAGTACTACGGTATAAACCTGTAACAGAAGGCTGTGAGCTGCAAATTGAAAGAGAAGATATTGCAGGGAAAATTTTCGACGCACTTCACGGAAAAGGATTTGTGCGCAAATTTGAACTTGAGGAGCCATCGTTAAACGATATTTTCATCGAGAAAGTAGGTGCTTCCTATGAATAAATTCTGGATTATCATGTCACATACGTATATGTCGAGATTTAAAACAAAATCATTTTTAATCAGCACCATTATTTCATTATTATTTATTTATGCCATTGCAAACTTTCAGACCATTTCAGAAACGTTCTCTGATGATGGGGCTGATGAAATTGCGGTTATTGATGAGACAGGTCAATTATTCGCACCTCTGGAAAAAAACGTTGAAAGCGCTGATGAGGATCTGGACCTGACAGCTTTTGACGGAACGGAAGAAGATGGTAAAGAAGCAGTACAGGAAGAGGAGTATGCTGCACTTATTACGTTGTCATTAAATGATGAGCAATTACCGGAAGCTACGTATTATGCCAATAACATTGCTGAAGCTGGTGAACAGTCGGCTATTCAACAGCAATTGCAGCAATTAAAGGTAGCTGCCGCAACAGAGCAGGCTGGTATTGACCAGGCAACAATTACGGAAATCTATTCTCCCGTAACATTTAACAGGGTTGCTTTAGACGATGATGCCAAAACAAGTGAAGAGCTTAGTCAGGCACGGGGTATTGTTTATGTCATGCTGTTTTTGCTTTATATTACCGTTATCACATACGGAACGATGATTGCAAATGATGTAGCAACGGAAAAGTCGTCGCGTGTTATGGAAATCTTAATTTCAAGTGCATCACCTGTGACCCATATGTTTGCAAAAATTATCGGGATTGCCTTATTGGGATTAACACAGGTTGGACTAATTATTGGCGTTGGATATGCACTGATTGTTTCCAAGCAGGATGAATTAACTGGTGGAATATTTCAGTACTTTGGCATTCAGGATACATCAGCCTCGGTATATGTTTATGCAATCGTATTCTTTTTGCTCGGTTACTTATTGTATGCAACATTGGCAGCCATGCTTGGTTCACTTGTCAGCAGAATTGAGGATGTTCAGCAGATGATTATGCCAATGATTTTCCTTGTTATGATTGCATTTTTCATTGCTATGTTCGGACTTGAATCACCGGACTCAACACTTGTAGTAGTAACTTCGTATATACCGTTTTTCTCACCAATGCTAATGTTCCTTCGTGTCGGCATGCTTGATATACCGATATGGGAAGTAGCTTTATCGATGGGGATCCTGGTAGCAACAATATTGTTGTTTGCTGCAATTGGTGCACGGGTCTACAGAGGCGGCGTCTTAATGTATGGCCGCTCAACCTCATTGAAGGACTTTAAAAAGGCAATTGAATTATCCGGGAAGGACAAATAACGAAAAGGTCACTATATGTGGCCTTTTTTACATGGAGGAAATATCAGGAGTAAAGTTCAAATGGAACAAATTACTTTTAGACTAATCAATCGAACGTGCATTCGCTTTAAAATTCTGATAAACTAAAAATACAACCATTCCTTAAGAAAGAAGGTGAGTTGATGGTACAACAAATCTCGTTTATTCATGCGGCAGATCTGCATTTGGATAGTCCTTTCAAAGGGCTGGCACATTTGCCTGAGTCCATTTTTCGTAACGTAAAGGAAAGTACGTTTGAAGCATTGGATCGGCTGGTGCAAACTGCGATTGATAAAAATGTTGATTTTGTATTGATTGTCGGGGATTTATTTGATAATGAAAAACAAAGCCTGAAAGCTCAGGTTCGTTTGCGAAGGGCATTTGAACAGCTGCAGCGGTATCACATTAATGTTTATTTATCCTACGGGAATCATGACTTTATCAATGGAAATATCCATCCGGTTACTTACCCGGATAATGTATTTATTTTCCCGGAAGAAAAGGTAAGTTATTTTACATATAAAAAAGACGGGGAAGAAAAAGCAGCAATTTACGGATTCAGCTATGAAAACCGTTCAGTAACCGCACAAAAAGCAACCGAATATGAACCGGTTTCCGATAGAATTCCTTTCCACATTGCGATGCTCCATGGAAGCCTCCACAGTAATACAAATCATGATACGTATGCACCATTTCATCTATCGGATTTAACCAGGAAGGATTTCGATTACTGGGCGCTCGGCCATATTCATCAGCGGGAAGTACTGAAGGAGGAGCCAAAAGTAATCTATCCTGGTAACATTCAGGGGCGCAACCGCAAAGAGACTGGTGAGAAGGGGTGCTATCATGTTGAATTATCAGAAACAGATACAAAAGCAACATTTATGCCATTACAGTCACTTCAGTTTAATGAACTGAGAGTTGATGTAACAGATTGTGTGGAACTTCATCAGCTGGAAGCCAAAATCCAGGCTGAGATAGAGGCATATACAAAGCATTCGGGAGCCCAGTTGCTGGACATAACGCTGATGAGCAGTCAATCAACACTACAACAATGGCATGATGAAAACATGTTGGATGACGTCATTGAATTGGTTAATGAAACGTTCATTCATCAAACCCAATGGAAATATATTTACCGTTGGACTGTGGAATCCAGAATTTCTGATATTGATAGTGAGTTGGCACAGGGAGAGCACTTCGTCAGTGAATTGATACGGCATGCTGACGGAGCAGATGTTAAAACCTATGTAAACGATTTGTTTCATCATAAACAGGCGAGAAAACATATGGAGTCAATATCCAATGGAGAAGCATTGACAGTTAAAAATAAAGCAAAGCAACTTCTCGTTCATGAACTTTTAAAAAATGGAGGTGACTGAGGATGCAGTTAAAACATGCTGCTATTTATGGATTCGGAAAATGGGTTGATTATTCCATTGATTTTTCCGGGGAAGCATTTACAGGTGTTTACGGAGAAAATGAATCCGGAAAATCAATAATACAGCTGTTTATCCTATTTATGCTCTTTGGTCTGCCTCCCAAAAAACGTAATTTCTTTCGTCCGAAAACAAGCAGTAAAATGGGCGGAAGACTGACAGTGTTTGACGCTAATATTGGTGAGTTTACAATCGAACGGTTTGATGAAATCCGGAATGGAGCGGCGATTTGTTCTACGCCGGATGGTCAGACTCATGATGAAGTGTGGCTGCAGGAACGTTTAAATGGCATGACACACGCAACATATCAATCCATTTTTTCATTTTCTGCTGCGGATTTAATGGATATCAGAAATATGAAGGAAGAGGAACTCAGTGAAGTTTTGCTTGGTATCGGGATGACCGGATCGAAGAATATTCACGCGATTGAAAAGCAACTGGAAACGAAAATCGGTGACCTGTTTAAACCTTTCGGAAAGAAACCGGTTATCAATCAGCAATTGGATTTATTGGATGAGTTGCACACGTCATTACAAAATTATCGGGATTCAGAGGCTGCCTACAGGGTTAAGAAGGCTAATTCGCTAACTTTAACTGAAATGATAACTAAGAAACAGGAGGAATTAAAGCAGGAACGAAAAGAACGTTATCGAGTGGAGAAAAAGCAGCAGGCACTCCCGGTAATCAAAGGATATCAACATGAGATAAAACAGTTGGATAATTACCCTGAGCATATTGCTTTTCCTGAGAATGGATTGGAACGACTGGAAACCCTGAATGAAAAATTGCTGCCGCTGAAAAGTGAACTATCTGTGCTTCAGGACAACAGGAAGAAATATGAGGAAAAGCAGGACTTGATCCGTGCTGAAATGTATGAAAATCCTGTGTATAAAGCGGCAGAAGAGATTATCAGCCAAAAACAAAACTACCTGCATAATGAAAAGGAAATGGGGACGGTCCAGGAGTCAATTAAAAAACTGGATTTGCAAATTGACACAGAGCTTGATCAGTTAAATATAGGAATTGCAAAAGAAGACTTAGAAACAATCAACCTGCCATTCCATTTGGAAAAGACGTGGAATCAGCTGAAAAATGACGCGGATCAGTTAGCCTTATCAAAAGAACAACTACAACAGGAATACAGGCAAATCATAAGAAATCGTGATTACTTAAACAACCAGCAAAGAGAACTTAATGATTCCCTTCTAGAGGAAAATCATGCGGAAGAACTTACAAAACGAATAAGTGATTACAATCAGCACGTGTATATGGAGAAGGTGCGACAGGAGTCTGCCAGCCAACAGAATAAATGGAAAAAAATGAAGGAGAAAAGTGAGAAGAATGCTAAAGTCTGGCTGCTCACAGGTTCAATAGTGGCAATTCTTCTGGGTGCTTTTGCTTTTGTACAAAGTCAGCCTCTTTTGTTGAGTGTATCAATTCTGATCCTCGCTGTGGCGGTGTTTCAATCGATAAATGGCAGGAAGTCCTTTCAAACTATTGAAAATATGCTGCAAAGCGAAGAAATAGCTGATAGCCAGATTACCCCGGCAGAGAAACGGGAAGCGGAACAATTACTCGAAATAAATGATAAAAAGAAAAATGAGTTATTGGCAGTCAAGGATCGGTTACGATCAGTTGATATAGAAATGTTGCAATGGAACGAGAAAAATAGTGGATTTGAGCAAAAGGAAAAGCGTTTGGCCGAGCAAATTAATTCACAGCACGAACAATATCCATTTTTGCAGCAATTGGAAATAATGTATTGGCCTGAACTTTTTCATACGTTAAAGAATGTTACCAAACTTGATCGTGATAAAAAGCAGTTTGAAAAGCAATATAATCAGTTATTGACTTATCAAGATGCGTTTAAAGAAAAAGTTGTCAGGTTTTTCCTGGAGCGGAATTGGGAATTGCCGAATAAATCGACAGCGGAGACACTTCTGGTACTTGAAGAATTGCTTGACGATTATCAAAAAAAGACAACACTGCTTGAACAATATGAAAAATGGATCGCCGAAAATGAAGACAAGCAGCGTGAGATGAAGAAAAAAATGCAAGTTTATGAGAAGGAAATAACAGACCTGTTTTCAATTGCCGGCTCAGAAACAGAGGATGAATTTATCAAGCAGGGGAGACTGCTGGAAGAAAAACGGAGCCATGAAAGAGAACTTGCGCAATTAAATGATCAGCTCGTGAGGATTCTGCCCGAAGAAATCCGGCAAGAGGTACTTCAAAAAGAGGTGATTCCAGACGGCGAGTTGGATGTTCATCATAAACAAATTTCAGAACAACTAAAACTTCTTGAAAAAGAAATAGACGATAATCGGAAGGCGTTTGCAGATATAAACGCAGAGCTCTCGAATATGGAGTCATCTGAATCATACTCGGAAATGTTGCATCGGTACAGTATGGAACAGGAACAGCTGCGAAAATTGGCAGAGGAATGGTCGGTGTATAAGACAGCTAAAGAAATGTTAATTGAAACGAAGCGAAACTACCGTGATAAATATCTTGGGGAGGTTATTGAGAAAACAACACATTACTTTCGGACATTAACAGACAATAATTACATGCGCATTTATCCTCCACAGGGCAACAAGCCGTTTCGGGCAGAAACTGATGATGGAATACGATACAATGTAAACGAGCTGTCGCAAGGAACGGTTGACCAGTTGTATGTTTCCTTAAGGCTGGGTATCAGTGAAATAATGAGTGAAAAACACCGGTTACCATTCATTATCGATGATGCATTTGTACACTTTGATTCGGTGCGAACCGAGCGTATAATAAAACTTTTGTCTGACATATCCGGCAAACAACAAATTATCCTTTTCACATGCAAAAAGGATGTCATTGGCTATGCCAGTGATGCAAGAATCATAGACTTATCAAAAAGTTCTGTTCGCATAAATTAGTTATTAATGGTAAACTATTTTCAGATAAATTGATTAATAATGCAGATGGAGGGATTCCATTGCCTAAAGAAAATACACCAAGTGACGAAGAAAGACATGAAGAAATAATCGAAAAATTTATCCAGGTAATCGCTAAAAACATGAATTTGTACGGCATTACTTCCTCTGTAGGCCGATTGTACGGTGTACTGTACTTTTCCGATAATCCAATGACGCTTGATGATATGCGTGATGCCCTGGAAATGAGTAAAACCAGTATGTCGACCGGTGTTCGTGCATTGTCAGACATGAAAATGGTCGACTCGACATTTAAACGGGGTATTCGTAAAGATTTGTATGAATCAGAAGAAGATTGGTACAAGTCATTTACATCATTATTCGGAAATCGCTGGCGTCATCACACAGAAAAAAACATCGAAGAAGCTGATGAGGCAATAGCAGATTTGGAAAAGATCGCACAGCAGTCGAATGATGATTCTTTAAAAGGAAAAATTCAGCATGATATTGAACGTCTCAGATACGCACAGAATTATTATGAGTGGCTTATGCAATTTATTCAGGTAATTGAATCGGGGAAAATCTTTGATTACATTCCAAAGAATGACGATGAAAGACAGTAAATAATGGCTGTCACCTCAGCCTTACTGTTTACTGAACTATACGCAGCAGGGGGGAGAAACAAATGAAAAAAGGAATAGGACATCACAGTATTGGTGATGCATTTGACAGTTTCGTTCTGATAAAAGAATCCTCGCGAGGAGTTGCAAGTAACGGCAAACCATTTTTGACGCTTATCCTGCGTGATGCAACAGGCGAAATTGATGCTAAACTTTGGGACATCTCAAAAGAAGATGAAGAAGTTTTTGTTGCAGAACAAATTGTGAAACTCGCTGGGGAAGTCAATCAGTTCAGAGGTAAACCACAGCTTAAAATCTTTTCCTTACGACCGGCACAACCAACAGATGGTGTCAAAGTAGATGATTTTGTCGAAAAAGCGCCGATTGAGAAAGAAGTTCTGATGGAAAAACTGACGGAAGCTATTTTTGAGATGAAAAATCCGGCATTGCAGCGAATTACCAGGGCTTTTATTAAAAAATACCAGGAAGCATTACTTACATATCCTGCTGCAACAAAAAATCACCATGAATATGTTTCTGGTTTGGCACATCATGTTGTCAGCATGATTTCATTGGCGAAAGAACTGCACAAATTATACCCCGAATTAAATAAAGATTTGCTATATGCGGGAATTATTCTGCATGACCTCGGTAAATTGAAGGAATTATCCGGTGTTGTTACCACGTCGTATACGCTGGAAGGAAAACTGCTTGGACATATTCCGATGATGGTCGAAGAAATCGGTCACATGGCCAAGGAACTGCAAATTGAAGGTGAAGAAGTTTTAATCCTGCAGCATCTTGTGTTAAGCCACCATGGAAAAGCAGAGTGGGGAAGTCCGAAACCACCGCTGGTCCGGGAGGCGGAGTTACTGCACTTGATTGATTTAATCGATGCAAAAATGAATATGCTGAACCGTTCGTTAGCTAAGGTTAAGCCCGGAGAGTTTACGGAGCGGATGTTTGCGATGGATAACAGGGCATTTTACAAACCGCTATTCGAAGAGAACTGAAAACCGGTCATTTTTCTCTCCTTTTGTACATATACATGTTGTAGATTGATGGACAAGGAGGGCTAATCGTGATTGCTGGAGTACCTTGGTGGGTCTTTATGATGATCATTTTCATTTTTCTCAGTGGATACATGGCATTCAGGGCAATGCGTGCCGAACGGAGACTGGAACAGGAGTTTATTGAGAAAGAAGGCAAAGTCTATATAGAACGGATGGAAGAGGAACGACAGAAGCGGGATGAGAAACAGCATGTATCACAATAAGAAAAACTTGGCTTAGCCTCGTCTTTCCAGAGGCAAGAAGCCAGAAGTCAGATTGGTGGAAATCGGCGAGAGAGCCGGTTTCTTTATCTTTTAAGAAAAACGGCTGATCCATTAAATATATGGATCAGCCGTTTTTATCTATATTTTTTAGCCTTGTGATTGACCTGATGATTGGCCTGACGGTTGTTCAAAAATGTTTTCCAGGCCTTCAGCTTTAATGTCCACATCAGCATCCTCAACAAGTTTATTCATTTTTTCACGTGCTTTTTGGACATCCATACGCTGATTTATAATATTGCGGCGGATTGTATCCTTGTTTTCTTCAAATGATCCGATATCCTCTTCTTTATCACGCTTGTCCGTTACTTTAATAATATGGTAACCATGTTGTGTTTTAACGGGATCGCTGATTTCACCTACTTCTAAACTATATGCAGCATTCTCGAATTCAGGTACCATTTTGCCGGTTGAGAAATATCCAAGTTTCCCACTATCATTTGCATTGGATTTATCGGTGGAATATTCTTTCGCCAATTTAGCAAAATCTCCGCCATTTTCCAGCTTCTGTTTCACTTCTTTTGCAGTTTTTTCATCTTTAACCAGTATATGCTGTGCCTGTACTTCTTTTTTCATGCGTTCGTATTTTTCTTTTAAATCCTTCTCGGTAATCTCCATGTCTTCGGCAACCATTTCTTCCTGTAGAAGACTGTTGCGAATTGTTTTACGTAGTGTTGCTTCATCTTTGAAACGTTGCTTGACATAGGAATCAAACTTATCTCCTAATTGATCCTTAATACTTTGAACTTCTTTGTCAACTTCTTTTTCAGTAACATCATATTTATCATTTAAAACTTCCATTGTAACTAATTCTTTAAGAACGGCAGCACCATTACGATCCTTTAATTCCTGATAAAGTTCTTCTTTTGTAACATCTCCTGCACTCGTTTCCGCAACTACTTCAGAATCACCATTATCTGAATTACAAGCTGCCAAACCAAGAACACTGGCTGAAAGTGTTACTGCAATTGCAAGTTTTTTCATGTTATGAACACTCCTAATAATATTATCTGATTTAATATACCATTTTTATTGCAAAAAAAATAGGATAAGCAATATCAAATACTATGTCGTTACATTTAACACCTTGACGTAGGAAGATACCAGTAATACGAGTATCATGATATTTATTACCCGAAATACAGTAGATTGTTTCCGTTCTTTCATCTCCATTTTCAGGCAAAACTGATGTGTCAACGAGTTAAATATCAATAATATAAATACCGCATAAACGGGGAAAAGAATACTCATGGAAAAACCTCCTTAACAAGCATACCACATAATCCATATTTAATACTGTATCAAAAGATGGTCATCATGAACAGTATAAATTTGATTTTTGGTTTCATAAGACTTGTGCTGTTTGCAGCATCATCAAGAATGATAACTTTGTTAAATAGTTTTCATAGACTGCGAACTACTATGAAAAGTTTCATGCTCCCAGAAAAGATTGCTATCGGGCTGGTGTCTCACCGATGTCTTAGCTACCATTAGAAGGAAGGACGACTAAAAGCGGGCCAGCATACCCTAATGAAGGTGCATGTATTCCGCTCTGCTTAAATTTGCTATTGTTGGATTAGAGATTATTGAGAAGAACTTTCTCTCGAAGAAAAGAAGACTGATTTAAGCTAGAAATCCTCATGAGGAACGCTCTCACGAAGAAAGGGAGATCGATTTAGGCTAGAAATCCTCGTGAGAAACGCTCTCACGAAGAAAAGGAGACCGATTTAAGCTAGAAATCCTCGTGAGGAACGTTCTCACGAAGAAAAGGAGATCGATTTAAGCTAGAAATCCTCATGAGGAACGTTCTCACGAAGAAAAGGAGATCGATTTAAGCTAGAAATCCTCGTGAGGAACGTTCTCACGAAGAAAAGGAGATCAATTTAAACTAGAAATCCTCATGAGGAGCGTTCTCTTGATAAAAAAGAGATTGATTTAAACTAGCCATAGTTTCATTCTGCTATAGATACCTGAAATAATGTAAAGGGTGCGTGTTCTTAGTATGAATAGGATAAACAAAAATCGAAATAGGCTTATATAAGATTGCAGTGACTAAATAAAAAATGAAAACTCCCGGTACAAAAGTGCTTTCAGGAGTTCATTCCGAAACTAGGGCTAGGAAAGCGTTCAAGGTGCGCGGTCAGAGAGTCTCGCCAACTGTTACTAATCAGATTTATTTTTAATTCACTTTTCATGTCAACTGCGAACTATTAGCAATAAATTTTCTTCAGGAAAGGCAGAATTAAGAAAGGACCTGACTGTGAATTGTCAGGTCCCTTTAGTTTAATTATGCGATTTAATTAATATGGCAAATTCATTATTGTTATTCTCAATAAGTGATTGTTTAGGTGCTTTTGATATATTAATGATATATAAAAAGTCGGTAAAAGTTATTGCTATATGAACAGACGTGAATAGTAAAAAGTATACATAGTATTCAGCGAATATATAGGTTGCCATTATACCTGGGATCGTTATAAACATGGTTGGTGCAAATGCAGCCAGTAATGAAACTTTTTTTGGTACAGGTTTTTTTGTATAATAATTAACATAGGGAAATAATACATTTTTTCGGCTGTACAGTAACTTTGCTCGATTATTCATCATATTTAATGGTAAAATATGCATAAAGGCGTGGATTATAGGCAAAAAGAATAATGCTATCATCAACGGGAAAATCCCGAATTCATTTATATTTACGGAATTGTGCATAACTGAAAAAGGCACATACAGAAATATGAATGTCAACAGGCCGATCAAAAATGAAAGAAGATACAACCTGTTTATTCCAAACTCTTTATTCAAATTAACAGTTTTCCAGCAATTCATTTTATGATCCCTCCTGTTAAAATGCATCAGGTTCTTATTAGTCCTCAAGCATAATAGTACGTTTTACCGTAAAAATCAATAGTTTTAACCAAAAAAATTTCACTTTTTTTCAGACTGCCTTTAGGCTTGTCATATCAGGGATGAAATTAACTGTTGGGAGGTCTTTCTGTTGAAATATATCGAACAAAATGAAACAGCGGCCTTTCACTTGCGATTGCTGTCAAAAATTATCGATTTTAATCAATATCCGTTGATTAAATTGCTGATTGAAAGTAACGTAACTGAATCGGAGTTTGAAGAACTGATGGATCTGCTGGCAGGATTGAATAACCAATATGTGGCCCAAAAAGAGGAGGGGTTTTTGGATTTCACGTTATTGCTGATTCATTTTGCAGGTATGCTTAATGAAAAGCTGAATCCGGATATAACGATTTATGCATTAAAAAAAGAAGGGTACTACCCTTCATTAATGGACGAGTTTATTAAAATATTAAGCGTTAATGAAAAGCTGAACATAAAAAGGTAACTGGCACAGGTTTTTTCAGTCCTTTTTTATGTTCCGGAATGATGCTTCAACCTCTTTATGGAATTCAATTATTTTTAGAAGCTGCTGATGAATTTTGGGATCCTGCTCATGATTATGCTGCTCTAATTCTTTACGAACTTCTTCCAGCGAATCTTTTTGATGATCAACAGCATCAATCCATTTATTTGTGTATGTATTCATAAATGATTTATAAAGCTGGGAGTTACCCTCATATAAATCTTTTCGCACACCTTTTTTCCAGACTCTCGTTACCAGGTTTAAATCGGATAAATTTCGGGAACTGGTGCTCATAGAGGTTTTACTTTTACCTAATGCCTCGCTCATTTCATCCAATGTCATTGGTTTATCTTTAATATATAAATAGACAAATAGTCTTGCTTCCAACGGTGTTAAACCAAACATTTCAATTGTTTTTGCAAATTCAAGCATAATTTTGTCTGTCGTTTCATTTTGTTTACCGGTAAACATACAATCCCCCTATGTGTCTCTCAGATTATTATCTGATTTTATGAATTTCCATTTTTTCCAAAAAATATCTACTCATAATGGATGTTTCGGGATATTTTCGAAAAAAGAATTAATTATTTGTTAATCAAACTGAAACGAATTTGTAATGTGAAATCCTTGCTATACCAAGGTTACATCAAACCGAAAAATTTTTGAAATTGAATTTACACTAGCAAATCAAAGCAAATTGGAGGAAATTTAAGAATAAAGCTACACAATTTTGTACAGTTTAAACTGTACAAAAAATATATACAAAATTAATGGTATTTAATAGTTGAATTTTTCATGGGAAAAGTTATATAGTTATGTAGTGGGTGATTTATGGTCAATTAAATTTATTGTTAATGATGCAAACACATAGTTGTGATTTATCTTTTTTATGAATTTAATCTGATAGAAAAGTAGGATGACTATTATCACCTTCCGTTAAAGTTTGATGGAATGAAGGGGGCAAATAGTATCAGAGACAGATAGAAAAGTTGCTCTGGAATCTATCAAATTTCTTTTGGCAGAGACCTGGTTCATTTCTGCATACATACATGAAAAAGTTAATCATGTATAAAATACTCATGAAAGAGTAGTAAAACCACAGTACAGGAGTTAAGCGAGGTGAAAAGATGAGTAAAATCAAGGTTGAAAAATTAACAAAGATATTCGGAAGGCGCCCGAGGCAAGCCGTCAAATACCTTGACGAAAATAAATCAAAAGATGAAATTCTGAAGCTTACCGGAATGACGGTCGGCGTAAACCAGGCTTCATTTGAAGTCGACGATGGAGAAGTCTTTGTTATTATGGGTTTATCAGGAAGTGGTAAATCCACGCTCGTTCGTATGTTGAACCGTTTGATTGAACCAACTTCAGGTAATGTATGGCTGGGCGAGGAAAATATTACGGAAATGAATAAAGAACGACTCCGTGACGTACGCAGGAAAAAAATGAGTATGGTTTTCCAGAATTTTGCGTTGCTTCCTCACAAAACAATACTTAAAAACGCTGAATACGGTTTGGAAATTCAAGGTACAGACAAAGAGGAACGTGCCAAAAAGGCTCGCGAGGCTCTTGAACTGGTTGGCCTGGGCGGGTATTTGGATAAATACCCAAATGAACTTTCTGGCGGTATGCAGCAACGTGTAGGTCTGGCAAGAGCGCTTGCCAATGATCCGGATATCCTATTAATGGACGAAGCTTTTAGTGCATTGGACCCATTGATTCGGAAAGATATGCAGGATGAATTAATGGAACTGCAACAAAGGGTGCATAAAACGATTATATTCATTACACACGATCTGGATGAGGCACTTCGGATTGGCGATAGGATTGCTCTGATGAAGGATGGAAGTATTGTCCAAATCGGAACAGCTGAAGAAATTTTAATGGATCCAGCGAACGATTATGTGGAGCGATTCGTTGAAGACGTTGACCTTGCCAAAGTGTTGACAGCATCTCACGTTATGAAGCGTGCAGAAACTGTAACGGTTGACAAGGGAGCAAATGTTGCGCTGAAGTTGATGAAGGACAACGGTGTGTCAACCATTTATGTAGTGGACAATAAGCGTAAACTGCTTGGCTATGTCACAGCAGACCAAGCCGCAAAGGCTGCAAAGGAAAAATTGGGCCTGGAAGAAGTCATCACACGAGATATACCAACCGTCCATCCGGATACATTGCTTGCTGATCTGTTTGAACCAATGGCAGAAGCATATGCACCAGTTTCCGTTGTAGATGATTCCGGAAAACTGGCAGGTATTGTTGTAAGAGGTTCTGTAATAGCAGCACTTGCAGGTGATGATGAAGTGATTAATGGAAATGGGGGTGAAGAAGCAGATGGATGATATTCAAGGGACACTTTTCCCCAAACTTCCATTAGCTAGTTGGGTAGAATCATTTGTTGATTTTTTAACTGAATCTTTTGCAGCAGTCTTTGACACCATTACATTAGTCCTTGAATTTATTACTGAGAATTTTGTTTTACTATTAGAACTTGTTCCACCAATTTTACTGATTGTTTTAGTTGCATTGCTCGCGTGGTGGGTTGTCAACTGGAAATTGGGTCTTTTTGGACTCATTGGACTTGGTCTTGTTAACAATCTTGGTTATTGGCCGGAAACAATTGAAACAGTTTCACTTGTTATAGTCTCAGTTGTAATTTCGATGGTCATTGGGATCCCGATTGGTATTTGGATGTCACAGAAAAATGCTGTGCAGGCAATTGTAACACCTGTTCTCGACTTTATGCAGACGATGCCGGCCTTCGTTTATTTGATCCCGGCGGTTGTTTTCTTCAGTCTGGGTATGGTACCGGGTGTAGTTGCTACAATCATCTTTGCTATGCCGCCAACTGTAAGGCTTGCAAACCTTGGTATTCGCCAGGTTGATCAGGAATTGATTGAAGCATCAAATGCATTTGGTTCTTCAACGGGGCAAAGATTGACAAAAGTTCAAATCCCGCTTGCTATGCCAACAATCATGGCAGGCGTTAACCAGACAATCATGCTTTCATTATCGATGGTTGTTATCGCCTCAATGGTAGGGGCTCCAGGCCTTGGTACAGTCGTATACAGGGCTGTAACGCAGGTTGCAATCGGACCAGGTTTTGAAGGTGGTCTGTCTCTTGTTATACTTGCAATGTTACTTGACCGTATAACACAAGGGGCAAACAAAGGTTAAGTTGTTCACGGGTTTTCTTTTTCAAGGAGATATAAGATAACTCGAACATATACATCATTAGATTTTTAGGAGGAATGGATTACTATGTTTAAGAAATTTAAACTTCTAGGTTTAGCTGCAGTATTCGTGCTGGCACTTACGTTGGTAGCATGTGGCGGTGGAGATAGTGAAGAAGGAAGCGACAACTCTGGCGACAGCGGCAGCGACGGCAGCGAAAGCAGTGAAAGCAGCAGTGGCTTGGAACTTGGTGAATCAGAACTGACTATTCCATATGTTGCATGGGCAGGCGCAATTGCACGTACGCCTTTGGTAGCTCAGGTTCTGGAAGAAGTAGGCTACACTGTGGAAACGAAGCAGGTTGATGCTGGTTCGATGTGGACTAGTGTTGCCAATGATGATTCATCCTTTATGACAGCTTCATGGCTGCCAGCAACTCACCAGTCTTACTGGGATAAATATCAGAACGATGTGGAAGCTATCGGTGCATTTGTTGACAAAGCTCCACTTGCTATGACAGTTCCTTCCTATATGGATGTGAACTCAATTAAAGACCTGAAAGGTAATAAGGAATTGGGCGAAGCTACAGATTGGACAATCACTGGTATTGACCCAGGTGCTGGTGTTATGCAGAACACGCAAACAGCAATTGAAGAATATGGTTTGGAAAATTGGGAACTGCAAGCAAGCTCTGAAGGTGCAATGCTGTCTGAACTGCAGACAAAAATTGAAAATGAAGAGCCAATTATTGTCCCAGGCTGGAAACCACACTGGATGTTTGCAGAAATGGATCTGAAGATGCTGGAAGACCCTAAAGAAGTATACGGTGGTGAAGGTGACCGTATCGAAGCTGTAGCACATACAAGTTTCAAGGAAGACTCACCTGCAGCATATGAGGTCGTGAAGCGTATTACTGAAGATTACAATACGGAAACGGAAAACACACTGCTGGTTGAAATCAATAATGGTACAGAACCAGCTGATGCAGCAAGCCAATTCCTTGAAAACAATCCTGATCTTCTGAAAAAATGGACTGAGGGTATTGGTGAGTAATTAAATAGGAAACAATAAAAAGACTGTCCGAATGGGCAGTCTTTTTTTGGCTTTACTAATGGGGCAGGAGTACTGGTTCTGGGATCTTAGGGCGGGCTACTCGGGGGAAAAATATCGTCTGGACAGCAACATCAACCGGAGGGGCGCGTATATCAACTGGACAGCGGAAATATCAACCCGGGAGTAAAAAACATCAGCCCGAGAGTAAATCAACATCAGCCCCACAGCAGAAACATCCGCTTGAGAGCCGACCAACCCCGGTAACAAAAAAGTTACCGTAAACCTACGATAACTTCTTTTCATCTTATTCGGATTCTTTTTTCATTTTACTTTCCAGGTCCCTCAGGCTTGATTCAATCTGTTCCAAATTTTTATGGATACTCTCCTGGTGCGGCTCAACTGTTGATTTCCATTCTTCAACTGAATTTTTCATTTCCTGGGTCAATTCTTTTACCAGTGCAGCACCTTCCCGGGAGGTTTCTGTAATTTGTTTCTTCAGACGCAAGCCATCAAGTTTCAGATTATCCAGCATCTCTTTCCATTCACCGCTTTGCTCTTTGGCACGGCTGCGAAAATCTTTTCCGGATGAAGGTGTACTTATTAAGGTTGCTGCAGCACTAACTGCACCTCCAACCATAAATCCCAATAATAATGATTTTCCGTTTGCCATTACGATACGCTCCTTTCACCACGTATATATCTTTTCCTTGTTTAAGACTACTTTCAAACCCGTATGGTATTATTTTAAAAAATCCTCTGACAAGATGTGCCAGAGGATTGATATAACTTGTAATTATTTACGTTACTGTCAGGGGCTGTGTCCGTTTTAATATGTTTTGTACAATTGGATAAACCACAATCATTAAAACTGTATTTAATGCAGCAGCAGGCAATACGATTGTCAGGAACAGTAATGTAAATGCACCTTCCATTAATCCAACAACATAAAGGGCAACGGTTAAAAATATTGATCCGCTAATCATCGTACCAACAGCTGTTAACACGGGCACATACAGTTTATCGTTCATTCGATTTTTAACCAGTAACAGCAGTCCGAAAAATAATAAACCGGTAATCGGTTTATCAATCATGTTTGCAATCTGGCCACCAACTGTTTGTGTGGTTATGGCGGAAATAACTCCCGCTGCAACTGATAATATTACAACATATTTTGCTTTTGGAAATAAGATAATCCCCAAAAACATCATCGACAACAG
This sequence comes from Virgibacillus doumboii, assembly GCF_902806455.1. Lineage (GTDB taxonomy): Bacteria > Bacillota > Bacilli > Bacillales > Amphibacillaceae > Lentibacillus > Lentibacillus doumboii. The sequence continues at coordinate 2,546,063 of NZ_CADCWQ010000001.1, read as the reverse complement.
CATGTCAGGTTTCATACCATAAATAAATCCCGGAATGACATAGTGCAATACCGCACCAATCCCCAATAACAATGATAAAAGTACCAAAACTCTCGTATTCATTTGTACCTCTCCTCTTCTCAGCTATGCTTAGCTTATTTTTAGTTTACCAACTGTGCACTCATTGCCGGTTGCGTAAACTTAACGTTATTATACCAGAAAAATACTAAAATAAAAAGTAATAATTTTCTAATTTTTACAGTGCATTATTAATGTCTTTGGCGACTTGCTGTAGATCCTCCTGTGAATAGTCATCAGAATGCACTTCCCAATTTGATGAAAAGCCGTCACCATCGCCGTACCGTGGTATGATATGAATATGTAAATGGAAAACTGATTGGTCAGCAGGCTCTTCGTTATTGTTTAATAAGTTCATGCCAATTGGCTGATAAACCTTTTTGATGGCATTAGCGATTTTTGGAACTCGTTCAAATAATTCACTTGCAATTTCCGGTGGTGTTTCATAAATATTTTTGGTATGTGTCTTCGGAATAACAAGTGTGTGTCCTTTAGTTACCTGACTGATATCCAGAAATGCATAAACCTGATCATCTTCATAAACTTTTGCGGATGGAATTTCACCGTCAATAATCTTACAAAAAATGCAGTCCTCATGTGCCATTCAAATCACTCCTACAGGTATTTTATTTTATTGTATAAAGGAATGAGGGTAAAAGTAAAGTGAAGTGGAGGATTATTGACGTTGTTTTAATGCAGTTGACATACGAAATCACTCATCAGGCCTATGAGTGACCAAATGAAGCGGAAAACTGGAAGAACGGTAACTCATCAAGCCAATGAGTGCCCGAATAAAGCAGAATACCGGAAGAACGGTAACTCATCAAGGATTGGAGAGAATCATTTACTAAAAGCAAAAAAATAAACAGGTCAAGCCCACTGATTAGTGGACTTGCCTGCTTTAAGAAGTAAGAGGATGACGACTTTCTAACGTTGGGGACTTTGTAATTTAAGTTAAATCGCATCCGCCGTTTTAACGTGATTACAAAAAACCTTTTTGTCAACATCTCAATTTCTTGAGACGGGCCTGGCAAAAGGGTTTATATCATTAGATTTTTCATCACAGAATTATCGATCGCCAACACCTCATTTGTGTTTAACTCGAAATTTTATGACTGTTGTACATCCTCTTTACTTCATTTCATATTGTGTACCGGTAACAGAATTATATACGTACTTTTTTGTCGAAATTCGGGGAGAGGTTTTTTTGGCATAGTCCGGTAAACATGGTAAAATTTTAGCTAAGTGAAAACGAGGAGGAAGTCTTGTGGAACCTTTGTTACATATTGAAAATCTCTACGGTGGATATACACATAAAAACGTTTTGCATGGTATTTCATTTGATCTGTTCCCGGGGGAAATTGTTGGGCTTATCGGATTGAACGGTGCTGGAAAAAGTACAACAATCAAGCATATCATTGGATTGATGCAGGCGAAAAAGGGAACAGTCGCCGTCAATGGTAAAACGTTTCAGGAAAACCCGACAACATACCGGAATCAGATGGCCTACATCCCCGAGATGCCTATCCTTTATGATGAATTGACATTATATGAACATCTGCAACTGACAGCAATGGCATATGATATCCCTAAAGATGTCTTTGAAAAAAGACTGGAACCCTTGTTGAAAGAATTTCGAATGGAGAAGCGGCTCAAATGGTTCCCGACGCATTTTTCCAAAGGGATGCGGCAGAAGGTCATGATTATGTGCGCATTCCTAATTGAACCGCCATTATATATTGTCGATGAACCATTTGTAGGTCTGGATCCGCTTGGAATAAAATCATATTTGCAATTAATGGATGATATGAAAGCAAATGGCTCGGGTGTTTTGATGTCAACACACATTTTGGCAACTGCCGAACGTAATTGTGACCGGTTTGTTATTTTGCACGAGGGCGAGATACGTGCGGTCGGAACGCTTGATGAATTACGCAAGGACTTTAATATGCCTGGAGCAACGCTCGATGATTTGTATGTGCAATTAACAAAGGAAGATAGCCATGTTTAATTCACATGATTTTTTTAAAAAACGGTTTTCGGCGCACCTGAAAGAGACAAGCCGTTACACACGGTATATTTTTAACGGTCATATCGCATTTGCCATGCTGTTTTTTGTTTCGGCGCTTGCGTATTATTACCAAGAGTGGCTGACACAGCTCCCCGAGAACTTTCCAACAGCTATTATTGGCGGAGTGGTGTTTGGTCTGTTGGTAAGCTACAGTCCGGTCCGAACACTGTTAAAAGAACCCGATTTGGTTTTCCTGATTGCCGCTGAAAATAAAATGGGTCCGTATTTTCGGGATGCACTTATATATAGCTTTGTAATCCAGCTGTATTTAATTTTACTTGCCGGAGCTGCTTTTGGCCCGCTTTATTTTGCTTCATATCCGGAACGAGTCGGAGAGGTTTATTTATTGACGCTTCTTGTTGTTGTTATTTTCAAATGCTGGAATCTGATTGCAAACTGGTGGATGCTCAAGATCAGAGAGCCTGGAATTCGCCAGGTTGACCAGGTTGTGCGGATGCTTTTGAATATTGCTGTGTTCTATTTTATTATTCAGGGAGAAATGCTGACCGCCGGCATTACCACGCTATTATTTACGCTTCTATTTTTGTATGATTTAACGATTTCCAGAAAACAAGCGGGAATTTTGTGGGATGTCCTGGTTGAGAAAGACCGCAATCGTATGCAGGCTTTTTATCGTCTCGCTAACATGTTCACCGATGTTCCACACTTGAAAAACAAGGTGAAAAGCAGACACTGGCTTGTCGAGCTTGTTAGTCATGTGCCGTTTACGCAGAAACATACATTTGATTATTTGTACCGGATTTCCTTTGTTCGCAGCAGTGACTATTTGGGGATGTATGTACGGTTGATTGTTATTGGCGGGCTGTTTATATATTTTGTTCCAAATATGTGGATCAAAATAATCTTTGCCATTCTGTTCCTGTACATGAGCAGTTTTCAGATGATGACACTTTACCATCATCATCGCACGAATATGTGGCTGGATTTGTATCCTGTTGAGTTGGAGGTCCGCCAAAAGTCTCTGGTGAAAATGCTTTTTCAATTAACATTTATCCAAACGGTAATTTTCAGTCTTTTATTGTTATTGATCGGTGAAATCACGGGCTTTCTAATTGTTTTGGCTGGCGGGACGTTATTTAATTATTTGTTTATAAATGGTTATGTAAAAAAGAAAATGGGATAGTTAATCAAGAGGGGGAACAAAATGGATGCTACGTTTGACGTGAAAAATGCCGTATTCAATTACCGGACGGCAGCAGTGATGATTGTAAATGGCCATGTACTCATCCACCGGCAGGCAAACGATGGACACTGGGCACTGCCGGGCGGAAGAGTGAAAATGATGGAGAATTCCGCTTCAACAGTAGTACGTGAAGTAAAAGAAGAGCTTGGATTCGATGTGAAAGTGGACAGGCTATTGTGGATTACGGAGAATTTTTTTACATATAATGAGAGGGATTTTCATGAGATTGGGCTGTATTATAGTGTGTCTGGGGTAGCGGAGGAACTGGCTCTGCGTGACGGCCCCTTTTATGGGGAAGAAGGGGATCGCCTGATTTATCAGTGGGTTCCCCTTGATGAGTTGGATGATATAGTACTTTATCCTGAGTTCCTGAAAGAATCGTTGAAAAGAATACCTGAACAGCCGGAACATGTGGTTGTTCGGGATATATACGATATTAAATAGAGAAAGTCCGGAAGCGATACTACCGGGTCAGTGATGCAATCAAATCATATAGGAAAATTATAAAATACGAAACGAATTTGATCGGAAAAAGACGTTATCTAAGGAATATTCAATTTTTTATGCTATCATTGTAATTTATTGGGAAAATTCTTATTCAACTTATGGCAGGGGGCATAAAAACTGAAAAACAATCGGAAATTTTTAATGGTAATGTTAACAGTAGTAGTTATTTTGGCTGCCTGTGGAAACTCATCTGATGAGTCAGGTGCTAAATCGAACAACCAGTCATCAAATAGCAGCTCGACCCAAAGTGAAAATGGCGACTCATCAAATAAAAACATAACAAATGGAGATAAAACAGAAAACTCTTCAGAAGGTGCTGAAAACACCCAGCTAAATGACCAGGATTCTAATAATACAGATGCAGCTTCAAATGATGAGGAATCAAAGTCCGGTAATAATAGTGAAATGACCGTAAGTAAAAAGGGAGAATATCTCAAGAAACTTAATAAAATGGAAGAAGCGGACAGATTTTCAGAAGCTGGAACAACAATATCAGAGTTAGAGAAACAAGAGGCGGAAAGATATAAAAAATGGGATAGGGAATTGAACGAAATTTACGGAGTGTTGAAAGAACAGCTTAGTATAGAACAGATGGATAAATTAAGGGAAGAACAACGGGACTGGATAAAACACAGAGATGAAGTTGCTAAAGAAGCATCACTAAAATATAAAGGCGGCACGACGGAATCGTTAGAATACGTGGCTACGCAGGCAAGTCTTACAAGAGAAAGATGCTATGCTTTAGTTGCAAATTATATGAAGTGATTTTTCAAAATTGACGAGTATTTGATTATTCATTTAAGTCATTCCCTCGGTAACTTGATTCAGTGTGCAGTTCGCGATTTTTCTTAATTGGCAATTTTAAAGTACGGTTATTTGTACATAAATTGGGTATTAATTGAAGTAATTAAGGGCTTAGAGATTTTCTTTCTCCAGCCCTTTTAATGTGAATTATACTGTAAATCCAGTTTGAAAATCGTGTGGATTACGATACGAATTAATTTTTTTCCTGATAATCGAAATAAGCCTGGATTAAAGTCTTGGCTGCAACTGGCAGGGCACGTTCATCGATATCAAATTTCGGATGATGGTGCGGGTAAATATGACCTTCTTTTGCTGCGCCGGTAAAGAAGTATGCCCCTGGTTTGGCGATGGTGTAGTAGGCAAAGTCCTCGCCGCCCATCACCGGTACTACTTCTTCAGCGGTATGAACTTCATCGATTTTTTCGCCTGCTTCAAGAACAAGTTCTGCATCGCCGGCATGATTTACCAAAGGTGGATAACCTTTTTCATAGTTGAAGTCATAGGTGGCATCGTTTGCTGTACAAACGCCTTTGATGATCTTTTCCATTTCATCGATGATTTTTTCCTGGATATCGGTGTTTAGATAACGAACGGTACCAACAAGGGTGGCTTTGTCAGCAATAACATTGAATGCTGTACCAGCTTCAAATTTGCCGATGGTGAGCACTGCCGTTTCCAGCGGGTCAAGCCGTCTGCTGACAATCTGCTGGAGATCGGAAATGACCTGGGAACCGATAACAATGGCGTCTTTTGTTTCATGCGGATATGCTCCGTGACCACCCTGACCCTGAATGGTAATCTCGAATCGATCCGCTCCAGCCATAAATACGTCTTTGGATGTCTGCAGAACGCCGAATGGAGTAGTTGCCCAGAGATGTGTTCCAAAAATAGCATCAACATGGTCAAGCGCTCCGGATTCTACAATTGGTTTTGCCCCGCCTGGTGCATACTCTTCAGCATGCTGGTGCAGGAAAACAATTGTGCCGAAAAGCTCTGTCTGAAACTCTTTCATTGTTTTGGCGAGCATAAGCAGTTGCGCTGTATGTCCGTCATGGCCGCATGCATGCATGACTCCATCGACTTTTGATTTATAGGGAACATCTTTTTCATCCTGGATTGGTAACGCGTCAAAATCCGCTCTAAGTGCAACAGTTTTACCTGGCTTCCCGCCTTTTAATGTAGCAATAACACCGTTGCCGCCAACTTTCGTCTGGTAAGGAATTCCCAATTCTTTATAAAAATCAGCAATATATTGTGCAGTTTTCGTTTCCTGAAAAGAAAGCTCCGGATACTGGTGCAGGTAACGTCGGATTTCAACCATCTCTGGATAAAGTGAATCAAGCATTTTATGTACCTCTTTTAGCAAAGTACCGTCCTCCTCTGATTGTTTTCTAACTATTATAACATTTTTGAGAGAACTGTGTGTAATTGGGGAAACACCACCGGCTATCGGCAGAAGAGGTGAATTATCGGCAGAACAGCCAAAACATCGGCAGAAGAGGCAGAACATCGGCAGAACAGCCGGAACATCAGCAGAAGAGGAAAACTATCGGCAGAAGAATCCTGTGGCACTACCAATTAAGAAGGATTGCCGCACCCAGCAGCAATCCCTGTCAAATCATGAAATCCGCGGATCTTCCAATAACCGTTCCACTTCTTCCTTATGATGTGTTTCATCGGCAATCATGTCTTCCAATTTAACAACGAGTTCCGTGTATCCGAGTTCGTCAGCTTGTTTTTTGCGTTTCTCATACCGTTCGATTGTGTCCTTTTCTGACTGAAGTGTAGCTTCCAGTATGTCCTTCACCTCTGTCGGCTGTGGTATATCTGCCGATTTTGTTGTTGGTGTACCGCCCAGTATCTTAATTTTTTCCGACAGGTACAGGGCATGACCCATCTCATCATTGACTTCTGCTTCAAAAAATGGCTTCAATGCCGAACGATATAAGCCGGAAACTACCGAAGCACTGTACGTATATTGAATCGCTGCTCCATATTCATTGGCAAGGTCTTCGTTTAATCCTTCAATTAGTTTTTGTAAATTTTGATCCATACTATATCCCAACCTTTCACTTATATAATAAGTATATAAATACTTTTCCCTGCTCCGTTTTTTTAAAACGTTAAATAAGGTATTATGGAATGAGGAGGTATTTCACGTGCGGAATAGGCGAAACAATACAATTCTTTTTTCATTGGCCCTTGTAATGATAATAATAGGTATTTGGATAGTGCGGATTGCAGCCGGACAAGTTGTTTACATAGACCGCTGGACACGTGAGCTTGTCGAAAAGCTGGATAACTCCAATGTATATACGTTCTTTCGCTGGACAACGGAATTGGGTTCAGATACATTCCTGGTACCATTCACAATCGTTTTAGCTCTTATTTTATGGTGGGTATTTCGTGACTGGTTGCCAGGCTTCGTATTTGGTCTTGGCACATTGGCGAGTCATGGGTTAAATATACTCATTAAAGAACTTGTCGAGCGGGAGCGCCCGAGTATTTTCCTGGCAGCCAATGCTGAAGGGTACAGTTTCCCGTCAGGACATGCCATGGTTTCAATGGTCTGTTACGGATTGCTTTCTTACTTTTTAACTAAAAAAATCAAATCTGATAAAGCGACTGTCGCAGTTCAGTTCCTGTTTGCAATGCTTATTTTCCTGATTGGTATCAGCAGATATATAATCAACGTGCATTATTTAACAGACGTGCTTGCCGGATTTATCTTTGGATTTATCTTTTTAGTATGCCTGATTTATTTTTATGAATATATGCGGAAGTTTCGGATGGAATCTCGGTCTCAGGGCTGAGACAAAAACATCCTGTGGGTCGTTACCCTTTGATTTGACGGAAAGTATAATAAACGTAAGTTAAATCGGAGGGAGCGTTCGAAATGGATGCAGCAATACAAAATCAGGCCGGGAAAGAAAAAGTTCCAGTGTTTAAAAATCGCAATTTTATCTTTTTATTCATCGCAGCGATGTTTTCATCTCCAGGCTACTACGTCTATCTGATAGGTGCGGAGTGGTTAATGTTATCGCTGAGTGATAATCGCTTTTTCTTCGGGATGCTGTTTTTTGCGGCATCGATCCCGAGATTATTGTTACTTGTCGTTGGGGGCTTAGTTGCTGACCGGATTAATAAACGGACAATTTTGTTTATATCCGATATGACCCGGGCAATTTTAATTCTGGCATTGATTGCCCTCGTTTGGACAGATTCAGTAACCGCCTATCATTTAATTGCACTTGCTGCATTGTTTGGGATTTCTGACGCATTCAGCTATCCTGCACTGAATTCAATGACGCCGGCGATATTGGAGGATGATCAGCTTCAGCGTGGCAACTCATTTATTCAAATGACTATGCAAATAAGTCCGATTTTAGGACCGGCACTTGGTGGAACGATGATAGCGGTATTAGGGTTTGAAGGTGTTTTCACAATTGCCTGTGGCATGCTGCTTCTGTCCGCACTTGCTGTTATATTTATAAAATTGCCAAAGAACGACAGTGAGATGGAAAAAGCAACTCCAATGCAGGATCTTGTTGAAGGATTTCAATATGCACGTAAAAACAACCTTGTTATTTCGATCGTGGTCGTTGCGTTATTTATTAACTTTTTCTTCTCAGGCCCTTTTTCGATTGGGATGCCAATCATTGTAAAAGATGTCTTTGAAGGAAGTGCTGTAAGTCTTGCGATGGTTCAGACATCGATGGGAATCGGTGCACTGATCGGGGCGATTTACCTGGCAGCGAAAAAGTTAAAAAAGCCGGGTCTGGCCCTGGTTGTAAGTCTCATTATATTAGGTGTTCTTTATACAATCACAGGTATTTCGACTTATCTGTATATAACAGTTGGAACCGTTATGGCAATGGCCTTTCTTACCCAGCTAATCAATATTCCATTGTTTACGATGCTTCAGCAAACGACGGATAAAAAGATGATTGGGCGGATGATGAGTTTTCTGGTAACAGCTTCAACGGGATTAATTCCGGTATCCTATGTGGTAACATCCATTTTGATCGCTGCAAATGTGGGGATACAGACGATCATAACGATAAGTGGAATTGTCATCGCTTTAATCGGAGTATACAGTTTAAAAAATAAAACCATTTTGCGGTATCAGGCAAAGGAATGAGGTGATAAGGATGGGAAAAGGTTTTTTTCGTAATCTGCTGGCATTATTGCTTATTTTGGTTGGCGGGACATTAATCCTGGCTAACCTGGAGATTATTGATATGGATGTAGAAAATGCGTGGCTATATATTTATCCGATAATTTTCATCCTGTTCGGTATGAAGTGGATGATTGACCGAATGCGGTATAAAGGCGGCAGTTGGCTCTTTGGGTCATTCTTCTTTATTTTCGGTTCACTTTTGATGCTTGACCGGTTTTACGTGATTACATTTTATTTTAAAGATGTATATAAACTGTGGCCATTGCTGATTATTTATTTTGGATTTTTGTTTATTGGCAGCAGCAGAAAGAGAATCCATATCAGTAAGGGTAAAAAAAATAAGATGAAAAATGATTCTTCTTTTTCCCTTGCAGGTGACTATGAATATAATCAACCAAACTGGAAGGTTGAACCGATGAACCTGAAAAGCCTGGCCGGTGATTTTTATCTCGATTTCTCCAAAGCATTTATTCCGGAAAAAGAAATACCGATAGCTATCAAATCATTGGCCGGAGATGTTCATATTCTTATTCCAGAGAATATCGAATTCCGGGTAGAGGCATATGTAAAAGCAGGGGAGATTGACGTGGTTGGCCAGAAAGCAGAAGGGGTCCAGCGATCACTGTCCCATGAAACACCGGATTATGATTCTGCAGTCCGAAAGCTGGATTTATTTATTGATCTGAAGGCTGGTTCAGTCAGGGTAGTAAAGGTTTAAGAGGGGGAAACGAATGATGATGAAAAAATTAAACAGTATTCGCTACATGTATATTCGTTCCCACTTTTATGCATTGTTTTTAACAACGGTCATTCTTTTATCCGTCCTGCTATCCATCTATGTTCTGGCTGGACCGGAATGGTTATCTGCATTAAGTATCTTTGTTATTGTAAGTTTGTATGTTTTTCTTGGTTTAATCATATCTATTTATGCAGGCTTCAAATCAAGTGGTGACCTGAAGGAGCGCCTGGATTATTTATCGGTGCAGATTACCCAATTCGCAAATGGAAACTATGATTCCCGTCTTTACTTTAATGAACGGGACGAGATTACCAGAATCAGTAATGAAATGAATGAACTTGGAAAAAAACTTGATAATCAGGTGAAATCATTGCAGCGAATGGCTGATGAGAAAGCAGATTTCGCTAAATCCGCCCATAAAGCTGCGGCGATGGAAGAACGCCAGCGACTTGCAAGAGACCTCCACGATGCTGTAAGTCAGCAGTTGTTTGCATTAACCATGATGTCAGAAGCAGCAGTAAAACAACTTGATAAAAACCCCGATGTCGCAAAAACACAAGTGCAGGATGTAGCCGATACTGCTTTAAAAGCGCAGACAGAAATGCGGGCATTGCTGCTTCACTTACGGCCAATTCATTTGTCAGGGGAACCATTACCGATTGGGGTGAAAAAGCTGGTCAATGAACTGGAGCAAAAAACGTCGATGGATTTTGCGGTAACTATTGATGAGGCTATTGAATTATCCGAAACAACCGAGGAACATGTTTTTCGGATTATACAAGAGTCATTATCAAATACATTAAGACATTCGGCGGCAACGAAAGTAAAGCTTGAGGTTTTTATCCGGTCCAGGGAACTATTTTTGCATATCAGTGATAATGGAAAAGGGTTTAATATGGATGAAGATACAAACCGCAAAACTTCATATGGTTTAAAAACAATGAAGGAACGAAGCGAAGAACTTGGCGGAACGTTTGCCATCCGTTCCAGCGAAGGAGAGGGAACGTATATTGATATACGTATTCCCTGTTAAAAAAAGGGGGAGCCGATATGATCCGTGTAGTTGTTGTTGATGATCATGAAGTCGTACGAAAAGGTATTGTAGCATACCTGCAGACAGAAGATGAAATCGAGGTGGTTGGTGAAGCATCCAGTGGAAATCAGGGGGCAGAAGTTATTTTACAAAGACGGCCTGATGTTGTTTTAATGGATCTGATTATGGAAGATGGCACAGGAATTGAAGCAACCGAGACTGTGATGAATGAATTTCCTGCCTGCAAAATTATCATTCTGACAAGCTATTATGATGATAAACAGGTATTCCCTGCTTTGGAGGCAGGTGCTTTCAGTTATATGTTAAAAACATCCTCAGCTTCTGAAATTGCCGATGCAGTCAAAAAGGCAGCTGCCGGAGAAAACGTAATTGAACCAAAAGTCGCCAGCAAAATGATGACAAGTTTTCGGTCGGAGAAAAAGAAGGCACATGAAGAGCTAACAGAACGCGAGCTTGAAGTTCTATTATGTATTGGCGAAGGATTAACCAATCAGGAAATTGGCGACAAGCTGTTTATCGGCATAAAAACGGTGAAGACGCACGTCAGCAGCATACTTTCAAAATTGGATTTGCATGACCGTACCCAGGCAGCAGTTTATGTTCACAAAAATGACTTACTTTCCAATGATGATTAGTTTTTTCCAAACCAATTGATTGATTTTGAAACAACATGTCTTGTATAATGCAAAAGTATAATAAATGGAGGGTACAGTGACATGGGAAATACAAAATCAAATGAATCATTACTGATGATCATATGGACTCAGTCACTGGTTGCTTTATTGGGAAGCTTGTTCTTTTCAGAAGTGATGGGTTATATACCATGTGAATTATGCTGGATACAACGAATTCTAATGTACCCGCTGGTTGTTATATATGGTGTTGCAGCGTTCAAAAAGGATATATCTGTCGCATTACCAGGTTTGATTTTGAGCGGAATTGGCATGTTTGTTTCGCTTTATCATTATTTGGTGCAAAAGCTGCCTGCTTTTCATGAAGCTGGTGGTTCGTGCGGAGTGGTTCCGTGTAATACCCAGTACATAAACTATTTCGGGTTTATTACCATTCCATTCCTTGCAGGGGTAGCATTTATCGTTATTTTTGTTCTGCATATTATTGTAATGAAAAAACATGGGAGGAATTAAACCATGCAAAAGAAAATGCTGATTATTTTAGCTTCAATTGTTGTACTGTTTATAGCACTTTACTTTGTAATAGATTATAAAAACCAACAGGCAATCGGTGATAATGAAAATCCATATGGAAAAGATGATCTGCATCAGGCAACAATCGATCAGCTGGATGATCCATTATACGATAACCAGATTCTGCCTGATGAGCTGCAAACTCAGCTGGATAATGGGGAAAATATGGTCGTATATTTCTACAGTCCAACTTGCCCGCACTGCCAGCGGACAACACCGGTACTCGCTCCATTAGCTGAGGATATGGGTGTGGATATGAAAAAACTGAACCTTCTCGAATTTCAGGATGCATGGGGTCAGTTTGGAATCGAAAGTACACCAACGCTTGTTTATTATGAAAATGGTAAAGAAGTTGACCGTGTAAATGGTGCACAGGCGGAAGATTTATACAGAGCCTTTTTCAATGAGTATGTAGTAACAGATGATTCAAAAAATGAAGCTAGCTGAGGAATTTGCCTTAAGCTAGCTTTTTTCTGCTCACAGATAAAGCGAAGTAAGCACCTTGGTTATTTAAGCGGACATTTATTCTTTTATTAGTGACAAAAGCAGTGTTTTTAAGATGTTCGCAGACATATTTTCCTTTATTGCATCAATAACTGAGTGATTCACTGTGATTTTTGGCGAATAGCGGAATATATGTCCGGATAAACACTGAATTCGGGGTTATTTTTGAAAATAACGGAAAATATGTCCGGCGAATGTACAATTGTATAAAGCACACAGTTTTTACTTACTCATCCATATTAATCATTCGATAGGTTGTTATAAAAGGTCTGTCAGCGAAGTATGCTGGTGGCTTTGTACCGCCATCTTTATGTGCTTTCTTAAATTGGTCCGAGTTTTTCCAGTTTTCAAAGTCAGTTTCTGTTGCCCATTGTGTCAGGACGACATATGTGTTGCCACTCTTTGGCCTGAGTAAACGGAATGCCTGAAAGCCCGGCATGGAATCCACATTCTGCTGGCGCAGTTTGAATCGTTCCTCGAAAGTTTCTGTACCGTCTTCCGTAACAGAAATGTTATTCATAACTACAAATCCGCTCTTTTGCATCTGTCCAGTTTCGATGACGGACGCATATGCACGCCCGGATGAGAAAACGCTCTTTTTATTGTCTGCCTCGTAGTAAACTAAGGTGCTCGATTCTCCGTTCATGTAGAAGAAGTCGATTTTCGGGTGTTTATCCTCTAATTTTTTCAAAAAATCAAAGGTTCCGTTCGTCATAAAAGCGTTCATGGTATACCCCTCTCTTTTTTGTTGTTTATAAAGGTTGATGTAATTAAAACTGATTTGATAGATAAATTGTAAGCATGAACAGTTGAAATAAACTGTGAAACAATAAAATTTAGTGAAGCTCTATAAGCGCTGCAGTGGAATATACTCGCTTTGCGCGGGCAAGTGCCGAGCCCCCTCAGCTCATATTTCGCATTCGCGGTCTCGCCTAACTTGAACTTCTGAGCAGGAGTCTCGCATATTCCAACTGCTGGTTTACCGGGTTAATCTTTCTCGTTATTAAAAAAATATTAATTTACCAAGGTTAAGTGAGCTAAATCCAGCGGAGGAAATACGCTGAGACTCCTGGGGGAGGACAGGCATCGGTGAGACTCCGAAGTGCGCCAGCACGAGGAGGCTCACCAGCCGCCCCCGGAAAGCGAAGTGTATTTCCGCAGCGGTGTTGTTGCACTCAACTCTATTCAAAGTGGTTCGCAGTTTATATCAACTGTGTGTTTACAACAACAACCTTTCGGAAAAAGCCTTCTCCTCTGATTGTATCATACCCTGTTTTCCAGCCTGTTACTCAATTAAAATAATTATTAACTAACAGTAGATATTATTACTTTTTTCATGACGAATTCTGTCGTATACTATATAAGGGAAACAATCCTTGAGGTGAATAAATGAAAAAAGTGAAATGGCTTTTTCTTTCATTCGTTTTTATTATAGTTTTGGGAATAATAGGTTATGGAATCATTTTATTCGGTGGGAGCCTTGTTGTCGATGAAGAGGATTTAATTCTTGATGCAACGACAACAATTGAAACAGGTGAAGGGGAAATCATTGGTGAATTATATAATGAAAATCGCATTCCGGTTAGTATAAAAGAAATACCGGATCATGTTCAGAACGCATTTGTTGCGATTGAAGACAGACGATTTTACGATCATGCAGGTGTTGATTTTCAATCTGTTGTACGGGCTGTTTATCGTGATATTATTGCGATGGCAAAGGTGGAAGGTGCAAGTACGATTACCCAGCAGCTCGCCAAAAATTTGTTTTTGCATAATGATAAAACCTGGATGCGCAAAACAAAAGAAGTGATGGCTGCCATCCACCTGGAACGTGAATTTTCCAAAAAGAGAATCCTGGAACTGTATCTGAATGAGATCTATTTTGGCCATGGTGTATACGGGGTTGAGGCTGCATCACAGAAGTTCTTTTCCAAGTCAGTTGAAGATTTGAACCTGGCTGAAGGAGCACTTTTGGCGGGACTTGCCAAAGCACCAAACGGGTATTCACCGATTGATCATCCGGAAAAAGCAAAAGCACGCAGAAATATTGTGTTGCAGGCGATGGATGGTACAGGTGAAATTTCGACAGAGAAACGAGTGCAGGTCCAGGGTAAATCACTCGGTTTGCAGGTAAAAGAAAGAAAACCCAATCCCTGGGCTGACAGCTATATTGATCTGGTTTTGCAGGAAGCAGAAGATAAATTTCAATTACCGATTGATGAACTGAAGCGGGGCGGGTATCGGATTGTTGTCAATATGAATGAAAACGCCCAACAAATTGCCTATGAGCAATTTAAAAATGGGGATTATTTCCCAGGCAATAAACCAGGCGCTCAGGGTGCATTTGTGATGGTTGAACAAGGGTCAGGCAAAATAGCAGCAGCGATTGGCGGCCGGGACTATCAACTGGGTAATCTGAACCGTGTAACTGTAAAACGACAACCCGGATCAACCATGAAGCCGATTGCTGTTTACGGACCGGCTATGATGAAAGAAACGTTTCAGCCGTATACGTTAGTACGGGACCAAAAAGTGGAAATTAATGGTTATACCGCAACCAATTATGATGGTGAGTATAGTGGTGCAGTATCCATCTATGAGGCATTGGTAGAGTCAAAGAATGCACCGTCTGTATGGCTGCTGAATCAGATTGGTATTCCCTATGCCAAAGATTACTTAAATAAAATGAACATTACAATTCCTGATAAAGGATTGGCAATCGCACTTGGCGGATTATCAGAAGGATTAACACCATTGCAAATGGCTGAAAGTTACCATACGTTTGCTAGTGGCGGTGAAGCGATTGATGCCGCTGCGATTGACCGGATTTTCAGCCAGCAGGGGAAAGTTATTTTTGAAGGAAAGGCAGAAACGACTGAGGTGTTCAGTCCGCAAGTTGCCTGGAATATGACAAGCATACTAAGCAGTACGGTTAAAGAAGGCACAGCAGCTGCCGGCGAATACTCAAAAGCACTTGCCGGAAAGACAGGCTCAACCGAGCATCCGCATGCAGTGGGACAGGTGAAGGATGCATGGTTTGTTGGCTATACCCCAAACTATGTGACTGCTTTATGGATGGGTTATGATAAATCAGATAAAGAGCATTACTTAACGGCAGGCAGCAAATTCCCAACAAGGCTCACAAAATCCATTCTGACCGAATTGGACAAGCAGGAAATCCTGACAGCGGCATTTCAGAAGCCTGACAATGTTAATGATTTGCCACAGCCAATTAATCTGCCAACAAAAATAACTTTAAGTGCGGATTATTCATTCGGCGGGTTGTCATTATTTAAAGGGAAGTTGGATTGGAACGATGCTGAAGATGAACGGGTTGTTTACCATGTTTACCGTGAAGAGCCCGGTATTGACGAACGAATTGCTGAAGTGAAAGGGAGAACAGATTTCACAATTAAGGGATTCAATCTTTTTAGATCTTCCAGCTACTATGTTGTTCCTTTTAATCCTTTGACAAAACTCGAAGGAAAAAAGTCGAACACGGTGGAGCTTTCAATATAAATTAGACAAATTCATGACAATCAATGAGGTTTGCTATACACAGCAACTGGAAATCGCTATAGTAATGCTAGACGTCTTAAGCGTGTAAAAGGATGATGAAAATGTCAAAAAAGATCAATGATACGATTATTAGAGCGTATAACGGTGAACAAACGGATTATACGCCGGCATGGTATATGCGACAGGCTGGACGATCGCAAAAAGAATACCGGAAACTGAAAGAAAAATACTCGTTATTTGAGATTACACATCAGCCGGAACTTTGTGCATATGTCACACGATTGCCTGTTGAGCATTACAATGTTGATGCAGCTATTTTATACAAAGATATCATGTCTCCACTGCCGGCACTCGGTGTTGAAGTGGAAATTAAATCGGGGATTGGACCGGTAATTGACAATCCGGTAACAAGTTTTCAGGATGTGGAAAAACTTGGTGAAATCAACCCGAAAAATGATGTACCATATGTATTGGAAACGATTCGCTTGTTAAGTGAAGAGCAACTGGAGGTTCCATTGATTGGTTTCAGCGGGGCGCCATTCACGCTGGCAAGCTATATGATTGAAGGCGGTCCGTCAAAAAATTATGCGAAAACAAAAGCGCTAATGTATCGTGATCCCGATACATGGTTTGCGTTGATGGATAAACTTGCAGATATGACGATTGCATATGTGACTGCACAAATCGAAGCCGGTGCAAAAGCAATTCAAATTTTTGATTCATGGGTAGGGGCGCTAAGTGCTGCGGACTACCGTATCTATATTAAGCCTGTCATGAATCGCATTTTTGGTGAATTGAGGAAGGAGAACGTTCCATTAATTGTCTTCGGCGTAGGGGCAAGTCACTTACTGCTTGAATGGGATGACCTGCCGGTTGATGTTATCGGCCTCGACTGGCGTACATCAATCACTCAGGCACGGCAAATGGGTGTTACGAAAACATTGCAAGGTAATCTGGACCCTGCGATTTTACTTTCAAACTGGCAGACAATCGAGAAAAAAACAAAATCGATACTGGATGAATCAGCAGAACAGCAAGGTGGTCATGTTTTTAATCTGGGACATGGGGTAACACCGGATGTTAACCCGGAAACATTGAAAAAACTGACAGAACTTGTTCATACTTATTCTAAACGATAATTTGAAACAGAAGAGGTGCTTACAGTGGAGAAAAAGAAAATGGGATTACTCGTAATGGCTTATGGAACTCCATATAAGGAAGAAGAAATTGAACCGTATTACACACATATCAGACATGGAAGAAAACCATCTGAAGAGGCATTACAGGATTTGAAAGACCGTTATAAAGCGATTGGCGGTATTTCTCCTTTGGCAAAAATAACGGAGGAACAGGCAAAAGCTTTAGAGGCAAACCTGAATGCAACACAGGACGAAATTGAATTTAGTGTATACATTGGTTTAAAACACATTACACCGTTTATTGAGGATGCAGTTCAGCAAATGGCAGAAGATGGTATTACAGAAGCCATCTCACTTGTGCTGGCACCTCATTATTCAACTTTCAGTGTAAAATCCTATAACCAACGTGCAAACGATGAAGCTGAAAAACATGGCATTCAAATTGAATCAGTTGAAAGCTGGTATGATGAGCCAGGATTTATCAAGTATTGGGCAGATCAAATCGATGCTGTTTATGACGAGATGTCCCCTGAAGAACTTGAAAAAACAGTACTGATTGTCTCTGCTCACAGTCTGCCGGAAAAGATTTTAAAAGATGGCGATCCATATCCTGATCAGTTGAAAGAAACTGCACGGCTGATTTCCCAGCAAACAGGTATTAAGGATTATGCAATCGGCTGGCAAAGTGAAGGAAATACACCTGACCCATGGCTTGGACCGGATGTACAGGACTTAACGCGGGATTTATACGAACAAAAAGGATTTCGCTCATTTGTCTATGCCCCGGTAGGTTTTATTGCTGACCACCTGGAAGTTCTTTATGACAATGATTATGAATGTAAAGTTGTTTGTGACGAACTTGGTGCAAATTATTACCGTCCGGAGATGCCGAATGTTCATAAGCAATTCATAACTACTTTATCCGATGTTGTATTATCCAAAGTAAAGCGTGAAGTGCATGAGTGATAAGAAAAATATTGTAATCGTAGGCGGCGGGATAACTGGTTTATCCGCTGCTTACTATTTGCAAAAAGAAATCAGGGAGAACAATCTGCCACATGATGTAAAGCTTGTCGAAGCAAGTGACAGGCTTGGCGGGAAAATTAAAACACTAAAACAGGACGGCTATACGATTGAACGCGGACCGGACTCATTTTTGTCACGGAAAGAGCCCGGAGTAAAACTTGTCGAAGAGTTAGGCATGAGTGACCAGCTTGTCCGAAATGGAACAGGCCAGTCGTATATTTTAGTCAACAATAAACTGCACAAAATGCCAAAAGGTGCTTTTATGGGTATCCCAGTGCAAGTTCGTCCATTTTTATTTTCAGGAATTTTTTCACCAAAAGGAAAGCTTCGTGCCGGATTTGATTTTGTGCTTCCTAAAGGAAAAAAGGTCGCTGATCAGTCATTGGGATCTTTCTTCCGCAGACGATTTGGAAACGAATTGCTGGAAAATTTAATTGAACCATTATTGTCGGGAATTTATGCCGGTAATATTGATGACATGAGTATGATGGCAACCTTTCCGAATTTCTATCAGTTGGAGCAGAAACATCGAAGTCTGATTAAAGGTTTGCAAAAGACAATGCCGAAGAAGAAAAATTCAACCGGTAAAAAGCCAGGCATGTTTTTTTCATTTGAAAACGGGCTCGAATCAATGGTTGATAAGCTTGAAGATGTACTGGGTGATGAGGTGGTTTCCTTAAACACCGGAGTGGATCATATTGAAAAGAAAGACCATGGCTATCATCTGTTGCTGAGTAATGGTGAAGTAAGTAAAGCGGATGCGATTGTCATGGCAACACCGCATTATACATTGCCGAAAATGTTCAGCCAGTACGATGTGCTTAAGGAATTACAGGCTATCCCTGCAACATCGGTTGCGAATGTTGCACTGGCTTTTGATAAATCAGCAATTAAAAAAGATATTGACGGCACCGGGTTTGTTGTTTCACGGAACAGTGATTTTCGGATTACCGCCTGTACATGGACACACAAAAAATGGCCAAACTCCACACCCGAAGGAAAAGCATTATTGCGATGCTATGTTGGCCGTCCTGACGATCAGAGTGTCGTTGATCTAAGCGACAGGGAGATTACAGATATCGTTCTGGGTGATCTGAAAAAAACAATGAATATCAAGCAGGACCCTGAATTCAGTGTAATTAGCCGGTGGAAAAACGCAATGCCACAATATACAGTGGGGCACAATGAGCGAATTTCTCATATTCGTGATCAAGTGAATCGTGAATTGCCGGGAGTATATCTCGCAGGGAGCTCGTACGAAGGAGTCGGCGTTCCCGACTGTATTGGGCAAGGTGAAAAAGCAGTCGAAGAAGTGTTGGAGTTTTTGCGCGGATAGTTTGGTTTATGGCCGGCGCTGGACGATTGAATGATTGTCTGGTGCCGGTTTTTTCGTTGATAACAGGAAATATATCTCGAGAAGAGAGAATATATCAAGAGAACTGCAATAACCCCCCGTACCCATGCTGTATTCCTATTTCAAATATAAAAAGTGCTCCCGAAATTCCTTCAGGAGCACTTCCATAAACTATTCGTAACTTTTTTCAAGTTCATCAACAAGTTCGCCGACATATGCGACTGCTTCTTTAATTACGTCCGGTTTGGACATGTCGATTCCGGCTTTTTTGATTAGGTCCTGTGGTTTCATTGACCCGCCTGCTTTCAGAACGGACAGCCATTGGTCAACTGCCGGCTGGCCTTCTTCCCGTATTTTTTTCGCCATAGCGGTGGAAACCGTTAACCCCGCTGAATACGTATACGGATATAATCCCATGTAATAATGAGGCTGGCGCATCCATGTTAACCCTGCACCTTCATCAATTGACACCGTACTACCCCAGAAGTTTTCCAGTGCTTCTTTCTTTTGCTGTGATAGTACACTGGCTGTTAAAGGTGTTCCTTCTTCAGCCAATGCGTACACACGGCGCTGGAATTCGCCTTCAAGCAAATGTGTTACAAAGTTGTGATAATACGTTCCGAGCAGCGAACTGATCACCCATCGTTTCATTCGTTTGTCGTCTGTTTTAGCAAGCAAATGATCGGCAAGCAGCAATTCATTCATCGTTGATGGGGCTTCCACAAAATAGGTGGACGGTCTTGTGTTTACCAGCGACTGGTTTTTACCCGCAAGATAAAAATGACCGGCGTGACCGAGTTCGTGTGCCAGCACAAATGCACCGCGCATGTTATCTGTCCAGGTGATTAAAATATATGGATGTACGCCATATGGACTAGCACAAAAAGCACCTGTTGATTTTCCAACATTGTCGGCCTGATCTACCCAGCGATCACTGACACCTTTTTTCATAATCTCGCTATATTCAGGCCCCATAACTTTCAATGCCTCAAGAATGGTTGATGTTGCTTCCTCATACGTCGTTTCGGGGTTGAATTCCGGATCGAGCGGTGCCTTTAAATCGGAGAAATGCAGCTCATCCAGTCCAAGTTTTTCTTTTTTCAGTTTTACAAACCGGCGCATATGTGGTGCCAGCTCTTTTTGTATCACATCAAGCTGGTTATGGTACATTTCCTTTGTTACCTGCTGTGATTGCAGGAGCATATCAGTAACGGAATTATATGAACGCAGCCGTGCCATGGTAACCTGTTTCGTTACTTCGGTCGCATAGGTTGCGGCATATGTGTTTTTGTACTGATCGAGTGTATTAATAAATGAATCATACGCTTTTCTGCGGATGTCTGTGTCTGCTGACAGTTCATATCGGTCCTCGAAAAGCGCAGCGGACATTGGGAGTTCTTCTCCATTATTATCCTTAATCGAATTAAACTGCATATCGGATGATTTGCTTCGCTGGTAAATCATGTATGGTGCTTTATGTACTTCACTGAGAGCTGCCAGCGTTTCTTCCATTTCCGGTGCGAGCGTATGGGGCTTTTTCTCCATAATATCTTCGAGCATTTTTTGATAGGTTTTCAATTCTGGCTCGTCACTAATGAACTGATTAATCGCTTTATCCGGAAGTTGCAGCAGCTCAGATTCAACAAAAGAGAGCTTTGCATCAATAGCTGCCAAAGCAGATGAAACTCTTGCTAAGTTACCTTGATTATCCGGGTCTGTACCGTCAGCACCTCCTTTTAAATTGGCATATGTTGCAACACGGACAAGGCGTTTTTCAAAGTTCTCCAGTGCTTTCAGTCCGTTTAATAACGTTCCGGCACTTGAAGTGAGTCTGCCTTTGTACTGCGTAACATCACTGACGTTTGCTTTAATAGCGGATAACTCTTTTTCCCACTCCTCATCGGTTGCGAAAAGGTCCGTTAAATCCCATGTTTGTTCTGTTGGTACTTCTGATCGTGTCCAACGCTTGGTTTTCGTTGTCATAACCATACTCCTTTCATCATTACTTCGTTTCTCTAATTAATTATAAAACAAACGCTAAGATTATGATATGATTTTTCAGATTTTTTGCCCAAAAAAATACAGCTACATGCATAGCTGCTCAGTAGAAAGGTCCTGGCTGTTCTAGTACAATATAAATAGTTTTTAAATATAGAACTTGATAATACTACATATTATCTTGCTGGATGATCACATTCGTCACACAGGTTACCATAGCAGTCTGCTTTCTCATGCATGGCGTGACCGCAGTTATGGCATTTTTTCTTAGGTAAATTCCTGAAGAACTCAACAACGTTAATCATGTGCATCCTCCTTTAAGTTTGTGTTTATATTGTATTATAACAGTATGCATAATGTCAACATTGTGTTACAACAATTTTTAAAAAGAGGTGAATCGTCTATGAAGGTAACAATAATAGGTTTTTGGGGTGGGTATCCCGCTCCAGGTGGTGCAACATCGGCATATTTAGTTGAGAAAGATGGTTTTTCATTAATGGTTGATGCAGGAAGCGGCTCATTGTCCAAAGTGCAACATTACAAAAATATAATGGACATTGATGCGGTAGTATTATCGCATTATCATAACGATCATATTGCCGATATTGGTGTGCTGCAGTATGCCTGGCTGGTAAATTCATTTATAACAGAGAGAAAGGAAATTTTGCCAATCTATGGACATGCTGAGGATGTGCATGGGCTTAAATCACTGACACACGAATGTACGGAAGGAATTGCTTATGATCCAAATGAAACATTGGAGGTTGGTCCGTTTTCCATTACTTTTTTGAAAACAGATCACCCTGTTCCGTGCTATGGGATGCGGATTACCGATGGTGACAGTACCATCGTTTATACGGCAGACACTTCCTACAAGCAGAAATGGCACGATTTTGCAAAAAACGCTGATCTGCTGATAACTGATTGCAATTTTTATGAAGAGCAGGATGGGTCAAAAGCCGGTCATATGAACAGCAAAGATGGAGCAGTTATTGCCAATGGGGCTGATGTAAAAGAACTGATTTTAAGCCATCTGCCACAATACGGAGATAACGGCAATCTCATCAGGGAAGCCAGTAATTATTTTAAAGGTAAGATTCAACTGGCAACAGAAGGACTGGTATGGGAAAAAAGTCGTTAACTTTGATTGTCAAGTCGTTTTCTATTACAATTATCTATGGATAACATAATAGGGAGGGCGATTTGATGAAGTTCATTGATAATCAGGGAATAACAGATCCAATGATTAATTTAGCAATTGAAGAATATATTTTGGAAAACTTTGGTGAAAAAGATACATATTTATTATTTTATGTAAACAAGCCGTCCATTATTATAGGCAGAAACCAGAATTCTGTCGAGGAAATCAATACGGAATATGTCGATAAAAATAACATCAAAGTTGTTCGTCGTCTTTCAGGTGGCGGGGCAGTTTACCATGATGAACAAAACCTGAACTTCAGTTTTATTACGAAAGATGATGGGGAAAGCTTCCAAAACTTTAAAAAGTTCACCCAGCCAATGGTGGATGCATTAAATAAATTAGGGGTACCTGCAGAAATGCAGGGGAGAAATGACCTTGCAGTTAAAGGACGTAAAATTTCAGGCAATGCAATGTTTTCAACACGCGGCCGCATGTTCAGTCACGGAACATTAATGCTCGATTCAGAAATAGAAAATGTTGTTTCAGCATTAAATGTACGTAAGGAAAAAATTGAGTCAAAAGGTATCAAATCAATTCGCAGCCGTGTAGCAAATATTTCTGAGTTTCTGGATGAAAAAATTACGATGGATGAGTTTAAAAATATTATCCTTCGCTATGTTTTTGATGTGGAAGATGTAAAAGATGTTCCACAATATAAACTAACAGAAGAGGATTGGGAAAATATCAAAAAGATTTCTGAAGAACGTTACCAGAAATGGGAATGGAATTACGGTAAATCACCTAAGTTTAATGTTCAGGAATCACATAAATTTGACGGAGGACTTGTGGACGTTCGTCTGGATGTGAAAAATGGGATTATTGAAAACTGTAAAATCTATGGAGATTTCTTCGGCATGGGTCAAATCAGTGAATTGGAAGACAAGCTGACGGGTGTACGTCATAATCGACAAGCAATTGAAGATGCACTCGAAGATACAGATGTTTCATATTATCTGGGAAGGATTTCAAAAGAAGAATTTGTTAGTCTGTTATATTAAATAGATAAGGGAGCGGCACACGCGTATGTGGCCGTTCTTTTTTATGGCTTGGTTAATTTGGAGAGTCGCTGATTCAAGCTGAAGCCACCATCCCACGGAAAGCACAGTACGAGCGTTCAGTTTTGAAATAATAATTCGGAAAAATTGAGCTATTTACAAAAACGTAAACGTTTTCACTTGAAATCAGATTTTCAGTATTTTATAATTTAAATGAATTTTGGTAAATAAATGAATGATTATTCATTCATAACAGATTGGGGGAGAAGAACGTGAATATAACAGTACAATTATCGATTACCGCCAAAGAGAATCCACAGAAAACCGCCTACATATTTCAGGATAATGAGACGAGCTATATAGAGTTGGAGGGAGCAGTAACGAAATTTGCTTCCCGTTTGCAGCAGATGGGGTACAAAAAAGGAGACCATATCGCTCTGGTAGTCGGAAACAGCCCATATTATATCATTGGTTTGTATGGAGCACTGCGTCTTGGTGCAGTTGTCATACCGATTAATCCTTTATACACACCGACCGAAATGGCTTATATCCTGAAAAATGGTGATGTTAAAGGGATTATAACGATGGATAAATTGTTGGAAAAATTTGAAGCGATTTCTGATCAATTACCAAATGCCCGGCATTACATAGCATGTGATAGTGGTAAAGGTGTTTCACTTGAGAACAGTTCATTATCAGCAAAATTGAAATCGTTTTCGCAGATGGTCGAAGAGGGCAGCCTGGAATTTGATGTCCCTGAGCAGGATGATGATGATACAGCGATAATCCTGTATACATCCGGAACAACAGGCAAACCAAAAGGTGCCATGCTTTCTCATAAAAATATTTATTCAAATGCAAAGGATGTAGCCGACTATTTAACAATAAACGGTGAAGACCGTGTGATTGCAGCTTTACCAATGTTTCATGTTTTCTGTTTGACGGTTGCACTGAATGCACCATTGATGAATGGCGGGACAGTACTTGTGATGCCGAAGTTTTCACCACAGGAAGTATTTAGAATTGCAACAGAACATAAGGCAACTGTTTTTGCAGGTGTCCCAACAATGTATAACTATTTATTACAAAGCGGGGCAGAACATACAGCTGATTTTGCTGGAGTCAGGTTATGTATTTCAGGCGGAGCTGCAATGCCTGTTGCTTTATTAAAAGAATTTGAAAAAGTATTCCAGGTAAAAGTTTCAGAAGGCTACGGTTTGTCTGAAGCGTCACCGGTTACATGCTTTAATCCATTGAATCGTCCGAGAAAGCCTGGTTCAATCGGACAAAGCATCATCAATGTTGAAAATAAGGTTGTCAATGAATTCGGTGAAGAAGTTTCCGCCGGTGAAGTTGGTGAGTTGATCGTTCGCGGACCAAATGTCATGAAAGGCTATTATAAACTCGATGAAGAAACGGCAATTGCCTTGAATGATGGATGGCTTCACACCGGGGATATGGCACGCATGGATGATGAAGGTTACTTTTATATCGTTGACCGGAAAAAAGACATGATTCTTGTTGGCGGCTACAATGTTTACCCGCGTGAAGTGGAAGAAGTATTGTATGATCATCCTGGTGTTGCCGAAGCAGCAGTTATTGGGACTCCTGATTCGGAAACAGGTGAATCTGTTCTTTCCTTTATTGTGAAAAAAGATCCGGGATTGACTGAAGATGCTCTGATGGAGTACTGCAAAGCGCATCTGGCAAAATATAAAGCTCCATCCAGCATAGCGTTTTTGGACGAGCTTCCGAAAAATACTACGGGGAAAATTTTGCGTAAAAACTTACGCGAGAAAGTGAAACAGTAGAGCAGTGGTAAAAGGTGTTCCAGTCGACTGGAGCACCTTTGTTAGTATAAACGCTATCCATTCCTGGAATAATAAAAAGAAAAAGGAGCTGGTAGCGATGAAAAAGAATATGAAATCTCCGGAGCTGGCCACGTTTACATTATTGAATCCTGATTTTCATGCGGCAATGGATAGTGAGAGCTCAGAAGAACATATGAATAATGCCAATAAAGAGAGTGAAGATACATCACCTGACAATACAGAATAATTTGTCTAAATAGTGAACACTATAAAAATTTTGGTGAAAATTGAAATTTTTAGTACACTTTATATCAGATATTTGGTAAATTATAAATATGCCTCTTTCTTTTCATTTAACATGAAAGGATGAATTACCATGTTAAATGAATTCTATTTCCCATCACACGAAGTAACTCCCCTTACAATAGCAGTAATTGCACAGGATGATGAAAACGGACATCCCACCACGTGTGTGCTGGAAGAACAGGAAGAATATTACGTTCAGCATACCCCAAGCAAGATTATTGATTATGCATGCAAGTTTTTCGGGTCAAGCCTTCGCGGCAGGCAAGATGGAACAAGGGATGTTTGTGGTATCACACATAAGGCCCCCATTTCCATTGATCCTTCCAGCGGCATGTATTTCTTTCCTACAACATCACCGACAAACCCAAAATGTTCATGGATTGCCCATTCCCACATAGACAAAGTGAATAAAGGACCTGAACATTATACGGAAGTTAAGTTTAAAAACGGTAAATCAGTTCTTCTCGATGTTTCATACGGTTCGATGCTCAACCAGGTGCAGCGAACTGCGCAATTTCGGTTTCTATTGGATAACCGTATCAAGTATTTGCAGAAACATAATGCTGATATGGTGGCAGAGCCTTTTGCATAAGTTCGTGAAGGATCGTTTCGACTTTTTTACGAATGGCCGGATTAAAATAATTGCGCTGTTCTTCCCGGCCTTTGCAAAGAAACAGATAGGAAGAAAATGAATCATTTGAATTGAGTGTAACCACTTTCAGCTTCTCGTCTTCCATCATTTTTCGCAGTTTCCTTCGTTCATGTGTTGCTTCAGAATACATTTTTTCCAAAAGTTCGGTATAAGGCTCCTTGATTTTAAAAGCTCCTTTTTGGATGTGCTGAATATCCTGCTGAATAACAACCATCGCCATCGAAAGAAATAGGAAGCGTGAAGCTAACTGCAGTTCTTCATCGTTAAGATAGCGCAAGATGTAACCCCTCCATGTTTTTACGAACGTTTGTTCTATTACATTATATGATAAATGGAATAAAAAATACACTAAAAAAATCATAAAATGAAAAGAAAGAGGCAAATCTTCATTTCTACTATGCATATATTGAGGTTTAGATTAAAATAAAACTAGATAAAATAAATATAGTAAAACTGTTTGCAGATGAGTAAGGAGACTTTTTCATGTATTTATTAACCCTCAGCATAGCGAATTGGAAAGTATTACTTGAAGAAGACAAATTGGATGATTACATCATGCAATTACTGAACCAATATGAAAGTTTGGGCCCTTTACCTGGTATTCTATTGCCATTTATTGAGGCATTTCTTCCATTTTTGCCGCTGGTCGTTTTTGTACTTGCCAATGGGGCTGCATATGGATTGCTGGAGGGGTTTTTACTATCATGGGCAGGTGCGAGTGCTGGCGCTGTTGTTGTCTTTTTAGTCGTGCGCCGGCTTGGAGATAAAAAGGTATTTAAAGCAGTCCGTAAAAATAAGCAAGTGCGCAAAGTAACGGCCTGGGTGGACCGGCATGGATTTGGCCCACTGTTTCTATTAATGTGTTTTCCATTTTCACCATCATCGATTATTAATCTTGTTTCAGCCTTATCGAAAATAAGTATTCAGCAATTTATTCTGGCGGTAATACTGGGTAAATCTGTCATGATCTTTTCGATAGCATACGTCGGATCAAGTATTATGTCGTTTGCAAAAGAACCGGTAAAAACGATTGTTGTTGGCGTGTGTGTTGTATTATTCTGGCTGGTAGGAAAATATTTTGAACGCCGTATACAGCGAAAAGCATTAATAAAGGAAATTTCTGAAAGAGAGTAGGTTAAAAACTTTCCAAACAGGGTAACATAGTGCTAGAGAATGAAAAAGTGAAGGTGCCCGTTTATTGCCGTTGAAAGGCGCTGGGTAACGGGGGCTGCAACACTTAACAGAGAACAGACCCTGGAGGAAATTGGTATGAAAAAAGGATATGTACGAAAAATAATCCCGGTTGTTTTACTGGCAATAGCACTGGCATTTGTTTTTCGGTCATTTATATTTGCCAGTTATGTAGTAGATGGCGAGTCGATGGAACCGACCCTTTATGATGGAAACTTACTGATGGTAAATAAAGTTGTATATGATTTAACAGATGTTGACCGCTTTGATGTTATCGTGTTTCACGCCAACTCAAAGGACGATTATGTAAAACGTGTGATCGGGCTTCCCGGCGATGAAATTGAATATAAAGGTGATAAACTTTATATAAATGGAGAGTACGTGGAAGAAGAATTTCTGGAGCCACTTAAAAACATGGACGACATGGGACCATACACAAACGATTTCACATTGGAGGAAACAACAGGAAAAAAGAAAGTCCCTGAAGGTAAATTGTTTGTACTGGGCGATAATCGTGAGGATAGTCTGGATAGCCGGGAATTCGGCTTTGTCTCAATTGAACAGCTTGTTGGAAAAGTTGATGTCAAATACTGGCCCGTTTCCGAGGTAAAACTAACCTTTGGCAATTAGCTGCAAAAGCCTATAATAAAACTTCTGATTTTGGTAAAATAAGAGTCAGAAGTTTTTTGTTTTGAGATTAAATGATAGTGAAGTGTGAATGAATGGTTGATATAAACTGTGCAGTAACTTTATATGAGTGTTAGTCCGCCGCTGCGGATATACACTTCGCTTTCACGCCTCCGGGTACCAAGGCGACATCTGCTCAAAAAGTGAGTTTTCGCAGTGTCTTCTTAGCCGTGGGCGGCTGATGAGCCTCTCCGTGTTGTCACACTACGAGTCTCACCTAGGCCTCTGCTCCCACAGGAGTCTCCGTGTATATTCCAGCTGCGGCCTCAAAGAGCATCACTTAATAGCGATAACAGGATTTCTCTAGGTTACGTCACAGTTTATAAAAACTTCTAAGAAAAGAATCTTATAAAATACAAGATTTAATTTAGAGGGGGATGAAAAATGGGGATTCGTTTTTTGTTAGGCAGATCCGGAACCGGAAAAAGTGGACGCACGTTGGACGAAATAAAAGAAAAATTATCCGATAATCCACAGGGTCCGCCAATATTTTATATCGTTCCAGACCAAATGACCTTTCAGCAGGAATATGAAATGTTTAATACAAAGGACATCCATGGAAGCATCCGCGCCCAGGTTGTAAGCTTTTCGCGGCTCGCATGGCGTATCTTACAGGAAACCGGCGGGGGAACAAGACAGTTTATCAGTTCTGTCGGAATCCAGATGATGCTCCGGAAAATCATCGAAGAAAAAGAATCCGAATGGAAAGTCTTCCAAAAAGCGTTGGAAAAACAGGGCTTTCTGGAACAACTGGAAAAAATGATAACCGAATTTAAACGCTATCGAATCACCCCCGACATGCTGCACATGCAAATCGAGCAGATGAACCAGTTTGTTCATAAAGAGTCCGGTGAAGTTGCACTGACAAACAAGTTGAACGACTTGTCGTACATATACGAGAATCTGGTCCATGCCCTGCAAGGTAAATATATTGATAGTGAGGATCAATTGCAACTGCTTGCGGAAAAAATCAAAGATGCCACATTGCTTGAAGATGCTGAGATTTACATCGATGGTTTCCACCGGTTTTCTCCGAAGGAACTTCTCGTTGTAGAAGCGTTAATGAAAAAATGTAAATCAGTAACTATTGCCTTAACAACTGATGCCGCAGATGCTGATGATTTTTCTGAGTTGGATTTATTTTATCAGACGAAAGAAACGCATCAGACCCTTCAGGCAATTGCTGAAGAAAATCTGATAAACATAGATGAAACCATTATCCTTGATCCGGCGAACGGCAGATTCAAAGAAAAGCCTTATTTTGCCCACCTTGAGCAAAATTTCGATAAGCGTCCTGCACCGGTATTTAACGGGAAAGTTCCAATGCAAATAGCTGAAGCAGTACACCCAAGGGCAGAGGTTGAAGGTGCTGCTCAGGAGATTCTCCGTCTGGTAAGAGAAGAAAACTATCGATACCAGGATATTGCAGTGTTTATCCGGCAGACAGATATGTATCATGATTTGATTAATACAATTTTCAGTGATTACGATATTCCTGTTTTTATCGATGAAAAACGGACGATGCTGAATCATTCGCTGATCGAATTTATTCGTTCTGTATTAAATATTGTTGAAGGAAACTGGCGCTATGATGCAGTTTTCCGTGTTCTGAAAACCGGATTTATTCCATCGGCAGATTCCAAATACCCGCTTAATAATGATGCGATTGATGAGCTGGAAAACTATATACTCGAGTATGGAATTCGTTCGCGTGAGCGCTGGATTGGTGACGAGCAATGGCATTTTCAGCGTTTCCGGGGCTTTGACAGATCGGCGCAGACAGATAAGGAAAAAGAAACACAAAAGCGCATAAATGCCTATAGAAACCAGGTAGTTCAGGCATTGCAGGAATTTGATCAGGAAATCAGAAATGCAGGAACAGTTCGGGAATTATGTGAAACGGTATATTTATTGCTGGAACGATTGAATGTGCCAGAGCGTCTGGAGCAAATGCGGGAAATGTACGATGCGGAAGGTCAGATCGAGAAAGCCCGTGAACAGGAGCAGGTATGGAGTTCCATCATTCAACTGTTTGATGAAATGGTGGAGTTGGCGGGTGATGAATCGATGACCCTGGAAACGTTTCGGACGACGATTGAAGCGGGATTTGACTCATTGACATTTGCCCATGTGCCGCCAAGTATGGACCATTGTATAGTTGGGACGATTGACCGTTCGCGAATAAGCGGAATAAAATGTTCCTTTCTACTTGGTGTGAATGACGGTGTGTGGCCGATGAAACCAGCTTCAGATGGGATGATTAATGAACAGGAACGGGAACTGCTGGCAGATAATGGGCTGCAACTTGCAGAGAGCAGTACACGACAGTTACTTGATGATTCGTTTTATATGTATATTGCCTTCACATCCGCCAGTGATTATTTGTGGATAAGTTATCCCTTAAGTGATGAAGAAGGAAAATCAAAAATGCCTTCACAGATGATTAACCGAATGGAGGATTTATTTCCTGCATGCAGCGATCACATTTTATTGCAGGATCCTGAGGAGCTAATCGAAGCTGACCGGTTCATTACAACGCCGATGAAGACAAGAGCAGCATTGACCGCCCAATTAGCCCGCAGCCGAAAAGGGTATCCGGTTAAGCCAATCTGGTGGCATGTGTTGAACTGGTACATTGAAAGTCACCCGAAATTCAGCACTACCTATACGATTCTGCAAAGCCTGTACTACCAAAACAGGCCGAAAAACTTAACGAAGGAAACGACTGAACAATTATATCCAAAACAGGTTAATGCCAGTGTCTCGAGGCTGGAATCATATTACCGCTGTTCCTATCAGCATTTTGCAAAGTACAGTCTGAAACTGGACGAAAGAAAAACATACAAACTTGATGCACCTGATATTGGTCAGCTTTTTCATGAGGCATTGAAAAAAATTACCGAGTGGATTCAGGCTGAAGGGAAAGATTTTTCACAGTTATCCAAGGGTGACAGTTCCGGATATGCTCAGAAGGCGGTTGATAATCTTGCACCAATCCTGCAGCACCAGATTTTGCACAGTTCAAACCGCTACAAATACATTCAGAAAAAACTGCAGGAAGTTATTGCCCGGGCAACATACGTGTTAAGTGAGCAGGCAAGGCAAAGTGAGTTTTCACCGGTCGGATTGGAACTTGGCTTTGGTGATAATCAGACACTGCAGCCCGTTACACTGCCATTGCCAAATGGATTTGAATTAAAGTTACGGGGGCGAATTGATCGGGTTGATAAAGCGCTCGATAACGAGTCATTATTTCTGCGTATAATTGATTACAAATCAAGTGCAAAAGGGTTGAATCTTGTTGAGGTTTATTATGGGCTGGCATTACAGATGCTTACCTATCTGAATGTTGTCCTGACGCAATCGGAAAAATGGCTTGGTGTGAAGGCAACGCCAGCCGGAGTGCTTTATTTCCACGTGCATAATCCAATGGTTTCCGGAAAGCTGAAAATGTCCGATGATGAAATCGAAAAAGAAATCTTTAAAAAGTATAAAATGCAGGGTTTATTACTATCAAACGAACAAATCGTCAAATTGATGGATACCTCATTGGAGTCTGGATCCAGTCAGGTGATACCGGCAGGAATGAAAAAGAATGGTGAATTTCAAAAGTATTCCAAGGTTGCAGACAATGAGACGTTTTCAAGCCTGCAGCAGCATATTAATCACCTCATGATGCAGGCGGGAATCGATATGACGAGCGGTGGCGTACATTTGAACCCATATCAGCATAAACAAAATATCGCCTGTACGTATTGTCCATTCCTGTCTGTCTGTCAATTTGACCCGATTTTAGAGGAAAATAACTACCGTAAACTTACTGATATGAAAGATGATGAAATACTCGAAAAGCTTAGGCACAAGGAGGGAAAGTAAATGGTTAGTTGGACGAAGGAACAGGAACAGGCAATCTATACCGATGGCAGTGATATTCTCGTGGCAGCGGCTGCCGGTTCCGGAAAAACAGCAGTGCTTGTCGAGCGGATTATTCAGAAGTTAATCAAGAAAGAAAATCCGGTAGATATTGATTCTCTCCTTGTCGTTACTTTTACTAATGCAGCAGCCCAGGAAATGCGGAACCGGGTTGGTCTTGCATTGGAAGAGGCCTTGGCCGAAAACCCCGAATCGGCACATTTGAAAAAGCAATTATCCTTATTGCAGCGGGCATCGATTTCAACGTTGCACTCCTTCTGCCTTGAAGTCGTAAAACAGTATGCTTACTTACTTGATATCGATCCTGCCTTCCGTATTGCGAATGATATGGAGGCGGATCTGATTAAGCAGGAAGTGATTGATGATTTATTTGAGGAATGGTACGGAAAAGAAGGTGAAGAACAGGGACATTTTTTTGCTGTTGTCGACCGTTTTTCCAGTGACCGGAGTGACACGGACGTAGAAAGTCTTGTCCTTGACTTGTATACCTTTGCCGTACAAAACCCGTGGCCCGACATGTGGCTTGATCAGCTGGCAGATGTTTATGATATCCCGGAAGATTGGAAAGAAGAAGAACTTCCATTGCTGTCAATTATCAAACGCGAGGTTAAAAGCCAGCTCGAAGCGATGCAGCAGGAGATTAATCTGGCATTGGACCTGACCAGGGAAAGTGATGGTCCATACCATTATGCCGATGCAATTGATGCTGATGCAGAGAACTTACAAAACGCACTGGCCCATTTGAATTCATGGGATGATTTGCAAGCCTTTATGGCAAGTAGTTCCTTTGCGACTCTTTCCCGAAAAAAAGTCGATTGTGACGATGCTAAAAAAGATAAGGTAAAAAAGCTGCGTGACGGTTATAAAAAGCGATGGAACGATATGAAAGAAGGATGGTTCAGCCGTAATCTGGAAAATCACGTTGCCGATATGCAGGAATTGGCTCCTGTCATCAGGCAATTAACGGAACTTGTGAAGCAGTTTAAAGAGCAATTTACCGAACAGAAACGTGAACGGGCAATTGTGGACTTTTCAGATCTTGAGCACTATTGCCTGGAATTGCTGACAGATGAATCGTCAACTGTTGAACACGTAGTACCTTCCCGTGTAGCAGAAGGTCTGAAAAAACAATTCAGTGAGCTGCTGGTTGACGAATATCAGGACACGAATCTTGTTCAGGAAACGATTTTGACGCTGATCAGTGATCAGGAAGGGCCTGGGAACATGTTCATGGTTGGCGATGTGAAGCAGAGTATTTACCGTTTCCGCCATGCTGAACCAACGTTATTTATTCAGAAGTATAAGCGTTTTGCTGATGACGAAATTCCGGCTAAACGTGTTGATCTGGCAAGTAATTTCCGCAGCCGGGAACACGTTCTTTCTGGTGCCAATTATATTTTCAGGCAGATTCTTGATGAGGATCTGGGGGAAATAGACTATGATCAGGATGCTGAACTGATTTATGCAAATAAAATGTATGATACGTTGCCGCTGACTGAACCGGAACCCGAGCTGCTTATCATCGATCGTGAAGCACCGGAGGAAAAAGAAGATATATCACCGGAGGAAGAGGATTTTCAGGATCTGGAAAAAGCACAGCTGGAGGCCCGTGCCTATGCTGAGAAAATAAAAAGCTGGATTGGTCAGAAGGAAAATAATCCATTACAGGTCTATGATAAAACTACTGATACACAACGGGAAATCCAGTATCGTGATATTGTTATTTTGATGCGATCCATGACATGGGCACCAACAATTGTCGATGAATTGAAAAAGCAGGATATACCTGTATATGCCGAGCTGTCAACAGGGTATTTTGAGGCAATTGAAGTGAAAATTATGCTCAGTCTGCTTAAAGTGGTTGATAATCCAAGACAGGATATACCGTTGGCGTCTGTACTGAAGTCACCGATTGTTGGATTGGATGAGGAAGAACTGGCATTGGTTCGGTTAGCTGATAAACAAGGTTCCTACTATGATGCACTGAAAGCATTTAATCGGCAAAATACAGGTGATACAGCGGTAAAGGTCAACAACTTCCTGGAAAAACTGGAACACTATCGGTTGGCATCCAGACAAGGAGCATTATCCGAATTGATCTGGCAGATTTACCGGGAAACCGGGTATTATGACTTTGTCGGTGGTATGCCCGGCGGACGGCAGCGCCAGGCGAACTTAAGGGCGCTGTATGATCGTGCCTGTGGTTATGAAACGACTTCATTCCGCGGATTATTCCGCTTCCTGCGCTTCATTGAGCGGATGGAAGAGCGGGGAGATGATCTTGGTTCGGCACGTGCATTAAGCGAGCAGGAAGATGTTGTCCGGATTATGACGATACACAAAAGTAAAGGGCTGGAGTTTCCGGCCGTCATTCTTGGTGCAATGGATAAGCAATTTAACCTGCAGGATTTAAAACAGCGTTATTTATTGCATAAAGACCTTGGTTTTGCCAGTAAATACATTGATCCGGTCAAGCGGATCACCTACCCGACGTTATATTACCATGCCTTGCAAAAAGAAAAACAGCGTGAACTGCTGGCCGAAGAAATGCGCGTATTGTACGTTGCATTAACACGTGCAAAAGAGAAACTGGTCATGGTCGGTAATGTCGCATCATTCGAGAAGAAGCAGCAGAAATGGCAAAAGATGATTGATCATACCGAGTGGATTTTGCCCGCGCATTTCCGGGTGGAATCGAAAACGTATCTTGACTGGGTCGGTCCAGCCCTGATACGGCATCAAGCAAATGATGTGTTACGCACGGAAGAGGTTGATGATAAAGTTCTGGAAGCAATCCGAATCGATCCGTCTGAATGGAACGTTTCGGTTATACATGGAAGTTCGTTAACAAACTTGGACGAAGAAGCAAAACAAACAGAACTTGAGCGAAAAGAAAACATTATTGATTGGAAGCCGCTTGAATTGGATGACAGTGAACTGGATCAAATGGTGGAAAACCGTTTGGACTATACGTATCCATTTCGCGAGGCAGCGACAACACGTGCCAAACAGACGGTTACGGAAATTAAACGGCAGCGTGAGATGAAGGATGAGTACAGTGGTGATCAGCTTGTCCAAACATTTCATGCGCCTATCGTCAAACGACCGGTGTTTATGCAA
This sequence comes from Virgibacillus doumboii, assembly GCF_902806455.1. Classification (GTDB taxonomy): domain Bacteria; phylum Bacillota; class Bacilli; order Bacillales; family Amphibacillaceae; genus Lentibacillus; species Lentibacillus doumboii. Next base: position 2,510,803 of record NZ_CADCWQ010000001.1, on the reverse strand, counting down.
AAACAGCAATCGATAACTGCTGCAGAACGTGGTACCGCGATGCATACTGTTATGCAGCATATACCACTGTCAAAGCCAATGGATAATGGGGAGATAGAAGAATTTGTTGAATCATTGGTTGAACGGGAGATTCTTACAAAGCAGGAAGCGGAAGTAATTGATATCGATGCTGTTGAGCAATTCTTTACAACACCGATTGCCCGACTGGTTATGGATGCTTCTGTTGTATATCGCGAGGTACCGTTTAGTCTTTCCCTTTCTGCAAAAGAAGTCTATGCCAACTGGTCAAGTGATACGGATGAACAAGTACTTGTTCAAGGTGTGATTGACTGTGTTATCCCTGCAGAAGATGGCTGGTTAATCCTGGACTATAAAACAGATGCAATAACAGAAGAAGTTACCGACCGTGTAAAAGAAACGCTTCTGAAACGCTACGAAGTGCAAATGAAACTTTATAAACATGCCATTGAACATATTTGGCATGAGTCAGTGAAAAAGACGCATCTTTATTTCTTTGCCAAACAACTGGTGCTGGAAATTTAAATTGCGTTTGTGGCAAAGAAGTTACAAATAAGAATAGTTATTAATCGCAAGCCAAACTCTTTTATGACAAGGGGTTTGGCTTTTTTGTGCTGCGAAAAGCAAGCCGTTTCACATAAAAAGAATTTTGCTGTAATTAAAATCACACTTGCCTGTGATTCGTTTCACTTCGGAAGGGCCCATTCAAAAATAATATATAGATGAAAGATAGATTAAGGAGGGAACTGTGATGGGTTCAGTAAAAACGAATACTCCAAAAGATTCAAATGATGAAAAGTCGCTAAAGGGAACATTTGCGTCAGTTTTGGTTGTGGCAGCTATTATTGTCGTAATGTGGATTGGCGTGTTTTGGCTATACATGGAACGAGTTTAAGAGGAGGGAATAACACATGCATCGTTTGGAAGAGATTTGGCTTGCATTAAGTGCTGGTATATTAGTTGTTTTTATGGTTGTAGTTGGTTATCAGGCATTTGCACTTGGAATGGGGCCACCAAGTCATAAGGAAACGATCGATCCACAGAAGGTAGATCAGACAGCTCCATTTACTGACCCCGGTGTAAAAGAGGTTGGTGAAAACAGGTATGAAGTAGTGATGACCATGCAGGCATTCGGCTTTAATCCAAGTAATATCGAGGTTCCGGCCGGGGCAGAAGTCACGTTTATTATGACATCCAAAGACGTTACACATGGATTTCAGGTAGCCGGAACAAACATCAATGCGATGGTAATGCCGGGACATATCCAGGAAATCACCCACACATTTGATGAACCCGGAAATTACCTGGTGTTATGTAATGAATATTGCGGTACAGGGCATCAACTGATGTCAACAACGATTACAGTGAAGTAAGGAGTGAAGATAATGGCAAATTCATTAACGGAAATAATCCGTGATGACCCGAAGAAAGCTTTGGGGGTAAACCCAAAGGATGCGAAACTGTCAAAAGCGTATTTGTCAGTTGCATTTATTACGTTGCTTATTGGCGGGTTTTTAGGGCTGGTACAGGGACTTGAACGGGCAGGGCTGCTGCAGCTGCCTGCATGGTTGAACTATTATCAGGTTTTGACAGCTCACGGTATTTTATTAATTCTTATATTTACGGCTGCATTTTCGATTGGTTATTTATATGCAGGGTTTTCCCATACAATGGGTGGATTGCTTCCCAAGGTGCGGAAAATGGCATGGACAGGATTAGGACTGATATTATTCGGGGTTGCGCTTGTTGTTACGACAATCCTGATGAATGAAGCATCTGTCCTGTATACATTCTATCCGCCATTGGCAGCATCACCAGTGTTTTATATCGGATTGGTGTTTGTTGTACTTGGGATTTGGTCATGTGCATTCGGTGTATTTATTAATTACACCCACTGGCGGAAAAATCATAAAGGTGAGGTAACACCATTATTTGCATTCTTTACAATGGGTGTGTTTATTCTCTGGTTTTTCGGAAGCCTTGGTGTAACGTATGAAGTGCTGACACTTATCCCATGGTCAATGGGCTGGAAAGAAACGGTTAATGTCATGGTAAGCCGAACATTGTTCTGGAGTTTTGGACACACATTGGTTAACGTCTGGTATATTATCGCAACGTCAGCATGGTATATTGCCGTACCAAAAATTATCGGAGGAAGAATTTTCAGTGATAAATTGGCCAGAGTTGTTGTCATCCTGCTGGTAATTTTAAATATCCCAGGCGGATTCCATCATCAGATTATTGACCCGGGAATCTCTGAAACAGTTAAATTCCTCCACGTATTCATGAGTATTTCAATTGCCTTTCCTTCTTTAATGACTGCATTTGCAATGTTTGCAGTGTTTGAACGGGCAGGCCGCAAACAAGGCGGAAAAGGATTGTTCGGCTGGTTTACCAAATTGCCATGGGGTGATGTTCGCTTCCTGGCACCGATGATTGCTATGATTGCCTTCATCCCTGGTGGTGCAGGCGGATTAATTAATACAAGTAACCAGATGAACCAGGTTATTCATAATACGATGTGGGTTGTCGGTCATTTTCATATAACAGTAGGTGTGACAGCCGTACTGACGTTCTTCGGGATTTGTTATTGGCTCGTTCCGTATATATCGAAACGTAAGCTGACACCGCAAATGAATAAATTAGGTATTATTCAGACAATCATCTGGACAGTCGGGATGATTCTGATGTCAGGTTCACAGCATTTGGTAGGATTACTTGGAGACCCGCGCCGGACCTCGTTTACAACTTACGGGGATCATCCGACGGCACTGAGCTGGGTGCCATACGAATATGTAATGGGATTCGGGGCAACATTACTGCTCTTGGGTGTTATCATCCAGGTTTATGCCGTATTCAATATGATGTTCTTTGCACCAAAAGGTGATTCGGAATTCCCTATCGGTGAAGTGGAAGATGACGCCGAGCAGACACCAATCTGGACCGAGCGCTGGAGTCTGTGGATCGTATTAATGCTGATGGTAGTAGCCATGGCTTACGTTGTGCCAATCGTAGACTTTGTCGTTAACGGACCTCCAGGATCACCACCGATTAAGACGTGGTAGATTGAAAGTGAGTGTGTTCGATTAGTCGCGGGTGCTTAATCTAAGTCATGAATCATAAAGAGATAGTTCGTTTATGGGCTATCTCTTTCCAATAGCTCTTTTCGTTATATTTGTTGCTCTTTAACCATTGCAGTAACCGTAAACCGCGAATTAGTATGGGTGCTAGAACACCGCTCCGGAAATACACTTTGGTGCTCGTTATGTTACAAGTCTTCTCCGAGATGTGGCACTCCTTCGGGAAAGACAGGATTATGAAGAGTAAAAGAAAACAGAATCATTAATGAAAAGTGGTTCATCAAGCTTATGAAGAGCAAAAGAGGGCGGAATCATCGACAAAAAGTGGTTCATCAAGCTTATGAAGCACAAAAGAGGGCGGAATCATCGGCAAAAAGTGGTTCATCAAGCTTATGAAGGGCAAAAGAGAGCGAAATAATCGATAAAAAGTGGTTCATCAAGCCTGAGATCGAATATATTCAATCTTCGTGATTAGAGAGCCCCGCTAAAAAAATACTGTTTTGCAGTTTATGTCTTTTGTGTCAAAAACAACAAATTTTTTCAGTGGGACAGGTAACTGCAGTCCTAATCATTTAGAAAAAAGCCTTTCTATAAAAATACTACTGGGGTGTGATCGTAATGGTCAAAAACCGGCATACTGCAATTTCAATAATAGTTGTAATTATTTTTGGATTTGGCCTGTTCTATACCGGTACAGACGGATTTCGCGCTTTTACTGCAGAAAGTGCACGGACGTTAGAAATCGTGCAAACTCAGCCTGAATTTCCTCCGGTAACATTGGAGGACAGCAAGGAACGAACATATACATTTGATGAATTTGCCGATGGACGATATGTATTCATAACGTTTATGTATACGAGCTGTACTACCGTATGTCCCCAATTGGAAATGAATATGGCTGAGGTTTATAAACAAATACCGGACAAATATATCGGTGAGGAAATTGTATTTCTCAGTATCAGCTTTGATCCGGAGCGGGATGATCCTGAAACTTTGGCAAAATACAGGGGTTATTTTAACAGCGACGGTGAGACATGGCGGATGGCCAGAATCAATGATAAGGATGAACTGGAATCATTACTGGATAAACTCGGTGTAATTGTCATCCCTGATGGAAATGGTAATTTTACGCATAACAGTGCATTCTATGTAATTGGAAAATCGGGACATTTATTGGAAGTTATGGATTACACCCTCATCGATGAAGCTGCTGACAGGGTGAATACAATCCTTGAAAGCGGGGAGGGTTCATAAACAATGAAACAAGCATTTTACGGGTTATTGCTGTTTATATTCCTCATCCTTCCGCCCGTTTCCAATTTACTGGAATCAATTATGATTGTTCATATGCATATGCAAATGCCGCTTCTGGTCATATCCGGCTTTTTAATGGCACGTTTTTTTCAAATTCGGTTTCCGCAATTTTTTTACAAATGGAATCATAATGGCATTCCAGGAATCCTGTTAGTTGTTGTTGTTTGGAGTTACTGGATGATTCCAAGAGCAATGGATGAAGCAATTACCATTCAGTTAGTCGAGTTATTTAAATTTATCAGTTTGCCATTTTTGGTTGGAGTCCCGCTCCGTGACAGCTGGAAAAAGCTTGGAAAGATTGGCAGAAACATAGTCTACCTGTTTTTTATCATTATGCTGGCTATCATGGCATGGCTGTATATTGGGGCTGACAGTCAACTATGCAATAACTATCTCCAAGTTGAACAAAAAACGCTCGGTTGGGGTTCAATGGCAATGGCAGTGTGTTTGCTCCTGTACGTTGTGCAATTATTTTTTGTTGATCAATCGGAATTTGAATAGAGTGACCATAGATAAAAATGATCCTGGAACTCCAGGATCATTTTTTAACTTTTTCCGTCTGCCGCTCCAGCCAACCAGTCATGTCTGAAAAGAATTGCTCTCGACCTGAATCATCAAATGGACGGTGTCGGAGTGCATCGTATTCATATTTCTGTTTTTCTTCTGAACCGATTGAGTTGTAAAATTCGCGCAGCTTCCAGGGTGGCGTCATCTCATCATCAAGACCAAACTGCAATAAGAACGGCAATTGGATTGAATGAGCCTTGTTCATAAGCCGTGGTATGGTTTGCAGTAAACCACGGCCTAAGCCTGGGGTTACCATATTGTGCCGCAATTCGTCAGATTCCAATCTGCTCTGTTCTGTTTGATCTTGTGTTAATAAATCAAGATTGCCTGGTTCCTCAATTACATAATCCGGTTTAAATCTGCCCATCAGCTGAATAAGCAATTTTTCCGACCATTTTGTTTCATACGAAATAGCCGGAGCAATCGCAATCAGTCCGGATATTCCGTGACTGTAATGCAATGAATAATCCAGGGCAATGACACCACCAAGGCTATGCGAGACAATATACAATGGTAGCTCAGGAATCTCGTTAATTACTTTATTCCTAAATGCGTGCAAGTCTTCTATGTATTCATTCCATTTCCGAATATACCCACGTGTACCGGAGCTTTTACCGTGTCCACGCAAATCAAAGGCATAAACTATGAGACTGGCATCTGCCAGTTTATTACAAAGGTTGAGCATGCCCCCGCTATGATCACCAAGCCCATGTACAACAATTACTGCTCCTTCGGGGGATGTTTCCGGTATGAACGACTGATAAAAAAGTCTGGCCTCATTCATACCACGAAAAAAACCTTCCTTAACTTCCAAAGTAACCCTCCTTATTAAATTTTCTATAATGTATGGTATCATTTTTTCAAAAAATTGAAAAATCCTATAGACATTTCACTCATAATTAAAAATACGCACATGATTTCAGTCGGAAATCACATGCGTATTTGTTAAACTATGCATTTGAAGCAACATTTTGATCATTCACATCAGGATCAATCGGATTAGTAGTACTTAAACCGTTATTTGTGTTTATAAAGTCGCCAGTATTGAGTGATCCTGATCCGGCGGCAGTCTTGGACGTACTCTTTGGAGCAAGATAAAATGAATCCCCAAAGTTTACAACGCCGCCACCAACACTATTTATTTTAATTGGACCAACAATTGATGGCATGAAAACACCTTCCGCAAATAGTATAGGATAGTTTATGACATACAACAGTTTTAGTGTGGACTTATTCCGGTAAATATAGTCGGAAATGTTTGAGTCTTGCCTCACTGCGAACATCATCAATACTGCCGATGTGGAAAATTGCAGCTTGACTGACGCCGATAATATCAACGTTATCGACCTGTAATGTATCGGAGTGGTGAAACGTTTTTTTCAGAACAGTATCCCTGGTGTTCGGCCAGTTTGCTTTCTCGTCAAACAGTGCGTATTCTTCAAAATTAATATCGTCGTCTTCAACGAAAGAAGCACCTTCTTTTTGTACAGCAATCCCTCTTGATTTTGGGCGGGCAAATTTCGTGTCACCAATATTAAAAACTGCACTGAATGTTACCCCGTGAATCCGGACTCTGTTAACAGATGCGGTTCTTTTTTCCATGAAGATTCACCCTGACAACGGCACAATTGTTCCGAGTGCAGCTGCTTCAGGAGGAGTATCAAAAAATGAAGAGAGAATAAATTCATCATTGTCACCAATTAAGAAGACGGATGACGCTGTGACAGCATCAATTTCAACGTTTGCGACATGCAAATTCCAGTTATGGACTTCCATAATCATTAGCAGGATCATTCCCTTCCATGTATTTATTTAAAGAGTGGTCAATTTCACGTTTGATCGTATCACTTATTTGAAGTGTTACTTGTTTATCGCTAACATCCTGTTTGTTTTTCTTGGCCTCTGCTTCGTAATAAGCAATTCGTTCCGGGAGTTGTTTTGCCATATCTTCAATAAGTATGGCAGGGTCAATATTCTCCATAGAAACCTGATGGCGCACAGCAGTATCATGAATGAGCTTTTCTCCATGTTGCCGCAGATAGGCATTCAAATCGGATAATAACTGTTGCTTAAATGGTGATTGACCTGCATCTGGAACGGAAAAATCATCTATGTTTTTCAGGTCACCCGGAGATAAGCCGATATGGAGTGTTCCTTCGAGGTTTTCTATTTTTAACTGGTCAAAATGATATTCGATTTTTTCAACCGGTTTCTGATTTTGCTGGTTGTTCATGTTTTCAAGCTGCTGCAGTCTTGATTCCAAATCGCGAATCGTCCGGTCCTGTTCATCAATGCGCTGATAAAGGTTATAGAAATAATTATTCCATCCGTTCATATAAGCGTCCTCCTTAAAATTAGGCAAAGACCTATACACAGCATATGCATTCCTGCTTAGATTGTGCTGTCATTCGGGCTGTTTCAACCGAATAATGGAGGGCTCACCAACAGGCTCGGCCGGCTCGGCAGGTTCGGTATACCCGCCAGTATTATGGATGTCGGACTGTGCCTGTATACTGCCGGTGCTCCCGATTTGCAGTACCGAAGAATTCGATATTGCACCTATTTTAATAAAATGAATCGCTATTGACTGATGAATCGTTAAGTTCATTGAAAACACTCCATTATTAAACGATATTTTGATCCGCTGCATCACTGTCCCTGACACTCGTAACAGATTCCCCAAGACGGATATACGTACCGTCACCAGTGTTAAAGGACCCGCCGCCGGCATACGTTTTAGCGTTACTTTCCGGGCACATGGAATAAACATCTCCAATATTGAAGATGCTTGAATTACCCATATTGCTTACTTTAACTGCCCCAACCTTCGCCGGCATACGAAATCCTCCTTCAATTTAGTTTATGCCGATTGATAAAATTGTGAAACCCGGAAGGATGACGTTTCGTATTGTCGAATACTACAATAGACAGCTAATAAGAAAGGTTCGTGAAAAGATGAGTAATGTTTCACCACTAAGGGGATCAGATCGGCTTACCTGGATTGATGCTGCCCGCGGTTTCGCCATATTGGGTATTTTTGTAGTAAATATCGGGGCATTTTCAGCACCGTACTTTTTGTACGGCGGGGAGGATGATGCATGGACATCCACTGTCGACCAATATACACAAGCTTTTATTGATATTTTCTTTCAGGCCAGTTTCTATACGCTTTTTTCGATTCTTTTTGGTTTTGGTCTGCAGATTTTAAAAGAGCGTCTGGTGGAAAAAAACATCGATGTTATTCCGTTTTTGTTCCGCAGACTTTTCATTTTAATAGGCTTTGGAATGGTGCATGCTTTTTTGATTTGGCATGGTGATATTCTATTATCCTATGGCGTTGTTGGGTTATTTTTCCTGTTGTTTGTACACCGTCGTGCTAAAACATTAATCGTATGGGGAATTCTGATGTTAGGGTTGAACGTTTTCTATTATTCCAGCCTGTTGTATAATGTGAGAGCTTTTTTGGGTGGTTATGACTCAGCGTTAATCAACCAGGTGAAAAGAAATTATGGAAGTGGAGACCTGTTCGCTGTTTTAACCCAGAATATGAATGACTGGTTATATGCCAATGGTGTATTCTCGAGCATTCTTTTATTGATGACACTATTGCCGTTATTTTTGTTCGGAATGTACATCGCCCGGAAAAGGTGGCTGCACAAGCCTGATGTACATAAGCGAAAACTTTGGGTCCTATGGGGGATCAGTTTATTATTTTTTATTGTGTTAAAAATGGGTCCACATCTTTACGGGAATCCGATTTGGTTTTCGTATATTCAGGATAATGTTGGTGGAACTGCCTCAGCACTGTTCTATCTATTTTCGATAACCTTGCTTTTCCAGAGTGAAATTGGGAAAAGAATCTTCATGCCTTTCACTTATGTTGGCCGGTTGTCATTAACCAATTACATCAGCCAATCGGTAATTTCCTTTGTTTTATTTTACGGAGTTGGTTTCGGGTTGTACGGATCAGTTCGGCCAATTACTGCGATGGGCATTGTGGTGATTGTTTATATTCTGCAGATCCTTGGCAGTAAATGGTGGCTGAAAAAATACCGATTTGGTCCGCTTGAATGGCTGTGGCGGAGCCTTACGTATAAAAAGAAGCAGCCATTACGGAAGGCTGAGCGAATGTGGTAATTCTATAAAAACAGCAGAGGTGCTTCCATGGCGGGAGCACCTCTGACTTTATTCAGCCTTGCAGTACTTCTTTAATATGGTTCAAAGCCCATTCGAGATCGTCTTTTTCAATGATGAGTGGTGGGGCAAAGCGAATGACGTTTTCGTGTGTTTCTTTACAAAGCAGTCCTTTTTCTTTTAATCTTTCACAGTAGGGACGTGCAGCCTCAGTTAGTTCCACACCGATAAACAAGCCTTTTCCACGTACTTCTTTAATTCGTGGATTGTCAATTTTCTTAAGCTCGCTCATCATATAGTTTCCCAGCTCCAATGAACGGGATGCCAGTTTTTCTTCTTCCAAAACTTCCAGTGATGCTACTGAAACAGCACATGCCAATGGATTTCCGCCAAACGTTGAACCGTGTGACCCCGGATTGAATACACCTAGAATGTCTTTATTCGCAACGATACATGAGATCGGCATTACACCGCCGCCCAATGCTTTTCCAAGGATAAGAATATCCGGCGTTACATCTTCCCAGTCACAGGCGAACATTTTTCCTGTCCGGCCAAGTCCTGCCTGTATTTCATCGGCAATAAATAGGGTGTTATTTTTCTTGCAAAGGTCGTATGCCTCTTTCAGAAAACCTTCAGGCGGCATAACAATACCCGCTTCACCCTGGAGAGGCTCTAAAAGAAACCCAGCTGTATTTTCATTGATTGCCGCTTTTAATGCATCGATATCACCATATGGGATAACTTTGATTCCCGGAAGCATCGGACCGAATCCGCGTTTATACTCAGCTTCAGATGATAACGAAACCGCTGTCATTGTCCGGCCGTGGAAATTACCTTCGCATGCGATGATTTCCGCTTTATCTTCTGCCACACCTTTAACATCATATGCCCAGCGGCGTGCTGTTTTAATCGCTGTTTCAACAGCTTCGGCTCCGGTATTCATTGGAAGTGCTGCTTCTTTGTTGGTCATTTTACAAATCTTTTCATACCATGGACCCAACTGATCATTATGAAACGCTCGTGAGGTTAGTGTTACTGCATCTGCCTGATTCTTGAGGGCATCAATAATCTTTGGGTGACGGTGACCCTGATTCACTGCAGAATAAGCACTGAGCATATCCATGTAGCGATTTCCTTCTGGATCCTCTACCCAAACACCTTCCGCCTTTGATATAACAACAGGAAGCGGATGGTAATTCTTCGCACCATATTCCTGTGTCTGGTCAATAATTTGTTGACTGTTTTGAACCATACTATCCCTCCGAAATTGAAAAATACAATACAGATTCATTATAACAGTTCTCCAAAAGTTTTTCCCTTCATATTAATGTTCAAACAATTTTCAAATGAATTTATTTGTTGTACATGATATGATAGCTTTATTATGTATTATCGCATGAAGGAGGAACATAAATGAATACACATCTGCACGTTACTGCGTGGGCCCTGGCATTTATTCTGTTTATTGTAGCAGTAGTACTGCATAAATCCGGCAAGGCAAAAGGTGCTAAAATTGTTCAAATGATACTTCGCCTGGATTATTTACTAATATTATATTCTGGCGGATCACTACTCGGAGCGTATTTTAATGGCGCGCAAATGGGAGAGGCTATTTTCAAGGCTCTTGCAGGTATCTGGGTAATCTTTGCAATGGAAATGATTAGTTTGAAAACAGGTCGAGAAGAACCAACAAAAAGCTGGTGGATTCAGCTTGTTATTGCTGTTATTCTTACGATGATCCTGGGCTTCGGCCGATTGGGACTTGGATTTTTACCATAAGTGAAAGAGAGGGACTTTTCCATAGTGGAGAAGTCCTTTTTTTTGTTCATTTAGGCTTCTTTCGCAAAGGTTGTTGCTGTTATTCCGCAGTTGACTTAAACTATGCTGCGAACTGAAATTTTACTAAATCTGTCGGGAAATGCGCTTTGAACCACGCGGTTGGAATATACTGATGTTCTCCTGGGAAGGGCACTCATTCAGGTTATGAGTGACCCTCAACCTCTTCTCATACCTATAATCGTATGCCAACATAAAAAAGTGGCACTATTTTTTTAAAAAAATAATGCCACCTTTTGCAAGCGATATACGATTATAATAGTGAATAGCGTTATTTTGTTAATGTATCAAGTACGGAATCAATCGTTTTTTCTGAAGCGATCAGGCCTTTATTGGTCCAATAGCTTGGATCATTGAAAATATATACATTTCCATTTTCCGCTGCCGGCGTACTTTGCCATACAGCACTATTTTTCAATGTTTCAAGACCTTGTTCTCCTTCCGTGCCAAGAAGGAATACATGATCAGCCTTCAGTTCGGACAGCTTTTCCATTGAGATTGGGTTCCATTGTGTCTGCGCATTGCCAAGATTTTTAACGAGCTTTGGAGCGTTTAATCCTAATTCCGAATAGACAACTTCTGCACTATGACGGTCTTTTTCAAACAAAAAGAATTCGTTGCCTTTTGTCCATATAATCGCTACTGTTTCGTCACCGGCAGCTTTCTTTAATGAATCTTTTGCGTCGGATACTTTATTGTCATATTCACCAAGGAGTTCTTCAGCTTTATCTTCTTTACCTAGCAACTTACCGAATGTTTCAATTTGCTTCCGCCAGTTATTTGTAGTTTCTTCCGTCATTACATATGTTGTTGCGATTTTTTGATAATCTTCGTAAGATCCATCATAGCTGTCGGTTGCAGATTCCAGGATAATTAAATCAGGTTGATATGTCATCACTTGTTCAAGCGGAAGGTTCCATTCGACTTTTGGAACATTGCTTAATTGATCTTCCAGGTAATCCTGGATACTGCTGCCGATTGCCCATTTTGCAACAGGGGTTACACCCAAAGCGAGTAATGCATCCTCATGATATGGGGCAATGATACGTTCAGCATCACCGGGAATTGTAACTTCACCCATTTTGCTGTCTATTGTCACTTCTGTTTTTTGGCTGCTGTCCTTTGTGTCAGTATCAGATGATGATGAATCAGAGTTGCCGCCACTGCAGGCAGTGAAAATTAGGACTGATCCTACTAATAAACACAGTAAAACGAAACGGGATTTTTTCATTTTTAACATATGTACGTTCTCCTCTTATGTTATAATTATGGTATCAATGGTAATGATAATCATTTTCAATTATAATGTCAATAATTTTTAAAGCATTGCAGGAGGAAGTGGGAAGACTTATAATTTTAAGTTAGGACATAAATTGTACTATAGGAGTAAGTTATGTTATCCAATATACATCATTCAAGTTTTTTAAAATTCACGATATCAATACTTATTGCAGTTGTATTAACTTTTTCCATAGGACTTTCAATTAGCCTTGGAGTAGCGGATATCAATCTATCAACTGTGTGGCAGGCAATTTTCCATTTTAATAGTGAGCTAACTTCTCATCAGATTATTCAGGAGTTGCGTTTGCCACGATCAATTGCAGCAGCATTAGTTGGTGCATTTCTTGCGGTATCAGGCGCAATCATGCAGGGAATGACCCGTAACCCTTTGGCATCACCGTCAATAATGGGCGTTACCCATGGTGCTGCATTTGCGCTGGTAATTACATTAGCTTTTTTTCCGGCTGCTTCCAACCTGGGAATAACATTTGCATCGTTTATTGGTGCCGGTCTTGCGGTAATGCTGGTTTTTATGGTTGGATCATTTTCTGCAAGTGGCCTGACACCGGTTAAACTTGCACTGGCCGGGGTCGCAATTGGAACATTACTAAGTTCGGTTTCTTCCGTGATTGCGCTCCATTTCCAGTTGGAAAAACAACTTGGATTCTGGCTTGCCGGCGGACTTTCGGGAACAACATGGACCTCCATTCAGATTCTCCTTATTTCCGGCGGGATTGGTTTATTCATTGCATTTACGGTTGCAAAATCAATTACAGTACTTAATCTTGGTGAAGATGTTGCCGCGGGTCTTGGCCAGAATAATAGCTTAATAAAAATATTGGGAATCCTCACCGTACTGATATTGACCGGTGCGGCCGTGTCAGTTGCGGGAGCGGTCGGCTTTTTAGGGCTTATTGTTCCACATATGACCCGTTTTATTATGGGAACCGATTATCGCTGGATCATTCCTGCCTCGGCCCTGTTTGGTGCACTTTTACTTGTTTTGTCAGATATTCTGGCACGGCTGATTAATGCACCATTCGAAACACCAGTCGGTGCAATTACCTCACTTATCGGTGTGCCATTCTTCCTGTACCTGGCCCGCGGCAGCAGTGGGGGTGGTAATTAATGAAGGCGGTATTCAAAAAGAAGACCGGAAGATTTACCAGTATTATTTTTCTATTATTGCTGTTGATAGGTGTCATGTTCTTTATTACATTGAGTACCGGGGTTGTTAAAATATCCCCAATTGATGTAGTACATACATTACTTGGCCAGGGAACAGCTAAGCAAAATCTTGTGTTATTTGACTTCCGTTTACCGGGTATTGTTCTGGCATTATTAATTGGTACAGGGCTCGCGGTTTCCGGAGTAATCCTGCAGGGGGTAACACAAAATGACCTGGCAGACCCAGGTATTTTAGGAATTAATACAGGAGCAGGACTTGCGGTTGTATTATATATTTTCTTTATACAGGATTCATTATCCGGAGATTTTTCTGTCTTTATAATGCCATTGTTTGCCTTGCTGGGGGCTCTGTTTGCGGCCTTTTTAATTTATACGCTGGCATGGAAAAACGGAGTTAATCCAATCCGGTTAGTACTTGTAGGGATTGGTGTCAATGCCGGATTCAGTGCAGCACTGGTCATTCTTCAGTTGAAAATGAATCCCCAAGACTTTCGACAGGCCACTGTCTGGTTATCCGGTGATATATGGAATGCCAGCTGGACCTTTGTGCTTGCTCTATTGCCCTGGATTCTTATTCTCGTTCCATATGCCCTTCAGAAAGCAAATTCGCTGAACGTATTGACGCTCGGTGACGACATTGCTGCGGGACTGGGCTCAAAAGTAGAAAGAGAGCGGCGTATACTGCTTGTTATTGCAGTTGCCCTGGCAGGAGCCAGTGTTGCAGCCGGCGGGGCAATTGCCTTTCTGGGGCTTGTCGTACCACATGTTGCACGGAAAATTATCGGGCCGATGCACCAATACATCATTCCAATTTCTGCACTGATTGGTGCCCTGCTTTTAATGGTGGCTGATACAATTGGAAAGAATTTGTTATCACCAACGGAAATACCGGTTGGAATTGTTGTAGCAATTCTCAGTGCACCATATTTTATCTATTTATTGATCAAAACCAAGTAAAATAAGGGGAGAAATCCATGTCCAATCAGCATGACGTATATGACGTTACCATTATCGGCGGCGGGCCTGTCGGGTTATTTACCGCCTTTTACAGTGGAATGCGCGAAATGAAGACGAAAATTATTGAATACCTGCCTTTTTTAGGCGGTAAAGTACCATATTTTTACCCTGAAAAAATAATTCGTGATATTGGCGGTATAGCTAATATATCCGGGGAAAAACTGACCGATCAATTGATTGAGCAGGCCATGACATTTAATCCAGCTGTTGTGCTTGGAGAACAATGCACGAATATGAAAAAGCTTGATGACGGTACATTTATGTTAACCAGTGATAATGGAGCAAAACATTATACACGAACGGTAATCCTTGCAACTGGTTTTGGAACATTAAACTCAGTGAAACTGGATCTGCCTGAAGCGAGTCAATTTGAAGCAGGAAATTTGCATTATACGATTAGGCGTCTGGAAAATTTCCGCGGAAAACGCGTACTCATTTCCGGTGGTGGAAATTCAGCGGTTGACTGGGCGAATGAACTGGAATCCATCGCTGAACAAGTAGCATTGGTCTATCGGAAGACCGATTTTCCTGGTATTGAAAACAGTGTTTCGAAAATGAAGAACGCCTCTGTCGATGTTAAAACACCATACGTTGTTCATCGTCTGACAGGTGAGAATGGTCATATTACAAATATAATGGTAAAAAATCTGCAAACGGGTGAGGTGGAAACCCTGGAAGTGGATGCATTGATTGTCAACCATGGATTTGAAATAGCACTTGGCCCTGTTGCGGAGTGGGGAATGGAAATGGCAGATGGCACCATTGCAGTAAACGGGCAAATGACCACATCAGTACCGGGGATATTTGCGGTAGGGGACATTGCGAACTATAATCACAAACTGCAGTTAATTGCCGGCGGTTTTAATGAGGGACCAATCGCTGTAAACAGTGCGAAACTGCATATTCAACCGGAAAAAGAATTATCCCATTTATTCTCCACTAATTATGACTTTTCGGATTGAGCGATGGTACAGTGTTTTTTCTTTTTACAACGTGAGTCTTTAAGTAAATGTTCTCACCAGCCGCCCCCGAAAAGCGAAGTGTATACGGGCTGCGAGTTCAGATAGCAATAATCTAGTCTTTTCATAAAATATGAAGTATTTTCGACAAAGTCACTGAATCTATTGACTATAACTGTGAAAGATTAATAATAGGGGAGGAAACTTTATCAAAAAATGAAGGAGCACATATATGAAACGCCTACTCATTATACTTATGGCAATTTCTTTTTCGTTTGGACTGGGAACCCCGATTGCTGCAGCAGAGGAAAATTCAATCAACAGTGAAATTATTTATTCCATTTTAGTTGACCGGTTTAACAATGGTAATCCGTCACTGCAAAAGCAGGTCGATCTTGATGACCCGCTCGCATATCATGGCGGAGATTTACAGGGCATAACAGATAAGTTGGATTCTTTAAAGGAATTAGGTTATACAACGCTGGTGTTATCACCGATTATGAAAAATGCACCTGATGGCTATCACGGCTATTGGATTGAAGATTTTTTTAAAGTTGATGATCAGTATGGCACCATGGAAGATTTAAAAAAATTGGTTAAAGAAGCACATAAACGTGACATGAAAATAATTCTGGAATTTGTCACTAACTATGTTTCATTAACACATCCAATGACAGAAGACCCGGAAAAAAGTGATTGGATCAAAGAAAATAATGAAGTTGAATCGTTCCAATGGCTGGATCAGGCAGCTGTTCTTGATCAAACATATGCGGAAGTAAAGCAGCTTTTGAAGGAAGCAGCCGACTACTGGATTGACGAAGCTGATATTGATGGCTATAAATTTCATGCAGCTGACAAGACAAATCAAGCATTTTTGAAGGAATTAACTGCACACATAAGCGAAAAAAACCCGGATTTTTATATGCTGGCTGACATTCTGGATCCCGAAAATTATACTGGTAATATTGTTGAGAATACAGAAATACAAGCGGTTGAAAACAATGCATTATATGAGCCAATGGCAAATGTATTTTCGCAAGCTGGTGAACCTGTCTCGGCTGTCCATGACGCCTGGTTGCAAAGTAAGCAGGAGGATGGTTTGAACTATCTTGATAACGAGTATACCGAACGTTTCACACGTAAATTGCTTAAAAATGGCAGGAGCCCATTTACTACCTGGAAACTGGCGCTGACCTATTTATACACACTTCCGGGGACACCGATGATTTTTCAAGGTTCGGAAATTCCGATGAGCACTGGTGCTTTTCCAGAAAGTCAGAAGATGGTGATGTTCAATAGCGGCGACCAGGAATTGAGTAAATTCATTAACCGGATTTCTTCATTGCGTGCACAGTTTCCTGCATTGCAAAAAGGTGATTATGAACTGCTCGATTCAAGCGGTGCAATGAGTTTGTTTAAACGCACATATGAAGGTGAATCGGTCTATATTGCCATTAATAATGATACAGAATCACAGGCGATTTCAATTGATGGAATAGATTCCGGCAAGCAGTTGAAAGGTTTGCTTGGTGATAATCTTGTACGGGTGAATGAACAAGGAGAATTCAAAATCGGTCTTGCACGTGAAACGGCCGAAGTTTATGTGGTACAAAAAGATACGGGGCTTAACTGGCTTTTAATTGGTATGATAACTGGTATTTTTGCCATATTCATTGTATCGGTTGTCTATTTAAGCAGAAAGCAAAAAAAGAGAGAAGCTGACGCATGATGCGTACAGCTTCTTTTTTAGTTTTAAGAAAATCATGCAAGTTCATGGGCTGAAATAGCTCCTTGCCGGTGCAAATAATAATAGATTTTCCGATACTCATTTATGTCAATTTCACTCGCGATGTATTTTTGCTGATAGAAATCCAAAAGGGCATTAATTGACTCTGGTGGCTGGTTTCGTTCCATTTCAAAAATCGTGATTAGTTCAAATATACTCATGCAAACCCTCCTTCATTTATCTCCGCTTAAAGGTTGTCCTATAACGAATATATGAAGGAGTTTTTTGCATCATTCCACTTTTTTTATGGAAGAAATCAGATGCAGCTTGGTTTGGAAGGACAGTAGTAACAGGAGAAGAGCGGATTTAACAGGAGAAGAATGAATTTATCAGGAGAAGAACGAATTTATCGGGAGAAGAATGAATTTATCAGGAGAAGAACGGATTTATCAGGAGAAGAACGGATTTATCAGGAGAAGAACGGATTTATCAGGAGAAGAACGAATTTATCGGGAGAAGAATGAATTTATCAGGAGAAGAACGAATTTATCGGGAGAAGAATGAATTTATCAGGAGAAGAACGAATTTATCGGGAGAAGAATGAATTTATCAGGAGAAGAACGAATTTATCAGGAGAAGAACAGTTTCACCAAGAAAAACACAGCATTCAGAAAACTAAAGAACTGCCAAAGTCTTGAAACATCCGCCCAAGCGCGCAAAATATCATCCCCACGTCAAAATCATCTGCCTCGCAAGAAAACAAGCACCGTCACCTTCCCCCAGAAAAAATTACCATTTCTCTGTATAGAATTGGACTTGCAGGAAATATTATGAAAAAAGGAGATGATTGTTATGTCAGGACCAGCACTTAGAAAGGCTGATAGTCATGCGCTGATTCACGAAGCTGCTCTACAGGAGGCAAGAGAACTGACAAACCTCCTGGGGAATCTGTTGATGGAGGGAGACGTGGATCGCGCATTGGAAACTGCTTATATTACGTTGGAACATTGGGAAACTCGTACCCTCGCACATGCAGATGCGGAGGAAAGAGGTTTATATAAAGAAATCTCGGAAAGTTCACCGGAGTTAAAAGACAATATTGTTGCTTTAACCAGGGACCATGATTTATTACGGTACATATGCTGGGAAATTAAGGACATATTAGAAAATGGTGGAATCGGTGATGGTATTCTACAACGGTTCCAGGCTCTGATACTTGTGGATGAGTTACACAACAAGGAAGAGGAGCGGGTATTGCCCGAACATTAACAATTACGTGGAGGTGACAATGCTTGAAAACAAAAGAAACAAAGACAAGCAGAAAGTTATTGCGAGCAGTGTACCCTAAGCTTTATGACCATCTATTGGAGGAGCTGATGTCTCACAATATTCATTCCTATGATGTGCAGATAACATTTGAAAAGGCTGGTTCCTCTGTGGAAATACAAGTCCGCTTCGGTGAAAGGTTTACCCGGGAACTGACGCGGACATTTTCTGAGAAAAATGTTCATGAAATTGGTGATGCATTTCATGATTTCTGTGAAGAGATTAAGCAAGCATGTAAGGAAACGCTTATAGCAGATTATTTTAAAATGGTAAAGCCATAGAAAGTGAGGGAGTATATGTTTCGATATGAACAGGAAGCTGCGATTGAGCAAGATCGTGAAGATTTAATAGGACTTTTGAAGATGCGGTTCGGCTCGGTTTCACCGGGTGTTATCGAAGCGATTTATCAGCAGGATGATTTTGATACGATAGAACGATTAATTTTGGTAGCTGCCAATGTACCGGATTTTAAAACATTTTTGGAAGAACTTGAAGAAGGAAAAGGGACGTTCCGAATGGTTGGAGAACGGTTTAATCCATTAAATCATTTAGCAGAAGCTGGTGATACTGATGGAAAGTAGAAAAAATAAGCTGTTCGAGCATTTGAAGTTTTTGAAACCGGGTCAGCGCATAAATGATGGCTGGACCGAGGAAAGTCCGCGTCAGCGAAAATGGGAAAAAATGTACCGAAACAGGTGGGGGCATGACAAGGTTGTCCGGTCGACACATGGTGTTAATTGTACCGGTTCCTGCAGCTGGAAGATTTACGTTAAGGACGGGATTATTACGTCGGAAACACAACAAACAGACTACCCGACAAATGGTTCCGATTTTCCGGAGTATGAACCGCGAGGATGCCCAAGGGGGGCAAGCTTTTCCTGGTATACGTACAGTCCTGTCCGGGTTAAATATCCCTATGTCCGCAGTGATCTGTACCGTCTTTGGAAGGAAGAGCGTGATGCAGGACATGACCCTGTCACGGCTTGGAAAAATATTACGAGTGACCCTGAAAAACGAAAGCAATATGTTCGGACACGAGGAAAAGGCGGTTTTGTCAGGGCAAATTGGCGGGATTCCTGTGAAATGATCGCAAGTGCCCTGATACATACCATCAAAAAATATGGACCTGACCGTGTGACAGGATTCAGTCCGATTCCGGCGATGTCGATGGTCAGTTATTCCGCCGGGACAAGATTTTTGTCCTTCCTCGGTGGCAATATTTTAAGTTTTTATGATTGGTATGCCGATCTTCCGCCGGCATCCCCGCAGGTTTGGGGGGATCAGACAGATGTACCGGAGAGTGCGGATTGGTACAATACCAAATATTTTATAATCTGGGGGACAAATTTACCGCAAACGAGGACTCCGGACGCCCACTTTATGGTTGAATCACGATACAACGGGACAAAAGTAGTTGGCGTCAGTCCGGATTATTCCGATTATGAAAAATTTGCCGATATTTGGCTTCCGGCCAGGGCAGGAACAGACGGTGCACTGGCGATGGCAATGACACATGTGATCCTGAAAGAGTTTTATGTGAATGATCCGACACCATACTTCATGAAATACGCGAAAAAATTCACCGATCTTCCATTTCTGATTACAGTCGATGAAAAAGATGGTGAATACCGTTCCGGGCGTTTTCTGCATTCCTCAGACCTGAATAATGATGAAAAGCAGGGTGATTGGAAAACGGTTGTCTGGGATTTAAATAAAAATGGAGCGGTCGTTCCGAATGGTACGCAGGGACATCGCTGGGACGGCGGAAACAAGTGGAATCTGAAGCTTGAAAAGGAAGATGGGTCGACCATAAACCCTGAATTAACCTTTTTGCATATGTCGGACGAAACAGCACAGGTTGAGTTTCCGTATTTCGCCAAGGAACATGGAGATATTGTACGGCGGGGTGTACCGGTGAAATATATCAAAGACAAGGATGGAAATACACTCCGGGTTACAACTGTTTATGACTTAATGATGGCACATACAGGTGTCAGTCGCGGGCTTCCTGGGGATTATCCAACTGATTATAATGATCCGAAACCTTATACCCCTGCATGGCAGGAGAGTATTACCGGTGTTAAAAAGCAGCACGTAATCCAGGTTGCAAGAGAATTTGCTGATAATGCCAATCGGACGGAAGGAAAATCAATGATTGCAATGGGTGGCGGAACAAATCATTGGTTCCACAGTGATCAGATTTACCGCTCCATTTTAAATCTTGTAATGCTGACAGGCTCGCAAGGTGTCAATGGCGGTGGCTGGGCCCATTATGTCGGACAGGAAAAGGTTCGTCCGCTTGAGGGCTGGCAGGTGGTTGCATTTGGAAAAGACTGGGGCTATCCGGCCAGACTGCAAAATGGGACGTCCTTCTTTTATTTTGCAACGGACCAGTACCGTTATGAGGAACGGGATGTTATGAAAGACACAGCATGGGGCGGCAAATATAACGACATGCACCCGGCTGATATTAACGCGTTGGCAGCCCGACTTGGCTGGTTGCCGTCATACCCGCAGTTCTCACAAAATTCGATTGACCTTGTAAAAGAAGCGAGAGAAGGCGGTGCTGAAACCAACCAGCAAATAATCGACTCAGTTGTTAATAAAGTGAAAAATGGCGAGATTGACTGGTCAATCGAAAACCCGGACGATCCACGAAACTTTCCAAGGGTTTTCTTTAACTGGCGCTCGAATTTACTTGGAGACAGTGGAAAAGGACACGAATACTTTGTGAAGCATTTAATTGGTGGTGACGACCAGGTAATGGCGGAGTCAGAAACGTCATGGCGGCCGGAAACAATCAATGTTAACGATGATGCTGCGGAAGGGAAGACCGATTTATTTGTAAGTATCGACTTTCGGATGACAAGTTCAGGACTGTTTTCGGATATTGTTCTTCCAACAGCGACATGGTATGAAAAGTTCGACCTTAGTACAACGGACCTTCATCCGTTTATCCATCCTTTTAATGCGGCCATTTCCCCACCATGGGAAGCAAAGAGTGACTGGGATGGATTCCGTGAAATTGCTAAAGTATTCTCGGAACTTGCCGAGGAACATTTACCGGGTGAAATAGAGGAAATCGTAACCTCCCCATTAGGTCATGATTCACAGGATGAAATCGCTCAGCCGAACGGTAAGATTTTAGACTGGCGTAAAGGGGAAACGGAAGCGATTCCAGGTAAGACGATGCCAAACTTCTCAGTCGTCAAACGGGATTATCCGAATGTTTACCAAAAAATGACGACGATTGGCCCTGATTTGAAAAAAGGGTATGGAGGAAAAGGCGTCTCATTTCCTGGAGAGAAAGTTTATGAAGAACTGAAACAACGCCTCGGTGTCTCGAAACGGGATGGGATCGGAAAAGGCCATCCGGATCTATATAAGGATGTGAAAGCAATTGAATCAATCCTGCTCATGTCCGGTGCTTCCAATGGCAGACGTGCTGTAGAAGGGTGGAAATCACTGGAAGCAAAAACAGGACAGCAATTAACTGAAATTGCACAAGGGCACGAGGAAGACGCTTTTACATTGGCAGACATCACAGCACAGCCGCGTCAGACGATTTCATCACCAATGTGGAGCGGCATGGAGAAAGATGGACGACGGTATTCCCCTTTCACAGTTAATACCGAGTACAGTATTCCGTGGCGGACACTGACCGGCAGACAAAGCTTTTACCTTGACCACGAAATGATGCTTGATTTCGGGGAAGGACTGCCAACATATCTTCCGCCGGTTAACAAAGGACCATATGTAAAAGGTGAAGACGAACCGAAACATCAGGATAAATCCATTACGGTCCGGTATTTGACCCCGCATCAGAAATGGGGAATCCATACAATGTTCACCGAATCAATGCCAATGGTACAGCTATTCCGTGGCTGGCAGGTAGTCTGGATGAATGAAAAAGATGGACATTCGATTGGATTAAAGGATAACGACTGGATAGAGGTATACAACCGGAATGGTGCGATTTCCGCCAGAGTTATATTGACATACCGGATGCCGCGGGGAACGGCATATATGTATCACGCACAGGACCGGACGATGGGCGTTCCGGGGACAACTGTTACCAAAAAACGGGGTGGGACCCATAACAGTGTTACCCGGATAACGACAAAGCCGACCCATATGATCGGTGGTTATGCCCAACTGAGTTACGGATTTAACTACTACGGTCCGACCGGAAGCCAGCGGGATACAATCGCTATTATTAAACCAATGAAGGAGGTTAATTGGCTTGAGGGTTAAATCACAGGTTGCGATGGTTATGCACCTGGATAAATGTATCGGCTGCCACACATGTTCGGTTACCTGTAAAACGACGTGGACAAATCGACCGGGAACGGAATACATGTGGTTTAATAATGTCGAAACAAGACCAGGTGTCGGCTACCCGCAGGAATGGGAGAATCAGGATTATTACAAAGGCGGCTGGGAATTAAAGAATGGAAAGCTCCGTCTTAAAGCGGGCGGACCGGTAACCAAGCTGATGAATATTTTTTACAATCCAAATATGGGTTCGATGGACGATTACTATGAACCCTGGACATATGATTACGAACATTTGATCAAAAGTCCGAAGTCGGAACATCTCCCTGTAGCAAAACCAAAGTCTCTGATTACCGGTGATTACATGGACAAACCGGAATGGGGATCAAACTGGGACGACGATCTTGCTGGTGGAAGTGAAGTTGTTGAGCGCGATCCTACTGTTAAAAAACTGCAGGACCATATCGCGATGGAATATGAAAAAACATTCATGATGTATCTGCCAAGGATTTGTGAACATTGCCTGAACCCGTCGTGTGTCGCGTCCTGTCCGTCAGGTGCATTATACAAACGCGATGAAGACGGTATTGTATTGGTGGATCAGGAAGAATGCCGGGGCTGGCGTTTCTGTATGAATGGCTGCCCCTATAACAAGGTTTATTATAACTGGAATACACACAAGGCGGAAAAGTGTAATTTCTGTTATCCACGAACGGAAGCAGGACTTCCGACGATATGTTCAGAAACATGTGTCGGCAAAATTCGTTACATTGGTGTTGTGCTTTATGACGCCGACAAGGTAAAGGAAGCTGCGTCCGTTGAAGACCCGCAGGATTTATATGAAGCACAGCTATCCTGTTTTCTGGATCCATTTGATCCGGAAGTGATAAAAGAGGCGGAAGAATCCGGTATTAATAACGAATGGATTAAAGGGGCGCAAAATTCACCAATTTATAAAATGGCGATGAAGTGGAAAATTGCTCTCCCGCTGCATCCTGAATACCGGACATTGCCGATGGTCTGGTATGTTCCGCCACTCAGCCCAATCATGAATCATATTACCAACGAACAGGAGTTAAACACGGACGGATATATTCCTGCAGTCGATCAGATGCGAATTCCGGTTGAATATCTGGCATCGATCCTTTCGGCGGGAGATACCAGCGTCATTCGGAAAGTACTCCTGAAGATGACAGCTATGCGTGTGCATATGCGTTCTGTCAATGTTGGCGGAGTTGATGATTTGCGAAAAAGCAAATTGCTGGAAGAAGCCGGGACTGACATTGAAACGTTAGAAGAAATGGCGCGTTTATTGGGTGTGGCAAAATATGATGAACGGTTTGTTATTCCGACCGGGCGCAGAGAAATGGACGATGACCTGCATTATCGACAGGGGTCATGCAGTATTGAAGAGCTTGCACCGCCTGAAGGCATGGTAACCTATCCATTCGAAAGGGGCAGTTAAATGGAAAGTTACAAAGCAGATTTGTTAATGATTGCATCACGAATGCTCAGCTATCCCTCCGGTAAGGATGAGGAAGATGTCAGAGATTGTGTGGAGGGATTGGACACGTTGGACACGATTAAAAAAATAGTCAGGAATGCGGCGGATTCTGTCTATCGTATTCCATTGCATGATTTACGGGAAATCTATGTGTCGACGTTTGATTTAAAGGAAAAGGCTGGATTATACCTTTCTGCGCACGAGTTTGGTGATAGTCCCAAGCGTGGAGCAGCTTTAATTAAGCTTCAAAAAACAGTAAATGAAGCAGGTTATGAACGAGTCGATGATGAATTGGCTGATTATATCCCGATGCTGTATGAACTGGTGGCAATTACCAATAATCAAATTCGCCATACACGGCTGATCAGCCGGTTGGCTGCTGCAACACAGCGAATCTATAATCACTTACCTGATGACAGCCCGTATTATCCAATTTTTTCAGTTTTAATGCAGTATGTTTTAGATACACCATCAAAAGTAGAACTGGAAAAACTGGAGCAGCAGCGGGAAAAAGCTGATCTGGAAGAATTACCTTACCCGATCATGTATAACTAGGAATGAAAAAACACACAGCAAGGGGGTGACAGGATGGCAGAAATATTCTGGTGGGTGATTTTTCCATACATTACACTAACAATCATGCTTTTCGGAAGTATTTACCGGTTTGCATTCCGCCAGTTAACTTGGGTAGCGCCATCAACCGAATTTTTTGAAAAAAGATGGCTTCGGATTGGTTCGCCTTTGTTTCATTATGGACTGCTGTTTGCGTTTATTGGTCACGTGATGGGTATGGTAATTCCGGCTGGATTTTACCGCTCGCTTGGTGTGACTGATCATATGTATCATGTCCTGGCAATTTGGGCTGGAGGAGCAGCTGGATTAATGGTTGTAGTCGGAGCGGTTATTTTGCTGATACGTAAAATGACGTACAACCGTGTCCGGGTTCACGCCACATTTGCTGATTATTTTTCCGTAATCAGTCTGATCATTGTGGCGGGCATTGGCGTTTATATGACACTGATCTATAATACAACCGTTGTTGCCTATGAATACCGCGATACAATAGGTCCATGGTTCCGCAGTTTATTTGTGTTCCGGCCCCAGTATCAGTTAATGGGCGCGGTTCCGTTCATATTTCAGGTTCATGTGGTTACAGCATTTGCACTGTTCGCATCCATTCCATTCACACGGCTGATTCATTTTTACAGTTTACCGTTACATTATCTGGGACGTGCACCTCAGCAATATCGTTCACGATCCGCGTATAAAAGTAAAGGACTTTAGGTTTTGCAGTTTAAAATATATCACATTGAAACGCATTGGTTTCTCTTATTGGAGGGTCCGATGCGTTTTTCTCATAAAAAAAGAAAGGGAAATGATTGGTTGTGGTAGAATTAGAGAAAATACGGTAAGTTGAATTGCAAAAAGGGGGAGCCAAAATTGGATAAAGCAAATGTTAGTATCGCTGACAGATTGGTGAAAATATTTAAAGATGCAGAGAAAGAAGCCAAGATTTCTAAATATCAAGTGTTGCAGCCTGCACACCTGCTTCTTGCCAGTATCAAGCAAAAAACAGGAGCCCTGGGAGAAATAAATCTAAAATGTACGCTTCAAGAAACAACTTTAAGAGAGATAATTGAGAATGGGAAAAGTAATACAAAACACCGTGCAATCAGTTATGACTTGTTTAATATGGCTGTTACGGAAGACGTAGTAAATGTAATGGAAGTTGCCTTTAACTATATGGAAAGGTACAATCAAATCTATTTAAATGAGGGTCATTTACTAAAAGCATTAATAAAAACAGGCGTAGTTGATAGTTTTTTAACGGAAGAAGACAGAGAAATAATTATGAACCTCGGTACAACCGCAAGAGATATGATCACGCATCTTGGTGCATATACTTTCCCAAACATCACTTCTAATGCAGTGCGTAAGGTGAACAAGAGTGATGAAAATAATCTTGTCCACTTTGTTGAAAAAAACTTTTCGAAAGGATGGTCACAAACTATTAGAGAAGGCTTTTCATCAAAAGAGCCTACAATATACATAGCATTAGACACCCAAGGAGATATAATCGGTTTTGCTGCTTTTGATGTATATAAAAATAAGAAGGGCTATTTCGGTCCGATGGGTGTCACGCAGTCAAACAGGATTAAGGGAATAGGCTATTCACTTCTCCATTACTGCCTGAAAGATATGAGGGATATCGGGTATGAGTATGCCATTATTGGCGGAGCAGGACCAATGGAGTTTTATGAGAAAGCATGTGGTGCAGTGGTAATTCCATCAAATTGTTTAAATAAGAATGGAAGCTAATTATCTATCCTTGTTTTACAGGATTCTGATCATCAACATATACAAAAGACTATAAAACGAAAAAAACGAGACTTAATCATCATGATAATCATTTCAATCGATGATATGATTATAGATTGATAAACATAAATTGGATTATTATCAAAAATCTGGTTTATTTTTTTGTGTCAGGCTAACAAAGAATTATTTTTTGAAACAGGGAGGAGTTTTATTTTGAAACGTTTTTTGTACATAGCATTTGCGATGATGGTGATTGTGCTGCTGGCTGCTGGATGTGGTCAAACGGATTCTGAAACATCCGGAAGCGGGGCTGAAGGAGAAAGTGCACAGTCAAAATCGGGAGAAGAAAAAGAAGAACTTACGGCAATGGATGTGATTACGAAATCAAGTGAAGCCATGCTGGATTGGCCGGGGATGGATTTCACCTCCACCACCAAACAGAATGTTACCGTGCAGCAAGGTGAGAATCAACAGGTGGTTGAACAGCAGATGGATATGGATTCCAAAATGACAATGGATCCTATTACAATGCAGATGTCTGGTCAGATGAATATGCAAGGTCAACAAATGCCGATGGAAAACTATTATGTTGATAATGTCATGTATACAAAAGGACCAAACGGCCAGTGGATTGGTGTTGAAGGCATGAATCTGGATCAGCTTACTAAGCAAAGCCAAGGGAAGAATCCAGCCGAGCAAATGAAGCAATTTGCCGAAATGATGAAAGAATTGTCCAGCAGTGATGGCGGTAAAGAGCTGATTAGCATGAAAGAAGAAAATGACATGTTTGTTGTGGAAATAAATCTTAATGAAGAAGCTTCCACAAAAGTGATGGATATGGCTATGGAACAAATCAAAAGCTCGATGGGTCAGCAGATGCAGCAACTGGGAGTAGGAAATGCTCTGGAGCAGATGAAGGTAAAAAGCATGGCGCAAACATATTACATTAATAAAGAAACATTTGAACAGTCGAAAATGGAACAGCAGATGGTAATTGAAATGCCATTCCAAGGAATGAACATGAGCATCGGTATGGATACAACAACAGAAATTAATGGAAAAGTAGAGGAACCAATTACAGTCCCTGAAGATGTTAAGAATAATGCCCAAGTCATCAGTTTAGAGCAGCTGCAGAAGGCACAACAGCAAATGCAGCAGCAACAAAACCAGGGACAGGGGCAAAATCAGCAAGGACAGAAGAATAATCAATAGAAAAATCATGCCCGGGGGATGTGATTCCACCCTCGGGAATTCCAAATGACAAATCTCTCAAGTGCCTATGTGCAGTGAGGGATTTTTTTGGCTCCATCAGGCGGACCTGAAATATGTTTATCAACTTGACAAGTAAAATCGATTACCTTTATTTCTGCGCCGGCCGCGTAATTAAAAAAGTTAGCGACATATTTTTTGCAAGACTCAAGTTACTTAATTAGAAAAAGAAAGGAATTATAGATGGTTTTGTTGAATTATTGTAAAGAAGCCTGTCAGGGAAGTGACATTTGTTGTTAATAAAGAATTGGCGGCGAGATTAGAACGTTCAGAAATTGATGCCCTTTTATCCATATTAACTGCAATCAGGGAGATAATCGGGAATCTTATGGGTGTGGAAATTTAACCGTTTGGGAATGCAACTGCATTTTCAGAACGGGCAGGTATGAAAATAGGCTATACGAAGTCAATATGGTTCAAAAGTTAAAGAGGTGGTTTATTAATGAATGTCATAGCAATTGAGGATTTACCAAAAGATAAAATAATAGAATTTTTTAAGCTCCATTGGGGAAGTCCGGAGATGGTAATTTCAAGTGGCATATATGATTGCAGTACGTTAGATGGGTTTGCAGTTTTAAACGAAGAGGATAAAATTACTGGTTTGATTACATATATTATAGAAAATAACGAATGTGAAATTATATCGTTGGACAGTATTGAAGAAGGCAAGGGAATTGGATCATTACTTGTTCGGGAAGTTGAAAATCTTGCCGTTAAGAAAAATTGTAAACTTGTCAAACTAGTTACTACTAATGATAATTTGTTAGCGTTAAAATTTTATCAAAAACGCGGATTTATCCTGTCCAAAATCATAAAAAATGCAGTGGAAAAAGCAAGGAAACTTAAACCTGAAATCCCCTTAACAGGTAATGATGGAATTCCAATCATAGATGAAATTGAGTTGGTGAAGGGATTAAAGCAGCGGAAATTATAGTTGACAACA
Organism: Virgibacillus doumboii; assembly: GCF_902806455.1. Lineage (GTDB taxonomy): Bacteria > Bacillota > Bacilli > Bacillales > Amphibacillaceae > Lentibacillus > Lentibacillus doumboii. The sequence continues at coordinate 2,482,047 of NZ_CADCWQ010000001.1, read as the reverse complement.
AATAGATATCTGTCACATTATAAGTGAACGTATATTCTTGTTTTGGGTGGGGGAAAGGATGGAAGACATTAAATATCAAAAAATATGGGACTTGGACTCTATATTCCCTGGTGGAAGTGAATCGAACCAATTTATTAAACACATAGAAGAATTGGAAATTAGAATTAATGAATTTAAAAGCAAGGTAGACTATTTTCAAACTCCGGAAAAGGTTGATGATTCAATAAAGGTTAAAGAGTTAATTGAATACATAAGTAACATCAAAATTCATTTGTCACAAACTAACTCCTTTATTACATGCTTGCTGGCACAGGACCCAAAAGATCAAAAGGCTGCATCACTTCGAGGTAAGATTGGGTACATAAGTGCTGATTTTGAATCGTTAATTCAAAAAACACAAAAAATCCTTTCAATTACGGAAGAAACACTTTGGAAAGGTTTGCTGGATTCTAAGCTATTAAGCAAATACGAATTCATATTAAATGAATGGCGCAAAAAAGGTAAATTGCAACTATCTGGTAATGAAGAAAAATTAGTGTCTGATTTAATGATTGATGGGTATCATGGGTGGGGTCAGTTTTATAATCAATTTGTAAGTAATATAAAAGTTCCTATTACCTTCAACAATGAAACATATAAATTTTCAGTGGGCCAGACATTAAATTTAAGGTCACACTCTGATGAAGAAGTTCGCAAAAAATCGCATAAGGCATTTGAAAATACTTGGACAGAAAAGGAAGAATTGTTTGCTGGAATTCTAAATCACATTGCCGGATTTCGTTTACAGGTTTATAAAAATAAAGGAATCGATAATGTTCTCAAAGAACCTTTAGCAGATAACCGGATGGAAGAACATACATTGAATGCAATGTGGCGGGCGGTTAGTAATCATAAAAAACCTTTTGTCGACTATCTAAATAAAAAGGCTGAACTTTTGGGCGAAACAAAACTTAGTGCTTATAATTTCTGGGCTCCGGTAATAGAAAGTAAGCAGCAGATCGACTACAAGAAGGCTGTTGATTTTGTATGTAAGCACCTTAGTCGTTTTGGGCCTGAATTAGAGAACTTTACTATAAATGCATTTGAAAAGGGATGGATTGAATCAGAAAACCGTCTAAACAAATCAGCAGCAGCATTTTGTGCATCTTTTCCGCTCACTGGCGAATCCAGGGTGTTCATGACTTTTGGTGGAACTATAAAGGATGTCCTAGCTTTAACGCATGAACTGGGACATGCTTTTCACAATCATGCCATGAAGACAGTTGATGGATTGAGCAAGCAATATCCAATGAGTTTAGCTGAAACTGCCTCCACTTTTTCAGAGATGATCTTGTTAGATGCAGCGATTAAAGAAACAAGTTCGAATGAAGAGAAGCTGTTTTTGTTAGATGAAAAGTTAAAACGCAGTGTAATGAACTTTATGAACATTCACTCCAGATTTTTGTTTGAGAAAGATTTTTATGAAGAAAGAAAAGAGGGATATGTTTCACCTTCACGAATAAATGATTTAATGAAAGCAGCGATAGATAAGGGTTATGACGGTTCTCTTGGAAATGTCCCTATCCATTCATGGGCCTGGACCCCGCATTATTATATTACCAAAGCTCCATTTTATAACTTCCCATATACGTTTGGATACTTGTTTGCACTTAGTTTATATGAAAAGGCAAAGGAAAAAGGAAAGGAATTTGAAAAGGATTACCTTGCTTTACTTCGCGATTCCGGGAGAATGTCGGTCGAGGATTTGGTGTCGAAACATCTCGGAGAAGATATTACATCAGAGACGTTTTGGGAGAAAGGGCTAAATTTGTGCATCAAAGATGTTGAAGAATTTATACAGTTATCTGAATTAAGGGATAATTAAAAGGCGGGCTATTATGTATGGATTTATAGCTATATTTGATGAAAAAACGGAACAGTTGGTAATGGAGATTTGGAAAGAGTTAAAGGAAAAGTCGATTTCCACATACGCATATGAAGTAGAGAATAGAATACCACATATAACATTGGCAAGTTATAATGACTTAAACATAAAGGACTTTATAGAACAATTGGACATCTTTTATGGGGATAAACCGGCTATCGATCTATCATTTAATACCATAGGCTCCTTTCTTAATTCAGGAGCATTGTTCTTTCAACCTATTGTTACTAAGGACTTGATTGAATTTCACTATAGTTATCATAAATACTTCGAAAAATTTAATGATGACACAAATTCCTTGTACTTGCCGGACAAATGGATACCTCACTGCACCATTGCAAACAGATTACCTCCGGAGAAATTAACTGAGGCATTTCAATATTGCTTAACAAGGTGTGGAACTATTGATGGGAAAATAAAAGAAGTCGCTTTGATCGATGTAACTGACAAAAATAAAGCACCAATAATTTGTTCTAAAGAATTGAACTAGATATTTTTTTCTATCGAGAGGAGTTAAGTCATTAAAAGGTTAGTAATTATTACAGTCGGTAAAACACACAGCGGGAAGACGACATTCGCCCATGCTTTAGAACAGGAGTTGGATAACTCCCTTGTGGTTGACCAGGACAATCACGCTGAGTTTATCAATTCGTATTATAAATCGTTACAACCAAAAAATGGCCCCAACACGCTTAAACATGCCATTTCCCGGTTGATTGTCAATTATGCCATTGAGAAAACTGATTATCATCTTATCGTTTGTAACTCAAATCGAAATCGAAAAGGCAGAGTGGATCTGCTTGAACAGTTTTTTCCTGAATCTGATTTCTTTCGCATCCTTGTCCATTTTGATATACCAGACGATATTCTTCAGGCCCGGGTTGCTGAAACAGAGCGAAGTACATCTGTATTCAGGAGCGCTGAAAGTTTTGAGGAAGTGCTTACCAGGCAAAAGGCTGATTCTCTAATAGATGATGTGACAGATCCTGTGGAAGGTGAAGCAGACCGCTTATTTGTTATTAAAGATAATAAGGAAGTAGATACTGTTATTCAACGTATAATACATATTTCTCAATGTTTGTAGTTATTCTAGGGTATCAGGGGGATTAAAAATGTCGGCAAAAATGATTGCCTCGATAATGCTGATCATAAATGCAATATTTATCTCAGTGTTAGTTGATAATGGTATAGTAGGTCTGACGTTTTGGATTTGAACCGGAATGACTATATTTTATTTGTTTATAGAAGAAAAGAACAAAAGACACAAATAAATGAAGTTTGTTGAAGGATGTGATGGTATGAACTGTAAAGTTGCACTTATAGCCGATATCCATGGAAATAGTGCAGCATTGAAAGCTGTTTTAGATGATATTGACAAAGATGAACAAATCGAACACATCTACTGTCTCGGTGATTTGATTGGCATTGGACATGAAACTAATGAGGTTCTTGAACTATTGATTTCCCGTAAGGATATTTCTTTTGTAATGGGAAATCATGACGAAGCTATTTTAAAAATACTCCAGGGAAAAGAACCAGGAAGTGCCGGCGGGGATGAAGAAAGAGAACACCAGGAATGGGTCGCTTCTGGATTAGATGCGAAATTTTTTCCGCAGTTACAAAACATCTCCAAGAAGCAATTTGAAAAAATAAACGGAAAGGACTTTTTGTTTGTCCATTACCACTTGGATAAAAAAGATGAGTTTTTGCCAATTGATAATGAACCGACCACCAAAAGACTTGAAGAAATTTATAACACATATGGCGCAGACGTTATATGCTTCGGACACCATCACATAATTCATCATTTCAAGTCAGAAAACAAGCTTTACCTAAATCCAAGTTCTTTAGGATGTAACTATAAACCTTTTGCACCCTATGCGAAGTTGAATATTGGAGATACGGGTCAAATTGATGTTTCTTTTTTTGAGGTTCCTTATGATAACAAAGACTTTTTATTGTCATATGAGAAGCTGAATGTTCCTGATAAAGATAATATTTTGAAGGTTTTTCATGGTAATCAGCATTTGCGGTTTATCTGACATGGAAGCGGGTTGTTATTGGAGGGGGACCAATGATTTTGTATCATGAGTTTATTAACATTGCTAAAACATTAAATAAAGAATTGGATATCGTTCCTGTCCTTTATGGTTCCCTGGGAGTGGAAAAAGTAACCGGAATTGACTTCTCCCCACAGGATATAGATATTCTTGTTCCGCTAACTTTCCTAGAGGAGAAATGGAGATTCCTTAAAATGGTAATGGAAAAGTTAGGATATGAATTTACTGACGTGCATGAACATGAATTTAGGAAAAATAAGATTAATATCGGAATTGCATATATCGAGGATTTAAAGCCTTTTGCAGGTGTAAATTATAAGGATTTAGCTATTGTGGAAGAACATGGAGCCAGATATTATGCGTTATCCATTTCAGATTACTTAAAAATTTACAATAGGTCATTGCTGGACGGTTATCGCAGAACAAAAAATAATAATAAAGATCAAAGGAAGTTGGATGTTTTAAACCATTTTGTCGAAAAGTAAAGTATCATTTGAATACTCTTGGAGGGAATAACAGTATAATAGATTGAAAAGGATTAGGAGGGTTTTCGCCAGAAAGGAAAGGTAGAAGGGAAGAGTGGATTACTTTGAAAAAAGTTCTTATAACAGGGTTCATTTTATTTCTATTTGGAATTTTTATTTAACAATGGACACTATTTGGAATGGTAATCGGTATTGGTGGAGGAATTTTAATGGGGATAGGCAGCTTTAAGAATTTTCAGGATAGTAAGCAATAATTTTTTGCTATAGTGCGGCTACCTAGATGCTGCCATTGCAAGAGATACGGAAGCAGACATAGCTGAATTCATAATTATGATTCGTTTTGCTGTTCTGCCGCCAAATACACCATAAAATGCAGTCAGGTTATTTGATTCTATTAGAGAGAAAATAATTAACTTGTTCATGGATGAATATTCGCCTTTAACTGGTATAAATTATTCTGATGTCGACCCTTGGATTGTTCCAATAGCAGCCCGCAAATTATCTTTTGACGGTATTGTTTAAGATGAAAAACAATTACTATTAAATGAATAAAATGTAGACTTGAGAAAAAAATAAACTAGGCTTTATTTGAAATGTTCTTATGAACTCCATTATTTTTTATCTTACGTCTTACGAACGGCACGATTGCGGAAAATCGCTTAGCTATAAAATGAATAATTTTAAGTCCTGTTAAACCGCCTGGAAGGAACCTATTTTGATCTGTTTTATCCAAAATAGGTTCCTTTCTATTTGCGGCAAAATATGGTTAGAAAGTTACTTGAAAATTAATAAGTATTTGTTTATAATAATCAATATACAAATATTCAATATATGAATATATGATGTGAGGAGGTGTATTATGGAAAAGGATTTTTTTGTACCTGCCTATCCATCGCCGGATATTAATATGGAGCAATCATTGGGGGTTAATCTGCTTACCAACATTCAGCTGACTGATTACTTTTTAAACAGCTCTGCTCATTCTTCGGAGTGGTTAAGGGATTTTTCCAGCCAATTGCCAAAAAATGTTATAGAAGACTTACGCCTGTTAAGAACTGTTTTTGCACATGGTGTTATTTTCCGGGAATTTTACATGAAAAAGCATAAGAATTTGAACGAGGGTTGGAAGCAGTTTATTGGCTGGTGGAAAGGAATGTCTGATGACGAGGTATTGGAACTCCTCATTTATGGAATTAGAGAAACGATGTACTACTACTATCAGTATCTGCCCAATATGCCATTAGTAGAAGATACGATGATGGATGTCAGTTTGGAAAAGGAAGAATTAAAAGATCCGGAAAATCGGCGAAGTGCCATAAAGGCTGTTTTGCAAAGCTGGTCAGTAGATGACATAGAGGAATCTCTTGCGTTTTACGATGACTTGGAACTGGTGAAAGCGAAAATTATCCACTTAATAGAAGGGGTATGGTCATCCGGATTTAAAGAGCTTTGGGGAAAAGAAGGTAAACGGTTAGAGGAATGGCAGCGGAAAAATGATCATCTCCTATCCAAGCAGTACCGGACAAATGATGAAGCACTCCTTGAGGTGACTGGACTATCCCCTGACACCAATGAACTGGATAATCTAAAGCGGGCGGAACGTGTGACGTTTATACCTGTCATTAATTTAGACCGGCTGCTGATTTTTTTCAATGCAGACCAACACATGTACATTATGTTTGAACCTTCAGAAGATAATGAGGAAAAACAAATGAATGCGCCGGATTTCACGGCAATTTCGCCGGCATTCGAGGGGATGGGGGATCAAACGCGGCTGCAAATCATTGGATTGTTGGCCGGAAACAGGGAAATGTTTGCACAGCAAATTATTAAAGAACTCAACATGAAACAAAGCACGATATCACGCCATCTGAACCAATTAAACAAATCGGGTCTCGTGTCCATCCGAAGAGTAGGGAACACAAAATATTTTTCAATCAACAAAGAAGAGGTTAAGAAAGTGATTGATGTATTGGAGACATTTATAAAGTGAAGGGAGAAATAAAAATGGCTAACTTTAAAATTGAAAAAATCAATACGATTATTATTCCGGTAAAAGATTTGGACAAGTCAATTGATTTTTATAAAAATGTGCTGAATCTGACTGAAGATTTTGTGGAAAACGGCATGGCTTATTTTTCCGTTGGGGAAGGTGAAGGTAAAATCAGCGTTATGCTGCATATCATTGATGAACCTGAACCGGTGGAAAAAGGAATTGTTTTTGAGTTAATTACGGATGATGTGGCACAGGCTGTTGCATCCGTTAAAAGTGCTGGTGGTGAAATGGTCCAGGAACCGGTTGACCGCGAGTGGGGAGTTAAAGAAGCTGTCATTGGTGATCCGGATGGTTATCGTATTTGGGTTGTCGAACCATTGGATTAGATCTCCACTCATCTATTCTATAAAGAAATAATCGGGGTGCAGTATGGTTGAAGTTAAAAGAGGATTGCCAGAACATGTGGAGGGTATTTCCAGAGTTTGTATAGAAGGCAGACATGACGCAATTGGGCATATCAAAAGTGTGGAAAGTTTAAGAAGAAATGATCAAGTGTTCTATAATCATGATCGTATCCGTCGTGAATTAGAAGAAGCAGATGGTTGGGATGGTTATTTTGTAGCGCTTGATGACGGAAACGTTGTAGGGGCTATTGGCGGAGGTATGGTCGACAATGATACAAGCGAAGTCTATGTTTTATATCTAGATCCCAAACGCCGAAGAGAGGGAATAGGCACCCAACTTTTAAATCACTTAACAGATATACAGCGTAATAAAGGAGCTAAGGAGCAATGGGTATCTGTGCTAAAAGGAAATGGTAAAGGTATTCCTTTTTATGAAGCAAAAGGATTTCATTTCATGCACGAAAAAAGAGCCTACGGTAATGTTGAAGGAGAAGATTACATTTCTTTGAGATATCGAAGGGACATATAAAATTGATTTTATATATGAAGAAGAGAGAATATATCTCGAGAAGAAAAAATATATCTCGAGAAGAAGAAATATATCTCTCGAAGAAGACCGTTTACATAAATAACCCGTGCCATTTTACAACGTGACACGGGTTATTTATTTGAATCTATTCAACTTCTGGTATATATTGGAACAACTGCATTAAAAGTGCCTCTCCTTCAATTCCGGAAAATCCACTGTCTGCATAACACTTTCTTCCTGCAAATCATAAACCTTCATTTGATCAAGTGAAAATGTGTACAGCGTGTTCCCGGCAGATACCATCCGCTTCACTTCGGCTTTCCATTCAGGGTGTTCAAGCTGTTTGTCCGGCTGATGTGTGATGGTGTCTTTTATTTCGATACCGTTTTCAGGTGTTATGTTGTAAAGAAATGCCCCTTCAAAAACAAATGATGGTTCTTCATATGTTGCATCACCTTTTTGAACTGTTTTCGTTTCGAATAATGTAGCAGGGAATCCAAATAGATTTTTTTCCGGATGATTGTATAGGACATTATGGTCATGATTTAGTTGGGTATAGGAATGTCCCCGGCCGATAATTTCACTGTATTCTTCCTTGGGTTTGGTTGGGTCGCTTACATCAAATACAGATATTTTCAAGCCATCAATCCGCACTCTCGGTTCCTTGCTATGTTCCGTCTCAACCAGCTTTGTGTTTTGTCCAAATCCAATAACATGGTCTTCATCTAATGGATGGAGGTAGTTGCTGAAGCCAGGTATTTTTAATTTGCCGCGAACAGTCGGCTTTTCTGGATTTTTTAAATCAATTACGAAAAGCGGATCAACCTGTTTAAATGTTACCATGTATGCAACTTCTTCCATGAAACGGACACTGTAAATCCGCTCACCTTCAGCGAGCCCTTCCAAGGCGCCAACAGGATTCATTTGTAAGTCATAGGTATACAGATTGTTTGTGGAAGGCTGTTCATCATTCCACATACTCCCCTTAGTGGTTGCGACATGAAATATGCCATTACGCTCATCCATGGCAAACTGATTGATAAGTGTTCCTTTGACAATTGCTGATGCATGATACGTTATTTTGCCATCGTTAATTTTAAACTGGTTGATCTCGGTATTTGCCGGCGGTCTGGCGATAGCAATTTCTGCTGTACTGTCACTGTCATTTCCGCTTTGATAGTTATATTTATTTACCGCAATATAAATATGATTTTTGGACATATACATTTGATTCGAAGCACCAAGATAGGATTCGATTTTCACCTTTTCATCCAGGTTATTCAAGTCGATTGATCCCAACAGCAAAAAGTTTTCATCGTCACTTTCCGGGAAAAAATACATGGAATCAAAATTTATTGGCTTCGCCTTATTGCTGACTGCTGTATCCTTTACAAAGGGTCTGATATCCGTATTTTCAAGTCCTTCTTCCATGATACGGAATGGTGGATGCTGATTCGCTATTAAATACAGATGTCCATCCATTAACCGGGAAGCATTAAGTGATCCTTCAAATGTGATCTCCCGTACTTTTTCAGGATTTTTGCGGTCTTCAACATCATAAATAAACACGGAAGTTTGCGGCCGGTGCATTGGTAAACGTTCACTGTCAGCCGATTTTGCAGTTTGTTTTTTCCTGATTGGTTTGGATGTGTGTCCAATCATAACCAGTAAATTATTCTGTAAATAAAGTTCTTCTGTCCGGAAATTTTCCGGAGAAATTGTGCTTGCAACCTGACTGTTCGTTTTTTCCACGCTGGTTATTACGACATCAGATCCTCTTGAAAAATATACATAGTCACCGTCAGTTTTGATCATATCTCCTTCATCGATTCCGGCCACCTGGACATTTGTAGCGGATGCTTCTACACTGCTGCTGGCAGTATCCATTGCAGCCCCATCTCCCACAGAGCTTTCTTCTGATGTGGCACTGTCGTTTTTCTGAGTCGTCATCAATTTTTTACGTTGTTCCATCCGTTCTTTAAGCAGCGTCATCAGTTGTTTTTTATCTTTTATGTTCGGCAATTCTGCTACAGCTGTAAACGAATGGGTAAATGTTTTGTCCAATTGATTGCCTGCAGTGGTTTCAACTTTATTGGAAACGGTTATCATATATCTATGGTCAATATTGTATCCTTCATCAGGTGCTCGTAATGTCAATACTGTGTTTTTGTCATTCCAATCGAATGATACATCCAGTTTTTCGTTGTTGTTGTCCATTACCGTTACCGTGTCTTTAGTGAATGTTTCCGGATTCATTGGTTCGGAAAAATGAATGGACCAATCTTTAAATGCAGGTGCATAGCTGGATTTGGACGGAATATTTGCTGTTGTTGTGTTTGAGAAGAAAAAAGCTGTGACGGTTATTATTACAATGAAACTTATTCCGGCTATCCACCAGTATATCTTATTCATAATTGATTCACCTCCGTGTTTTTAACGTCTTTAAACTGTTAGACGACCATGGCAGTATAATGTTACGGGTTTATTACAAAAAAAACTGACCCGGAAGTTCCGGATCAGTTCATAAAATTATTTATAATCATTATTTAAGAAGAATAGTGCAAGTGTGCCGGGGCCGGAATGTGCTCCGATTACCGCTCCGACCATTTCAATCATAATGTTCTGCGCGCCAAATTTTTCTTTAATCATGTCAGCAAGTTTTTGGGCTGATTCGAGATCATCACCATGACTGATGCCGATTGTCTGGTTTTTAAAATCAGTTCCGCGTTCTTCCATGATCTCCAGCATGCGGTTAAGCAATTTTTTGGAGCCTCTGATTTTTTCCAGCGGGACAAGTTTTCCATCTTCCACATGAAGAATTGGTTTGATTTTCAGAAGCGTCCCGACAAATGCGGCAGTTCTTGAGACACGTCCGCCGCGGTACAGATATTCCAAATCGTCAACCGTAAATATGTGTTCCATATGGTTGGCATGGTATGTTGCGGTTTCTATAATTTCATCTTTTGTTGCACCATTGCGGGCGAGTTCTGCAGCTCTCAGGACAACAAGCCCATATCCAATTGATGCACATTTTGTGTCAATAACATCAATGGATGCATCGGGATAGGTTTCTTTTACTTCCTGTTCCATCATTTTTGCTGTTTGGTATGTACCGGATAACTCTGATGAAAACGCCAGATAAACTAACGGTTGATTTGCTTCAGCATATGATGTGAAGATTGCTTTAAAAGTTTGCGGGGATACCTGGGAAGTTTTCGTGCCTTTTCCTTCACGCATACCATCGTAAACAGTTTTCGGTTCGATTTCTGTCACATCTTTATAATCTTTTTCGTCTAAATGAACCGTTAATGGTACCATATCGATGTCATATTCGTTATAATGATTTTTTGACAGATCACTTGCTGAATCCGCGAGAATTTTAATATTCATTTTTTTCACCTTCATTCCTATGAAATAGTTGTATTTATTTAAGTTTAAGGCTATAAAGAAGGATAGTCAAAGTATATTTGTGAAATTTTAAAAATAATAATGAAAATTTATTGGAGTTGACAGTCTAGGAGGGTAGCTATGTTCTTGTTCGAGGCAAGACGTATTATTATCGTTGTATTTGGTGCCATACTCAATGCAATCTCGCTGAATTTCTTCCTGATTGAAGCAAACGTTTATGCGAGTGGCTTTACAGGTGCAGCACAGCTTTTATCGAGTGTGTTCAATGATTTTATTGGAATTGGCATCAGTACAGGTATTCTATTATTTATTTTAAATATTCCGGTCGCCATATTAGGTTGGGTTAAGGTTGGTAAGGGTTTTACGGTTTATAGTGTTATTTCGGTTATTATTACTACAATTTTTCTTGAGGCGCTGCCAGTGATCAGTTTGTCTAACGATATTATTTTAAATGCAGTATTTGGTGGTCTTATTGGAGGTACCGGTGTAGGACTTACGCTTAAACATGGTGCTTCAACAGGCGGTATGGATATTGTTGCCATGGTGTTATCACGGATGAAAGATAGACCAATCGGAACATATTTTTTACTACTGAATGCTATCATTATCGCAATGGCCGGTATCCTTTATGAACCGGAAAATGCATTGTATACATTGTTAACGCTGTATGTTACAACACGTGTGATTGATGCAATCCATACCCGTCATGAAAAAGTTACAGCAATGATTATTACACATAAAGCCGATGAACTGCAAAAAGCTATCCATGACACAATGGTTCGCGGCATTACGATACTGCCTGCAAAAGGGGCATATACAAAAGAGGATAAAAATATGATGTACCTTGTTGTGACGCGGTATGAATTATACGACCTTGAACGAATTATCGGGGAAGTTGATCCAAATGCGTTTACGAACATCGTACAAACAACAGGTATTTTCGGTTTCTTTAGACGAGATGATTAATGATATGGTAAGGAGTAATGAACCTTGAAGAAATTATTTATTTTGGTAATATGCGCAGCTTTTTTGGCTGCATGTGGTGCGGAAGATGCATCGGAAGGCAGCGCTGATGAAGAATCCGCAGAAAGTTCAGCAATACAATTCAGCAACATTGACGTTAAGGTGAATGAAAATAACATTCGTGTTACGGGTGAAGCCCAGGCTGCTGACGATACATTTTATTATAAACTTGAACAGGGCGAAAGCGTGTTGGTTGAGGAAAGCAAAGTTAAACTTAAAAAGAAGGCACATGGCGGGATAAGTTTTGAAATAAAATTGGAACGTAATTTTGAAGCTTCTGATAGTGAGGATGTTCCCGTATTGACGTTGTACGATAAAAACGGGGACGGTGAAATTGTTAATGAGAACTACGTGCCAATTGATTTGGCGAAACAGCCGGCGGAATCGGAGTAACAGGTTGTAACTGCATTTCTGATGATAAGGACGCGGGGATATCGGCAGATGAGCGAAAACATCGGCAGAAGAAACAATACATCAGCAGATGAACAAAAATATCGGCTAAATAAACAATAATAAAAAAAGACAGCTGCAGCGCTGTCTTTTTGTATGTACGCATCTTAATAGCCGTATTTTTCAAATACTTCAATAACACGTGGTTTAAGATCGTCCCACTCAACATCAAACATTTTATTTATCGTAATGAAGTTCTGATAGCCAAAGACATTATCGACACCTTCAACTTCCATCAGATCATTTAAAATTGCATGTTCACTTGTATCGCCGGGCATTACGGAAATACTGTTGTCTCCTTCAAAAATAAGCTTGTCCGTCGAAAACTTCAATGCGTTTGGATTTGGTGTAGCTTCAGCTCTTACTCCCATTTTTTATTTCCCTCCCTAAAATATACCTACTTAATTATATATTAGCAGAAAACTGACATGAAATAAACACCCTTATCACTTTCATGATAAGGGTGAACGTGCACGCTATAATCCCGTTTCATCAAATTGATGAACCTGAAAATCTTTAACGTGCATGTTTGGTTTATTTTGGAGGTTAGCTTAATTGGTTGTGTTGTCTTAACTGCTGCTCAAGTTGCTGCAGTTGCTGCTGCTCTTCCGGACTGCTCTCGGCTTTTGCAGCCTGAATAGCATTTTGCGCAGCCTGCTTATCCTGCTGAGTTGCATTGCCTTGAGCATTAGTAAAGTTATTTACGGCGTTTTTGGCTTGTTGAAATAAATTATTCGGCACCTAAAACCCTCCTACTGTATGGCTGTCTGCTTCCTCACGTTTTCGTTCGACATCGGAAAAACGTGATCTGTAAGGAAACCGTTCATCGTGTCTTTTAACCGAATCAGCACCTTGCTGGCTGAAGCGTTTTGACTTGCTGCGTTTCCCCATCGGTGATTCCTCCTTGGAAAAACGTCACGAAGCGTGCGTTTTTCTTTAGTTGGAAGTACAACAAAAAAAGCAGTGAACGCTTTTGGTGCGTTCACTACTAGTATGGTTCATCAGCTGAAATATATAAAAGGAAAATTTTAGATTGCTTTTACCTGGAGGTTTAAGTATTGTTCAAGAAAGGTACCAATCCCATCCTGTTCATTTGTATCAGTCACATGATTGGCAATTGATTTGAGTTCGTCAATTCCGTTGCCCATTGCAACACCGACTCCTGCAAAGTCAATCATTTCCAGATCGTTATCTTCATCACCGAAAGCAATAATTCGCTCCTGTGGGATATGATAATAATGGGCAATTTTTTCGAGGCCGACAGCTTTATTCATGCCTTTTCTGACTACTTCGATGATATTCCATGGAGCACCCCATTTACGATGCTCAATAAGTTCAGCGTGATAGTCGTCCAAATGATTTCGAAGCTCATTAATATGTTCTTCTTTTGGATGAATTAGGAGCGATGTTGGATCTTCCTTTAACTCATTTTTAATACTGCCAATTGTGAAAGGAGGATCCTGTTGTGTAGCCTGAAAAATGTCGATGATTTTCTCGTCATATTTATCAAGGTACACATAATCCTTAACTTCCGCCAAAAGATTATTTACACCAATCTCATAACATGCATCAATTATTTTATACGCTGTTCTCACTGGCATCGGGTTGTGGAGTGCGTCCCATTTGTCATCTGCCGGATGATGAATAAGTGCACCATTAAAATTAACCATTGGCGTATCCAGCTCAAGTGTATGATAATAATCGATGCTCGCACGGTGCGGGCGCCCTGTTGCAATGACAACGATATGACCGTCGTCGATTGCTTTTTCAATCGTTTGCTTGTTACGTGGGCTGATTTGTTTATCATCGGTTAAAAGTGTTCCATCCAAATCCAGGGCAATTAAATGCCGATTATTTTCCATAAATTTTCACCTCGTATTACAATAGTGTATAAGTGATTCATTAATATGTAAAGGATAATCTGGGCTGTTGGTTGCAATTTACATAAAATTAATAATATCATATTACATATATGGAAATAGTGGTTTTCCTAGTGGCTGTTGTTTTGAAAGAAATAAATGTAAATAAGCAGCCCGTATACACGAAGACTCCTGGGGGAGCGAAGGCATCGGTGAGACCACTGAGTGCGTTAGCGCGAAGAGGGCTCACCAGCCGCCCCCGGAGAGCGAAGTGTTTACGGGCTGCGGGTCAGATAGCAATAATTTATGCGATAACAACCAATATAAATAAAATGAGAGGGAATTGCAGATGATAGGAGTTTTTCACAAAAATATACAATCCATACCAGCTTTAGTTGTAGTTGATCATACGAAAGAAAATGAAGCACTGCCAACACTTACATATTTCCATGGGTTTACAAGTGCTAAAGAGCATAATCTTCCGTTTGCTTATTTAATGGCCGAAAAAGGCTACCGTGTGGTTCTTCCTGACAGTTTGTATCACGGTCAGCGTGAAAGTGAAATTTCTGCCATAAAGAAGCAAATATCTTTTTGGGATATTGTTATGCAGAATGTTAAAGAGTTAAACGTAATTAAAGAAGCGCTGGATGAAGACGGTCTGATTCAGGATGAACGTTTTGGTATCGCCGGCACAAGCATGGGTGGTATCACTACAGCTGCAGCACTGACACAGTTCCCATGGATTAAAACAGCAGGTGTATTGATGGGATCCCCAAAAATTACAACTTACGCAAAAACGCTTGTTGACAGTTTTAAAAAGATGGGAGATCTTCCTGTAACAGATGAAATGATTGACCATTTATATGAACAGCTGGAGCATTATGATTTATCAAAGCAAGTTGAAAAGCTTGAAGAACGTCCACTTTTTTTCTGGCATGGCGAAAATGACGCGGTTGTTCCATTCGATCATTCATACACGTTTTACGAAGATGCAAAACCCCATTATCACAATCAGGAGAATATCCGTTTTGTAAAAGAAGCGAACAGAGATCATAAGGTAAGCAGGTATGCAATCCTAGAGACAATAAAGTGGTTTGAAAAACATCTGTAATAAGTGATTCAAATCATTTCAAAAAAGCTAAAAATATGTTTAAATAAACATATGAAGAAAGAAGGAGGGTTTGGTCATGGATGAGGCTCTTAAAGAAAATATTATGGGCGCCCTTGAAAATGTAATTGACCCTGAGTTAGGCATTGACATTGTTAATCTTGGCTTAATATATGACGCTGATTTGGACCAGGATGGCATTTGTACGGTTACAATGACTCTGACTGCAATGGGCTGCCCATTAGCTGGACATATTGAGCAGGACGTAAAACGTGCCACTGCCGATATTCCTGAAATAAAGGAAACAGAAGTCAATATCGTATGGGATCCGCCTTGGGGTAAAGATAAAATGTCACGCTATGCAAAAATTGCTCTGGGAATTCCAGATTGATTAAAAATACGAGGTTGATTCATATGTAATGAATCGGCCTTTTTTTAGTATAAATGCAGGAGGATCCGCATGCAGATTTGTCAGATTGTCGGGTATAAAAATTCCGGAAAAACTACAGTGATGAGCGAGTTGATACGCCATTTTTCTGCACGGGATATCAGAGTTGGTTCACTAAAACATCATGGCCATGGCGGTGAACCTGATAGGCCGAAAAATACGGACAGTTCCCGGCACTTTGAATCCGGTTCAATAATCAGCGGGGTACAGGGGGAAAACAGTACCCAATTCACTGTTGATATGCCATTCAGGCTGGATGAATTAATTAGCATTTATCAATCTTTTCCAATTGATTTACTGCTGATTGAGGGATATAAACAGGCGGATTATCCTAAAATTGTTTTGGTGAAGAGTGCAGAAGAATTATCGCTTCTTAAAGACCTGACTAATATCATTGCGGTGGGTTCCTGGGACGAGGAATTACCGGATGACACAGGTTATCCCACATTTGCAATACATAATATTCAAGCAGCATTGCCTCAATTAGCTGACTGCATAAGAAGGTGTTATGATGGGTAAAAAGTTTTGGATTACCGACAAGCCGATTCAGATAAATGATTGTGTTGATAAAGTTGTCCGGAGAGAGGCAGGTGCAGTGAATACATTCATTGGAACAGTCCGCGAATTTACTAAGGGTAAACGGACACTGCACTTGGAATATCAGGCATATGTTCCAATGGCTGAAAAAAAGCTGGAGCAAATCGGCGAGGAAATTCGTGAAAAGTGGGGCAATGCGGAAACCGCAATTGTCCATCGTATCGGTCACCTGGATATTTCTGAGATTGCGGTAGTGATTGCTGTTTCCACTCCGCATCGCAAGGATTCTTTTGAGGCAAGCAGATACGCAATTGAGCGGATTAAAGAAATCGTTCCTATCTGGAAAAAAGAATTCTGGGAAGACGGAACAAAGTGGATTGGGGACCAGAAGGAACAAACATCGTATCATAAGGAAATCCCTTCAGAGGAGGAGATGCGTGATGATTAGTGTATTATTTTTTGCCGAGTTGCGGGAAACCGTCGGGAGTGACAAGGTTTCAATCGATGCTATCGGCGTTTCGTTAAGTGGATTAAAAGATAAACTAAAATCTGAATATAAGTTGGATGACCTGGATAATGCGATGATTGCAGTTAACGAAGAATACGCGCCTGAGGATGCAGTTTTAAATGAAGGTGATGTTGTTGCATTTATCCCGCCGGTTAGTGGTGGTTAAAGAACTGTTTTTTTAAAATAACTAAGAGTGCCTTGCTGAGATTGTATATCCCGGCGAGACACTCTTTATTTAATGTTCATTATCCCATTCCAAGCATTTCTTTGGCCCGGTCACTCATTTTGACAGGTGACCATGGCGGATCCCAAACGATGTCAACAAGTACATTACCAACGCCCTCAACCTTGCTGACACGACGCATGACACCGGTTTTTATACTGTCATGCATTGGACATCCGGGAGTGGTCAGGGTCATGACAATTTTCACATTGTCTTCCACGTCTACTGCAATCCCATAGACGAGTCCCAAATCCATAATATTAACACCAAGTTCAGGGTCAATTACTTCAAACAGTGATGCTCCTACTTTACCTTCAAGTGACATGAGCTAAACTCCTTTCCGGTTTCACTTAAATAACACACGAACGATAGACAGTGCATAAAACAATGATGTTAAAGCAAGCAATCCCTGAAAAATAAATACTAAAATGCCGATATACAATAGACCGCTTCCAGTCAGTCCAACAACGCTGATGACAAAAAGGGTAAATAGAATAACAGCCTGCTTTTCATTGATCATTTCTTTTAAGGTAGGCACTTTCTCTTTACCGATTTTCTCGGAAAATTTGTAGGTCCACCACAGAAATGGAACAATTTTATATAAATAGCCAAGAATACTGAAAATAATCCAGCCCATAACATATAAAAAGATAAGCCAGCCCCAAATGGACGCTTCCTGAACCCTGCTTACACTAAATAGGAAAGCGAGAACGTGTACACCCATTCCGTTCATAATGGCAGTTAATGAAAATGAGAACGGTATGTCCAGCTTTTTCTTGATTCGTTTTGCCAGAATTTCTTTTATATCAAGAACGAAAAAGAAAAATCCGGACATAAGTAAAAACCAGCCGATTATCTGAAGAATTTCACTGGTGGCCCAGAATGAACCAATCAATGTAAGGAGCCCGGCCCCGTAAGTAATGAATGCCGGTATTGCCCACTTCATTGTATAACCATGTGACAGACTGAACATTGGCACGAGTTTGTATGAAAATCCGAAGATCAGCAGGGTGAACCAGCCGGATATACCAAGTGCAATATGTGATGAAAGAATCGCTCCATGGTTGGCAATGCCCCCGATGGTCAGATTCCATGCCAGCAGGAAACCAGCGACAATCGTCAGAAAGAAGCATGTGATGGCACCAAGGACGAACAAGGTCATTTTGTTCTTATTTTGCTGCTTCGCAATGGTATTTACCATCTGAATCACAAACATGATGATTCCGATGATGGCAACTATTCCTCCGTACAATGCGTGCTCAGGCGCTAACCCGAGCAGGAGGGCAAAAGCTGTTACACCGATTGCCGTTACATAAAACTGGATAAAGCCAAATGTCTGGTTCCAGATTGGTGCGAGAAAGGCAACAGGAACAAGCTGGTACATTGCTCCCATTGCAATCATTACAGCATATCCCAAAAGCAGAAAGTGAGCCCCCATCCAAATATCAGGAATCCGGAATTGTCCCATTGCCAGGACATCATTATTCAGAAAAAGAATTATTTGTGATACGACAAGTGCTGCCAGTGCATATAGAATGAATGAGAGTGGCAGTTTTATATTTGTGTCTGATTTAAGGCTTCCGCCAGGCGTCATGATTAATCACCAGATTTCGTTATTGTAATTTTGTAGCTTCCATCCTCCTGCGCTTCTGTTTCGTGCAGATATCCCCGGTCATCCAGTTCTTCATAAAGAAACATCGGACGACGATCATTAATGATGGAAAGCGATTCGCCGCTGTTCATTTTATCCAATGCCTTAAGTGTGCGCATCATTGGCTGAGGCGGCTCCAGACCGCGATTATCGATAATCATTTTGCAACATTCTCCTTCTTTGTGTAGGTTACTTTCCAATGTTTTTTCTCTATTTTTTCAACCTCGTGCTCAAATCCTTTTCGTTTTAATACTTTGTGTAAAGGGAGCGGGTTAAATGGTGCATGAAGGATAAAAGCTTCACCATCTTTTATTTCTTTCACTGTTCCCATGATCTTATCGAATGGTTCTTTTTTTAAACGAAGGTCTTCGCGCACATCCACTTCCACAATGTTTTCTTGTTCGCTCATAAAGATCACCTCATTTTTTATCTGAATCTAACTATATGATAATGATTTTCAATTAAGGAAGTAGTGACTTGTGTCACATTTGATGAGGGAAAAATCGATTGGAAGTTAAGGAGTTGTGAACATCTGGCCGGAGAGTGGCCATTGGCAGAAATGGCGCAACATCGGCAGAAGGGGAGGAACATCGGCAGAAGAGACGCAACATCGGCAGAAGGCGCAGAACATCAGCAGAAGGAGTACAATATCGACCGGAGAGGGAATATATCAACCCGAGAACAAAAATATCTGCCCGAAACTAAAAAGATCATCCTGCCCCTTCAGGATGATCTCCGAATTCAAAACAATTCCTCTTCCAATGCCTCAGTGTCCAGGATAAACGACCCATGTTTGTCGGTTTTCATGAGGTTCTGTTTTTTCAGCTGAGTAAGCGTACGGCTGACAGTTTCACGGCTGGAGCCTATCATATTGGCAAGATCGCGGTTCGTAAAATGTGTCGTGATTTTGATCATTTTATCAGCGGTTTCTTTCCCGTAATCTTTTGATAAACGCAGAAGCAGCATGATGATTTGCTCATATGTGTTATGCAGAATTTTCTCTTCCAGTCTGTTCTGTAAATCCATAATTCTATCACCCAGCACCCGAAACAGCTTAACACAGATTTCAGGATGTGTTATCAGGAAGTTTTCGAATGATTTGATGGGAATATAGATTAAAATGGCATCCTCCAAAACCTCCGCATGTGCCGGACAGTCATCCTGTCTGAAAAATCCCTGATGCGGAAACATATCGCCGGGCTGGAGGATATTTACAATCTGTTCTTTGCCATGAAAATCTGTTTTATATATTTTGACTTTTCCCTGTTGGATAAAATACACGTTAGTCAACGGATCACCCTGCATGAAAATATGTGTGCCGTGACGGTATAAGCGATGCTTTGCAAGTTCAATAATCGGTTCCATTTCAAAGTCAGTTAAATCCTTGAAAAGCGGAACCTTCTGCAGTTGTTCCTGAATGGTTTGCGTATTCATCAACATACTCCTTTCACTTAGAAAACTTGGCTTGTCACTAAGCATTAATGGTGAAAGCCATAGTTGCACTTGTGCAGCAAGGAAGTATTTATACTTTCTTAACTGCCTAAAAAGCTTGTATGCGGTAACACTGTTATAAAGTATGAACAATTCCAACTTCATTTTATCACGTTATTGACTGGGAATTTATCAAAATTGTGAACGTTTTTTGAGAGCGTGATTAATATCATAGTTAAAAGGTGTTTATGCTCACAACTCCCCATGTAAATAGTGATTATGATAGATGCATATCAAACAAGGGAGGAAATGAGTATGAATGATACACAGTTTGCTGCAAAAATACATGCACCGGAGATAGAACCAAGAATTCGGCACCAGAGGATATTTGAAGTTTTTGATGAGTTAAAGTCAGGAGAATTTATGGAGCTTACAAATGACCATAACCCAAAACCGCTCCATTATCAGTTAATGATTGAAAGGGAAGACACATTTTCATGGGAGTACCTGGAAGAAGGTCCATCACTGTGGCGAGTATCAATCGGTAAAAAATAATAAATAGGAGCCTCCTCTCGTCAGGGGGCTTATTTTTGTCTGTTTTGTGTCAATTGCAAACCAGTGAAAAATATCACAATCTGCATTGTTGATAAAAATTACACTGAAGATGAAAGATACTTTTAGGAGGGGTCACATGTTTCCGCAAGACTATAATGAAAATCCGTTTATCGTTATCTGGGAGTTGACACGTGCGTGCGAATTGAAATGCCTCCATTGCAGGGCTGAGGCGCAGTACCATCGACACCCGCTGGAACTTTCATTTGAAGAAGGTAAAAAACTAATCGATGACATATATGAAATGAATAACCCAATGCTTGTTTTTACAGGCGGGGATCCGCTGATGCGTCCGGATGTTTTTGATATTGCAGATTATGCAGTGAAAAAAGGTGTCCGGGTTTCGATGACACCATCCGCTACACCAAATGTGACAAAAGAGGCAATGCAAAAAGCAAAAGATGTGGGACTGTCGAGATGGGCGTTTTCTATTGATGGTCATTGTGCAGAAGTTCATGACCATTTTCGCGGGACATCCGGCTCGTTTGATTTGACGATGAATGCGATTAATTACTTGCATGAACTGGAAATGCCGCTCCAGATTAATACAGTAATTTCGAGATACAATGTGGATTACCTTGATGAAATGGCTGAAATGGTAGAAAACTTAAACTGCGTGCTGTGGAGTGTATTTTTCCTTGTACCGACAGGCAGGGGCAAGGAAAGTGACATGATATCTCCTGCAGAACATGAAAAGGTATTGCGCTGGCTGTATAAACTTTCGAAGCGTGTGCCATTTGATATAAAAACAACTGCAGCACAACATTACCGTCGTGTAGTTATCCAAGGGAAAATAAGGGAAAACAAAAATACGGATGATGTGATTCGCTATGAAGATGCACTGATGAGTGGTAAAACCGGGCAAATCGATGGTCTTGGCCGTGCGCCTAAAGGGGTTAATGATGGAAACGGATTTGTGTTTATTTCCCATACCGGTGATGTGTTACCAAGCGGGCTCCTGCCAATCAAGGCTGGTAATGTCCGGCAAACACCATTGGCAGAAATTTATCGTGAATCCGAGGTGTTCCAAAATCTTCGTGACCCGGATAAATATAAAGGAAAATGTGGTGTCTGCGAATTTCGCCATGTTTGCGGCGGATCAAGATCACGTGCATACAATGTAACAGGAGACTATATGGAAAGTGAACCGTATTGCGTTTATATTCCAAAAGAGTGGCGGCAAAAACTTAAGCGTGAAAGAAAACAAAAAGCTTCTAACTAATCAGGGTTAGAAGTTTTTTGTACCATCGCTAAACTGGCGTTACTGTTTATTCTGCTCCCTGAATAGCTTAAAGGCGTGCATGATTTTGATGATTGGGCGGGCAAGCAGCTGTGCACTGCCTATGATAAATAAAACTGCGCCTGCAGTTTTTAATGACTCAAACAGAAAAAACACACTGCCGACCAAAAACAGAATCCCCAGTATAATATCATTTAATAACGCAATAAAACGGTATTTTTTGTTGAATGTTAATTCAAACGTCCCAACGTGAATATCAACATAGTTTTTTTTATCATCAATCCATGCCATAAAAAATCCCTCCATAGGGTTTGTTATACCCAAATAGAGGGAGTTTTTAACAGTTTCTACAGAAAAATAATAACTAGAATACCAACTGCAAAACAGTAGTAGGCGAAGTATTTCAGGTTACCTTGCTTCATGATATTCATAAACCAGCGCAGTGAGTAGTATGTTGCGACAATCGCTGCGGCAAACGCCAGGATCGCTGGAATAGCAACAGCACTTATATCACTCTCACCACTTATTATATTATCAACCGACAGAATGGTAATGCCGAGGCTGACCGGGATGTATAACAGAAATGAAAACCGCAGTGCTGTTTCCGTTTTCATACCGACAAGCATTGCTGCAACAATGGTGGCACCTGACCGGCTGATTCCGGGGATCAATGCAACCGATTGGGCCAGTCCGACGATGACAGCGTCACGGACGGTGATCCCGCCATCGTTTTTGCGGCCGCGCAGATTCCGGATGATCCATAAGGCGACCCCCGTAACAAGCAATGCAAAACCGACAACCATAAGGCTGTCGCCCAATTCGTTTTCAATGAAATCTTTTAGCAACAGGCCAATAATCCCTGTTGGTATTGTTGCAATCACCAAAAACAAGACAAACTGAAAATCACTTTTCGCATCGTCAGCCCGTGTTGTAATATAGCGGATGCTATTTTCCACCAGGCGATAAATGTCTTTCCTGTAAATGATCAGAACTGCAATAAGTGATCCGAAATTCACCATTATTTCAAAGGAAAGTCCTTCAATCCCGACATCAAAAAGCTCCTGTATTATTACCAGGTGCCCACTGGATGAAATCGGAATTGGTTCCGTGAAACCCTGGATTAGACCAAGAACAAGATATTTAACTAAAACCCAAAAAGCTTCGATTGCTTCCATTTAATGTGCCTCCCAGTTAACAAGTATTTTCAGCCTCGAACAAGTCACCAACCCATAGGCCGATGAATAGTCTAGTTGGTGAGGAGGTTGAAAATATGCATCACAATTATCAACATATATACGAAACATGCAAAAATCATATGCATTCTTATGTACTGATTGAAATGAACGATGGTGCCAAAGTAGATGGTATCGTTACTGGTCTCGATGATGAATATGTATATGTTGCAGTACCAATAGGGGAAGGTAATGATTACCCGGAAAATAACCACCCATACGGCTATCAGCATCGGCAGTTCGGCTATGGCGGCTATGGATACGGATATGGATACCCCGGTTACGGTTATGGCTACAGACCAAGAAGAAGATTCAATCGTCTTGTGTTACCATTAGCCGCCTTGACCGCCCTAAGTGTACTTCCTTGGTATTAATTGACCAGTAAACACAAAACCCTTGCCATCATCACCTTGAAGGCAAGGGTTATTCTTTGATATTGCTTTATTTAATTACTGCTTTCGTCTTCAATAACACCTTCACCCAAGACGAAAATACCCGCTGACATAATGATAGCCAATATAATAGTGTGCATCAAATTGAACGCATTACCAGCCATACTGCTTAATACGTATGAAACAACACCACTGATAGCTAATGCCCAAATAAATGGCCAGAAGAAACGCATAATTTACACCTCATTTTTTATTTTGACAAGAATAGTTTAAGTATTAAATATGTTACGTAAATACATTCCTTATATAGTTTATCAAATGCGTACGAAAAATAAAAGAATTAATTTCCCTGGATTGGAGAACGGGAGGTATTACTGATGTTATTTTTAGTTGAAAATTGTTTTCATTGGATCGGTTTTCATGTTGTGGACTTTTTGTTGGAAAATGGGCATAGGGTGGACGGCATGGATGATATGTCCACCGATAAAAAAGAACACCTGTCAATGTTTGTCGGTCGTAATGAATTATTTACGCATGTGACTGAAACAGAACGGGAAACAGCATATGATACGACCATCACGATTCGTAAAGACGATGAACTTGTACTGACATTGAACAACGGCAGTACCACTAAGATAAATTTTCCTCTGGTTTATGGCAAATGGATGCCAATGGAACCTGAGGGTATGTATTACAACAATCAATTTATACGATTCAATTCGGATCATTTTCTGAGTGAAGCCGTATATATAGAAGACGTTCTGCAAAGCTTAATCCAATGGGTTAAATCATCCAATTTAAGTCCTGTTTTAGAAGTGAAATCGATTCATGAAAAGCACCGTGAAAATAAAAAACTTGAAAATTCTATCTTTATTCGGAACAATAGACCTATAAAGGAAAATGTAAACATAGTAATAAATCACTATGAAACGTATAAGAATTTTTACTAGTGTAATTAAAATGTAATGACGCAGAATATTTACGAACCAATATTTAAAGGATAATATACAAGTAGATTATTTTTGTTCCGGATTGGAGTGCACACGGTGAAAAAATTGACCATCATAACACTAGCCTTTATTACAGCCATGACCTTATCCGGTTGTTCGGATTATTTCAATCAGGGTCATTTGCAGAAGGCGGGAATGCTTGTGGAAGGTTCCATACACGATCAGCCATGGGAAAAAAAAGGGTATGAAGGATTGCTTCAAATCAGTGAGGAATTAGATGTTGAAGTTTATTATAAAGAAGATATCCAAACCAAACAGGAAGTTACAGAAGCCGTCGATGAGCTTGTGAACAAGGGAGTAAATCTTATTTTTGGTCACAGCAGTACATACGGCAAATTTTTTAAAGATATTTCAGAAGCATATCCTGATGTTCACTTTGTTTATTTTAATGGTGGTCAATTTGGCGAAGATGTGACGAGTCTTAATTTTAATTCGCATGCAATGGGTTTTTTTGGTGGTATGGTGGCAGGTAAAATGACTTCAACAAATCAGGTCGGAGTTATTGGTGCGTATGAATGGCAGCCTGAAATTGAAGGGTTTTATGAAGGGGTAAAGTATCAAAATCCGGAAGCAGAAGTACAGTTTAAATATGTGAACAGTTGGAGTGGAGAAAATATAGCATTAAAAATGTACGAGCAGATGCTGGATTCCAACGTCGATGTTATGTATCCAACTGGTGATACCTATAGTGAGCCGGTTATTGAGCAGGCAAAGAAAGATGGTATATATGCGATTGGTTATGTCTCCGATCAGAATAGTATTGCCGAAAATACTGTGTTGACAAGTACTGTACAGCATGTTGAAAAATTGTATGTACTTACTGCCGAGAAATTTAATGATGGTGAACTTCGCGGTGGTGTATTAACGTATGATTTTCAGGATGAAGTCATTTCAATGGGGAAGTACAGTCCTGAAGTACCAGAGGATTTTCAGGATAAAGTGGAAGATGCGGTAGAAGAATATAAGGAAACGGGATTACTGCCTAACGAGAGGGAATCAAATTGAGATTTTCTTGCATATGGAATTAGAATGCATTAAAATTAGTACCAAGTCATAATAATTGATATTAATATTAGAATATAAGGGGATGTCTTTATGAATGTTGGGGTTTTAGGCACAGGACATTACGTTCCAACCAACGTGGTTACAAATAAGGATTTGGAAAAAATCGTGGATACAAGTGATGAGTGGATCCGAACAAGAACAGGAATTGAAGAAAGAAGAATCGCTGACGATAATACAGATACATCCGACATGGCTTTTTTCGCTGCCCAAAATGCATTGGAAGAAGCAAATATGAAGGCAGAAGATATCGATATGATACTGGTCGCAACGGTTACACCGGATACACCATTTCCTTCTGTGTCATGTATGCTGCAGGAGCGGCTTGGTGCGGGAAAGGTTGCTGCAATGGATATCAGTGCTGCCTGTTCAGGATTTATGTACGGCGTGGCAACGGCCAAACAGTTTATCGAAACAAATGCCTATAAAAATATTTTGGTTGTAGGTGTAGAAAAACTGTCCAAGATTACAGACTGGTCTGATCGGAATACGTGTGTCCTGTTTGGTGACGGGGCCGGAGCGGCTGTTGTTGGCCCGGTATCTGAAGGGAAAGGCATTCTTTCATTTGAATTGGGTGCTGACGGTTCAGGCGGAAAAGAACTTTATCAGGATGAACAAGATCATTTACAGATGAATGGGCGCGAAGTATTCAAATTTGCTGTTCGCCAAATGCCGGAATCATCGGTAAATGTCATTGAACAACTTGGCTATAATAAAGAGGATGTTGATTACCTGATTCCGCATCAGGCAAATATCCGAATTATGGAAGCGGCACGCGAACGGTTAGGCATTTCCGAAGATAAGATGGCGACATCCATCAAAAAATACGGAAATAATTCATCAGCTTCCATTCCAATTGCTTTATCCGAAGAAGTTAAAAATGGTAAAATAAAAGATAATGATTTAATCGTGATGGTAGGATTCGGCGGAGGTTTAACATGGGGCGCAATCGCACTCCGCTGGGGCAGGTAAATTAACAGTATTCGTCATAGGAGGAGTACCAAATGGAACAAAAAAGAGTAGTAGTTACGGGACTTGGTGCAATATCCCCCGTTGGAAATGATGTTGAAACGATGTGGGATAATATTGTTGCGGGAAATTCCGGAATAGATTTTGTAACAAAGGTAAATAAAGACGCTTTTCCCGCAAAAGTTGCTGCTGAAGTAAAAGACTTTGACCCAACAAATTATATGGACAAAAAAGACGCCAGGAAGATGGACCCATTCACACAGTATGCAGTCGCAGCTGCGAGGATGGCAGTTGACGATGCGAATTTGACTATTGATGAAAGTAATGCCAATCGTGTTGGTGTCTGGATCGGTTCAGGTATCGGCGGCATGCAGACATGGGAAGACCAGCACACGAAATTTCTTGAAAAGGGTCCCCGTCGTGTAAGTCCGTTTTTCGTACCAATGATGATTCCTGATATGGCTGCAGGCCAGGTATCCATTCAGCTTGGCGCAAAGGGCATCAACTCTTGTTCAACAACAGCATGTGCTTCGGGTGCAAGTTCGATTGGTGATGCATTCAAAACAATTCAGCGTGGTGATGCAGACTACATCATTGCAGGTGGTACAGAGGCACCTATTTCAAATATGGCATTTGCAGGATTCTGTTCGGCCAAAGCATTGTCATTAAATGAGGATCCAAAAACGGCAAGTCGCCCGTTTGACAAAAACCGTGACGGCTTTGTAATGGGTGAAGGTTCGGGTATCATGGTACTGGAAACACTGGAATCAGCGCAAGAAAGAGGTGCACATATATACGGTGAAATTGTCGGATATGGTGCAACAGGCGATGCATACCATGTTACAGCTCCTGCTGAGAATGGTGAAGGAGCGGCACGTGCGATGCAACAGGCCATTGATGATGCGGGAATCCAGGCAACTGATGTTGATTATGTTAATGCACATGGAACAAGTACAGCCCTTAATGATAAGTACGAAACAATAGCAATCAAAACGGTATTTGGTGATCATGCTTCCGAACTCGCTGTTTCATCAACAAAAGGGGTAACGGGGCATTTGCTTGGAGCAGCAGGCGGAATTGAATCGTTAATTGCCATTAAATCAATTACCGATAATGTTTTGCCGGCAACTGTAAATTATGAGACACCTGATCCGGATTGTGATCTTGATTATGTACCGAACGAATCAAGAAAACAGGATGTGGACGTTGTTGTCAGCAACTCACTCGGATTTGGGGGACACAATGTCGCACTTATTTTTAAAAAATATAGTTAATATGAAAGACAGCTGAATTGGAAGACTGACTGCTTATTGCGGTCAGTCTTTTTTAGATGGTAAATGAAAATAAATCATTTTTTTCTATCTCACTCATAAAATAATAGAAATAGATTGGACAGGCTTGGATGGTGAGATAGAATGGGTTTCTTGTTTCTCTTTTTAATTGGGTTTGGACTGGCTGTTACGGGTGGTGTAACAACAATAGCTTACATGAACTTTTTGCCTGCAGGGATTTCCTGGGCAGATTATTTTGTATTTATTTCAGGCAGGATTGAATGTTATTTTTTGCCAATCGGCTTTTTATTAATGGCAATCGCACTTTTTCGTTATCCAAATAACATGTAAACTTCCCGAACATCGAATAATTTTTTGAATGATGGTCATAATGTATCCTAAATGAATTCATTATGAAAAGCTTTCAAACACCGAAAAGTGACAGATGAAAAACTAATTTAAAAGTGTACAAGTGAGGGTTGTTTTTATGTTGTATTTACACGATGTATGGGTAAATTGGTTTGAAGGTGAGGAAAACGGATACAGTGTTTGCCATTATCATGAATGGCGAAAAGAGGATGGAATTGAGTTGTTGGATCAGGTTCCATTGTTATACATATCAGAAGTGCTTTATAACTATATTGAAAATGATATGAGTGATTTGCCTAAAAGCCTGCTCGACATGATATACAAACGTGCGTATGTACGTAAAGGCCACGAGCGGACGGTGCTTGACTTCGCATGTGTTGTTACGGACGGTAATGATATCATTGCGTTTGATACAATCGGATATCAGGTTCCAATACGAAAGAGCAGATTAATCCCACGGCAGGAACAACTTGTATTTGATATGATCAAGACAACCAAACCCGAATCGTTTAAATTTGATGAAAGTGCAGCTGATGAAAAAGAATACCATATGCTCTCCATGGCCCCTGAACTTATCCATGGACTGACGCGCAGGGAACGTCAATTGAAACAGCTGCTGATGATTGCCCTTGACCAGCTGAGGACCGCCAATAACCTGGAAGAGCTTCGTTACTGGCTCACTGAATGGGATCCAAAGCAATACCCCTTCCTCAGGTATATGGACAAGGAAAAAGTATGGGAAACGTTATATGAAGGTGTCAAATACGGCTGGAGCAATGGGCACGAGGAATTGTGTGCCAAAATGATTAAGGGGCAGCCATTCCTGGAAAGAATGTGGGAATTGGAGCAGGCACCTGAGAAAAATAAATCAAAGCAGCAGTAAAAGGATAGCCCGCCATTGTCAGGCGGGCTATCCTTTTTTGGTAGAGAGATGTGGAGATTTATCAGGAGAAGAACGGATTTATCAGGAGAAGAATGGATTTATCAGGAGAAGAACAGATTTATCAGGAGAAGAACGAATTTATCAGGAGAAGCACGGATTTATCAGGAGAAGAATGGATTTATCAGGAGAAGAACAGATTTATCAGGAGAAGCACAAAGAATATGCTGACCATCAATAAAGCACTCCCTCCACACGAGGAAGTGCTCTCAAACAATTTATTTTTTCTTCGGAACGCGTCCCAATCCCATTGCTTTCTTCGCCTTTTCAACCATTTTGTTGGCGACAAAGGAAGCTTTATCCGCACCTTTATCGAGAACATCATCAAGCTCTTCTGAATCAATCAGCTCATTGTAACGATCCTGGATTGGCTTCAGCACATCAATAACTGCATTAGCAACATCCTGCTTGAAATCTCCATATCCTTTACCTGAATATGCAGACTCAATCTCATCAAGTGACTTGCCGGTACAGCTCGCGTAAATCGTCATCAGGTTTGAGACACCCGGTTTATTTTCTTTATCAAATTTAACAACGCCTTCTGAATCGGTTACGGCACTCTTGATTTTTTTCTCAATCCGTTTTGGTTCATCAAGCATGGAAATAAATCCTTTTTCATTTTCGTCGGATTTGCTCATTTTTGTAGTTGGTTCCTGCAGTGACATAATCCGTGCTCCGACTTCCGGGATGCTTGGTTCCGGCACGGTGAAAATGTCGTTGAAGCGGTTGTTGAAACGCTGTGCAAGATTCCTTGTCAGTTCCAGGTGCTGCTTCTGATCATCACCGACGGGGACAAGATCCGTTTTATACAGCAAAATATCAGCTGCCATTAATGGCGGATATGTCAGTAACGAAGAGGAAACCCCCTCTTTGCCGTTTGACTTATCCTTGAACTGAGTCATCCGCTCCAACTCACCGACGTAACTGATTGATTGCATCATCCAGCCCAGCTGTGTATGTGCCGGAACTTCTGATTGGATGAACAATGTGGATTTATCCGAATTAATCCCGGATGCAAGATAGATAGCCGCCAGCGAGCGGATATTCTTTCGCAGTTTCAGCCGGTCCTGTGGTACAGTGATTGCATGCTCATCGACAATACAGAAGTAGCAGTCATTTTCCTCCTGTAACTGCACAAAATGCTGCAAAGCCCCCAGGTAGTTTGCAATGGTCAACGTTCCGCTCGGCTGAATTCCTGAAAATATTGTTTCCATTTTCTACACTCCATTTCTCTTTTTGGGAAAAATGAACTTAATCAGCCTATGAACAGATCAATTAAAAAAAGCTCATTTATCCCTGCTGAAAAGGGACGAATGAACCGCGGTGCCACCCTATTTATTCCGATTTGATTGGCGGAATCTCTCATTTTCAAAAAAGCTCCAAAGCCCAATTCCAATATACCTTGGTACTTGTTTTCACCAGCCACAAGCTCTCTACCATCCAGCGGGCAATTGTACTATCACTTCTTCATCACTAATACTATTGAATTTTTATTTATTATATAGTTCAATGTTATGAAATGCAAGTAGAAGACGAATATTGTTTGTTGTAGAAATTTCCAAATACGCGATAAAATTATAGTTGCCCCCAGATACCATGGAACGGATTGGAACAAGATGACCCTAACTTCTCTCCAAGAAGTGACTGAAAACCATTAAATGATACCGTTTACAATATACAGAAAATTGTTTATAATAAAAATTATATAACAGACAAGCGAGACATGTGATTCAATAACTGTACAAAGGAATTGGATTAATAATAACAACGAGGAGGATTAAAGTGGATATTAACGGAATTCTACAGGTAGTTAACAACAGTGAACTTATTTATCCGGACGAGAAAAAGGAGCGCGAAACATCAATTGGGAGCAGTCAAGCTTTTCAGGAACTGCTCGAACAGTCCCATAAAGACCCAAGTGCATTCTGGGATAGTGTAGCCAGAGAACTTGAGTGGTACGAGCCTTGGACAGAAACAATGACTGGAGAACTTCCGGATTTCAAGTATTTTGTGGGTGGAATAAGTAATCCGTCCATCAATTTATTAGATCGTCACATAGAAAATGGAGCCGGGAACAGAACTGCTCTTATATGGGAAAGTGAAACCGGTGAATCTGATTTTTATACGTATAATATGCTGCTTGCAGAGGTGAATCGTTTTGCAAATGTTTTAAAATCGTTTGGAGTTAAAAAAGGTGATGGTGTCGCTATTTATCTGCCAAACCTTGCCGAGTCATTTATTGCAGTATTAGCCTGCTTCCGTATTGGAGCAGTCTATAATTCCATATTCTCCGGTTTTTCAGAAAACGCGTTGAAAGACCGTCTTGTTAACTTCGAACCAAAAGTTGTCGTAACCGGGGATGCGACAAAACGAAGAGGAAATATCGTTACATTGAAGGAGAAGGTAGATCAGGTGGTAACGGATATTCCTTCCGTGAAGGCTGTCGTCGTTGTTGACCGGCTGGGTACACAACCATATATGGAAAATGGAAGGGATTACTGGTGGCATGAACTCACAAAAAATGAAAGTATTGATTGTGAACCAGAACGACTAGAAGCAAATGACCCGGGAATTGTATTTTATACCAGCGGTACGACTGGTAAACCAAAAGGTGTTGTCCATTCTGCGATGGCATTTGTCATTCAAAACTACATCTATGCAAAATACCATTTAGATCACAAAGAGGATGATGTATTCTGGTGTTCTGCCGATGTTGGCTGGTTAACCATGCATATTTGGGGAATTGTTGGATCTTTAGCAAATGGTGTAACGACGGTCGTTTATGAAGGTGCATTGGATTATCCAACAAAAGATCGCTTTTACCAAATGATTGAAAAGTACCGTGTAAATAAATTATTCACCGCACCAACCGCACTGCGTATGTTAAAAAGTTTGGGTGAAGAAACGCTTAACAAATATGACTTATCCTGCCTTGAAGTTATTACACTTGTCGGGGAGCCGTTTGATCCCGAAACATGGCATTGGACATATGAAGTATTAGGTAAAGAAAAAATTTATCTCAATAATACATGGGGACAAACAGAAACTGCGGGTTGTCCACTTGCCGGAGCTGCATGGTTATCACCAATGAAACCAGGGTCTGCCAGCATTCAGTTTCTCGGTGCGGATGCGGCTGTAGTAGATGATGAAGGTAATGAGGTAGAATCGAACACACTTGGAAACTTAGTTATTCGAAAGCCTTTCCCAATGCTCTGCCGTAC
The DNA here is from genome assembly GCF_902806455.1 of Virgibacillus doumboii. GTDB lineage: Bacteria > Bacillota > Bacilli > Bacillales > Amphibacillaceae > Lentibacillus > Lentibacillus doumboii. The sequence goes on along the minus strand of NZ_CADCWQ010000001.1, from coordinate 2,449,685 downwards.
ACTTTGGAAAGAACCCGAAAGATTCTATAATTCTTATTACAGTCAGGTGGAGGGCAGCTATTTTACAAGTGACCTTGCTTTAGTTGATAATGATGGACATTTCTGGGTAGTAGGGCGTTCAGATGATGCATTTAATGTTGCGGGGCACCGTTTAAGTACAATGGAAATGGAAAGTGCAGTCCTGGAAGTTGAAGGCATTTCTGAAGTAGCCGTTATTGGAATACCTGATGAAATTAAGGGAGAAGTCCCTTATGTATTTGTACGAACGGCCGATGGATATAGTGAAACAGAGGAACTGCACCAAAAGATTAAGGATAATATCGTTCATCATATTGGTAAAATTGCTCTTCCAAAAACAGTTGTTATTGCAGAGGAGCTTCCAAAAACAGTTAGCGGGAAGATTATGCGCCGGTTATTAAGGGAAGTTGTTACGACAGGAAATGTTTCTGGAGATATTACTGGCCTTGAAGATCCAAAAGCAGTGGAACATATAAAAAATGTCGTAAGATCTGAGCAAGGTGTAAAGTAGAAAATATTTAACCATCATTACCCATTCCCGTCTATTATAAGGGGGAATGGGTTTTTTAGTGCTCTCAAAATAATTTTCAAAAAACCGATCATACCAGGCCTGATGAAGATATCCCAATTCAGGTTATGAAGCTTCTGTACTTTCAGGAAATATTTTTGGCTTAGTCATTTCAGTAACTATATACAGCGCAGTAACAGCGGAAAGTAATATTATAATTTCTGCTACTGCAGGAATTATAATATTTGCTGCTGTTTTTTATTCTTATACTTGTTCCAGTTGAGATTGTTGAAAATGCAACAGCAATTACGGAATAAAATGTATAATCATAGGATAGGGAATTTTGTTTTGACTAGTGAAAGGAGTATTGCTTAATGAGAAACGAATTAATGAAAATGCTTGAAGAACGGGAAGATGAGATGATTGAAATTCGTCGTTATTTACATGAACATCCTGAACTTTCTTTTAAAGAAGAAAAAACAGCAGCCTACATTGCCGACTTTTATAAAGGAAAGGATGTCGAAATCGAAACGAATGTAGGAAACGGACACGGCATCATTGTTACCATAAAAGGAGAATTGCCGGGTAAAACAGTTGGCCTTCGTGCTGATTTTGATGCCTTGCCAATTAATGAGGAGACAGATGTTCCGTTTAAATCGAGCAATGAAGGTGTCATGCATGCGTGTGGACATGATGCCCATACAGCATACTTGCTGGTTTTGGCTGACTGTCTTATCCAACTAAGGGATCAAATCAAAGGTACCATTAAAATTATTCATCAACATGCGGAGGAACAGCCTCCTGGTGGTGCCAAAAGCGTAGTAGATTCAGGCAAACTTGACGATTTAGAAGCAATTTTTGGTATTCACGTTTTGCCAATGGCACCAGCAGGAATGGTCGGCTACCATAGTGGCTATTCCTTCAATGGCCGTACATATTTTAAATTGAAGATTCAGGGTGTTGGTGGACATGGTTCCTCACCCCACAAAGCAAATGATGCAATTGTCGCAGGAGCCCACTTTGTAACAGCAGTTCAGACCATTGTCAGTCGACGAGTGGACCCAATGAACTCTGGAGTCGTAACAATTGGTTCATTTGACGGAAAGGGCAGCTTTAATGTGATTAATGATAGCATTGAAATCGAAGGGGATATACGCTATTCAGATGATGAAACACAGAAAGTTATTGACGAAGAATTTCATCGGGTCGTTAATGGGTTGGAAGGGTTATTCGGTGTAACGTGCGAACTTACTTATACACCGGACTATCCACCATTATACAACGATCCAGAATTGACTGCGTTTGTTGCAGATGCCTTGAATGGGGTTAGGGATAATGACATTAAAGAAGTAAAAGAATTTCCTAAGATGGCACCATCTGATGACATTGCATATTATTTGGAGAAAATCCCTGGTTCTTATTTCTATATTGGTTGTACGCCAAAAGGGGTAGAACAACCTTACTTTAACCACCATCCTAAATTTGATATTGATGAGGATGCGATTCTTGTTGCAGCCAAATCAGTGGGCCATGTTGCTTGCAGTTACTTAGACATAGAATGATATACGATTTAAAACAGCTCAGTCCGCCATGGATTCAGCTGTTTTTTTACATAAACATTAGGTGTAAACCGAAATTCAATCGAGATCAGCGTAATGAGATATTTTATGATATTTATTAAATAGCATATCAATTTAAAGAAAAACAGAGAAAATAGCAGGAAATACGTAATGACTACGTTTTCATGAAGTTTTGAGTGTGAACATAATTGTGGTATGCTTCTTCTTTGGTAAAAACGGAACTTACTTTTGCACTTTAAAAAAATGAAAATTTATATGAATAAAGTATAAGAAAAACTGCAAGCTTCCAGCATTTTGTGTAAGCTTAGTTTTTTTCTAATAAAGGCAGAAGTTTCTATACTAAATGAAAAAACAGCAAAGAGGTGCTTACGTGAATTTACAGGAAATAAAACAGGATTGGTTTGGAAATATACGAGGGGATGTGCTGGCTGGCATGGTCGTTGCACTTGCTCTCATACCGGAAGCAATTGCCTTTTCCATTATTGCCGGAGTGGACCCGATGATTGGTCTTTATGCAGCGTTCTGTATAGCCGTAGTCATTGCATTTGTCGGAGGCCGCCCTGGAATGATATCGGCAGCGACTGGAGCAATGGCCCTGCTGATGGTAGATCTGGTTGCTGATTATGGATTGCAGTATTTATTGGCGGCAACAATTTTGACAGGTATTATTCAAATATTATTTGGTATATTTAAATTGGCGAAAGTGATGAGATTCGTTCCACGCTCTGTAATGGTGGGATTTGTAAACGCATTGGCAATTATGATTTTCATGGCGCAGCTTCAACATTTCGTTGGCGAAACATGGGTCATGTATGCGCTTGTCGGATTAACATTAGCTATCATTTATCTTTTTCCACGTATAACAAAAGCTGTTCCATCAACATTGGTCGCTATCATCGTGGTAACATTAATTGCAATATATGGTAATCTTGGTGTTGGAACTGTTGGCGATATGGGCGAACTGACACAGCAATTGCCAGCTTTTTTAATTCCATCAATTCCATTTACATTGGAAACACTTATGATTATTTTTCCGTATTCCTTATCAATGGCAATTGTTGGTTTGCTGGAATCACTTTTAACAGCTAATATAGTTGATGATATGACAGATACAGAGAGTAACAAAAATAAAGAAAGCCGTGGCCAGGGAATTGCCAATATTGTTGCGGGATTTTTCGGCGGTATGGCCGGATGTGCCATGATTGGACAGTCGGTAATCAACGTAAAATCAGGTGGTGCCGGAAGATTATCGGCTCTTGTAGCAGGTGTGTTCCTGATGTTTTTAATTATTGTCCTGGGCGGATTGGTTGTGCAAATTCCAATGGCAGCACTTGTCGGTGTCATGTTTATGGTTTCAATCAGCACGTTTGATTGGTCATCTGTAAAAAATCTGAATAAGCTTCCCAAAACGGATGCTGCTGTAATGGTAACAACTGTTGCCATTGTGCTTGTTACCCATAATTTATCTATTGGTGTTTTGGCAGGAGTATTGCTGAGTGCAATATTCTTTGCGGCAAAAATTTCCAAAATAAACGTAACAGAAGAGCTTATTTTAAGGGAACAGAAAAAAGTATATCGTGTGAAAGGTCAATTGTTCTTTGCGTCGGTCAGTGATTTCCCTGCCAAGTTCAACTTTACAGACACCGTTGATGCGGTCGAAATAGATTTAACACATGCCCATCTCTGGGATGATTCAGCAGTTGGTGCGTTGGATAAAATTGAAATGAAGTTTGAGGAAAACAATATTCACGTAACATATACGGGGCTGAATGATGAAAGTCGCCATTTAAAGACACGTATCGGCGGACTGTCAAAAGCGTCTGGCCATTAATTATGAGTTGGTCAACAGATATGTATATGCAAAGGAGTGAAAACTTTGTTTAAACGAATACTTTTGGCTACGGATGGTTCGAAGCATTCCGTTCGCTCAGCCGATCATGCGGTTCAACTGGCTGAACAGTTTAAAGGAACAATTGATGTTGTTTATGTGGTTGACGGTCAAACTTCGAAATCGGATGTTCTGCACAACGACAGTAAGTATGAAATTGAACAAAAACGAAAAGAGAAGATTCAGCCCGTGCTGGATCAGCTCGGGGAAACCAATATCGACTATAAGGTGCAAATACTCCACGGTGAACCGGGACCGACAATCGTGGAGTTTGCGAATGCGAATGATTTTGACTCTATTGTTATTGGAAGCCGAGGGTTAAACAATCTGCAAACAATGATCTTAGGAAGTGTCAGTCACAAAGTTGCTAAACGGGTAGACTGTCCGGTACTGATTGTAAAATAATATAAAGTAAGAAGGACAACATGGCATTGGTTATGTTGTTCTTTTTAATTATTATTTTCCCAGCATGCTTACAACCAGATAAAGAAATGGAATGGTAAAGATACATAACAGTGTTGTAAGCAGGGTTCCAAAAGATGCAAATACGGTGTCGCCGCCAAATTTTTGCGAGTAAAGTGAAATGGTTGGGGCGGAGGGCATTCCGGAAACGATAACAGCAATTAGTAATACAGAAAATGGAATGGATAAGGCTGCAAAAGGAAGCAAGAGTACTGGTATTAGAATAAGCCTGGTAACCGCTGACTTCCATAAATAGGTATTTTTTATTAATAAAATAAAATCTTTATAGTTTACATTTGCAACTAAACTTCCTATTAACATCATGGATAGAGGAATTGTCATTTTACCAACACTATCCAGCCCTTTTGCCAGCATATCCGGCCAGCTTATTGGCAGTAAAAAAATGCTTAATCCGGTCAATGTAGAAAGAATTCCCGGATTTAGAACAATAGTCCTCCAGTCAATTGCATTCTTGTTTTTACTGAACAGGTATATTCCGTAAGTCCATATGAGAATTAAATAATATAAGTTAAACATGGTTAAATAAACAATTCCCTGTTCATCCAGCAGAATAAAACTTATTGCATAACCAATAAATCCCTGATTACCGAAAATAATTAGACCTTCATACACGCTCTTTTGCTTTTCCGGCAGTTGGGATCGCTGTTTCATCCAATAAGCTAGAAAACATGATATTAAAAGTATATATAGCGACATGGAGACAAGCCACATAAATTCTTTCAACAAGTCAATAGAAAACGAAATATCAAGTGAATATAGTATGAGGGCCGGCAACGTAATGTATAGAATCAGCTGAGTTAAAACATCATTCGTATTTTCATTTAAAATTCCTTTTTTTCTAACCACAAACCCCAACAATGCAATTCCATAAAGAACCAGCATTTCCTGCAAAAAAGTTCCAGCGGATTCCATAAATACACCTCCTGGTCTACTGTATTAAAAAAGTAAGCAGAAGGTTAATTGAAAATAAATACCGAATAATTTAATTAAAAATGCGAATATAAATTATTGAAGTAGTAGAATAATAAGGTAGGAAAAATTTACAAAGGATGAATGTGAATGATTGAATTGGAAACGGAACTAGAAGGAAAAAGAACGCATTTTGGAACAGTACAGGATTATTCGAAACAACTAAATTATACTTTAGGAGGATGCTGGGATTATCATAAAGGGTGTATCGATTCTATTCTGTGGCGTGATGGAGGAGAAACAATCTATCTGAGACTTTCAGTTAAAGTGATAAAAGGTGAACTCGATCGCCCAAACGCACTAATAGAATTCGAAAAACCATATGTGATAAAACACGTGGTGAATACAGGGTTAGACAGAGATGTTAATTCGCTAGCCACTGTTTCCGGATTCAGTCAATTTCAGGATCCACTTGATCAAGACGGACTTATTAGAGATAAAAAAGAGTGGCAGGAAAATGGGGAACAAGCTGTTGATCGTATATTAAATCAAGTCAGCTTTATTTAAAAAGCGGGTTCGCTGTTAACCTGCTTTTTATGTGTGTAGAGGTTTTGAGTGCTCGAACGAAGCTGGGAATCCATAGAAGGGTAACTCATCGGTGTTATGAGTGCCCGAACGAAGCTGGGAATCCATAGAAAGGTCGCTCATCGGTGTTATGAGTGCCCGAACGAAGCTGGGAATCCATAGAAGGGTAACTCATCGGTACTATGAGTGCCCGAACGAAGCTGGGAATCCATAGAAAGGTCGCTCATCGGTGTTATGAGTGCCCGAACGAAGCTGGGAATCCATAGAAGGGTAACTCATCGGTGTTATGAGTGCCCGAATGAAGCTGAGAATCCATAGAAAGGTCGTTCATCGGTACTATGAGTGCCCGAACGAAGCTGGGAATCCATAGAAGGGTAACTCATCGGTGTTATGAGTGCCCGAATGAAGCTGGGAATCCATAGAAAGGTCGTTCATCGGTACTATAAGTGCCCGAACGAAGCTGGGAATCCATAGAAGGGTAACTCATCGGTGTTGTAAGTACCCAAATGAATCTGGAAATCCGCAGAAAGATCACTCATCAAGGTAAGCAATCCCATCCACTGTTATATATAGTAAGTCCATTGATTCGTTCCAATAATATTAAAATTGTCTGCCAAAACTCTCCGGATTGTCTTTTTCGATGTCACCACCCGACACCAATCATAAATAACATTAGTAGTAATCCTTTCATCTGGAAAAAGAATTTTAAATTCCTCAATACTTCTCATAACAGCATCTCCCACCAGTTCAGTGTGTTCGCAATGCTTACAGATGCATTTTCTTTTATCAACAGTTACGGAAAATGAATGGCACATCGGGCAGACAATTCCTTTCCGTAGCTGGTCATAAGAATAGACCGGCAGTTGATCAAAAGGGGAATCCGTAATATGCAGCGACAACAATTGATCAGCGAGTATTTTGTGTTTGTTGGTTAGTTTTGAGGGTCGGGAATTCAGTTGATTCAAATGACGTTTAATCTGAGTCGGGTAAATAATTGGTTTGTCGAGGGGTGCCTGGTATAAGGTGAAATTAGGATTGATAAATACAAGAGAAGCATCAATTGCAGGGTTGAATCCGAGTCTGAGAATGAGCTGACGTAATAATGATTCACTTCTGCTTAATTGAAGAAGCGGATTAATAATTTCCTTTCGGGGTTTCTTATACATTTTATCCGATTCGTAGTAATAATCACCCTCCAAATTTTTCACTTCGTAAAGGCTGATTAAACTTTGTAAAATAATCAGGGAATCAATTTGGAAAGTAGTGTTGTTTACTTCCAGAAGCAGATCATTTAATATCAGGCATTCACACTGCAGTTTTTCTGTCAGACTGTCAAACTGTACTTCTCCTTCAAAGCCCTTTTTCAGACTCATATAATGACGCCTATCCTTACTTGCTAAATTCATTCGGTAGTTTAATATTTCCAGGATTATTAATTCGGTTGACTTGGTACGTGGTTTATAAGGCACAACATCGTCCACATCCTTTTCACATATTTTTATTACTATTATATATTAAATTTGCCAAAATTGGAGAAAAAAGAGGAAAATATAAATTAATGTCGAATTACATAAAGCATACCAAATAAGAAAGGGTTGATTTTATATTGAAAAGAAATGTTAATATTGAAAAGGTGGTCGAATTTGCACAGTCCGAATCAACTTCGAAACAGTTTCGGCATGATTATCCCATTTCGGATGAAACGAAAGAAGAAATGCTGCTTAACGTCTACAATAAATTCACTAAATACATGGTGGATCTCGCATCCGAAGAATACTATCCAATACTGAAAGAATTTATTGATGACCACAATCTGCCGGAAGACAAATGGGAAGCATTGGTGCATAACTTGTTTTGGTGGAAAGTGATATATGAGTCGGATGCCGATAAAGAAACGAGTTATGTGGAAATCTTTATTGACGAGCATTATGATGAATTCAGGAATAAACCTCTAATGACCTCCTGGCTCAGGGAATGGGATAGAGCAATACCGAAATTTTATTTTGTAGGACATAAACATAGTGATAATGTTTTAGTTCTTGTTGATATTCTTACGCAGGAAACACTTGATGTCATTGTATATGACCCGACAGCTTTCCCGCCTGAAAAAGGTGAAATTGTTATGGGAACGCTAATCCCGATTGGTGACGCACTATATTTCCCGATTATCGACTTTTACCATTTTGATGTAGAGGTTAGTGGAGATTTGATAAGACACATAAACTACTATTATGAAAAACATTCAGAATGTACATTGCTTGAGGCGTTTATCCACGTACTTTCCGCTGCACTGCAAATCGAGCATATCATCCTCACTGAAAACCAGGAGCATATACCTTCTGAGTAATTCTTCACAAAATTAATTTACATCCAATCACTTTGAATTCAATAATTAATCATTACTATTCAAAAAACATGCTAAAATAATCCTAAAGACGATTTTAGAAAAGAGGTTTATAAATTGATTCTGTACCGCAAAGATCCTGTTTCAGTGGATGAGTACTTTCAAATTCGGGAAAGCTCGGAAGATTTACTTGAGTATATTGACGGATATGTTTATATGTCTCCCTCACCAACGACAAAGCATCAGCGAATAGCCAGTAATTTGCAGAATAAACTTTGGAATTTTCTTGACGGAAAGCCCTGTGAGGTATTTCCCGCTCCATATGACATCGAATTTAAAGACGATTCCGTAGAGGGCACAAAAATTGTTATTCCTGACATCAGCATTATTTGTGATAAAAGTGGTTTTACAGATGCCAGATATATTGGAGTTCCCGAGCTGATTGTTGAAATTTTAAGCCCCTCCAACCAGTCACATGATCTGATTACAAAGTTGAATCTTTATATGAACTATGGCACCAAGGAGTATTGGATTGTTAATCCGATGCTGAATATGATTACTGTATACTCCCTTAATGAGGAAAAAATGTACGAACAACATGACGCAAAAACAGACACAGGAAAAATATCTTCTAAGAAGCTGGATGGTTTCTCTGTTGAATTAGATGATATTTTGTATTTCACATAATGCAAATATAAAAAAGCGGGATGAACACCCGTTTTTTTGTCATAACTAGAAGGATGTCGGTTCATTAAGATAACAAAATGCAGGTTCTATTTTTCCACTGCTTCTCGTAACTTATATTAACTACCTCAATTTTTTCCCGTAATAAAATTTTCTGCGTTATTTCCTTACTCAGTGAATCTTTATTAATCCAACACTTGTTATGCGAAAAAAACTTCAAGTAAATTCCCAAAGATTTCTTCAGCTAATTTTGTAGAATAATGTTCTAAAATTTGTCGATATCCTTTATAATAGATTTAAAATGGGAATGGGAGATTGATAGATAATGGAGAAAAAACACCTCATGATATTAACACTCGTAAGTATTCTCCTGCTGAGCGTTATAATTCCAATGACTTTTAACAGAAGCAGTGGCGAAGAGATACATACAGCAAAACCTCATGTTCACAGCAAGACTAGTGTAGCTCCAATTAATACACAGAAAAAACTGCAGCGGTTTACTTATGATTCAGGATTACATTTTGAATACCCGAATGCTGTCCGTGGAATCTATGTTACGGGACCATCTGCTGGCGGCAGCAGGTTTGATAACCTTATCAATCTCGTAGAAACATCGGATTTGAATGCAATGGTTATTGATATAAAAGAAGACCATGGAAATTTAACATTCAAACCAAAAAAAGGCTCAAAATATGAAGACATCGCCGTTAATTATATAAATGAGCCACGAAAAATGCTGAAGGTACTTGAGAAAAAAGGTATTTATCCAATTGCCAGAATCGTTGTTTTTAAAGACTCTGTACTGGCGAAGAAACGTCCGGATCTTTCTTTTACCAAAAATGGGGAAGTATGGACCAATGGAAAAGGAGAAGCATTTGTAAATCCTTTCGAAAAAGAAGTTTGGAAATATAATGTAGAAATTGCAAAAAAGGCTGCGGAGCTCGGATTTCAGGAAATTCAATTTGATTATGTTCGTTTCCCGGAAGGATTTGAACATTACGACAGTGAGCTAAGTTACAGTAAAGGTGATTATAAAGACGGGAAAAATAATGTCCAACGCCGTGTCAATGCCGTAACCGATTTTGTCAAGTATGCAAGAAAAGAACTTGAATATTATGATGTGGATGTTGCTGTAGATATATTCGGTTATTCAGCAACTATTCCTGAAGCGCCTGGAATAGGACAGAACTTTTCCAAGATCTCCAACAATGTTGATGTCATTTCATCCATGATTTATCCAAGTCACTGGACGTCATATTTCGGTATTCCATTCCCTGATAAGGAACCGTATAAGCTGGTAACGGAGTATGCAAAAGTTGAAAATGAAGTGCTCGGAAAACTGCAGGATCCACCAACTTCAAGGCCGTGGATTCAGGACTTTGAAGCGCCATGGCTTTACAGCGGACCTGCTAAACAATACGGAAAACAGGAAGTGGAAGCACAAATCAGAGCGTTAAAAGAAAACGGCATAAACGAATTCCTGATTTGGAATGCCGGAAACAGCTATAGCGAAAACGTTGATTATACACCGATGAATTAAGAATAAAATAGGAGCGGGCTCTATTTCGTATAGAGCTCGCTTTTTCGTTCATACTAAATTTTAAAATCAGGGTAATATGATATATTCTTTTAGTAATTTGGAATATCAGAAGACATGAATCAGCAAATTGGTGATTTTTGGACAAATTCTCTCTTAAATAGTTCGGAATTGTTCCAAAAGCGATTTAACATGTGGTAACTTTTTCGTTATAATCGAAAAGACTACGAAATATGAAGGAGTAGATTTATGAACTGGTATGAAAAGTTAAATAAGTATTTCCCAGTAGAGGAAATGAAATCCAAGGAGCATATGGACATCCTTTTAAAAGAAAAAGGAGATGTTTACTACAAGGATGAAGGTCCATTTCATGTGTTAATGTATGCTGAATTTGACACATTCCTCTTTATTGATTATGTTTGGGTTTCATCAAAATCAAGAGGGCAGGGAATCGGCCACAAATTAATTGAGAAACTGAAGCAGCAGGAAAAACCGATTATTCTCGAAGTGGAACCTGTTGATTATGATGATTCAGATACAGAAAAGCGACTTCAATTTTATAAGCGGGAAGGCTTTACCCACGCACAATCCATCGGCTATACTCGCCGCTCATTGGCCACTGATGAGGAAAATCCCATGGAAATTTTATATTGGTCACCAAATGATGAATCGGAAGAAGCAATTTATGAAAAGATGAAAAAGTTGTATGAAAATATTCATACGTATAAAGACGAAGAAATTTATGGTCAGTCATACCAGCCGGTTGATGAAGTATTAACTTATGATGAAGGCCGGGAGTCTGACAACATATTTGAAGGACTGACTGAAAAAGCGTAAATCAGGTGCTTACCTAAAAGGAAGTGCAAGCTTGATTTATGTAAAAAATCCCGTATCATTTTTGGAAAGTGGTACGGGATTACTGTTGTTTCGGCGGGGAGAACGAGGCTGCAATTTCATCAAATTTTTTTCAATCATGCTGTAATGCGGGAAGTAAACAGGTGGAAGGTCATTGGGGTTGAAGGACAATATGATATGAAAATTTCAATGAAATGTCTTTCATTCGGTCTATGAAGGACAAATCAAAGTAAGAAAGCCAGTGAAATGTCCTTCATCAGGGTATTTCAGACACGCTAAAGGCTTCATAAAAAAAATTAAAAATAACTCCATATAAGGTTTAATTAATTATATTTAGGGTATGTTACAAATAAATGAGAACATTTTATGAACATTGTTTTTTTTACTAAGTTTTCTGCTCTAACCTCTACCTTTTGGTTGACAAATGTAGTATACTTATACATATAGGTTATTTAAACTTATTTTAATCTGATAAGTTTTTCAATGTTTATGAAATGACCATACATTCTTTTAGATTGAGGAGTGAAGTTTTATGGTAACACTTTATACCTCACCAAGTTGTACATCTTGCAGAAAAGCGAAAGCATGGTTAGAAGATCATGAAATACCGTTCGCGGAACGTAATATATTTTCTGAGCCATTAACGCTGGATGAAATCAAGGAAATATTACGAATGACTGAAGATGGTACAGATGAGATTATATCGACACGCTCAAAGGTATTTCAAAAGCTGAATGTAAATATTGATCAGCTGCCGATGAAAGATTTATTTAATTTAATCCAGAAAAATCCCGGGTTGTTGCGCCGGCCGATAATTCTTGACGAGAAACGTTTACAGGTTGGGTACAACGAAGATGAAATTCGCAGGTTCCTTCCTAGAACCGTAAGAACTTTCCAATTACGTGAAGCACAACGGATGGTAAACTAATTATCTTGCGATGTTTATAATAATTACAGTAAAAACGCAGAACCTGATAATGTAGGTCCTGCGTTTTTTATGATTACCTAGTGACAAATTGGACGAAATCGGTTAAAATATGAAATTAATTATTGATTTATAGGCATATAAATTTTCAAACTGGAATGCTATGTCATACAATGATAATAAAGAAAGAGTGAATGGTTAATTACGTGTGAATCAGGGAAAAAGAAATAATGAATAGATAGTTAAGGTGAAGTTATCTCTTCCACCATTATGGTTGACCGTATAGTCAAGTTTTTCTAAAGAAGGGAGAGAAAAAAGATGGAAATAGAACGTATAAATGAGAACACCGTAAAATTTTATATTTCCTATATTGATATTGAAGATCGCGGATTTGAACGGGAAGAAATCTGGTATAACCGCGAACGAAGTGAACAGTTATTCTGGCAGATGATGGATGAAGTTCATTATAAGGAAGACTTTAATGTTGATGGTCCATTATGGATTCAGGTTCAGGCCTTGGATAAAGGGCTTGAGATTGTTGTAACAAAAGCACAAGTATCCAAAAACGGTGAGAATCTTGAACTGCCAACTGAGAATGGCAAAACGATTGATATATCCGTTGACGATAAAATTGAAGATGTGCTGGATCATAAATTCGGCAGCAGTAAAAATAAATCGTCCAACTCCGGTAAGGAAGAGGATGATGATGGTAACTTGTCTCTGACTGTAATGTTTAATGACTTTGAGGATGTCATCCAATTGAGTCACTACCTGGAAGATAATACCGTCGAAATGGAAAATAGTCTTTTCCATTATGATAATAAGTACTATTTATATATTGAATTTCCGCAAGAGGAAGATGAAGCAGATGATGATCAACATGAAGACGTCATCAGTCAGATATTTGAATTTGCGGATGATACGGAAGTAACCATTCATTTTCTGGAGGAATATGGGAAACAAGTATTTGAAAATAACACGTTTGAACAGGTTCGCTCCCACTTTCCTGCAGCAATCCGACGCTCTGAATAAAGAGTGTCTTTTTTTGTTCTTTAAAGGAATTTCTTCACCTTTGTCGAATTATAAAAGATGGAGGTGATTTTTTTATGCTGCAGGCTAAAACTAAATATGGAAATCTTGTTACACTTGCATCGTTGACCCGAGTTGAAATCACGAAACTAAAGCGGCAGGAAACGTTTCTCTGTCCAACGTGTAATGAAGAAGTAATTGCTAAAGCAGGGTCACAAATGATTCCGCATTTTGCCCACCGTTCCAAAAGCAACTGTCCTTCACAGGAAGGTGGCGAGGGATCTTACCATGAGAAAGGAAAAATGCTGCTATTTCAGTGGCTCAAGCACCAGAATCTCGATGTTCAACTGGAAGCATATTTACCCGAAATCAAACAAAGGCCGGACATACTAGTGAGACTCAAACACAAAGCAGTAGCCATCGAGTATCAGTGCGCACGCGTTCCGCCAGAACAAATTCGCAAACGGAATGAAGGCTATCACAAGGCAGGGATCGTCCCCATCTGGATACTTGGCGCAAATCGTATGGAACGACGGGGCAGAGATTGTTTGAATATCGATCAATTCCATCTTTATTTCATTCATCAATTTTCTTCGGCAATTCCTCTCACATTATTTTACTTTTGTCCTGAAACACTCCAGTTTATTTCATTTCAAGACTTTTACATTTCGACAAAGCAAAAGGCGATCGGCAAACTTCACGTAAAAAAATTACCACAAATGATTTTCACGGATTTATTTCAAGCGCAATTTTTTTCAAAAAATGAACTCTATCATGTATGGAAAAGAGAGAAGCGCGTTTTCCGCCTGAAACCAGCTGCACATGTATATGGCAGAGATCTGGCATGGTACCAATGGCTGTATTTGGAGGGGACCCATAAGGAACATTTGCCTTCAATCATTCATCTTCCTGTCTCCACACAATTTAAGATGAAATCCCCACCGTGGGACTGGCAGAGCAGAATTTGTCTTAAAATTATTGCACCCCTTCCAGTAGGTGGTCGGTTTTCACTTAAATCGTGTGAGCATTTACTAAGAACCCACTTACGTTATTCAAATCATTTCCTCTTGATCAAACCTGTAACAAACCCTATTCTTCAGTACCTCCAACTGCTTGAACGGTTAACTGTAATTCGTCAATTTGCCCCAAATCAGTTTATCAAAGTCAATCAAGTGTTATTTTATAAAAGTATTGAAGCGGCGCTGCCGGGGGATGATAAGCAGATGAATTTGCTTCGTACAAACAAAATACGGGCATGATTCATAAATAATTCGTTATACTAAACAATAAGGCAGGATTTTTTTGGATAAAACTAGAAAGAGTCAGTATAACGGAAAAAGGGAGGACAATTACGTGGCAAAAGCAACGAAGGAGTTACCAAAAAGAAGTGAAATACCTGAGGAATTAACTTGGAAACTGGAGGATATTTTTGCAACAGACGAAAAATGGGAAGAAGAGCTTGCATCACTAAAAAATGACATTCCATCGATTGAAAAATTCCAGGGAAAAATAGCCGATTCAGCACAAAATCTGTATGATGTTCTAAAGCTTCAGGATGAACTTTCGGAACGGCTTGGCAAACTGTTTACATACGCTCATATGCGGTATGACCAGGATACGACAAATTCGAACTATCAGGCTATGAACTCGAAGGCGGAAAATGTTCTGACAATAGCGTCCAGTTCGATGAGCTATATCGTTCCCGAAATCCTTGGAATGGATGAGGAAAAATTAAGCGGGTTTATCGATGAAAAAGAAGAATTACAGCTGTATAAGCATACGCTGGATGAGATAAACCGTCAACGCCCACATGTTCTGAGTGAGAAAGAGGAGGCATTGCTTGCGGAGGCATCTGAGCCGATGTCAACACCGTCAAATACATTCAGCATGCTGAACAATGCTGATTTGACGTTCCCGTCGATTAAAAATGAGGATGGGGAAGAGGTTGATTTGACGCACGGACGCTATATCGGATTTTTGGAATCCAAGGATCGCAGTGTGCGTAAGAATGCATTCCAGGCAATGTATGGGAAGTATGATGACTTCATCAATACATTTTCATCAACATTAACCGGTACCGTGAAAACAGATAATTTTAATGCAAAAGTACGGAACTATGATTCGGCACGGCAGGCAGCCCTGGATGGCAATAAAATTCCGGAGCAGGTGTACGATAATCTGGTTGAAGCAGTTAATGAAAAACTGCCATTACTGCATCGTTACGCTGAATTGCGCAAAAAAGTGCTTGGGCTTGATGAATTGCATATGTATGACAT
This sequence comes from Virgibacillus doumboii, assembly GCF_902806455.1. Taxonomy (GTDB): domain Bacteria; phylum Bacillota; class Bacilli; order Bacillales; family Amphibacillaceae; genus Lentibacillus; species Lentibacillus doumboii. The sequence goes on along the minus strand of NZ_CADCWQ010000001.1, from coordinate 2,434,064 downwards.
GTATACACCACTGGTAAAAGATGTCGATATGAAGATTACGTATGAAGAAGCACAGGAATATGTGGCTGAAGCGTTGAAAACACTTGGTGAAGACTATGTCAGTACACTGAAAGAAGGATTTAACAGTCGCTGGATTGATGTTGAAGAAAATAAAGGAAAACGCAGCGGGGCATATTCATCCGGTGCATATGGAACAAATCCATATATTTTGCTGAACTGGCAGGACAAAGTGAACGATCTATTTACACTGGCACACGAATTGGGCCATTCCATGCACAGTTACTATACACGAAAAACACAGCCATTCCGCTATGGAAATTACTCTATTTTCGTGGCGGAAGTTGCATCAACGTGCAATGAGGCACTCCTGAATGATTACATGATGAACCAGGTGGATGATGAGAAGCAGAAAATTTATTTGCTGAATCACTTTCTGGAAGGGTTCCGCGGTACAGTTTTCCGTCAGACCATGTTTGCGGAATTCGAGCATGACATTCATGTCCGCATGCAAAATGGTGAAGCATTAACTGCAGAAAAATTAACGGAAATTTATTATGATTTGAATAAAAAATACTTTGGTGATGATGTCGTCTCAGATGAAGAAATCGGTCTGGAATGGGCACGGATTCCGCATTTCTATATGAACTATTATGTGTTCCAATATGCAACAGGGTATTCCGCCGCCACTGCACTGTCCAGTCAAATCCTCAATGAAGAGGAAGGAGCAGTTGATCGGTATCTTGACTTCCTGAAAGCGGGAAACAGTGATTATCCGATTGAGGTTCTGAAAAAAGCCGGTGTTGACATGACATCGAAAGAGCCAATTCTGGCAGCACTTGATGTGTTTGAAGAAAAACTGAATGAGATGGAAGAATTGATGGTTAAATAGAGGCTGTCTGCGCTGGAGCGGGTTATTGAGTTGTTGAGTTGAAAATAGCAGGGGGAATTTCCTCTGCTATTTTTTCTGCTTGTAAAGGAGGGGGAACGAACTACAAAATCTACGTTGAAATTAAGTGAGAGGTCACTTATCGGGGTTATGAGTGCCCGAACGAAGCTGGAAATCCGTAACAAGGTCACTCATCGGAATAATGAATACCCGAATAAAGCAAAAACCAATAAAATATCCTTCATCTAAGTGATGAAGGATAACTTACAGAGATTGATTGATCTACCCCCGCATACGGCCACGATAAACGTTCCGATGGGTAAATGTATAAATCGTTAAGTAAATCGAAATAAACAACATTGGCAGTGTTATAAAAATAGGAATCAGCTGCATCAGTCCAAGAATATTTAAAAAGACAGCTATTATCGTTACCATTAAAAAAATAAACGGAAGGATTTCCTGCATTATATCCACTCCAATCAATATAATTTTGCACATTACTAACAGATGAAGGACAACATATTTTCATTACAACTATATGTGACAAAACAGTGAAATAGAAGTGTGACATTTTTGTGAAAAGATGAACAAACTAATTGTACAAGATAACAACTCTTGATATATTAAGAATGTGAGATGAGTCACAAACAAACAAAACCCCTTTGTTTGATCATGAAACTTTCTCCCATCCCCCTTTGTAATATACAAAGACGGAGATCCCTAAAGGATGTACGCTGCCCCGTACATCCTTTTTTCTTTTGTATTAATGTCGCTGATGCTCAGCGTCTAGAAATCCACAATAAAAAATACCCAAAGCACAGACTCCATGCTTTGAGTATTATTCATCATTGTATTTCCAGAAAGTCCCATATTTTACGGGGATTTTTTCAACAGATTGCCTTAATTGTAACTTTTTCATTTCCTTTTCGGTTTTGGCTTTTGTCCAGTCATATACCACTGAAATTTCCTTGTTGCCGACAACACCATAGTATTGCAGAAAGGATTCCAATGGAGGTTTACTCGAAGGTACCGGGTTTTTTTGCAGAATCTGTTTCAGAACCTGGACATAAATATCATATGGATATAGACCTGAGATTTTAATACCCTGCTCTTCAGCTTTCTGATTGAAGAACACCATTGTTGGGATATAATCGACTTCCATTTCCTTCGTAAGTTTTAAGTCTGCCTGGAAAGCTTTTTTGGCTGATGATGAATATAAATCATTTTCAAATTCCTCGACATCAAGCCTGGAATCTTCTGCACATTGTATTAAAACATCCTCATCCGAGATATCGTGCTTTTTGAGAAACAGGTTTTCCTGTACCTTACGTAAAAATAACCGGCCGGCTTTTTTGCCCTGCAGTTCGGCTGCTTTTATTGCAAGTGATGCAATCCATGGGGAAGATACCGGGTTCTCAATCCACAAATCTCCATCACAACTCATACCGGTACGGCTTGCTGTTTTTTCCCATATATCTTTTAAACGTTTCGGTTTATCAAATTTGTCTTTATTCAGCTTATTTAAATGTCCGCTGATAATTGGTCTTATAGTAAAAAAACGTCCATATTCAATGGATAGTTTCTTCAAATATGGTTCTAATGACCAGCATTCCGGACATAGCGGATCTACGAAAACATATATTTCAACCGGTTTTTGTACAAAATCGAAATAGCTATATTTTGCCGATGTGTTTGTGTCATTTGAGCTCTCAAGCCCAGCCTGCTTCCAACTCACATCGATTCTCCTTTCTATCATTGCGGTGTGTTCATCATATGATGTGCAGTCATGGTCAATTTTTCAAATATAGCCGTGCGATAAGGTTCTTCAATTTTAGCTTCATTTAGTGCAGCGTCCATACATTCGAGCCATGCGTCTTTTCGTTCAGGTGTAATCTCAAAGGGAAGATGACGTCTGCGCATCATTGGATGGCCACGATTTTCGTTATAAAGTTGCGGACCTCCGAAAAACTGGGTTAAAAACCACCGCTGTTTCTGTGCAGTCCATGTAAGATCATCCGGAAAAATTGGTGTAAGTTTTGGATGATTACCAACTCGTTTATAAAATGCGCTCACCAGTCTGTCTATTGTATCGAAGCCGCCAATTGCTTCGTATATTGTTCCAGCTCGGGACATATTGTTATTCTCTCCTAATATGTTTGTATATATTGTAGCAACGTACTATTATTTGGGCAACTAATCTGACTTCTCTGGCAGGTTAGCTATCGACTGAACCGTTTTTTGATTCAAAAAAACGCTGTATCTTATTTGGAGTTTGACGCTTTTCAATACTAAATTTTTCCAGGACCTTACGCATTGCTTCACGTCCGATTTCTTCAGACGCAGCTTCCATTTCCAATTCAAAGTCCGATGTCCCGTTATACGTACTGTAATCAAGCACCAGCAGTACATTATCATACTTTAATTCACGGCGATCTGTTACCAGACTTCCCAGATAAGTCAAATCATCCAGGGAAATATCTTTAGCAGCAAGCTGTTTTGAGGTATGTTTCTTTGGTACGAATCGTCCGGTTATCCAATCATGGGCTTCCTGTTCTGACAGGGTGTCATGTGTTTCAAGCAACCCGGTATCATGCGGTTCTTTTAAGGTTAATGTGAATATGCCATTCTTTTCCCGGATCCGTAATGCACAGCCGTTTTCTTTAAGGGAAAAATCAGCAGTTTCAAAATAATGGTTTGTTTGTGTTTGGGTTTCTTCCGGAAATGGAAGACTATCAAGGACACGATTAAACTCAGATTCTGTCAACAGGTTTTTGTATTCAATTTCAATTTCCTGTGCCAATTTAGTTGTAACCTCCGCAGGTTCAGGATTATTATAGAAACGTATGTTAATTATGGCGAATGATGTTCATATATGCAAAGATTATCCATTTTTATGTGTTATGATAGGATAGGAATTAGATGATATTCAGGTGGTGTATACAATGAATTGGGATGCAATACTTGCCCCATATACACAAGTGGTTGAAGAATTGAAAGTGAAGTTAAAAGGTATACGAAAGCAGTTTGAATATGAATCCAGACATTCACCGATTGAATTTATTACCGGACGTGTCAAGCCTGTTCCGAGTATTTTGGAAAAAGCGGAAAGCAGACGAATACCATTGGACAAGATTGAGCACGAACTTCAGGATATTGCGGGTGTCAGGGTGGTTTGTCAGTTTGTTGATGATATTTATACAATAGTAAAAATGATTCGATCACGTAAGGACTTTACTATAATTGAAGAAAAGGATTATGTATCAAGAAAGAAAGAGAGTGGTTACCGGTCGTACCATATTATTATTGAGTACCCTGTTGAAACAATTCAGGGAGTAAGGCAGGTAGTTGCGGAGATTCAAATACGGACACTTGCCATGAATTTTTGGGCAACAAACGAACATTCACTGAACTACAAATACAAAGGCAGAATTCCCTCAGAAATTAAATCCAGGCTGCAGCGGGCAGCGGAGGCGGCATTCAAGCTGGACGAGGAAATGTCAATTATTAAAAATGAAGTACAGGAAGCACAACGAATATTCCATCGAAAGTAAGGAGCGAACTGGTTGTGAAATTTGCAATAGTATCAAAAGGCGATGATCGATCAAATAAAATTCAGGCTACTATGAAGCAATACTTAACTGATTTTGATTTAGATTATGATGAAAAAAATCCTGACCTGGTTATATCCGTTGGAGGAGATGGCACATTTTTAGAGGCATTTCATAATTATGTACATTGCCTTGAGTCAACTTCATTCATTGGTGTTCATACGGGTCACTTGGGTTTCTATGCGGATTGGGTTCCTGATGAAGTAGAAAAACTGATAATCGAGATAGCAAAAACGCCTTTTCAGGTTGTTGAGTATCCCCTTCTGGAAGTAATTATCCGCGGACATTCCGGTGGCAGAGAAGACCGTTTTCTTGCATTAAATGAAGCTACCATCAAAACACCAGAAGGTTCGGTTGTGTTTGATGTCGATATTAAGGGAGCACATTTTGAAACGTTTCGCGGAGATGGTCTCTGTATTTCAACGCCATCAGGCAGTACCGCGTATAATAAAGCATTAGGTGGCGGGATTATCCATCCGTCCCTCGAGGCAATCCAGCTTACTGAAATGGCATCAATCAACAATCGGGTTTTCCGTACAATCGGTTCCCCGCTGATTTTGCCAAAACACCACACGTGTCTGCTTAAGCCGATTGTCGACCGAAGCTTTTTAATTACGATTGATCACTTCACGCAAAGCTACACGAATGTGAAGTCAATCCAGTGCCGGGTAGCAAAAGAACGTGTTCGTTTCGCACGGTTCAGACCATTTCCATTCTGGGATCGGGTCCGTGACTCATTCGTGGCAGATGATGACGATGATAAGAATAAGTAATGCGGGTGAAGCGCTGTGAAGTGGATTATTGACCATCAACATGAAGGACTGACCATACACGAATACTTGCAGCAGGTACAGGCATTTTCCAGAAGTTTAATCAAATCCGTCATCCATGATGGAGGACGGATTTGTGTAAATGATTTACCAAAAACAGTCCGTTATCTTTTGTGCGGAGGTGATGAACTTTTAGTTGTTTTCCCTGAGGAGAAAAAAGGTCCATTCATGGTTCCCGAGGGAATGCCGCTTTCAATTATTTATGAGGATAAAGATGTTTTAATCCTGGACAAACCACCAGGAACGGCAACGATCCCGTCGAATCTGCATCCATCCGGAACCATCGCGAATGGAGTGCTTGCGTATTATGAAAAATATGACATTCCCTACACATTCCATGTGGTAACAAGGCTTGATAAGGATACTTCCGGTTTATTATTAATTGCAAAACACCGTTACAGTCATTCAATTTTATCGCGATCACAGAAGGCCGGTAAAATAAACAGGAAGTACGTTTGCGTTGTGGAAGGACATTTGGCAGATAAAAAAGGAACCATCAATGCTCCAATTGGCCGCAAAGAAGGTTCCATTATTGAACGAACCGTAACCGAAACTGGAAAATCAGCTGTTACACATTACAGCGTAAGACAGGAAGGTTCAGCACATTCGCTGGTGGATGTTCAGTTGGAAACAGGAAGGACACATCAGATACGTGTACATTTCTCATATCTAGGTCATTCATTGGCCGGTGATGATTTATACGGCGGTTCGACTGCATTAATCCACCGGCAGGCATTGCATTGTTACCATATTGCTTTTCAGCATCCAACAACGAAAAAGAATATGGACTTTTCCATTCCGGCCGCTGATGATATGACACAACTGATTTAGTCAAAATACCGGAATTTTTCCTCGATCAATGGCTGCCTGGATGGAACCGAAACGATTTTTTCCTCCGGTAAGCGAAAGGCAGTCAGCTTATTTCCGAATACACATCCAGTATCAATATTAATCGTTTTATTCACAATCCGCGGTTCTTTTACAGGCGTGTGCCCATACACAATCCAGCGGTTCCCCTGGTAATCCAGTGCCCAATCACGTCTGATCGGACGGCCGTCATTATGAAACCTGCCCGTTATATCCCCGTACAGGACAAAGGTTTTTACTCGTTTATCCGTTCTGCCAATAAATGATTCTTTAATCCCTGCATGGGCCACAACAGCCTCAACTTCCGGCATTTCCAAATAAAGCGGCGCTGTCTCATAGAGTTCGATAAATTCATTCCTTATTTTAGTCTGCTCAGACTTTGGCAAAGCGGTGTATTCCGCCGTGGTCGTTTCCAGTCCATGCCGCTCTTGAACATTATTTCCGAGAAAATAACGGTACAGCTTATTGCAATGGTTCCCGGGGACGTACCGGGCTTGTTTATGAACAACAACCATATCGTATACGATTTTAATCGACCCAATGGAAAAAGGCCCCCGATCGGTAATATCCCCTAAAAATACGGGGATTCTGCCGTCAGGGTGCACAAAAATACCATCCTTTTGGTTGTAGCCTAGTGCATGAAACAGCTCATGGAGTTCCTCAAGACATCCATGTACATCGCCAATAACGTCTATTTGCATTAATCTTTCCACCTTGCCTCACTAAACATATATTCTTTTGTCCTCGAATGTACATTAAGAACAATGCCAATTGCCAGCATATAGGTGATTGTTGAGCTTCCTCCATAACTCAGGAACGGAAGCGGCAGTCCGGTAATCGGCAGCAGCTGGATTGACATACCGATGTTTTGGAATATCTGATAGGCAAACATCCCGATAATACCTGTTATCAGGTAGCTGCCATATTTATCATTACTGAGCAAGGCAATATGAATCAGCCGATAAATCAATAGGAAAAATAATGTTACAACAATACTTGAACCGATAAAGCCAAATTGTTCAGCAACAGCAGTGAAAATCATATCCGTATGCCGTTCAGGCACATAAACTTCCATATTGCTGATACCTTTACCGAACAGTTGACCGGATCCAATCGCCATCATTGCCAGAATCAGCTGATACCCTTCATCATAGTTTTGTTGTGGATTAAGCCAGCCGGTAAATCTGCTGGAGACGTGTTCAAAAATGGACTCTTCCAGGAAGTCTGCAATCGGCCCGGGAAATAAGTACCATGCAACAATTGCCAACAGAACAATATCGACTATAATAAAAAGAATGGAGAAAAGAATCCGCCATTTGACACCTGAGATAAGAATCATACTTCCTGTAATCGCTGCAAGCACCAAAAATCCACCCAAATCGGGCTGAACGGCAAGCAATCCCATAGGGGGAAGGGAAAGCAGCAATATCTTTGCAAGCAGACCCAAATCACTTTTGATCGTTTTGTTGAAATATTTATTGTTATGCCGGACAATGACATGGGCAAGTGTCATAATCAGGATTACTTTCATAAATTCCCCGGGTTGAATGGTTCCCAGTACCGGAAATTTGAACCAGCTGACAGCACCATTGGCTTCATGGACAATTCCGGGTGGAAATCCTGCAAAAAGCATAAGTAATGAAGTTAAGCCGATTCCATATAATATCCATGTAATCTGGTGAAAACGGTCATAATCGATAAGCATAACGGCGAAGATCACCATTCCGCCGGCTATATACCAAAGTGCCTGTTTGATAAAGAAGTTCGAACCATCATATTTTGGGGGTAAACTTGGTTCGAGTATATATAAAGTAAAAACGCTTGTAATTCCTAAGAGTATTAAAATAAATATTAATGTATAATCAAGATTTAATGGGGTTCGTTGTCGCATTCGCTAAACCTTACTTTCTGTTTATTCTTTGTTTGTCTCTATTAGGCAAGTTTACACGAAAAACGGAAATAAATTAAGTACTCTGGTTAAAAAATATAAAATGATATTGGAATATCAAAGGAACATGAAGGGTATATAACCATATAGCATTAATATTTATATCTTGGTACCATAAATGAAGGCAGTTTTCTGCAAAGATTGTTGTTATTTACGTCGCAGTTGACGAAAAATGCGAACTGCTGAAAAAAAGTCGAGTGCAATAACACCGCTCCGGAAATACACTTCGCTTTCCGTGGGCGGCTGCTGAGCCCACTACGTGCTAACACACTCCGTGGTCTCACCTAGGCCTTTCCTTCCCCAGGAGTCTCAGCGTATTTCCTCCGCTGGGTTCCGTTCGTTGTAGTCTTAGTTAAATAGCAATATGTTTTATTATAATTCAATTTTCACACCAATAGTATAGGCTCAAACAGTTAAATTAGTTAATCTCGAAACGTTTTTGAGTTGTTGCCTTGACAACCTCAGTAAACATAAAAGCCCTTTGTACACAAAAGATATAATCAGCGGAACAGTTTGAGTGAAAATATCCCCCCTGAGCTATTATATGGCTGGTGTAAAGAACAAAAAAGTGCGAAAGCAATGATGAAAAGTGGTTCATCGGGGTTATGAAGGACAAAGGGAAGCGAAAGCAATGATGAAAAGTGGTTCATCGGGGTTATGAAGGACAAAAGAAAGCGAAAGCAATGATGAAAAGTGGTTCATCGGGGTTATGAAGGACAAAAGGAAGCGAAAGCAATGATGAAAAGTGGTTCATCGGGGTTATGAAGGACAAAAGGAAGCGAAAGCAATGATGAAAAGTGGTTCATCGGGGTTATGAAGGACAAAAGGAAGCGAAAGGAAGCGAAAGCAATGATGAAAAGTGGTTCATCGGGGTTATGAAGGACAAAAGAAAGTGAAAACATTGATGAAAAGTGGTTCATCGGAGTCATGAAGGACAAATGGAGATAAAAACATCAATGAAATGTCCTTCATTAGGGAAACGAAAGGAAAAAACGGAAACCTCACTAAAATATTTTACCGTTAATTCAAAGTGAACCTTAGTAGTATATCTTTGACCTCCCTAATTCCTTCAAGGCGTATGTGTTCATTTTTACGCTGCGAAAGTTGAGTTATAATGATTAAAAAAGATTAAATTTTAAACCATAACCAGCAGCTGGAATATGCGAGATATCCTGCGGGAAGAAAAGCCTAGGTGAGACTTCGATGCGCGCCAGCGATTCGGAGGCTCACCAGCTGCCCGCGGCTAAGAAGACACTGCGAAAACGAACTTTTTGAGCAGATGTCGCCTTGGTACCCGGAGGTGTGAAAGCGAGTATATTCCAGCTGCGGCGCCAAAGAGCCTTACTAAATGATTTAAACCTTATCAGAATTATTTCGCATTTTATGGATTATGTACCAACAACCATCTATAAGATAAGAGCCAAAACAAAAAAGTTTTAAGGATGTGATCATATGGAAGATACAGTTACGCAGCATATCCAGTGGGATGAACTGCAGGCCCATATTAAAAATGAGGAATTGGAAGCGTTCCGGAAAGAGTTCCTTGATATGCACCCATATGATCAGGCAATGTTCTTTTTGGAGCAGGAAGCGGAATCCCGTTTAAGGATTTATACATACCTGTCCCCGGAAGAAACAGCAGATTTTATGGAAAACATTGAACTGGAAGACATCGAATCGTTTTTTACTGAGATGGATCCGCGCTTTGCGGCGATGGTTATTTCCGAAATGGCAACAGACGATGCAGTGGATATTTTAAATGAGCTGGAGAAGGATGTCGTCGTCAGTTTCCTCACCATAATGGATGAGAAGGCTGCAGATGAGATTAAAGAACTTCTCCACTATGAAGAGAAAACGGCCGGTAGTATCATGACTACCGAGTTTGTGGCGATTTATAAGACAGATACAGTTAAAGAGACGATGCAGCTATTGAAGGCTGAGGCACCGGAAGCGGAAACAATTTATTATTTATATGTACTTGATGCTGACAAACGGCTTGTTGGTGTTACATCATTGCGTGATTTAATTATTTCGGAAGACGATGTTCGGATTGCCGATGTAATGAGTGAAAAAATTGTTTCCGTATCCGTCGCAAAAGATCAGGAAGAGGTTGCCCAAATGATTCGCGATTACGACTTCCTGGCACTGCCGGTTGTTGATTTTCAAAACCATCTGCTGGGAATAATTACCGTCGATGATATATTGGATGTTATGGAAGAAGAAGCGAGCGATGACTACTCCAAACTTGCCGGGGTATCGGATATGGACCGGCCAAAAGATAGTGCATTCATTTCGGCAAAAAAGCGCCTGCCATGGCTGGTTATTTTATTATTTTTAGGAATGCTGACAGCAAGTTTGATTGGACAGTTTGAAAAAACTCTTAATCAGGTGGCGGCGCTTGCGTTATTTATTCCGCTGATTGCGGGGATGGCCGGGAATACAGGTACACAGTCGCTTGCAGTTGCCGTCCGTGGTATTGCAACCGGTGATTATGGCAAACAGGGGAAAATGAAACTGATTTTGCGCGAAGCCGGTACAGGGCTGATTACCGGAACCGTTTGTGGAATATTAATAACGATTATTATTTTCCTGTGGAGGGGCGAATTTTTCCTTGGATTGCTTGTAGGGCTCTCCATTATGGCAACGCTGATTGTTGCAACGATTGCGGGATCTTTCGTGCCAATTTTAATGGATAAACTCGGCATTGACCCGGCTGTTGCATCCGGTCCGTTTATTACAACAATAAATGATATTATTTCGATTCTAATTTATTTTGGGCTGGCAACTGCATTCATGAATTTTTTAATCCAATCCTCATGATACACATATTTAAAACTGGGTTCATATACTAGTTTGACTAATGCAATACAAAGGAGAGAATATCCGATGGGAAAAAAGAAGTACGCGAAAAGCCCATTACTCTATATTCATCAGCCAAACATACGAACTCCGGAAGCACCGATGCAGCACAATTACGTAACACCAAAAAAATCCGGTGAGCAGCAAGTGCAGGAACAACCGAAAAAGACGCAGAAACGCCCATTGAAACGAAGTAGTTCAGTTAAAAATAATGAAAATAAAGATAATGTAGAAGAAATTGAATCGACTGATGAAGAGGAAGAGGCTGAGAGTTCGGAACAGGATCGTAAGAAATTTAAAGATATGACATTGCGTGAACGGGTCAATTATTTTATGAATAGGCCTAAACATGTTCCTATTATGAAGTGTGAGGTAAAAACGGAAGAACGAAATTATCGTGGCGTCATTGTTGATTTTCAGGAAGAAACCGTATTTATGCGTGTCGGAAGAAGAACATCCCAAACAAAAATTCCGTTCGATTCGATTAGTGAAATTCGTATGATTGGTTTCTAAGTGAGCGTGATCTGCAAAGCGGATATAAAAGTAAGGGTGCTCCAGCAAATGCCGGAGCACCTTTTCATTTTCAAAGATTAGCCGTTAAAAGCATCAGTTGCTGGCAGGCAAGTTACATGACAGAAGCAATCCAAATTGACAGTCATGCAGATACCTGTAGTACGCAATGGGTTCGTGTCCTGGTCTACTGGATCTTTTGGATTGTCATCATCGTCATCTGGGTCTCTCAGTAATTCAATTACCGCACAGCAGTCATCATCAACTTTTTTGACACGGAAGAAAAAGCTTGATGTCATATCCCCGACATCATCCGGATCCGCACCAAAGCCTTTAAATGGTTTACACCCATCTTTGCAGTATAGGATTACCGGTACTGTGTCCAATCCATTACCATTGTCTGTTTCGCCAAGCAAATCACTGATGGAGCGTTCACAGCTGGTTTCACAGCAATTTTCCACAACATCATTCTGTGCATCGACGATTTCTCTTAAAATATCACAAACACAGCTACCTGTATCGAAGTTTTTTCCACAACCCATGAATTATTACTCCTTCCTTAAAGTTATTGACTTGTTGTCTTTAATAGGATATGTGTCAGTAGGGATAAGGTGTGGGCATCCGTCTTCATTATCGGGATATTTACTGGGGAAATCTTTAAGTTTTCGAGGTTTTTGTCCATACGAATAATAAAATAACACATAGAATAATGGTGACTATGGCTTTTTAGGGAAGGAAGATTCAGTTGGCTAATAAACCAGAGCCCAGATTACTGAAAAACTTGCGGATTATCGAAAAACATCTGGCTAAAAATGAAAAATGGCTGCAGTATCCGGAGAAAAAAATGCATCATTTTGAAAGGGAAATGGATGTATGGAATAAAGAATTTCTGAGTGGTATTTCCAATGTAGAGAAGATGATTCATGAATTGGAAAAAAGAATGGAATAATCGCTGGTGAAAAAGGGTATAGTTTAGTAAGCGGTCATAAAATGAAATCGGTTTCCGAAGTTTATAGTAGAAGTTTCGCAGGTTGTATAAATGAAGGAGGATGTTTGCGATGGGTTATATACTGCCACTGCCGCATTACCAGTATAAAGACTATCAGAAACGGGTTACCGAATACAAACAAGATCCTTTTTACATTGAGAAGCCGTACAAGACAATTTTGGAACCGAAACACCGGGATATAGCAGATGAGCATGCCAGACTGGAAGCATCAAGTAATTCCATAAAAAAACTGACAGCACCAAAAGTGCCGACTGACGAAAAACTTTATGCAGATTTAACAGGGAAAGGGCGACATTTCAGTGATACAATTTAGGGTGCTCGGCATAGGAGTTTAACCAAATCGTCGCATAGGCTGTTTTGAATGGACATTTGTTCCATTAATTGTTATTTAAACAGTATTTTTAAGGCGTTCGCGGACATATTTTCCGTTCATCATCAAAAAAGAAGCCATTATACATGAATTTTTCCTGTATAGCGGAAAATATGTCCGTGAAACCTGTAATTTAGCCCTATTTTACGGAAATAACGGAAAAAATGTCCGCCAAATAAAAGGAAACCGCATGATGTCAGACCAGGTTTTTTATATGTGAATTCGAATGTAGACTTTCCCTGAAAGTTTTTACTTTACCGTTTCGTAAATGGCAGCACGAATAAGCCGGGCTGGTTCTCCGTCCATTCTGCATAAAAGACTTTTTTTACAGAGCCGATATTCTGTGCCCGCAATTGCTGTTGAAGCCATTCTTCCGTCAGATTTTCCTCCCTTAGGTTATCCCACAGTATTTCACCATCATTGATAAGGGTTACCGGCAATCTGGCAGGTGAAGCTACGATATTCATATCGGAGTTTGTTGGATTCTGGTAGTCCGCCTTTTTTAAGACAGAGATCGTACCATCTGTTTCCAATACGGCATATTCCACCTCTTGGATGGAAAAGGCATTTTTTGAACGAAGCATATGCTGAAGCTGGTTTATATCGAGTTTATTTTTCTTCATTTCTTCCCGGATTAAATTTCCTTTGTGAATGATAATGGCTGGCTGTCCCTCAAGAATCGAGCGGCTTTCTTTAAATTTTTGGGTAATAATTTCGGTAATATATAAAATAATTCCCCATAATAAAACAGCATACCCGATTTCGATTATACCAACTTCATCATCAAATAATGCATTACCCACCAGTTCTCCAAGAACCAATGCTGAAATAAAATCAAATGCAGTTAATTGGGTAATTTGTGTTTTTCCAAGTATTTTTGTCAATATAAATAAAGCTAAAAAACCGAATATAGCCTCAATTGTAATTGATGGTAAATTTTCCATTTGGAGTCCCCCCAGTCAACCATTCTTAGGATGTCCTCAAATGGATTTAAGATACATAAAGAAACGACAGTCCTTTGTTGTTGGGCTGTCGTTTCAAGTTAGTTCTTTTACCATTGTTACATGCGGGATTCCAGCATCCATAAACTCCTCCGAAACAATTTTGTAGCCGAGATTCCTGTAGAAATCGAGTGCATGTGTCTGTGCATTTAATTTTGCCTTTGTATAGCCTTCATTTACGATGATGTCTTCCATTTCCTGAATCAGTTGCTTTCCATAGAAGTTGCCGCGCCGGTCTCTCAGCACACAAATCCGTTCCAGCTTACCGTACGCATCAACAAAGCGGACACGGCTGGCAGCAATTGGTGTATCATTTTCAAAACCGATTAAATGGATGGCTTCTTCATCGAACGCATCCAATTCAATATCCGGCGGCACGTTTTGTTCATTAACAAATACATTCGTTCGCACATTAAATGCCTGCTGCCGTTCTTCGCTAGTTTCGACGACCTTTACCTTCACACGTATTCCTTTCCGAATACGAATGATTCGTAAACTGTCCATGTTCCATTATCCAATTGATATACCAGCTGGAAGCGGTCTGCTTTATCTTCAAGCTGGATGTCTTTCATGCTCATACTGCCGTATATATCGGAATATTCATCGTGTGAAAGCTTTTGGGCAATAGTAATATGCGGTACAAAGTTGTACTCCATATTTTTTGGAAAATTTCCCTTATGCATTTTTTCATGCAGATCAATCAATTCCTGTACCGGCTCAACCTTTAAATAGATTGTGTTGGTTACAGGTGCAAATGTGCTGACCTTGTTGATTTCCAGGTTAAATGGATCTGTTTCGTTTGCAATATGCTTTAATTCTTTTATTAGAACTTCTATTGTTTCATCATCAGCTTCAAATGCTTCCTTTAATGTCAGATGTGGTGGAATCAATGCATAGTGCTGGTCATACCGCTTTCTGTATGAATTAATCTCATCCTGAACTGGCTTTGATGGAAAAATAACAATACCATATTTCATTTTTTAACCTCCTTGTAAATTTGATCCGATAATTTCATTGCTGTATTTTGGTCTAACTTCTATTATAACAAAAATAAGTAGTTTATTGGGAGTTGATTTTCAGAAATTAAAAAAATTAACCAAACATCGTTATAAGAGCGTGTTTTAAATCTTTCTGCCAGTATTTCCAGGTATGTTCGCCATTTTCCAGTTCATAATACGTATAACTCATACCTTTTTTCGCCAGCAGATCATTCAATTCACGATTTGGTGTGAGAAAATCTGACTTTTTCCCATCTGTCGTATCCACTTCCGTTTCAGCACTGCCAATCGTATGATAAATATCGATGGCGTACATATCTTTTGCTTCCTGCACGGACTGTTTTACCGTTTCGTCAACGTACGGGGACTGCATGATCACTTTGCCAAATGTGTTTGGATATTTAAGAGCTGTCATAAGTGCCAGTGTTCCAGCAAGCGAATCGCCCATCAATGCCCGTGACTGTCCCATATGGTAGGTTGGCAGCAAATCATCAAGGAAGGGCATAACCTCATGGACAAGAAACTTAATATATGCCTGTTGCTGTTCACCGCTTGGGTGATATTTTGTTCGACGGTCGTATTTGTCCTGATAATGAATGCCGACAAATACAGTGTTATTGATTTCTTCATTACCGTGCAGCCTGTCACTCAATGTAGCCACCCGGCCCAGCTGATAGTAATCATCACCATCCTGCATGATGCAGATATGGTATTTATAAAGAGGTGAGAATGACTCCGGCTGATAGATTTTCAAAGTCATTGTTTCATTTAAATAACTGCTGTTGATTTCCTTGTCGATCATGGTTCCTTTGCGTCCGATTAATAACACCTCATTTATCTTAAAGAGTACCCTTTTCATGGGAAATTAAACTGGTCCATAAGTAGTTTATCATGATTGCATTATATAATCTATGTGTGTGAATTTAGCTGTCCTTTGTATAAATCGTAGTAGCTTCCTTGCTGTTTGATAAGTTCTTCATGTGAACCCTGTTCGAGAATTTCGCCGTGTTCCAGCATAATTATTTTGTCGGCTTCCTGAATCGTGTTTAACCGGTGGGCGATAACAAAACTGGTGCGGCCCTGCATGAGTCGTTTCAAGGCATCCTGGATTTTCAGTTCGGTTACCGTATCGATGTTACTCGTTGCTTCATCCAAAATAAGAATCGACGGATCCGCCAAAATTGCCCGGGCAATCGTAATCAGCTGCTTCTGACCCTGACTGATTCCGCTCCCGTCCTGATCGAGCACCGTATTGTAGCCGTGTGGCAGCCGCTCAATAAAATCATGAGCATTGGCATTTTCAGCAGCCTGTATCACTTCATCATCTGTTGCATCTAAACGGCCGTAGCGAATATTTTCCCGGATTGTCCCGTGAAATAAATACGTATCCTGAAGCACAAACGCCATTAGCCGGCGGAGGCTTGACCGCTTAATATCTTTAATGTCGATGCCATCAAGCAGAATTTTTCCGGAATCATAGTTGTAAAAGCGGGAAATAAGGTTGATAATCGTTGTTTTCCCTGCCCCTGTATGACCAACAAAAGCTACTGTCTGACCGGATTCCGCTTTGAAACTGATCCCTTTTAAAATCGGAGTCTGTTCATAGGCAAACGTAACATCCCGGAATTCCAGCCGGCCATCCGTCTGATAGATTTCACCTGCAGATACTTCATCTCGTTCCTCCTGTTTTTCGTCAATAATGTTAAATACACGCTCAGCACCGGCAACTGCCGACAACAGGATATTAAATTGGTTGGACAGTTCATTAAGCGGGCGGGTGAACTGGCGGGCAATTTCAGTAAAAATTACAATTACACCGACAGTAATCTGTCCGTTGATGACAAGAATCCCGCCGACAAAGGCAATCAGCGCAAAACTTAGGAAGTTCAGCATGTTCATGACTTTCGGAATAAAACCGGCAAAATTTATCGCCCAAAATCCGGATTCCCTGAGATTCGCATTCTTTTCCCTGAATTCATCAATAACCCGTTTCTCCTGGGAAAATGTTTTCACGATATGCTGCCCGGACACCGTTTCCTCAACAAATCCGCTCATGTCACCAAGGTGACGCTGCCGCAGTTTGTACAGAGGACCCGTCCGCTTCGTAATCCATTTCATCGCAAAAAACATAACCGGAATAATCGTCATCGTCACCACAGTCAGGAGCGGACTCAGGTAAAGCATGACCGACACGGTTCCAATCAATGTCAGGATACTTGCGAAAATCTGGATGACGGACTGATTCAGCGTGTTGTTGACATTATCGATATCATTGGTCACCCGGCTCATCAACTCACCATGCTGCCGTTTGTCAAAAAAAGAAATAGGCAGGCGGTGGAATTGATTGAACAACTCTTCCCGCAATGAGTAGACGGTTTTTTGGGCAATTCCGACCATCCAGTAGTTTTGTAAGAAAATCGAAACTGAATGGAAAATGTAGATGACAATGAGCCAGACAAGCAGCATACCAAGCCCGGAAGGTTCCTTCGTCACAATATAATCATCGACAGCCATCCCGACCATGAACGGACCGGCCAGGCTCATCGCGGAGCTGACCATCACCGCTAAAACAACAAGGGTCAGGGTGAATTTTTCCCGGGCAAGATAGTTCCAGATCCGCTTGATAGTTGCGGATGTATTCCGTGCCCGGTCCGATTTATCCATTTTAATCGAGTCAATTGGAATTCGTTTGTGGGTAAAAGGACGTTTCAGCTCATGAATTAGCATTGGCATACTCCTTTCCGAATTGTGATTCGACAATTCTGGTATATAGAGCGGATTCCTTCAGCAGTTCTTCATGTGTTCCAATTGCAAGCATCTCCCCGTCATTGAGCAGTAAAATCCGGTCTGCATTGATTGCAGTGGAAATTTTTTGCGTAATAATGAGCGACGTGCAATCGTATTTTTGGATTGCCTTCAGCAGTTCAGCCTCCGTTGCAAGGTCGAGCGCACTTGTACTGTCATCAAGCATGAGCAGTTTTGGATGGCGGATCAGGGCACGTGCAATCGAAATTCGCTGCTTCTGTCCGCCCGATAAGTTAACACCTTTTTGTCCGATTTTCGTATCATAACCGTCCGTCAAATCGAGAATCGTTTCATGAATCTGCGCATCTTTGGCTGCCTGGATGACATCCTCGGTTGATGCATTATTTTTTCCCCAGGCAATGTTGTCCTCAACCGAACCACCGAACAGGAGCGGCGTTTGTGGAACATAGCCGATTTGCCGCCGCAGTTCATTCAGACCATAAGAGGTAACCGGCTTATCATCAAGAGAGATTTTACCTTTCTGTGGTTCATACAGTCTAGGAATCAATTGAAAGAGCGATGTTTTGCCGGATCCGGTTGCACCGATGATAGCCAGTTTTTCTCCGGTATTGACCGTGAAATCAATATTCCGGAGTGCCTGTTCATTTGTTTTTGGATAGGAAAATGATACGTTGGAAAAAGCGATTTTCCCTTGAATTGGCGTGGGTTTTGTCGCGTTTTCCGTGAAGTCCACCAGATCACTTTTCACCTGCAGCACTTCATCCAAACGCTCTGCAGATGCCCGTGCCCGCGAAAACGCCAGGATTATAAATGTCAGCATGGAAATAGCCATTGAAACTCGTAAGGCATAGTTGACGATTGCCACGACATTCCCTACGGAAGTTTCCCCGGCAATAGCCAGATTGTTGCCGTACCAAAGAATGAAAATAAGACTCAGGTTCATGACAAATAAAAGAATCGGCATCGATGTTTCAATGAACCGGAATGCTTTTCTTGTAATAAGGGCAAGCTGTTCATTCGCATCGGAAAAACGGGATGCTTCATGATTCCGTCTGAGAAACGCTTTAATCAGACGCATTCCGGCAAGATTCTCCTGCATGACCTGGTTGACGTTATCGACATTCCGCTGCATTTTGTCGAACATCCGGCTTGCCATCTTCAACACCCAGAGAAGAAATCCGATCAGAAGCGGAACCGTTACCAGGAAAACTAAGGCAAGCTGATAATCGACAATAAACGCCATAATCACTCCGCCAACTATTAAGAGTGGCGCCTTCATCATGATCCGTAATCCCATGAACGTGAGATTCTGCAGCTGCCTGACATCATTGGAAAATCTCGTAACAAGGCCTGAGGCAGGGTACAGGTTCAAATCCGCGAACGAAAACCCCTGAATTTTTTCCAACAACTTTTCCCGCAAATCATATGAAAAACCAAATGTCGTATGTGCTGCAAAAAAGGAATTGATAATCCCCGCGATAAACGCTGTGAATGCCATCGCAATCATGATCGAACCCCACATGATGATATTATCGAGATCTTTATGTAAAACCCCCTGATTAATCATCTTCCCAAGGAAAAACGGAAGAAGCAGTTCCACCAGCAGCTCAATGAGCATCAAACTGTATGCAGCAGCAATCGGAAGTTTATATGGTTTCAGGAAAGATAGAACATTCTTCAACGCGGATGCTCCCCCTTGGTGCAAAATTAACAATTGTCATTTTATTATAATAGGAATGTGGGAATTTATCCAAGAGTTTATTTCGAGTGTAGAAGTAATTTATGGGGATGTTATAAGAATGCGTGGTCTCGGAGCAAGTCGCGCGATAATATACCAGGACGCGCAATATCCAGCGGAGGTCGCGAGAAAATATACCAAGACGCGCAATATCCGCGCAAGTCGCGCGATAGTATTCCAGGACAAACAATATCCAGTACGTGTGTCGCACAATAAAAATTAAAATTCCCTGCTGCTAACTTGATTGAACACAACTCCCAATGTTGAAAATATTCGCTTGTATCGATATAGTTAAGGATGATGAAATCGAAAAAGTGAGGCGGAATACGATGAAGCAATACACCTTTAAAGATACAAATACGATAGGCCATTTGATAGAGAATAACGAATTATATGAGCAGTACCACTACCCGGAAATGCCAGTCCGTTACGACAGCAGTTTTATTGAATTCAAGCGGATGCCAACAATCGATGAGTTTAAAGAATCAGAAAAATATTTAACCGGGTTTCACCAGCAGCATAACCAGAATCATTTGCGCTTTTATTTTCCCGACAATCAAAAGCCGGTTGGCGAACTGCTTGAGTATATGAGGGAAAATAATTACGATATTGGTTTTATGGAACTGTATTCCATCTTGCCAGAGCAGTTTCCGGAAGTCTCTGAAAAGCCGGAAATACAAATTGCAGAAGTTACAGATGAGACTCTGGAAGATTATCTGAAACTACAATATGAAACCGATATGCAGTTTGGCGAGACGTTCGCCGAGCAAAAGGTGGAATTAAATAAACGGCAATTTGAGGATGAACGGTGGGTACAGGTCATGGCTTATTATAAGGATAAACCAGCCGGAACGATGGATGTTTTTGTTGGTGACACAGCCGTGGAAATCGAAAACCTGGATATACGTGAAAACTTGCAGCGAAAGGGAATTGGATCACGATTACAGCGGTTTGCGATGGACCGTTACAAGGAATCTGCCATTTTACTGATTGCCGACGGGGAAGACACACCGCGTGAGATGTACCAGAAGCAAAATTATCGCTATTTGATCTATAAATATGAGTTATTGAAAATATTGAAATAGTTGCTGCGTAAAAACTGGGCTATTGCTGTCAGCTACTGATTCTGGTTGAACAATGGCTTTAGGTGATACACAATTTGATGCGGACATATTTTCCGCTATATTTGAGAATAAGTGGCTTTTGACAGGGTATACGGACATCTGTTCCGTTATCTGACTAGAAAACAGTCATCCAAGCCTGATTTACAGGGAATAGCGGAATATATGTCCGTGAAAAGTGCAAAAGTGATGTATTTTAGATATATAACGGAAAATATGTCCTCTGCTTTTGAAGGCGGGAGCCTGAGATTATAAAAAATCAGCTTGACGATTTCCAACTTTGTCAATTATACTATTTATTGTTCCACTAAAATTAATACGATTCCGTAGCTCAGCTGGGAGAGCGCATGCTTGACAGGCATGAGGTCGTTGGTTCGAGCCCAATCGGAATCACTCCGGATATGACGCCATTTATGTTAGTAATGGCGTCATATTTTTTACCGCCGACCCTATACGTTCACTCACAAACAAATTCCTTTCCATTCCCCCTCATTTGTATTAGCATAGTTCAGGTGATTACGTAAGGTTTTAGCAACTGGAGGAACAGCTATGTCTGATCGCAATAAAGGAATTGTATTATTATTGGTGTCTGCATTGGGTTTTTCACTCATGGGAGCTTTCGTAAAGCTTTCAGGTGATATACCGACAGCGCAAAAAGCATTTTTTCGTAATATTGCAGCTGCAATTATTACGTTAGGTTTTGTACTGCGTCATAAAGAAAGAGTGTTTGGAAAAAAAGAGCATCAGAAGCTTCTGATTGCACGTTCGGCACTCGGGACGGTTGGGATTGTTTTGAACTTTTACGCTATTGATCGGCTCGTTTTATCCGATGCCGAGATGTTGAATAAACTCAGTCCGTTCATTCTGATTATATTCTCGGCGGTTTTCCTGAAAGAAACTGCCCGCCGGTTTCAGGTCATCGCTGTGCTCGTAGCATTTATTGGTGCGTTATTTATCATTCAGCCGGAGTTTTCTGTGGAGATTTTCCCGTACATTATTGGTGTACTCGGAGCAGTGTTCGCTGCAGGTGCTTACACATTCCTGAGGGTTTTGGGAAACAAGGAAAAGCATTATACCGTCGTATTTTATTTTTCTTTCTTTGCAACAGTAGTTCTCCTGCCATTCACAATTGTTTTTTACGAACCGATGAGTTTAGAGCAATGGGCATTTCTCATCCTGGCAGGGGGTTGTGCAACTGTCGGTCAATTCGGTGTGACGCTGGCTTATAAGTTTGCACCGGCCAATGAAATATCGATTTTCTTCTATTCGACGGTCGTTTATTCGGCGTTGTTAAGCATTGTTTTATTCGGACAAATTCCAACGATACTCAGTGTCATCGGGTATTTCATTATCTTTGGTGCATCGTTCTATATGTTTCGGAAAAACAACAAAATGGACCTGGAGGAAGCAAAATAGGAAAAAGAATTGAATTGGTACAGAAAACGAAGACTGCCCCAAACGTTAATCGTGATGTTTGGGCAGTTTTTTTATGGGAAGGGGAGTAAAGCGTTCGGGAACAGTGGGGATTAGTCTCATTGTTCCGCAATATTTAGGGAAAACCTGTCTCCTCTTACCGTCAGTGGCTAAGTCTGTCCAATTGGATGTTTTTCCTTTTATTGTCAGATAATTCGGAAAAATATCCAAAAAACAGCAAATTTAATTATTATCCATAAAAATTATGCAATAAGTGTATATAATAGATTATAACGCGAAAATAAATTAATATACGCTCTATATCTTTATAATACTCGTTTAGGAAAATAGTAGCATTTTTGGTATGATATAGTTTAGTAAATTCACAATCAAGCATGTCTTTATATGTCTTTCAAGGATTTGAAGGGTTTATTAAGATTGCAAAGATTAAATTTTATAGGGGGTATTTACTATTTTTAAAGATCATAAATTCAAGTTTGGCCTGACAGCTTTTGCTTTGATTCTCATGTTATCAATGCTTTTAGCTGCATGCGGAGGTAACAGTGGAGAGCAAGAAAACACTGATGGCTCAAATGATGAGGGGTCAGAACAAACAAGTGAAGGACCTGAAATTGGCCAGGAGGAATTAACGCAGCCTTATGTTGCGTGGGCACGGGAAACAGTAAGTACACATATGCTTGGTGCGCTGCTTGAGATGGTCGGCTATACTGTGGAATTGAAACAGGTAGAGGCAGGAGCGATGTGGTCCAGTGTTGCGGATGGATCAGCTGATTTCCATACATCTGCATGGCTTCCGGCGACACATGCCCCATACTGGGAAAAATACAGTGAAGATATTGTTAAAGTCAAACAGGTTCTTGATAAGGCACCATTGGCACTGGCAGTTCCGAGTTACATGGAAGATGTTAATTCAATGGAAGATTTGAAAGGTAATAAGGAACTAGGTGAATCAGTCGACTGGACTATTACCGGTATCGATCCAGGAGCAGGGATTATGCAAAATACCGAAGAAGCAATTGAAGCGTATGGTCTCGATAATTGGGAGCTTACATCAAGCTCAGAAGCGGCAATGCTTACTACACTGCAGGCTGCCGCTGAGAATGAAGAACCGATTATTGTGCCGATGTGGAAACCGCATTGGATTTTCGGTACCATGGATTTGAAAATGCTTGAGGATCCACAAGAAATTTATGGTGGGGAAGGTGACCAGATCTTTACGGTTGCCCGCAAAGGATTGGAAGAAGATGCTCCAAGAGCGTATAAAGTGCTGGAGCAGTATGATGAGACCTATGAACTGGTTAATAAGTTGATGCCGAAAGTTCATGCGGAAGATCAGGATCCGGCAAAAGTTGTCCAGGAATATATTGAAAATAATCCTGATCAAGTTGACAAATGGCTTGAAGGCATCCCAAGAGTAGAATAATGAATAAAAGGAACAGGGTTATCTAGTTATCCCTGTTCTTTTTTTTACCACATCGACGAGATAATTGACCTTATGTATGCATATAATCAGTTAGGCACAAAGAACAGTTTACTGCAGGAAAAAATAAGGAACTGATACATAGACTAATTGATTACTATTACAGGGAGTGAAGGATCATGAAGATTCTCGTAACAGAGTTAATGTGGGATGATGGGATTGAAGAACTTAAGCGCAATGGGCATTCCGTGGATTATGATATGGAACTGGGTCGGAAAAGAAGTGAACTGCTTCAAATGGTACCATCGTATGACGCTCTAATTGTCCGAAATGAAACGAAGGTCGATCCTGAATTGCTGGATGCGGCAAAAAACACCAAAGTCATCGGCCGTCTTGGTGTCGGATTGGACAACATTGATCTGGAAGCGGCAAAAGCAAGAAACATACCAGTCATTCCTGCCGTGCATGCGAATGCCACGTCTGTTGCGGAATATGTGATGGCATCGATGCTGGATGCTTCCCGTCCTTTGGCTGAAGCGGACGCTGATGTACGAAAGGGAAACTGGAACCGCAAATATTTTACGGGATCGGAATTGAACGGGAGAACATTGGGCCTTGTCGGACTTGGCGAAATTGGTCACCGTGTCGCTAAACGGGCCAACGCTTTTGGAATGGAAGTCATCGGCTATGATCCGTTCGTTAGACCTTTCGACCATATACTGATGGAAACCGGTGTCCGATCGGTGAATACGCTAGATGAACTCCTCACCGAATCGGACTTTGTTTCCGTCCACGTCCCGCTGACGAACGCGACCCGGCACATGATCAACAAAGAGAATTTCCCGCTGATGAAGTCCCACGCATATGTGATCAATTCAGCAAGAGGCGGAATCGTGCACGAACAGGACCTGGTGGATGCTGTGCAATCGGGACGGATTGCTGGGGCATATCTTGATGTGCTTGAAACGGAACCCGTTCAGAAAGGTGGAGCCCTATCAAAAGTTGAAGCTATCCGTCTTTCCCCGCATATTGCAGGATTGACCGTAGAAGCGCAATCCCGGACAGCTATGCTGATTGCCGGTGAAGTGATGAAAGTGCTTAACGGCGGGAAATCACTTTGTGCGGTGGTGTGATTAGAGGTTAGGTTATTTCTTGGCCAAGAGGTTATTAGTTCGACGCCAATGATTTTACACAATAAGTTACTATAAAGACACGGTCTCTCAATTAGATAGGGTCCGTGTCGTTTTTATAATTAATGCCTAACTGGTCATAAAAAAATGATTTGCCCAAGTTTGTATTAATTACATAATAATATATAATTAAATCAAGGAAGAATGGAGGTGAGGTACATGACAAATGCTGAGAGGATCATGGAGGAACTGGAAACCCTAAGTGAGAAAGAACTTAAAAAGGTGCTTGATAAAATTAAAAACAAATATATGTCTCAAGACGCAACTGTTGTAAATGAAAACTATTCCTGGTGGGATAACGAGGAGGATGATATTTATAATGAAAAGTAAGATAAAACAGGGTGATGTCTGGTTGGCTAATGTTTATTTTATGGATAAAAATCGATTAAAACAGTGTCCCGTAATTACTGTCGGAAATGAATTGGCATTAGATGTTGATGTAATTATCGCCCCCATTATCACCAAAACACAAAGAAACCATTTTGCAGAAAGTTATTTTAGTAATTACAACTACCTGCTTCCAGTCTCCCATAATAAGTTCATTTTTCTATTACCCATATTGCTTATACAAGTAGTTTTATGGTGTCAGAATTCCCCATTGCTTTCCTCAAGGTTCCGGATCAAGCCACGAAATCTCTAAGCTCCCTCTCGAACCTTACTTTTTGCTTGAACTTCCGAACAGGATAAGAGGATTGTGAAGAACTAGACATTCGCCGAATAAGCTGCGCGTTGCGAGGAGTATCACATCTTCATCTTAAAAAAAGATTGACAATAATATCTGGAAATTGATATTATTTAGGTATAAAGGTCGTTCTATCTACTTGAAAGGAGTGAATTACATGAGTCAATCCGTAAAAAAAGAAACATTACTTAAAGTGGCTGAACGGTTGTTTTATGAACATGGATTTAAAGGAGTAGGATTGAAGCAAATTATCAATGAAGCCAATGTAGCAACGATGACGCTTTATAATCATTTTTCGTCCAAGGATAATTTGGTCGAAGAAGTACTCAGGCAGCGGGAAGTACGCTACTGGTCTTATTTGGATACACATGTGGAAATGGATTCAGATTCTCCTTTCATTCTTGCTGTTGAAGCTCATGGACGTTGGTTGAAAGAACAGTCATATCAGGGGGATATGTTCTTAAGAGCCATTGCAGATTATTCGGGAACCGATAATGAGATTGAAAACATTGCAAGAGGACACAAATCAAATTTACTCAAATATTTTCAGCAATTGGCTCAAAGGAAAGGCAAAGATAATGAACGGGATCTGGCTGTTCAATTTACATTACTTCTTGAGGGAACTACTTCGATGACGACACTGATTGGTGCGGAGAAAGCAACTGAACATTCTATTGCGATGGCGAGGACACTTGTCCAACATACATCGTAATTTTTTTCCTATAAAATAGAAAGGTCGTTCTATATAATTTGAAAGCGAGGATGGAAATCATGAAATTTTCACGGTTGGTTTTACCTGGAGCTGCTATGATTGCTGTTACCTATGGATTGGCAAGATTTAGTTTTGGATTGCTTCTCCCCGGGATAAAAGAATCACTTGAAATGTCTGAGTTCATATCAGGATTGATTTCTTCGTTGTTTTATTTGGCCTATTGTTTCACGATTGTCTTATCGACTGTTATCACGACAAGGGAAGGGCCAAGAAGGATGATTCTCCTGGCTGGACTGTCAGCCTTTATTGGATTACTGTTGATGTCTGTAACTCCAAATGCCTGGTTGCTTGCGTTAGGCGTGTTACTTGCCGGAGGAAGCACAGGTTTGGTATCTCCACCTTATGGCGCCGGGATATCGCTATGGATTAACGAGGATAAACAAGGGAAAGCGAACACATGGATCAACTCAGGAACAAGTTTTGGCATCGCGCTTTCTGGAGCAGGAGCTATCCTGTTAACACAGAATTGGAGACTGACATATTTAATCTATGCTATCTTGACACTACTGATATTGATATGGAATTTCCAAGCGATTCCAAAAGTCGGAAGGAATCCAAAGTTGAGGTTTGAAAAAGGAACTCTCTCTATACGTGGAGTAAAAGGATCAATCCCATTGAGTTTGGCATCTCTTACTTTAGGAATTTCCACAGCGGCCTTTTGGACATTTTCCAGATCTTTTATTGAAGTGGCGGGAAATTACAGTGATTGGCAGCTTTCCGGATTTTGGGTCATTATCGGACTATTTGGTGTACTGGGAGGGTTTTCCGGTTCTCAAATCGAAAGGAAAGGGCTGTCTTTTTCTTATAAGGCAGGGAGTTTGTTGATTGCTTCCGCTTCGATTATTTTAGCTTTCTCACCTGAAAGTTTGTTCGTGTCTTACGTATCGGCTGGGGTTTTCGGCAGCTCCTATATATTTTTAACCGGCGTTCTCCTTGTGTGGGGAATCCGTGTATTTATTACGAATGCATCTTTAGGTATTGGCGTTCCATTTTTACTCTTGGCAGTAGGACAGGTAATTGGTTCAGTACTCGCTGGATGGTTAATTGGGACATGGGGCTATACTGCTACTTTTATACTTTATGGATTAGTTGGCATGGCAGCTACCCTTATTGGTCCAAGAAAGAGTGTTAAAGAGAGTTATGAAGATATGCATATAACACACAATATAATAAGAAAAGCCTAGTATTTTTTGGCAGTTAAGAAAGTATAACTTCTTTCTTACTGCATAAGTGCAACTAAGGCAATTCGCCTAAAGGCTTGGTGAATGCCAGGTTTTCCAATAACCAATCAGAATCATAAAGCAGGTGTCTGTTCCGCGTATATATCAGGATGCAGACCTTTTTTTACATAAAAATTTCCCTAAGAAATAACTTTTTGCTTAATATCCTTTATTTGGACTATGTGCCGTTGTTCATGCAGGTAAACATATTCTGTTAAACTATCATAGCTGATTTTAGGGTGGATCGATGACACCTCGGTCAGATTTTCTTCATCTATCTTATTTAACAGTGCCCGCACATATTGAAATCTCGATTCTTCCAACAATTGAAGAAGTTCATTTCTTGTTAAAAAGTATTCCGGTGGTTCCGTTTCTGCTTTAAATTTTTCCCCAGGATAATTTATTGACTGCACCATTAATTCTGTTTTTTCTTTTTCAGTTAAATAAAGATGATAGAGTATTTGCGAGATACTCCAATCCTCATCACTTGGTTTTATGTTTAATTGCTCACTCGACAATCCATCAATCGCGTCTAATAAATCCCCCCGTATCTGACGGAGCTTTCTAAGTAACACTATCATCACCCCTTGGTCATTTTATATACACTAAGCATACTCCAGGATTTCTTTCAAAAAAATGACCTAAATCAATTTTCCCGGGAAATAATTTTGTGTATTTTGGATGACGTATATAACGGACAGATTTAACAATACATTTTTCTCCCATTCGAAATAAAACATTACTGTGATACAATTATAAGTAAATTCCCAACATTTTTTTAAAGAAGGGTGAAAATAATGAACGCAAATAATCCCGATTTTCCAAAAATAACCTGTGCTGAAGACTGTGGAAATTCACCTAAGAAGCAGCAGCTTAAGGAATTCAATATAGCTGTTGTGACGAATGACACAGGGTTTGTTTATAAAAATACTTCCGATAATATTTTGTGGGACTTTGTTGGATTGAAAACACTGCAGGGGAAGGAAAATCTCAACAAAGCTATGCACCAATCCGGAAATGTGCTGGAACTAATTATGAAAAATATTATTACACATGGACGTACCGGTGCGGTTAATGGAACCTTAATTACCGAAAATCACAGATACGAATTCTGCAATGTTTACAACTTCAAAGGAACCGTCAAAAATTCCAAAATAAAAGAAATTACAACCTATTTGATCGAGAAATAATAAATGGATCATTTCGAACAGGAAATAAAACGTACGAAAAAGAAAGCAAAATGGGGCTGTCTTATCTCAATTGCCATTCTGGTAGCTCTTATTTCAGCACCAGTTTTGTGGTTCTTTTACAGTATGACCATAAAAGAAACGACACTTGTTGTCAGCGATTCACCCGGTTATACAAATACAATTACAGTTGTTGAAAAAGGGGAATCTGCCTACTTCGGTCCATCCGAGATTCGAATAAAATATGAAAATGAACATATCGACCGCACAATCAATAACGACGGTGCGACACTCCGGCCCAAAAATGCTTCCGTTACCTGGGAAAGTGAGACTCGGGCAACAATCACGTTATATGGTAATGACCAGACATCTGAAGTTGTGAAATTTAATGCTAAAGATGAGGAACCGTTTAAAACGGGCCAGTACGACCTTGGTTCATTCACATTTAAAACAAGTGAGTCACCGAATTTGGTAAATATCATCGAACTCAGAGAAGTAGTCAAATCAGCCGGTCCAGGTCCACATGCAACTGTAAAAATATATTATGGTGAACGGGGCAGCGTTTTAAAAAAGTTCAAGGAATTTGATCCAAAAAACACATACACAGTCGACAACTTTCGGATTAACTGGAAAAACGATAGACAGGCTGTTGTCGAATTTGTACGAGAAAATCAAAATGGCGAAAAAACCACAGTTGAAACCATCAAAATCGACATTCCAGAATAAACTGTGTGTAAATACTATCCGAAATGGGAGAGGATTCATGTGGGTTATTTTACAATTCCGGATGGCCCGTTTATTTATGTTGTCTTTGCCGTAGCATTGCTGTTTATCCTTTTTGGAGAATGGTGGCTGCGCAGGTAAAAGGACGCCTGGACCTAAGACGCCATTTCCATTATCTAAAAAAATATATACTTTCATGCCACCTTTTCCTGGCCACAAACGATTATAGTATTGACCCTTCATATATATAATCGAATGCCGGCAGGAAAAGGTGGCATTATTATTTTCGGTAGCCAATTCTAACTCCTTTCCTGAAGCAATACCAGCATAGTATCTCTAATAATTTCAGAAAAAATGAAAAAATTTTTAAATTAAGTATTGTATATTTATGCATTATTTATTATAATGATACAAACTTATTCTTTGAAGGGATGAATCGTTGTGAAAGCAGGAATTGTTGGGGCAAATGGTTATGGAGGGATTGAGTTAATCAGGTTATTGCACAACCATCCAAAGATAACGGTTAAAATGCTGATTTCTCATTCAACCAGTGGCCAACGAATAACGGAACAGTATCCGCAATTGCAGAACATCCTGGAACTGCCGCTGGAAAAACTTCGGACTGATGAAATAGTGAAGCAAGTGGATATTTTGTTTTTTGCCACTCCGTCAGGGATTACAAAAGATATCGCTCCCCCCTTTGTGGAAGCTGGGTTATTGTGTATAGATCTTTCCGGTGATTTTCGGTTAAAAGATCCGGCCCTTTACAACAGGTGGTATAAAAAAGAGCCTGCAGATCAAAAGTTTTTGGATCAGGCAGCATATGGATTACCGGAAATATACCGCGAGAAGTTAAAAGGTGACGTTTTTATCGCCAATCCAGGCTGCTATCCAACAGCGGCATTGCTTGGAGTCTTTCCGGCACTTAAGACAAAAATCCTCGACACAAACGGTCCAATAATCATTGATGGAAAAACGGGGGTATCCGGGGCCGGCAGAAAACCATCACAGGGTACGATTTTTTCGGAAATCAATGAAAATACCAGGGCTTATAAATTGGCAAGCCATCAGCATACCCCGGAAATCGAACAGGTGCTGGAGGATATACAAGGAAGTGAGCTGCACGTTACATTCAGCACTCATCTCGTTCCAATGACAAGAGGAATTTTATGCACCATTTATATGCCGTTAACCGATTCATTGACCGACAATGATGTACTGCAGCTATATAATGACGTTTACCGGAATGAACCTTTTGTAAGGGTTCGGCCGGAAAAACAATGGCCGGCAACTAAGGAAGTAGCAGGAACAAATTATTGTGATATTGGTGTTTCCGTTGACAAGCGCACCAACATGTTAACGATTGTTTCTGTCATAGATAATCTTGTGAAAGGTGCAGCAGGGCAGGCAATTCAAACGATGAATCTGGTAAATAACTGGGATGAGCGTACAGGGCTTGATACAATACCGGTTTATCCATAGAAGGAGGGCTAAAGTGGCAACGCATACAGAACGGTTAAAGGTGGTTGATGGAGATGTAACAACGGCAAAAGGATTTCAAGCGGGCGGGCTTCACTGCGGCATGAAACGAAAACGGCACGATTTGGCTTGGCTTTACTCAGAAACGCCCGCCAACACTGCTGCCGTATTTACAACAAACCTTTTCCAGGCTGCACCACTTGCTGTTACAAAAGAAAGCATAGCGGTCGACGGAAAAATCAGGGGATTAATCGTAAATTCCGGGGTGGCTAATGCCGTTACTGGAGAAGAAGGACGTTACAACGCCTATGAAATGCGCCATTTATTTGCCAAAAAATTAGGAGTTAATGATCATCATGTCGCGATTAATTCGACAGGTGTTATCGGGGAACAGCTTCCAATGGAAAAATTAGAAGCGGGTATCGAACAGATAGATTTTGCGGATCCACAACCAACCAATTTTTCCAAAGCTATTCTAACAACCGATACGTTTACTAAAAACGCATGTGTACAAATCGAATTGGACGGAAAGCTTGTCACAATCGGCGGAACAGCGAAAGGGTCTGGCATGATTAAACCAAACATGGCCACCATGCTTTCGTTTATCACAACGGATGCGGCAATGGAACGAGATGCGTTGAATGCCGCATTGCGGACAGCGGTAAATCAGACATTTAATTGCATTACCGTCGATGGTGACACAAGCACCAATGACACGGTAATGCTTATGGGAAACGGGCAGGCTTCAAATAAACCGGTTACAGAACAGGATTACGAGAATTTTCAGCTGTTTACGGATGCATTGACCGTTGTTTGCAAGTCGCTCGCAAAACAGATTGCCAGAGACGGGGAAGGTGCTACGAAATTAATTGAGGTGCAAGTAACCGGGGCAAATTGTGTTAAAGATGCACAGAAGGTCGGTAAAGCAATTGCTGGTTCCAGTTTGGTTAAAACAGCGGTATACGGTGCTGATGCAAATTGGGGCAGAATCATTTGTGCGATTGGTTATAGTGGTGTCCAGCTTCATTCGGAAAAGGTGGATGTATCCATTGGAAATACGCAAGTGGTTAAACATGGTATGCCTGTTGTTTACCAGGAAGAATCAGTTGAGGAATATTTACAAAGTAATGAAGAAATCAAGCTATTTGCAGATATTCATAACGGGACCGGGGAAGCAGTTGCATGGGGATGTGATTTGACCTATGACTATGTGAAAATCAATGCTTCCTATCGTACGTAAAGAAGGTGGTTTTCAATGTCTTACCTTGTAATTAAATGTGGCGGCAGCGTCTTACAACGCCTTCCGGATTCTTTTTATCACAACATCGTGACATTAACAAAAAATGATCACATTCAACCAGTCATTGTACATGGCGGTGGCCCAATGGTCTCCACGTTACTTGCAAATTTAAACGTCAAGACAACGTTTGTTAATGGGATGCGGGTGACGACAGATGAGGTGCTCGATGTTGTGGAAATGACCTTATCAGGATCGGTAAATAAATTACTTGTCCGAAAAATCTTAGCACAAGGTGGCAACGCTGTAGGCTTAAGCGGTGTTGATGGGCGGATGCTGGAAGCAAAACAGCTCGAACAGAATCCGGAAATTGGGTATGTGGGAAAGGTAACCAACGTTAATCCAGCGATGTTAAAAACAGTCATAAACCAGCAAAAAATCCCGGTCATATCCCCAATTGCCATTGATCATACCGGGCAGCGTTTGAATATCAATGCCGACTTAGCGGCTGCAGCGGTTGCTAAGGCCTTAGAAGCACCACTGTATATGATTACCAATGTGCCTGGCGTGTTAAAAAATACTGACGTTATTTCAGAGCTAAGTGTTCAGGAAGCGAAAACAATGATGGACAGCGGCGAAATCAATGGCGGGATGATTCCAAAAGTGCAGGCGGCAATTGACAGTTTGCGGAAAGGGGTCCAAAAGGTTGCCATTATTAATGGCTTAGAGGAAGAAAGTCTGCTTAAGCTGATAACCGATGGAAATACCGGAACGACTTTCACATTAGATGAAAAGAAAATCAATTCAAATTTAACGTGAGAAGGATGTGGATAGATGGAAACCGAAACAATTGTCTCACCGTTGATGCAAACGTATAATCGCTTTCCAATCAGCCTGACAAAAGGGGAAGGGAGCTATGTTTGGGATGTTGAAGGAAATCGATATTTAGATTTTACCGCGGGCATTGCCACTTGTAATCTTGGCCATGTACCTAAAACGGTCAAAGAAGCAGTAGAAAATCAGTTGGAAAAACTATGGCATTGTTCCAATCTGTATCATATAAAAGCACAGGAGCAGCTGGCAGTAATCCTGACCGAAAATAGTTGTCTGGATCGCGTATTTTTCTGTAATAGTGGTGCAGAAGCCAACGAAGCCGCTATTAAGCTTGTTCGAAAGTTTCAAAAAGACCGAAGCAATATTGTAACGTTCCAGCAATCCTTCCATGGGCGTACAATGGCTGCGCTCACTGCTACAGGGCAGGAAAAAATCCAAACTGGGTTTGCTCCGCTGGTACCGGGATTTACACATCTTCCTTATAATGATCTGGCCAGTCTGGAAGTCCTTAAAGATGACCCACCGGCAGCAGTCATGGTTGAACTCGTTCAAGGTGAAGGTGGGGTCATTCCGGCAGACCAGTCCTGGATTGATAAATTGGTTCAGATTTGTGAAGATCAGCAAATTCTCGTTGTTATTGATGAAGTCCAGACTGGTATGGGGCGCACCGGATCATTATTTGCTTATGAACAATATGGGCTTAAACCAGATATTGTAACACTTGCAAAAGGCTTGGGTTCCGGATTTCCGATTGGTGCTATGCTTGCCGGAAAAATGGTGGCAAGTGCCTTTCAACCGGGAAGCCACGGCAGTACATTTGGCGGAAACCCACTCGCCTCAACTGCTGCACTGGCAACGGTTGAAGAACTTACGAATACACCCGTAATAAAATCGGCTGCGGAAAAAAGTCTGTTATTAATTACCTGTTTAAACGAATTGAAACAGGAGTTTCCGCAAATTAAAAAACTGCGTGGCAGAGGGCTCTTAATTGGTTTGGAAATAGAGGGATCGGCTTTAGAAATTGTGAAGGGAGCAATTCAGGAAAAATTACTGATTCTGACTGCCGGTCCAAATGTGATCCGGATTTTACCGCCACTCACGATAACAGAAGATGATATTTTGCTGTTTATGAAAAAGTTTCGGCTGGCGCTTGCCAATACATTACCATGATTTATCAAGGAGGTTGTGACGATTAATACAATCAAAAAGGTACTCGTCATTGGTTCCGGACCAATCGTTATCGGGCAAGCCGCTGAATTTGATTATGCAGGAACAGAAGCGTGTCTGGCATTAAAAGCAGAAGGAATTGAAGTTGTTTTACTGAATAATAATCCGGCGACGATAATGACTGATGAATCAGTTGCAGATTCCATTTATATGGAACCGATGACCATATCAACAATAGAGGAAATTTTTAAGAAAGAACAACCGGATGGCATGATTGGAACACTTGGCGGACAAACAGGATTAAATTTAACGTTTGAGGCAAATCAGTCCGGACTTTTGGAAAAATATCATGTTCAATTGCTGGGGACAACAATTGATTCAATCATGAATGGAGAAGACCGGGAGAAGTTCCGTAAACTTATGAAGGAAATGGATGAACCTGTAGCGGAATCGCACATTATTTCGACTTTAGAACAAGCATTCCAGTGTGCAGCGGAGATTGGTTACCCGGTTATCGTAAGACCTGCCTATACACTTGGGGGAACAGGTGGAGGGTTTGCCGGGAATGAGCAGGAGCTTCAGGAAATTGTCACTAATGGATTGAATGCAAGCCCAATCCATCAGGTGCTGTTGGAGAAAAGTATCAAGGGCTTAAAGGAAATTGAATTTGAAGTGATTCGCGATGTTCATGATGATTGTGTGATTGTCTGCAGTATGGAAAATATTGACCCGGTTGGTGTTCACACCGGGGATTCCATTGTTGTTGCACCGGCACAAACATTAACAGCAAAACAGGATGCGAAGCTGAAGGATGCTGCTGTGAGGATTGTTCGTGAACTTGGTGTAATTGGAGCCTGTAATATTCAATTTGCGCTTGCACATGATAGCGATCAGTACTATGTGATCGAAGTAAATCCACGGGTGAGCCGCTCATCAGCATTAGCATCAAAAGCGACAGGGTGCCCGATTGCTGTCATCGCAACGAAATGTGCGTTGCTGGATTCTTTGAATAATTATTTTCCGGAAAAAACAGGTTCCGTTCATGACTTGAAGATTGATTATACGGTTGTAAAAATGCCGCGGTTTTCGTTTGATAAATTCCCGGAACTGGAACGGAAATTAGGCACACAAATGAAGGCAACCGGGGAAATAATGGCAGTAGATCAAACGTTTGAGGCTGCCTTAAATAAGGCAATCCGCTCACTGGATAATGGATTGACAAATCTGAGTCATTCGGAGCTTTGCGGCAAGGATTTTCAGGTGCTGCTGAAACATATGAAACTGCCGACTGACTTGTATCTGTTCGCGGTTGCCGAGGCGATGCGACAGGGAAAAAGTGTTGAAGAACTGTATGACCATACTGCAATCAGCCGGCAATTTTTAGAGAAAATCAAGCAAATGGTTGCGGCAGAAGAAACGCTAAAAGAGGAATCCATCCAGACGGTTAAAACGGATAAATTATTGCAAGCGAAACAACTGCAAATCAGTGACAAGGCGTTAAGCGTTTTTTTGAAAACGACAGAGGATAAAGTCAGACAGAAAATCAAGGAATGCCAATTAGCGCCAAGTTATCTTTCTATTGGTTCTGTCAATCAATCAGCCTATTATTATTCGACATGGTGTGAAGCGCCAGGCAGTACCATAACGCAAAACAAGAAAAACGCTGTATTAATCATCGGTTCTGGTCCAATTCGGATTGGGCAGGGAATGGAATTTGATTACAGCTCTGTTCACGCGGTATATGCGTTGAAAAAACTGGGATATGAAACGATTGTCATCAACAACAACCCGGAAACCGTCAGTACCGACAGTTCGGTAGCGGATCACTTATATTTTGAAGCATTAACAGTGGAGGATATCCTGAATGTTATTGATGAGGAAAACGTGAGTGGTGTCATGATTCAATTTGGTGGTCAAACGGCACTGAATTTGGCAAAGGAACTTAAAACTGCAGGGATTTCAATTTACGGAACAACACCTGACAGAATTGATCAGCTGGAAGACCGGGACCAATTTTATCGGTTATTAAACGATCTGAACATTCCCCATATTGCCGGGGAAATGGTGTATAGCCTTGATGAAATTAAGGCATGTGCTGAAAAAATCGGCTATCCGGTTCTTGTCCGTCCATCCTATGTTATCGGCGGTCAATCGATGCAAATTGTTTATCAGGAAGCGACATTGACTGAATATGTTAACACACTGATGGATGAAAACGAGCGAATATGGCCGGTGCTGATTGATCAATATACACCTGGCATGGAGGTTGAGCTGGATTTAATCAGTGATGGAGAGAACATCATGGTTCCGGCAATTATGGAACATGTTGAAAAAGCAGGAGTTCATTCTGGTGACAGTATTGCTGTTATGCCGCCAATCAACTTATCGACTGTACAACAGGAAAGTTTGCTTCATTATGCGCAGGCCATTTGTCAACAGGCCGGGATCATTGGATTTGTCAATATCCAGTATATCGTAACGGAAGAGCAGATTTATGTATTGGAAGTGAATCCGCGGGCATCACGAACGGTCCCATTAATCAGTAAGGTAACAGGTGTCTCCATGGTGGAAGCGTCCATCCGGGTACAGCTTGGGGAAAAATTAAGCAAAACGGGTTTACTGGAAGCTACGGCTTTTTATGCTGTTAAAGCACCTGTTTTTTCAGCATCTCAATTAGTCGGAGTTGACCCAGCGCTTGGGCCTGTTATGAAATCAACCGGTGAGGCGATTGGGATTGCCGAAACATATCCTGATGCACTTGCCAAAGCAACCTATTTATCAACAATGCGGAAAGAAAGCACAGCAAAAGTGTATGTTCTTTGTTCGATTGCTGACAAGAAAAAACAGGAACTTCTGCCTGTCATCCAAAAACTCAGTAACGACTTTTCTATCCTGGCAACACCAGGAACCAGTGAATTTTTAACACAAAATGGAGTTGCCAATAAGAAAGTTAACGAAGATTCGGAATCACTTATCAACTTTTTTAAGCAAAAAACAATAGCGGGTGCGGTCGTTATCCCAAGCGGATTGTCAACGAATACGCGCGGGAAGGAAATACGCACACTTGTGATAATGTATCAGGTTGCATTATTCACGTGTAAAGAAACAGTAGTAGCGGCAACCGATTCTATGGAACGTTCTCCTGTCTCGGTTATGTCGTTGCAGGATTATCTGTATACAACAGTATGATAGAAGGGATTGATTTTTTTGACGCCTGAAAAAGTTCGACCCGTACAAGAAAAACAGGATTTTTTAACATTGGCACAATACAGCAGAAACGAATTAATCGAACTGCTTGATGAGGCCATTCGACTTAAGCAGGAAACAAAGGCGGGGATCCACAAACCCTATTTACAGGGAAAAGTGCTTGGCATGCTTTTTGAAAAATCATCCACCCGTACAAGGGTTTCGTTTGAAGTTGGGATGTTGCAGCTTGGCGGGCAAGCCATTTTTCTTAGTAAAAATGACATGCAGCTCGGACGCGGGGAATCAAGTGCGGATACAGCCCAGGTATTATCACGCTATGTGGATGGCTTGATGATTCGCACGTTTTCTCATGACATGATTGAAACCTATGCACACTATGCTGCGGTTCCGGTTATTAATGGATTAACAGACTTGCATCATCCGACACAAGTGCTTGCTGACCTGTTGACAATTTATGAGCAGAAAGGTGATTTTAACGGACTAAAACTTGCATACGTAGGTGATGGCGATAATAATATGTGTCATTCGTTGATTGAGGGAAGTGTGTTGGCTGGAATGGATATGGCGATTGCCAGTCCGCCAGACTATCAGCCAA
This sequence comes from Virgibacillus doumboii, assembly GCF_902806455.1. Classification (GTDB taxonomy): domain Bacteria; phylum Bacillota; class Bacilli; order Bacillales; family Amphibacillaceae; genus Lentibacillus; species Lentibacillus doumboii. The sequence goes on along the minus strand of NZ_CADCWQ010000001.1, from coordinate 2,396,406 downwards.
ATGAAGCTATTTTCAATCAAATGAAAGAAGTGGCAGGAAAGAATGGAACAAAACTGATATATAACAGTGATCCTGCCGAGGCAATCCACGGTGCTGACATTGTGGTGACAGATGTATGGACCAGTATGGGAAAAGAAGATGAAAATGCCGGACGGAAGAAAATCTTTGCACCATACCAGGTAAATGAAAAATTATGTCAGGGCGCAAAGACAGATTTTATTTTCCTGCATTGTCTTCCGGCACACCGCGGTGAAGAGGTATCTGCTGAAATTATCGATGGAGCCCATTCCGTTGTGTTTGACGAAGCAGAAAACCGGCTCCATGCACAAAAGGCATTATTAAAATCATTATTAGATTACTAGAGGATGTTCACAAATTACTAGGAGGGATTCGCTATGAGTGATGGAAAAATTGTGCTTGCCTATTCAGGCGGATTGGATACATCGGTTTCCATTAAATGGCTGCAGGAAAAATATAATTATGATGTGATTGCACTGGCAATAGATCTGGGTGAGAAAAAAGATTTGGAAACCGTACGGCAAAAAGCATTAGACGTTGGTGCATTAAAGTCGATTGTCATTGATGGTAAGGAAATGCTTGCGAATGACTACTTAATGCCGGCATTACAGGCAAATGCTTTATATGAAGGGAAATATCCGCTATCATCTGCACTATCGAGACCATTAATCGCAAAATTGCTCGTGGATGTTGCCGAAGAGGAGGGCGCAATCGCTGTAGCACATGGCTGCACCGGAAAAGGTAATGACCAGGTACGATTCGAGGTGTCGATTCAGGCATTGAATCCCAATTTGCAAGTTGTTGCACCAGTAAGAGAATGGGGCATGACCAGAGATGAGCAAATAGCTTATGCAAAGGAAAAGGGCATTCCCATTCCTGTTGATCTTGATAATCCTTTTTCAATCGATGCCAATATCTGGGGTCGTGCATGTGAAGCAGGGGTGTTGGAAAATCCATGGAATGTGGCACCGGAAGCGGCGTTTGACTGGACAAATCCGATTGAAGCGACCCCGGATGTTCCGGAACTTGTGGATATAACATTTGATAAAGGAATTCCGGTTGCATTGAATGATCAGCCAATGGATCTTGTCAGCATTATCAGGACATTAAATACGGCAGGCGGCAAACATGGAATCGGCCGGATTGATCATATTGAAAATAGGTTAGTTGGCATCAAGTCACGTGAGGTATATGAAAATCCCGCTGCACTCATTCTTATCCATGCACACCAGGAGATGGAATTTTTAACCCATACAAGGGAAGTCAGTCATTTTAAAAAAACAATTGATCAGCAATTTGCGCAGATGATATATGATGGGTTGTGGTATTCACCATTACGCCCGGCGATTGATGCATTTATTGCCGAGACCCAAAAAACAGTCTCAGGTACCGTTCGTGTGAAGTTGTTTAAAGGAACACCTGCCGTTATAGCACGCAAGTCCGATTTCAGCTTGTACAATGAGGAACTTGCAACCTATGAAAAGGGTGATATGTTTGACCACAATGCAGCGGTTGGTTTTATCAAACTATGGGGATTACCGACAAAGGTGCATGCGGAAATTCATCAGAAGGAAAAATTGAAGAGCTAAGGCTACTCGTTAATTGAGAGGAGCGCTGTCTCGATGAAATAGAAAGCGATTTAGATTAGCAATCATCGAGAGGAGCACTGTATCGAATGAAAAGAATATGAAAGTGAGTATATTTCATCTGCGGGTAATGAAAGCTTCACTAAGTGAAACTTCTCAACTTCACGTCGCATTTTACTTCAACTACGAGGTTAAAAAGCAGCAAAATTTGCGAAAAGAGCCTTTAGAAAACAACCTTTTCAAATACGTACCAGTAAAACTAACCTGTGAAAATCCCGCTTTAATGGGGTTTTCACAGTTTATTACATAACAAGGGAGGAATTTTTATGTCAAAGCTCTGGGGAGGACGTTTCACAAAGGCTACCAATCAGCTTGTCGAAAATTTTACCGCCTCGATTGAATTTGATCAGCAGCTTGCAATGGAAGATATTGAAGGAAGCATCGCACATGTTACCATGCTTGGTGAACAGGAAATTATCACACATGCGGAAGCGAACAAAATCATTGAAGGATTACAGACCATTGCCGGAAAAATTGCAGCTGGAAATGTTGATTTAAAGGTTGAAGATGAAGATATCCATATGAACATCGAGCGGCTTTTACACGAAGAAATTGGCCCGGTTGCAGGGAAGCTGCATACAGGCAGAAGCAGAAATGACCAGGTTGCAACCGACTTCCATTTATTTGTTAAACAAAAAACAAAGGAAGTGATGGAACTGGTTGCCCAGGTTCAAGCAGCATTTGTCAAACAGGCGGAAGAAAACAGTGATGTGGTTATGCCCGGGTATACGCACCTGCAGCGGGCCCAACCGGTGTTATTTTCCCATCATATGCTTGCTTATTTCTGGATGCTGGAGCGGGATAAGCAGCGACTGGAGGACAGTCTGAAACGCACGAATTGGTCACCGCTTGGTGCCGGAGCGCTTGCCGGTACCACCTTTCCTATTGACCGTGAGCGGACAGCGTCATTACTTGGCTTTGATTATGTGTATCCGAACAGCCTGGATGCAGTCAGTGACCGTGATTTTGTTCTGGAATTCTTATCGATTGCCTCGATATTAATGACTCATTTATCCCGTTTGTCGGAGGAACTTATTATTTGGTCAAGTCAGGAATTTGGCTTTATTGAACTGGATGATTCCTTTTGCACTGGATCGAGTATCATGCCGCAAAAGAAAAATCCCGATGTTCCGGAACTGCTCCGCGGGAAAACAGGGCGTGTATATGGAAGTTTGTTCAGCTTATTGACCGTTTTAAAAGGACTGCCATTAGCCTATAACAAAGACATGCAGGAGGATAAAGAGGGACTGTTTGATACGGTTAAAACACTTGATGGATCGTTACGGCTATTGGCACCAATGATCGAAACGATGAAGGTTAAACAGGAAAATATGTACCAGGCTGTTGAACAGGATTTTTCCAATGCAACAGATATTGCAGATTATCTGGTAACAAAAGGGCTGCCATTTCGTGAGGCACATGCGATTATTGGAAGAATTGTGCTGTATGCAATCCAGCAAAATAAATTTTTACTCAGATTGACATTGGAAGAATATCAGTCGTTCAGCAAGCTGTTTGACAAAGATATTTTTTCCGTTCTTGAACCAAAGCATGTGGTGGATGCCCGGAATAGTATTGGTGGAACTGCCAGAAAGCAAGTGGTTAAACAATTGGAACAGGCAAGAGAGTTATTGTAAAGTGGTTTACTTCAATATAAAACCGTAAGCGTCAAATAAACCGCACCCAGCACATAGGTGCGGTTTATTTGATGCTTATTTTTTAAAATTTTTGCAGGATATGAAAAGGAAATCTAGAAATGTAGTAAAGATGTAATATAACGGCATAATCCGAAATGAGGTGAGAAGATGGGAAAAGATTTACTCTATGGAATTGGCATATTTATCCCCGTGACGGACTTGAAAAAATCGACAGACTGGTATGAAAAGATGCTTGGATTCGAGATGCTCCACGAGGATGAACCTGAAGCGAATGTATTAAAAATCTGGAATGGCGTTGTTACATTTTGCCTTGTTAAATCCAGTGATGTTGAGCAACCGGCTTTTCCGGAAAATAATTATGGTGTGGATCATTATATGAACTTTCACACAGATGATATTCAGTCAATCCATCAAAGTTTAGTGGAAAAAAGTGCAAATGTTGGGGACATACACGAATTAGGCGGGATGAGAGGATTTGATTTATTTGACCCCGATGGCAATCGTTTCAGTGTAATTGAGTAGGGTGTACACTTTCGAAATTACTCGAATTTCACGATTCTGATGAAAGCAAGCTGCCTCCTTCAAAAAATAAAATGGACCGTATCTTTTTCGTAATATGTTCCGTTATTGAAGTGAAAACAGAGGAAGGAGGTATCCGATATGCAAAACAAAATGGTCTCAAAAATTACAAATGTGGAAATACCGGTGTCCAACCTGGAACGTTCGGTTAAATGGTATACGGAACTTCTAGGTCTTCATATCCAATATCAGGACAACGATTCAGCCATGTTATCGTTTTATGTTCCGGGGGCAGCGAGTATTTTCCTGATGAAGACAGATGACCCATCAAGGCTATCTTTTCGAAATACTACCTGGAATATTGACGAAAACAGTGTCATCGATTTTTATGCGGAAGACTTGAATGCTTGCCACGAATGGCTGAGAGAACAAGGTGCCAACGTTACTCCATTAAATAGTAATGAGGATGGCCCCTTAGGATTCGGGTTGCAGGATCCGGACGGAAATGTTTTAGGCGTTTGCAATGTGGATCATGACCTGATTATAACTCACTGAGTTTAATTGTAAAAGAATCATAAGGAGATGATCAAATGGCAGAAATTCCACCACTGAAAAAACAATTTATACAAGTTCAAATGGCAGAAATGTCCGGTTCAACTTTCAAAGAGGTAATGGCTGAAAACCTGTATTTTCAAAATGTAAATCTTACAGGTACGAAAATAACAGATGCAAATTTGAGTGATTTGCATATTGAGGATGCTCAAATCGGCGGAGCAATTTTCCGTAATATCGGTTTACCGCCGGAAGATCACCCCAATTACGATTCAAATGCAACACATCGGACGGTTACATTTGAAAACTGTGATTTACATGCCAGTACTGTTAAAAACTGTGACTTATCGAATGTTGAGATCAGTGATTGTGATATGAAAGGATTAAAAATAAATGGGATTCTCGTTGAGGATTTGCTTAAAAACTTTAATGGAGGATCTGATTAAGGATGAAAACAGGAGGCTGGGACAAAACAAAAAAGTGTTGCCAAAAGACGAACAATGCATGGAAATAGCGGAGGGAATATACGTAGACTCCTGGGGGAGGAAAGGCATCGGTGAGACTCCGAAGTGCGCTAGCACGAGGAGGCTCACCAGCCGCCCCCGGAAAGCGAAGTATATTCCCGGAGCGGTTTTATGCACCATTTCCAATATGTTCGGATTTTGTTATTGATAAAATACTTGTGTCCCAACCTCTGTTTGTGGAGGTGGATGATGGATTCCGATCAACTTTACAGCCAAATACTTTCAGAATACCAGGATCAACTAAAAGGCTACTGTCACAAGTTGGCTGGTGTCCCGTGGGAGGGTGATGATCTTTTTCAGGAAACGATGATGAAGGCTGTTAAAAACAAGGATAAATGGAGCCGGTTAAAAAATACAAAGGCATATTTGTTTAAAATAGCCACGAATACTTGGATTGATATCTGCCGTAAGCGAAATATTACAGTAGATACATATGATGATAACCTCCTTATCAACAGCGAACCTATAGACTATGAGGTGTACAGTGCATTAGAAGAACTTGTTCATAGACTGCCAATAAGACAAGCCGCAATTGTTTTATTAATCGATAGTTTTTCGTTCTCCTCCAAAGAAACTGCAACGATGCTGGGAATGACTTCAGGAGCTGTTAAAGCAGCCCTTCACCGTGCCAGAACTACGCTAAAGAAAAAATACCACCAGAATCAACATATTAAGAATGATAATCAAAATTTAATCCAGCTTTTCCTGGAGGCTATTAAACTTGGAAAACCACAGGAAATTGTTTCTGTTTACCATGAACTGCTGTCAAGCGGATTCACTGTAAAACGGTCCGGCCACACAAATGGCTTCTATTTTGAATTTTACGATCCCGACGGAAATAAGCTTGTCGTTTTTCAGGAAAAATAAAAATCGACCGTATTTTTTTCGGGATATTTCCCGTTATAGAAATGAGATTACGTGAGAGGAGGGTAACCAGAGAGCTTTGTGAAGCGTATTGATAGTGTTTTTATTTCAGTTAAGGATCTTGGAGTATCTTCAGAGTGGTATCAAAATATTTTTGACCTGGTCGTCGTACACCTGGATAAATATGGTGTTGGTTTTCGTTTTCATCAGCCATGGCCGCTTCAAACCGGTTTATCCTTGTATCAAAGCGAGGATACAGGTAAGGCATCATCCATCCAGTTTAATTTTTATACCTTGGCGGCAACCGCTTGCTCCTGTTGGGGTAAATGAAACCAGTCAAAAAGCAAGCCGGCTTGTTAAAGAAGCAAAGCATGCGGAGCGGGAAGGTCTTCAAATGTTAAGAGAAATCTACCAATTTATGAAAAAAGAAAAAGTGAATCAATGAACGGGAGGAAAGGAACTCATGCAAGTTGTAACCAAAGGGGAGATGAAACTGGTCGGAATCCGCCTGGTTTGCTCTACACTTAAAGAATATCAGGAAAAAATCCCGGCAGTAGTGGAAACAATGCATAACCGCCTGGATGAAATTGAAAATAAGACCAATCCGGATGTTTTCATTGGTATCCACAAGGTAGATGCGACAGAGGAAGAGGATGGTTATTGGAAATGTGTGGAGGTCACAGAATTTAATGATGTACCAAACGGGATGGATGCGATTGTTATACCCGCACAGGAGTATGCCGCAATTTCTCATGATGGCATAAAGTGGGAAATCCATCAGGCGTACGGAAAAATGCATCAGCAAATCGAGGATTCGGAGTATGAAAGGATCTATAATGCCTGGACATTGGAAACATTTGATCAAAGGAAACAGGAAGAAGAAATAATCCGATGTACACTGTATGACCCGATAAGACCGTCGTAGTGCGACAGTGTCGATTCTAACTACCGCCAAAAAGCCTAAATCCAACTGGGTTTAGGTTTTTTAATTGCATAAATTTCCCTCCAACTATCCAAACTATGGTATATTCACCCAGTCGCTAAGAGAGGAGGGCGAGGATGAAAAATGAGCAAAAGGGAATGCTGTCGCTGCTAAAAAGACGAAAGAAACAGCGTAAATCCAAAAAGGCGGACAACACTTCCTAAATTGAACAGCCAGTTGATGAACAGGCCTTGCTTTCTAACAAGTTATCAGATAATGAGAAAAAGTTTCGTTCGATTTATAAAAACTGTTCTGACGTTATTTTTCGATCGTTTTACATAGGTGAACAAGTTAAAGCACTTCTCATTTATATCGAAGGATTGTCAAACATCGAAGAAATTGATGACAGTGTGCTGACTCCGCTCATCAACGCTTCAGTGGGTGAAGATTATTTGATTGATACATTAATTCATAAAGAAATTTCGACTTCCAGTGTTAAAGAGGTCAATACTTTTGCAGACAGCATAAAAGAAATTTCTGCCGGAAATCCGGTGATTCTGGTCGATCAGCAAATTAGCGGCTTTGCATTGGGACTCTCGAAATGGGCAAAACGGTCTGTCGATGAACCAAAGGCGGAGACGGTTGTCAGGGGACCAAGAGAAGGATTTATTGAAACGATTGGTGTCAATACATCACTGCTCCGAAGAAGAATCAGGAGTCCCAAGCTGAAAATGAAATCCGTGGAGGTTGGAGAGTACACCAAAACGAGGATAAAACTTGCATATGTAGACGGAATAGTAGACGAAACAGTGTTGAAAGAAACAGAAACCAGAATAAACCGAATTGATGTTGACAGTATTTTGGACAGCGGAGTATTGGAGGAATTTATTGAAGATAATCCAAACTCCCCATTCCCGCAAACGCTGGCGACTGAACGGCCGGATGTTGTGACGGCTGGCCTGCTGGAAGGCCGGGTCGCAGTTTTGGTTGACGGTTCCCCGTATGTCTTGGTTGTACCCACTACATTTTACTCCCTGCTGCAGGCGAGTGAGGATTATTATGGACGTTATTTAATCGGTACAGCAATTCGCTGGATGCGGTATCTTTTTCTTCTGATCTCATTATTTCTTCCTTCGTTATATGTAGCGTTAGTTACGTATCATCAGGAGATGATCCCGACAACACTGTTATTCAGTATCGCTGCATCACGGGCTCAGGTTCCATTCCCTGCACTGATTGAAGCATTAATGATGGAAATTACATTCGAAGCATTGCGTGAGGCTGGTCTCCGTCTGCCAAAACAGGTAGGGTCTGCTGTCAGTATTGTTGGTGCATTGGTTATTGGTGAAGCAGCTGTTTCAGCGGGAATTGTATCGGCTCCTATGATAATTGTTGTTGCATTAACAGGGGTTGCTTCATTTACAATACCGCGTTATTCAGCATCGAATTCTATTCGTATGCTGCGTTTTCCAATGATACTGCTGGCAGGTACGCTTGGACTGCTGGGCATTATAATGGGAATTATCGTAATTATAATCCACATGGCGTCACTTCGTTCATTTGGTGTACCATATCTTAGCCCGATGGCACCAATGCAATGGGGGGATATGAAAGATGTGCTGATGCGTGCTCCATGGTGGAAGTTCAATACAAGACCACATTTTTCAGGTAACTATAATAAATATCGACAAACTGATAACCAGAAACCGTCTCCGATTAGAGGTGAAGAATGACCAACCGACTGTCAAGGATAGAGGTGGATGAGCATGATTGAAAAAGGAAAAATCAATGCGCTGCAAATGGCTATTCTGATTTATCCAACCATAATAGCAACAGCGATTCTCCTTGTTCCGGCGATAACCGGGAAAGTGGCACGTCAGGACATGTGGATGTCACCAATCTGGGCTTCAGCAGCAGGCTTTTTGGCCGCTTTTATTGCTATTCAATTAAATAAACGCTTTCCGGAGCAGACTATTATTAAATACAGTGAAACAATTGCCGGTAAATTTATTGGAAAAGTAGTCGGGCTCATCTTTATCTTTTTTTTGGCTCATACATGCGGGGTTGTTTTGAGGGAGTATGGCGCGTTTGTGAAAGGGAATTTTCTCTCAACAACTCCAATGATTGTGATTATCGGAAGTATGGCACTTGTGTGTGCCCTCGCTGTAAGGGGTGGATTGGAAGTTATCGCCAGAAGCGCCCAGGTATTTGTTCCCGTTGTAATTGTTTTATTTTTTTTGGTTCTTCTGTTGCTGACCCCGGAGTTGGACCCTGCCAACATGCTGCCTGTATTTGAAAATGGATTGACGCCATCACTAAGGGGAGCAGTGGTACCGGCAGGATGGTTTTTGGAGTTCTTTTTGATATCTTTTATGCTTCCTTTTTTAAGGAGTCGAAAAAAAGCCTTGAAATGGAGTGTATTAACCGTTGTTGCTGTAATGCTTACCATGGTTATTACCAATTTGGTGACCATGTTTGTATTCGGTGCACTTACGGATAGGTTTACATACCCCGTTATGGAAGCGGCCCGCTATATCAGTATAGCTGAATTTATCCAGCATATGGAGTCTGTTGTAATGGCAATTTGGGTCGGCGGCATATTTGTTAAAATTTCGGTTTTTTTCTATGCTACGGTTCTCGGTACGGCGCAATGGCTGAAACTGTCCGATTATCGGCCGATTGTTTTTCCGCTGGGCTTTATTGTTACGATAATGGGATATTGGTCAGCAGCAAATTTACAGGAGCTTGAGAAATTTCTGAGCGAAACGTTTCCATTTTATGCACTGGTTTTCTTGGCTGTCATTCCACTTATTTTACTGGTGGCTGCTGTTGTGCGAGAAAAAATTACTGGCACTAAAGAAGGAAAGGAAGGGTAAAATGAAACGGTTGTTTTCTTTATCAATATGCCTTCTGATACTTCTTGCGGGATGCTGGGACCGCACGGAGATAAATGACTTAGCGATAATTGTGGGGATAGGTCTTGGTAAAACAGATGATGATCAGATTGCATTATCTGTGCAACTGGTGAATCCAAGTGCGATTGGAAGCGGGCAGGGAAGCGGTGGAGCGCAACAAGGCAGCGGACAACTGACAACTGTGGAGAAGGAAACAGGAAGAACAACCTTCGATGCTGATTCAAAATTGCAGCAGAAAATTCCCCGAAGGCTATTTTCGGGTCATAATCGTGTAGTCTTTATTGGTGAAAAAATGGCTAAAAAAGGGATTCGCAAGCATATTGACTTTTTAGCAAGGCATCCAAATCCAAGGTTGAGATCCTATGTTTTTGTTACAAAAGGTAAGCCTTCTGATTTCTTTAAAGTTTTGCCGGATCTGGAGAGAAGCTCAGCTGAGGTAGCAAGAGAAATAACAAATTTAAAAGTTGGTATGAGCGTAGATGTAAAAGAACTGCTCCAGGTGGCGGCTGATCAGGGGGAGCGTATTGCATTGCCGATTCTCGAAATTGAGGAGGAGCCTCCCAATACAGTCGGGGTGCGTGTTAGTGGTACGGCTGTTTTTAAAAACGGAAAAATGGTTGGCCAACTCGATGAAAAGATGACAAGGGGAGTACTTTGGATACGAAATGAAATTAAAGATGCCGCAGTCACTGTTAAGCCCGAGGGCGAGGAAGATCATATTTCATTTCACATTTTTGAGGCAAGTACGGAATTAATACCCAAAATTAAAAACGGAACATGGACAATGACCATAAAAATAAAATCGATCGATGATGCTGTCGAAAATGAAACAACGTTAAATTTAATGAACCCTGTCACGGCTAACAAGCTTGAGAAACAATTGGAAAATCAGATTGATAAACGTATCCGCGCCGCATTGGAGCTGGTCCAGAAAGAATTGAAGTCAGATATTCTCGGTTTTGGTGAGGCGTTTCACCGTCATTATCCAAATGAATTCAACAAGGTGAAAAACAAGTGGTCGAAAAAGTTTCCGGAAATATCCGTTAAAATTAAAAGTGATGTTAAAATTAAACGGCCTGGCAGGTCCGCATCCCCACCCGCAGTACCGGAAGATCAGGTGACGAACCAATGAAAATATTAAGTGTAATTTTAGTGATTGTTGTTGCTGTCTTCATCACACTGTATGAGTGGCCAAGAATAGATCAACATCTGAAGAAAGAAAAACGTGCGTTTGTCATGTTGACGATAGTCGGAATCCTGCTCTCCGCACTTCTCATATATTTTCCGGAAATGCCCGGTCCAACTGAACTGGTGCAGTGGGTATTTAAGCCGTTGAGTGGTCTGTTGGGGGGATAGGATTTGTGCGGTCCTGGAAGGTATGTATGCTTCCAGGGCTTTTTAGTGTGCTGGATGCGGAGGTTTCGGGTTTCGCTCAAGTTGTCACAGAATCGGCTCAAAAAGCTGTGAAATCGCCCAAGTTCACAAATATTTCGCTCAAGTTCACAATTTCCCCGCTCAAGTTCACATTTTGTTCGCCTGCTTCAGGTCAAACGCATGTTTAAAATTAGTAAAATGTTCACTAAATCAGCTTAATATCCAGCATAGCTCCACGTTTTGTATTTGATTTCCAAATTTTTTTGTTTTAATGAAGGATTTTGGCCAGTCGTGTCGAATATATAATCTGTACCGAAAATTTCACTATGAAAGGTTGTGTACAATTGTATGTCAAACCATTAACATTCCCCGTTCATATCCAAAAAGCACTGGCTCTGGATCGGCGTATTGCTGACACACATCCGGAAAAACAATCCATCAATTCAGACGCCGCCAAGCTGTCCTCCGGTTACAAAGGTGAGGAGTCACTGATATTCCATTTGAATTTTCTCCCGGAAGATGACTTCCTGATATTTCATTACCTGCGAATCCCCGACGATAAAGGTCACTTTCAACTGGACTTTCTAATCCTATCCATTTATTTTTTCCTTATTATTGAAGTTAAAAATATTTATGATCACGTGAATTTTGATGAAATGGGTCAAGCATACAGGGAATTAAACGATGAAATTAAAAATTTCGGTAATCCCGTTTTTCAAGTGAATCTGCAGCATAGAAGATTGTTGAACTACCTCCGTGAAATGAACTACCCCACAGTCCCGATTGAAAAAATTGTTGTGTTCAGCAGCAACGACACTTACCTCAGGAATCTGTCCAACAATAAAATCATTTCCGATATTGTCATGCACCGAGATAAAGTTCTTCCTAAAATTGATTCATTTATTGAAAAAAATAAATTGAAATGTCTTTCTGATGATCATCTAATGAAGCTTTCCTATCACCTGTTGGAGGATCACCGTCCAGAGGAATATAACGAGATGGAAAAGAAAGGTATTACAACTGACGATTTGATAAAGGGTGTGTTTTGCCCGGGGTGCGGCAGTATTCCGATGATTTGGAAAAGTGGTAAATGGCTATGTGAGAACTGCGGATTAAGGTCGAAAACAGCTCATCGCCCTACCCTCTGCGATTATAGATTGTTAGTTGGAGAGTACATTAATAATAGGGAAGCCCGGGGTTTTTTGAAACTAGATTCAAATAGTATTACGAGAAAGAGTTTACAAGCAGAAGGATTAGATAAGGTTGGAGTTGGAAGCGGGATGCGGTATCGTCTGGACCTTGAAAAACTAACAGAATAGTGATTTTGGCTCAAGTTGTCACAGATTTGGCTCAAAATGTAGTGAAATCGGCTCAAGTTCACAAATATTTCGCCCAGGTTCACAGTTTTCCCGCTCAAGTTCAAAATTTCAGTCAGCAATTCGGTGGCTGGAAAAATTTCGATTCGCAATATTAAACCAAAGCACACCATTTTTATACTATAATAGAATGATAGAATTGATCGCAAAAGGAGTGAGGTGTAATGAAATTTTTTCATACGGCAGATTGGCATTTGGGAAAGCTGGTCCAGGGCGTGTATATGACAGAAGATCAGGAGTATGTGCTCAAGCAGTTCACCAAAGCCATTGAAGAGGAGCAGCCGGATGCGGTGATTATTGCCGGCGACTTGTATGACCGCGCGGTGCCGCCGACTGAGGCTGTGCACTTATTGGATAAGGTGCTGGAGACGATTGTGCTGAAACTTAAGACGCCGGTGCTGGCGGTGGCGGGGAACCACGATAGCCCAAGCCGGCTCAATTTCGGAAGCAGGATTATGGAGCAGAATGGGTTTCATATTGTTGGTAATTTCACGGACAACACGGAGCCGGTTATACTGAATGATGAACATGGCGAGGTGCATTTTCATCTTGTTCCGTATTGTGATCCGAGTGTGGTGCGCACGACATTTGAGGATGAGACAATTCGCAGCCATAATGACGCTGCGCAAAAAATCATTGAAAATATCAGCACGAACATGGATCCCGACGCCAGGCATGTGTATATTGGGCATGCTTTTGTCACGCCGTTTGGCGAAGAAGAGGAGAACACGAGTGAATCGGAGCGGCCGCTTTCTATCGGGGGAGCGGAGTATGTGGATGCCCGTCTATTTTCCCAATTCAACTATACGGCGCTTGGACATTTGCACCAGGCACATCATGTGCATGATGAGAGGGTGCGTTATTCGGGGTCGATTTTGAAGTATTCGGTGTCGGAAGCAAATCATAACAAGGGGTATCATGTTGTGGAGATGGATGCGGATGGGAATGTGACGGTTGAGAAGCGTTCGCTCACGCCGCTTAGGGATATCCGGCGGGTGGAGGATACACTGGAGAATCTGCTGACTCATCCGGTTAGTGATGATTATGTGTTTGTACGGCTGCTGGATGAGGCGCCGGTGCTTTCGCCGATGGAGCGGATACGGTCGGTGTATCCGAATGCGATGCATGTTGAGCGCGGGAACTATTTGGCTGCGCCGGATCAGCCTGAAAGCGATATTCGGACGAGCCGTACGGAGATGAGTGATCTGGAGCTGTTTAAGGCGTTTTATAAAGAAGTAAAAGGGCACGAGGCGTCAACGGATATGGAAGATATTTTCAAAGAGGTGCTCGATGAATTGTTAAAAGAAGAACGGGAAACCGTGAAAAACTAGATTCGGAGAGGGGGAATAACGTTGAGACCATTGAAATTAACGATGACGGCATTCGGGCCATATAAACGGACAGAAACGGTTGATTTTACGGAACTTGAAGCGAACAATCTGTTTGTCATTTCAGGGAATACAGGTGCCGGAAAAACGACGATTTTTGATGGGATTTGTTTTGCTTTATACGGCAGTGCAAGCGGAACAGACCGGGAAGATAACCGGATGCTGCGCAGTGATTTTGCGAATGATGATACACATACATCGATTGAGCTGGAATTTGAATTGCATGGCAGGCATTACCGGATCCTGCGCCAGCTTGGACATGTGAAAAAAGGGAATAAGTCCAAGACCGGGGAACGGTATGAGTTTTATGAAATAGTTGATGGAAAAGAAATCCCATGTGTCGACCGGCAGATGGTTTCCGAAATTGATAAAAAAGTTGAGGCGATCATCGGGCTGACGCAGGATCAGTTTAAGCAGATTGTTATGCTGCCACAGGGTGAGTTCCGGAAACTATTAACCTCGCAAACGGAAAATAAAGAAGCAATTTTGCGCAGGCTTTTCAAAACGGAAAGCTACAATCAGATAAGTCAGTTGCTGCGTGACCGGAAAAATCGGGTGGACCAGGATTTCAGGCAGGCACAGCAGTCGCGCGACCACTTTGTTCAGAGCATTCATACAGCACTGCCGGCACGCGAGGATGCGGAGCTTTTCCAGGTGCTAGCTGAAGACTATTATAATATCAACCAGATTGTTGCCGGGCTTGATGAGGAAGTCGAGCATTACACGCAGAAGGTAGCTGCCGATGAGCAGGCGTATCAGACTGCCTATCAGAAACATGACAAGAAACAGACGGAACTGCATCAGGCAAAAGCACTCAATGACCAGTTTGCTGATCTGGACAAAAAACAGTCCGAACTGACGGGGCTCGAGGAGCAGGTTCCGGCCTACAAGGAAAAAGAAAAGCAGCTGGAAAACGCCGAGCGGGCAAGCCAACTGGAAGTGTATGAGAAGCAGGTAACTGACTGGAAAAAGGATGAACAGGAAAAGACGGTTATTTTACAACAGGCGGACTCGGCGGCTAAAATAGCCGAAGAAAAGCGTGCGAAAGCCGAGACTGCTTATCAGCAGGAGGAGAACCGGAAAGACGAACGGGAAAACGCCGGTAAACAGCTTGAGCGGTTAAAAGGATTTCTGCAGCCTGTCAAAGAACTGGACGAGCGGAAAAATAACCTCGAGCAATTAGCGCAGCAAGGCAAAAAGGCAGCCGCAGATCTGGAAGCGGTAAAAACAGACCTGCAGAAAAAAACCGAAACAACTGAGGCAAACGAAAAAACAATCGCGGAGCTGGACGAAGCGGTAAGCACGCTGCCCGATAAACAAACGAAACGTACAAATATGCTTGAACAGTATAAAGTTGTCCAGGATTATTTGAACGATTATGCGAAACAATCAACGTATAAGCAGGATACGGAACAAAAAGAAAAGGTTTTTTTGACAGCTCAGAAAGCCTACACCGAAAAAGAAAATGCCTGGCTGAATAATCAGGCGGTGATTCTCGCCGGACATATTCATGATGGGGATGCATGTCCTGTCTGCGGGAGCACACACCACCCGCAAAAGGCAACTGCACAGGGCGAAATGGTGTCGCGTGAAGAGCTTGATTCCTTGAAACAGGAATTGAATGAAAAGAACCGGCTTTATCAGGAGGCCGCTGCTACTCTTAAATCGAATGTGGCTCAGGTTACGGAAAAGGAACAGGAGCTTGCCAACTACCAGATCGAACCCGGTAAAGCTGCTGAAGTAAAGGACCAGCTCATTCAGGAAGGAACGCAATTAAAGAATGATATCGAATCCCTTCAAAAACAGCGTGAGCAATTAAAGCAGCTGAAAGAAAATCAGGAAAAGGAAAAAGAAGCACAAAAGCAACTGGAAACAAAGAAAGAACAGCTGGACAAAACCTATCAGGAGCTTCAGTCTGATTACAAAGCATCCCACGCCGTATACACCGAACAACTGCGGAACATTCCGGAAGAAGTACGGACGCTTGCGGCATTGGAAAAAGAAATCAGTGAAACCGAGCAGCTTAAAACGAAGCTCGAGAAAGCATGGGAAGAAGCGCAGCAACAGCTTCAACAGGCGAAAGAAGCAGAAACGAAAGCTGCAGCTGACCTGGAGCACGCGAAGAAGCAGCTGGTCGAGACGAAAGACAAACGGGAAAAATCCGAAGAACAGTTCCGCGGATCCTTGTCTGAAGCAAATTTTGAAACAGAAGAGGCATACCACCAGGCCAAAATGCCAGCTCAGGAGCGGCAGGACTGGAAAGAAAAAATCCGCCAGTTTAACGAAAACCTGACCGTTAAAAAACAACAGGTGCATGATTTGTCTGAGACACTCAAGGATAAAGAGCGCACGGATCTGACCGCACTCGAAGAAGAACTGCAAACGTTGAAAGCAGCCTACGAACAGGCCTATCAAACGTTTAAGGAATCGGAAAAGTATCAGGACCAGGCGGCGACGATAAAGCAAAACATTCTGGAAGCGCACGAGCAGGTCGCCCAGCGTGAAAAAGAGCTGTCAACAATTACGGACCTGTATAATGTTCTCCGCGGGCAAAACGACCGAAAAATTTCGTTTGAACGCTATTTGCAGATTGAGTATCTGGAGCGGATTATTGACGCAGCGAACAGCCGGCTGAAGCGGCTTTCCAATGGTCAATTCCACTTAATGCGAAGTGACCGTCAGGAATCCCACGGACGGCAAAGCGGTCTGGCACTTGATGTCTATGATGCGTACACCGGCCAGACGCGCGACGTCAAAACACTGTCAGGCGGCGAAAAGTTTAACGCCTCCCTCTGCCTGGCGCTCGGAATGTCCGACGTCATTCAAAGTTTCCAGGGCAACATATCGATTAATACAATGTTCATCGATGAAGGCTTTGGCTCACTTGACGAAGAATCGCTGAACAAATCAATCGACACATTAATCGACCTGCAGCAATCAGGCCGGATGATCGGCGTTATTTCCCACGTACAGGAATTGAAGACGATGTTCCCGGCAAGACTTGATGTAAAGAAAACGAAAGAAGGCCACAGCCGGACTGAATTTGTTGTGAAGTAGAGTGGTTATAGAACCGCCTGTTGCGACCACAAAAGAGTGGAACGCAGCAGGCGGTTTTTTGTTTCCACTGTGCTACGTTCTTACCCAAAATTTTTTGTAACGTTCCTGCCACTTTTTCACACCCACAAACGAACGTAATAATGAAACCTCCTTTTAATATTATCGGTTCTCAGTCCGAAAAGGTGGCATAATTATAGACCTCATTTCCATAGCAATTTTGCCGTGCCGAACATATTAATGCGCCCGCACATCCAGCTTTCACAAAATTTACGGTTTCCCAAATATAGATTAAGGGTAGGGAAAGGGGAAGTTCCCCTCTTTAAGTCAGAATTCCTACTAATTATAGGGATTTTTTACATGCTTTTACCAAATTTATGAAATAAAACGGTAATAAAGTAATGGAGACTTACGAAGGTTATTTTGGAGTCTAATGTAAAGGAGATAAGCACGTAGCAATTATTATGGAAAAATTAACTGACAAACAACTTCTAGAAGCTTACTATCAGGCAAAAGAACTAAAACTCAATAATAGTTTCATTCGATTGATTGAGAATGAAATATACAGACGCTCCATCATCATAGACAAAGACAAAAAATAAATTTTCCAAAATCGGACCCCCACAATTATTTTCACTAAAATTGAAATCCCTTACATTTCAAACTTTTCATACAACATTTGATCCATTGCGTTTATAATTGATTTATAGAACGATTATTTAAAGGGGGAGACAGAGATGCCATTATTTAACTTATATCGATCAGGTATTCTTGATGCAACAGTTGACTTTGGCCCGAACGGCGTGTATTACCGAGAGCGGAACCTGACTAACAATGAATGGGAAAAATCCATATTATTAACCGAAGAGAAAGCTCAAGAACTGGAAAACTATTACCATATCAATCCAATCACGATAAACGAGCGGTTCGATGAATATCAGGAAGTCTTCCAAACCAATAGTAAAAAAATCAAAACATCATGGGACGCAATCTACCACAAGCACGAAACCGAAGCACATCTGTGGGTCGAACGCGAAAAGAAATTTCCGCTTGATGTCGTCATCATAGACGGTGAACCTGCCGCATTCATCAGCACATCCCGGGAAAACTGCAGCGTTCTTGTAAAAGACGGTTTGGAAAAATATACGGCTGTCCATATGTGGCAGCAGGGAAACGTATCTCCTGCCAAGCACAGTGTAAAACACCACGGACACTTCATGATCCCAATGCGTGATGGAATAAAGCTGGCGACCGACGTCTGGCTGCCGACCGAGCACGAAGACCCTGTACCAGTCATTTTTGTCCGGACACCATACGGCAGAATGGCACTTGAAAAAGCATATGTCCATTTTATCCAGCGCGGCTATGGTGTTGTCATCCAGGATACACGCGGCAGACAGGATTCAGAAGGTGACTGGATGCCAAATAGTACCGAAGTAGAGGATGGCGACGACAGTCTGAACTGGATTGCCGGGCAAACCTGGTGCGACGGAAATATCGGTATGATCGGTGCATCGTATGGAGGCTTTGTCCAATGGGCAGCTGCCGCAAGCGGAAACCCGCACCTGAAAGCACTTATCAGCATCGTTACAGCGGGCAGTCCGTTCATTGATATACCACGAAAAGGGGGCGCGTTTGTTTCCGGTATGCTGGCATGGACATTTGCGATGGTGGAGAAGGAATTCAAACCGGAAAACATGCAGCGGGACGATTGGGATGAGGTTTTGAAAACCAGACCAATCAAAGATATCCCGAAAAAAGCACTCGGCATGGATGTGCCGTTTTGGAATGCATGGATGAACCATCCGGTAAATGATGAATTCTGGGAGAAGGCTAGCTGGTCCCGGCAAAAAAATAACATCAGGACGCCTGCGATGATTATGTCCGGTTGGTATGACGACAATGGCATGGGCACGACGGAAGCGCTGGATGCAGCGAAAAAATTCGCCGCAGAGGACAAGAAAATTATTCTCGGGCCGTGGATGCACAATGCCAATACAACCCGTGACATGCATGGCGTTCACTTTGGCAACAACGCACTCCGCTATGATTTGGATTATCAATTCCAGCTATGGTTTGACCGGAAATTGAAGGGAATTGACAACGGAATGGATGCTAGTCCAGTTGCAGAATATTATGATGCCGGAACAAACGAATGGAAACATGCTGAAACATGGCCGCCGGAAAATGTGGAATGGACAAAACTTTATCTGAATAGTTGCGGAAATGCCGTATCTTCAGAAGGCAATGGTGTGCTGCAGCGAGACAGGGTGAAAGGTTCGTTGTCTCATTCAGCCGAAAATGACATATATACTTTTGATCCCGAACATCCGGCACCGCATTTAATCGACATGTCCGAAAATGAAATCGGCGTCCCGGCTGATTATCAGAATGTTGAAAAACGAAATGATGTCCTTGTTTATACATCCGAACCATTGAACGAGCCCATCACCATCGCCGGTGATATCCAGGTGAAATTCTCCGCGTCAAGTTCAGCAAAGGATACCGACTGGATTGTCAGAGTAACTGATGTTGCTCCGGACGGCCGATCAATCAAGCTCGCCGATGGAGTATTACGAGCACGTTTTCGTCACGGGTATGATAAAGAGATATTACTGGAACCCGGCAAAATCGAGAAATACGAAATCCGCACATCAAAAATTGCTAACACTTTCAAAAGAGGGCATCGCATCCGTTTGACAATAACGTCCAGTGCCGATAACTTTATATTCCCGAATTCAAATACGGGAAATGATCCGGCAACCGATACGGAAACGGTAATAGCGGAGCAGCGCGTATTCCATTCATTAGAGCACGTGTCATATATGGAGTTGCCTATTATTAAATAGTTGAAAGGCTAAGAAGCATAATCAAGCAGATTAATCGGAGGTCAGTAATGAAAAAAATAGCGATTATCGGTTCCGGCGGTTCTGGAAAATCAACTTTTGCAAGGCAGCTGGGTGAAAGATTGCAAATCAAGGTCCATCATCTCGACGCACTATTTTGGAAGCCCGGTTGGATTGGCGTACCGAAACAAGAACAAAAACAAATGCAACATGATTTGGTTAAAAGGGATAAATGGATTATTGATGGGAATTATGGCGGGACGATGGATATACGCCTGAATGCTGCCGATACGATTATTTTGCTCGACCTGCCGCGCTTGGTTTGCGTATATCGCATTATTAAACGCTTTGTTCAATACAGGAACAAATCCCGTCCGGATATGGGAACGGGCTGTGAAGAAAGAATTTCCCTGGAGTTCCTGAAATGGGTCTGGCAGTATCCGAAAGCAAAAAAGCCTGAGATCATGCAGAAATTGGAGAACTTTCCTGCTGAAAAAGACGTTATCATCTTAAAGTCACCGCATAAGATAAATCAGTTCCTGCAAAAAAATCAACATCCCGCATATCGTGTACATACATAGTAACCCTCACGTCAGGTCAAACTACGGTGTGGAGGTGTCTGAAATGGCTAAAGACAAAAAAAGACAGAATCGCGTCAGTGACGAACAAGCGGTTAGAAAAAATCTCACCAGACAGTATGACCATGAATTTGCCAATGAACCGTTAAGTGCAGCGGAGAAGGCGAATAATAAGAAGACGAAGAAGCGTCAATAGGGAAGAAGGGGAGTGGTTTCCTGACACTCCCCGGTAAATCATTTTGTTCTGCGTTTTTTCTCCTTAACCTGTTCAATCCATTCATCGATTTGTTCTCTGGTCCAGCCGGCTTTATCGCCAATCATTACTGTTGGTTCAGGAAGTTTATCTCTGCTTTTGTATACAGATAACTGTCTTGTGCTGTAATCGATTCCTTTTTCTCTGGCAAAATCAGCAATCTCTTTCAGTCCATAATATTGCTCCGGTTTTTTTAGAGTCATTAAATCACCTTTTAAGTTTAGCTTTTGTTTAATCTTGTTTTGTAAATAATCACGAATGTTGTCAAGCTTATTAGCAATGAAGCGATTGAAATAATGAAAGCCGCGGTTTGCATCAGATCAACTCCTTGACAAATTTGGAATGGTAAGGGTATGATAAGCGTATAATAGTGGTGAGGAAAGGGGAGTTAATCTCCTTTCGACCTCAGTTGTTTGTTGAATCCTTCTCCGGTTGCGACGGAGTAGGATTCTTTTCTTTACGGCTAAAAAGTTCCCGGCACGCTGTTACTAAAGATGTAACAAAACCAATCATGGCTGTGGTGAGACTTATAATAGCCGTTAGGAGCAATAACCATTCCACTATTATTCACCCCCTTTCAAAGGAGGTAGGGTAATATCATACCCTTAATTAATAAGTTACACTAAATAGTTGAATTTGTCAACGAACACATGATCTTTTAATTTGACAATTTAGAAAAATAATGATGTATAATATGCTTACAGAAGCATTAGACAACATTTTCATTATTTTTATCTCTTCCTGTAGAGGGTCAGGGAGATATCATACCCTTATTAAAAATAGTGGAAGCGGAAAGGGGAGTTAATCCCCTTCTGACCTCGTTAGGTGTCTTTTGAATCCTTCTCCGTTCTGACCGGAATAGGATTCTTTTCTTTTCGGCTAAAAAGTTCCCGGCACTATAACACAGCACATAATACCCCCAGTCCATGACAAACTATACATAAGAATGCCACTCCCAATAAAAGGATGAATCCGCATGAACGTCAGAATCGAATTTACATACAAAACCCAAAAAGGAACGG
Source organism: Virgibacillus doumboii (assembly GCF_902806455.1). Taxonomy (GTDB): domain Bacteria; phylum Bacillota; class Bacilli; order Bacillales; family Amphibacillaceae; genus Lentibacillus; species Lentibacillus doumboii. The sequence continues at coordinate 2,374,897 of NZ_CADCWQ010000001.1, read as the reverse complement.
AAACGGTATTTTATTCAGAAGAGATGCCGGCCAAAAAAGCGCTGCTATTGGCTGAGGATCTGGAGAAAACCGGCCGCATGAAAAATATCCTGTTCATCGACAGGTATGAGTACCGATGGAATTTGAAAGAGTTGAAAAAACAGCTGGAAGAGATCCGGACAGAGCCGCATAATGTGACGGTTTACTTTGATGGCGGATTTGATTTACAAACGAAAAAGTCCGGGCTGGGCTGTGCAATCTATTACGAGCAGAATGACAAATCTTATCGGATCCGCAAAAATGCAATGATTGATGAACTGCAGTCGAACAATGAAACGGAATATGCAGCACTTCACCTGGCACTGCAGGAAGTGGAGCAGCTGGGTGTTCATCATATGCCGGTTACGTTTACGGGTGATTCGCAGGTTGTCGTCAATCAGCTTAAAGGTGAATGGCCATGTTATGAAGCGGAATTATCCAGATTGGCTGACCGAATTGAAGAACATCTCGAGCGAATAGGTATTGACCCGGAATATGAACTTATCCCACGGAAGCAGAATAGGGAAGCGGATCATTTGGCATCACAGGCATTGAAGGGTGTTGAAGTGGAGAGTGTTGTGGAGCGGGTATAGAATTCCGCATCGATTTCCGGCACCATATTGCGGAGATTTAACGAACTGAGATTGGCCGGATGCTGGCAAAATAAAATGAATGGCTGCTTTTCGCCAAAGTTCACAGGGAATTCGCCAAAGTTCACAGGCAAAACCCCAAAGTTCACAATTGGGTTGCTCGAAGTTCACAATTAAAATGCCAAAGTTCACAACTTCGAGAGCGCAACATCGAGCCAGCCCTGATCGCATAATGAGACAAGGAACCTGTCCCAGTGGCTCAGGGCGGTTGTAAGGCTTCGCGCTAACTGATCTTAACGCTATTATAAAAAGTAGCGTTTTTTTGCGTTGATAAGCATATACATTATTTTGTATAAGATATCATTTACAATAATTGTTGTGGGAAAATTCCATCTTTATTATTGAATCATACATAAATTTCCAATATACTAGGTATAAAGTCATGGTCGGAGGTGATGTTCATGACGTATATAAAGCGTGATAATGTATCCATCCATTACCGGAAAATTGCGTCAGAAAACCCGTCAGCAACAGATACACTGATTCTCATTCACGGATTGGGACCAGACATGCGCAGCTGGGAGTTTGCCATGCCGTATATTTTGCAGAATTATCATGTACTCATGTACGATCTTCGCGGCCATGGAAAAAGTGATGCTGGTGAGGAAACGAGGAATCTTTCCATGTTAACAGAGGATTTACGTTTTCTTATACAAGAACTGGCTATCAATAATTATCATATTATTGCACAGGGTTTCTCAGGGTTTATTGGCGTACAGTACGCAACAGAGGATCATGATGGGAATATGAAAACATTAACATTGATGACATCCCCGGTGTATTATCCGAAGCAGCTTGGCAATGAGATAATTGGCGAGCGAAGAAAATGGGTCCAGGAAGAAGGGTCGCTTTATTCACTTGCCAAAATGATTATTACACAAAATTGTTATCCGCTCACTGAAGAAAAAGCTTCTATATTATTTCAGGCATACGACAAAGTTTCCCCCACATTATACTTTGAGTTATTTCGTAATCATTTTGAAGGAAATGCCGCACAGCAACTTGGCAGCATAAAGGTGCCAACCCTGCTTCTGTCAGGCGGTGAAGATGATATTTATCCACCGGAGCTTTTTGGAGCAAGTCTGCATTTATACCAAAACGCCAGACATTATATTATTCCTAATGCTTCCTTCATGATGCAGATGGACCAGCCGAAACTGACGGTGGAGTGGATTCATCAATTCATCGAAAATAGCACCGCACCCCATGAAAATACACAAAACACCTATCGAAAAAAACTTACCACCCAATTATATACCGAAATGCATGAATTAACGGCAAAGGATTCCACTTTCAAACTTAACGTTGATATTCTCAATGGGTTTGCCGTTTACCTGAATGGCAAGCGGATTCACGGTTTGTGGGGAAAAAGAAAAGCAAAGCAGCTGCTCGTTTATCTAGCTTACCAGCAGTCAGCAACACGGGACGAATTATGTGATACGTTCTGGCCGGATGTGGATCTGAAGAGTGCCAAAAATAGTCTGCGCGTATCATTGCATCACCTGAAAAAAACGCTGGAGCTTAACGGCAAATCACCCGTTCTTACCAGTGATAAGGAACATGTGTTTTTACTTGGCAATGTCCAGTCTGATTTACGGAACTATACAGAAAAAATAGGGCTGGCCCACCAACAGGTGAACGATGATGCACGTGCTGCAACATATAAGCTGTTACTTGGAAAAGTATCTGATAATCCGCTGCCTGGGCTGTATGAAGATTGGTTTATAAACCTTCGCAACCAACTGGAAAAAGAACTGGGCACGATGGCTCTTTACCTGGCAGAATACTATGAAAAACGTAAAAATCACAGGGAATGCAGCTATTATATGAAACTTGCACTTCATTATTATCATTATGACGTACACCTGCAAAATCGGCTTGAAAAATTGGAACAGAGCTTTTAAGAAATTATTTTAAAGGCAGTAATAGTAATGAGATGGTAATGCTTGTTTTGCTAGAGTATTTTATAAAATGGTTCTCAATTGATTTTTTCCACAAAAAAACCAGTCAAAAAAACACTCTTAGAAAGACGTGGGCGGGAGATTAAACGATCTGAGGTACACACCGTACCAAAAGGAGGAGTTTATGAAAGAAAAACGAATCGGCAAACTTGATGAAGAATGGATACTCCTGATTAAAACAGCAAAGGAATTCGGACTGAGCGTTGAAGAGGTAAGAAAATTTCTGCAGGGAGATATCCGAATGGAACAGTTGAGAAGAGAAAAAGAAATGCTGAATAGATGATCGTTTGGAAATCGTATTCAAGAAGGAGTACGGTTTTATTTTTGCATTTAATGCGATTATGGTAAATTAAAACGTAGAGTTGCAATTCTTTGGTTGGGAGCTTTTAAAATGATAAAGAACGGGAAACGAATATTATTAATTGTTATAATTCTCCTCATTGCTGGGCTGTTTGATATCAAATATAGAGGGTTGTTCTTTCGGCTGTTGCCAGACTCCATTCAAGCATATTTAGCTAAAAAAATTCCATATAATGAGTAACATCTTTCTCTGCAAAGGTGTTTTTTTATATCCCAAAATACCAAACGTATGTCCTGAGCGAAAAGATGTATATCTCTTTTGTTAAAGTTAAATGTATAAATAGAACTGAGTCAGGGGGAACTAAAATGATACCGATGAAGAACGAAATGTACTATCTGGATCTAACCGAAATGATTCCAGAGCTGGACGTTGAGGTGGTGACAAACACTCCATTTCCGGATGGTGCAGTGGAACGGCTGTATGGTGTGGATAATCATAGAATTGATTATAACCTGATAAACATACTCGGACTTGGTGTTGTCAAAATCAAACATTCCGATGACTGGTATATCTATGATGCAATGAGTGAAAATTTTTTGAGCGAATTTATTAAATTCCGCATATATTACCAACTGTCACACCCTGAATTTGATGATAAGGAACTGGAGCGGTGGATATTCAGCGATGTAACAGGGATAAATTATGTGCTGAGATTAATCGGGTCACACGGTACATGGATTATTTCCAGGTTGAAGGAGATTTTTAATGGTAAGAAGGGGAGAGTGGTAGTGTTTCCCGTCCAATAATAAATCAGTTAAGCTTTACATTTCCAATTAATCATGTAAAATAGAAAATAACTTAATAGTGTTATCAAGAGTGAACGAGAGTACTGGCTCGACGACTTCACAGCAACCTGCCTGGCGGTAAGGTGCTTCAACCAGCAAAGCATTGCTTTGAATGATGACAAACGGCCGTAGCTCTTTGTTGCATTTTTGCAATGAAGGGCTATTTTTGTTATCCATTTGTTTTTAGTAAGGAAATTAAAATGAAGGGGATGTCTAATGATGAACAGCAGTGGATGGATAAGGGGATATATGTCCAAAAATTATAGTGGAGAAGCGTATTTAATTCATGTTGGAACTTGTATTGAAAATCAATTAAAGGAATGGGACAACAACTATGAAGTAAATATTAAGAAGTTTGCTGACTATGAATTTGTTGTTAAGAAAGGGGTCAGATACTATGAAATGAGTATTTCCGAGGAAGAAGTTGAGGCGTTAAAGAATAAAGGCCCATATGCGCTGGACCGAAAAATTTGGTCAGCACTTAACGAGCGGGGACTGCCAATACTACAGGGATATGGGAATTATATAGAGAGGGTTTTGTAAAACAATCTCCGTTATAGGAAAACTATAACGGAGATTTTTTAAGTACTGAGTGATAGGCACTCTTTTAACCCTATTCAGCATCTCCGCCCTGTAAACGCCTGAACCCTTCCTGTTGAAGATAGTCTGCTGCGCCATTATAAGTTGGGTAGGTTGCGTCAAGCATCTCTCCTGCATAAATATTCCATAAGTCAAAATCATGAACCAGTTTGAGCGTTTCGTTTTCCGCGTTTATCCACGTTTCCTCCAAAGGCCCTGATTCAGATAGAGAATCAATAGATTGTTGAATCACCCTACGAAGCTCCTGCTCCGTAAAGTCACGGATGTTCACCATCCCTTTTGAATCAGTTTCATAGTTATCATCTATCTGTTCAGCATATACAAATCCGTTCCCGTTTGGATGCAGGCGATATACCACGATTTTCTTATCCATGACACTCTCTTCAAAATGAAAATTCACACGGCCAAGGGATATGTCCCTTCGCTGCAGTTCAGGAAATGATTCAATAATAGCCAGTTTTTCGTCAAATGTAAGCATGTTACCTCCAAAAAATAGTATTTAAAATGCATTCCATATTGTACCACCTGATTCTTGAAAAATACGAGGAATCCGGTTCTAACCTGGATTGTAAATACACCAAGCAGGAATTGCTGGGGGATTGTTGATTCGGTAGTGGTTATTGGATTGGAGGATTGAGGCTATAAGCGGGACAAGGGACCTGAATCCATGCCCCGCCGATCTGTTAAACTTCCAACCCTGCGACCCCGAATCCTCCGGGTCCCGCATGAGTAGAAATTACAGCACCAGCTTGCATCCATTTTACATTTTTGAATCCATTGTCTTTTGCAATTTCATCCATCCGCTGTTTGATGCCTTCATCGAGTCCTGGTGAGTATTGAAAATAAAGTTGTTCCCGGTCGATATCGTATTGATTCAAATAATCCTGCAGCAGTTTTTCTGAAACAGCATACATATTCCCGCGATATTTCTTTGTTGAAACAAGTTTACCTTCAATCAATTCAATTCGCGGCTTTATTTTTAACAGAGCCCCTCCTAGATAAGCCACATTGCTTACACGACCACCCGCTCGTAAAAACTCCAGGCTGCCGGGAACAAAAGCAAGCCTTGATTTAGGAATAATCGCTTCAATTTTTTCTACTAAGCTATCAGGTTCAATCGCAGGATCATTCTCTAACAAGTTAACCGCATACAACACAATAGCAGCCAATCCACCCGTAACATTCAAAGTGTCAATTAAAAGTAGATTATCAAAATTCTCGGATGTAATTACTGCATTTTGAAAAGAAGAAGATGCCTTTGATGTATAACCAATGTGAACAATGATGCAATCCGGAAAATCCGTTCTAATCTTCGTAAAAAAATCGTGATATTCATTGGAATTGGTTGATGTTGTAGAGGGGATTCGTTTAGTCCGTTCATAATAGTCAAAGATATCTGTTACAGGTAACGACCCGTCCAAATAATCCTCTCCATCCATAACGACGTGCATCGGGACAACCTGAACAGCATGCTTATCCGCCAACTTCCGCGGTATATCGGCTCCACTCTCTGTGGATAAAATAATTCTTCTCATCATATTTCCCCTCTCCTATGGCAATGCAGTCTTGACTGTGCTGTATTGTGGTTATCTTTTACTATACAGCAAAAAGGGTCCAGGTACTACGATAGCGGAAAAAATTATTTTTATAAATTCGACTTTCCAATGCCACTTTTTCATTGCCGCAAACGATTATAATAGTGAACACCCTTCAATATATATAATCGAATGTCAGCATCAAAAGGTGGCATTTATTACAAAAGATATATAATGAAAAGATTTTAATTCCCCGCATATACATAACAACAGGATAAACAACGGAAGGGGAGAAACCTATGGCTGTGATTTCTATAATGAATTACAAAGGTGGTGTGGGAAAGACGACGCTATCCTCTAATATTGCAGCTGAATTAGCAAGAAAAGATAAGAAAATATTACTGATTGATATGGATCCGCAGACAAATTTGACCTTGTCATTTATGGATATTGACGAATGGCAAAGTCTTGATCGGCAGAAACGGACAATCAAGCACTGGTACGATGACTTTTTGGATAATAATGGGCAGGCGTTACTTAAAGATTTAATTGTCACACCGAATCGGGTGAATGAGCGGTTGTTGAAGACCGATGGCAGAATCGATATGATCTGTTCACATCTGGAATTAATACATGTCGATATGGAGCTTTCCAGTAAGCTGGGAGGAAATACCGACCGAACCATCCGCAGAAACTATTTGAAGGTATTATCGAATCTTCAGATTAAATTGGATGATATTAAAGATGACTACGACATGGTTATCATTGACTGTCCACCGAATTTTAATATAGTTACGCAAAATGCACTTGCAGCAAGTGATGCATACATAGTTCCGGCAAAAGCAGATTATTTATCCACATTGGGAATTGACACGTTAATCCGCCATGTAACAGCACTTGCAGCAAAATTTAATCAATACAGAGAAGAGACAGATTCAAATATACCAAAGCAAATTTCGCCCCACATGTTAGGCGTGGTATTTACAATGGTATCCTTCTACAGGGAAGGTCCCATAGCTGTGCAAAAAGAGTACATGAATCAAGTAGGGAAGAGTCATCCGTGTTTTCGAAACGTTCTACGGGAAGGCAAAACACAATTTGCCACAGCTCCCGAAGCAGGAATTCCAATTGTATTATCAAAGGGTAAAAGCCTGTCACAGGTTATCATTCGCGATGAAATTAGGCAGATTGCAAGTGAATTAATGGTTAAATACACACAGAGATAGGAGAAACCATGAGTAAAAAGGATACGGAAAAGTTGCTGCGAATCACAATGGATTTTCTGGAAGGACTAACGGCAAAACAATTTCAGGAATTAATGAATGGGCAGGCTATAATTTGCTTCGAAGCAAAAACTGGTCACACAGATGGGTACAATCAAATGATCCAAATGATTAAACAGGAATCAAATGTAGAAAAAGTCCTCAAAACGTATACGAAAAAAGAACTCGCCTCCTTTTGCAATTATTTCGGGATCAACATCAAATCAAGAGATACCAAAAGAGTCATCTATCAAAAGATAACTTCGTATTTAAAAATTGGCAGATCTTTTGTAAAAGAGCCTGTAGAATCTGCGGACTGGAAACACCTAGAAAGTGCCTTACATAAATGTTCCACACTGGATGAGGCCAGGAAACTTCTTATGAATAATAATCTTCTCCGATTGAAAAGGGATATTATTGCATTCTCCAGAGTTCTGGGGGTCTATATAAACCAAAAATATACCAAGCAGGAATTACTGGAGCGAATTGTTGACTCGGTGGTGGGTGCACGGATAAGAGGGAAGATTATTCGACTGGAAGAATGAGGCTATAAGCGAGACAAGGGTTTAGCCCTGAATTCCGCTTTTTCTAAACTTCTAATCCTGTAATCCCGAAGCCTCCAAGACTTGCATAGGTGGAAATCATAGCAGCTTGACAGAAAGCTGAGTAACTCCTTTTAAATAAACGCGATGGAAAACATGAAGAGACAGAGGATTTAATGAGGAAAAATGCAGGGATAAAGAGCTATAACGTAGAATTTATAACTTAAACAAATAAACTAAACCATCAACTATGTATCTATTAGTTAATTAATTAATTCTTTTTAGGTGTCGCATAATCCCGGGTGACTAGGTACTTGTGATTTATTATATATCTTCCTACAAACTTATGGAAAGAGGGTGAGTCTATGAATTTACAATCAAAATCAATTGACGAGTTGTTTGATTTGGAACAGGAGCTTCATCAATCTTTAAACAAAGATGAGAATAACTCTTTGTCCCGCATTATTTCTGTTTATGAAGAGCTTTATAAAAGGATAAGACGTGACAGAAGTGATGAGTATTACCAAAGTATGCCGATGATTAAGAAGAAATTGGTTTTTTACTTAGTACGCTATGGATCATTTTTGAAGACGCAATACAGGAAAGATGATTATACTGCTGAGAATTGCTTGAAGAAGGCTGTTCATTATGATCGGGTAATTCCGATAGCCCACTATCGCTTAGGATTTCTAAGTTATAAGCGGAAAAGGTATTCAACTGCGATTAATCATTTTCAAAATGCTGCGGCAACCCAAGATAAATGCACTAATACTGATTACTGTTTAACGAATCAGCAGATGTATAACGCACAACTGTATCTCAGTAACAGTGCGCTTTATATCGCCGAGTCTGCACACAGCTCCCTGCAAACTCTTGAACTTGATGCAGCCCGTGAAAATTCACCAAAGCTTGAAATGTCACCATTATATGAAATTATTAATCATAATGAAGATTATTTAACAGCGAATGCTTTTACGCTTGAAACTTCAGAGAAAGAAAGTCGTTGTTCCAAAGAAAAAACTGAAGAGATTGCGGTGGATCCTCATCCAAATACGCTCATCCTTTACTTTGCAGATCGCAGCCATTCATTAATATATAACGGAAAAGAAGAAGAGTTAACCATTAAGCAATCGGAAATTTTGCGATATTTGTTATTGAAATCCTCTGAGCAAAACCCTGCAAAAAGAAATGATTTCTATAAGATTATTGAACCGAATGAAAAAACTGGTGAAGTACTTGCAAATACGTTTGTTCAAAATATTCACCGATTGAAAGAGAGAATGACCAAGGTGGGAATACCTGAATCAATTATTACCAGGGTTCCATTAATTGGAGAGTCTGCATATTTCTTTACCGGGGAAATCCCTTATTTAATCATGTATCGAACTGATAGCTCATTCATATTAGATGAATGACAGAGCTGTCATCCCCCTTTTTATACAATGAAATTACAAATCGAAAAGGGGATGAATGGTATATGAAAACATGGAACCAATTATTTATTCGTTATGGGTGGAAATTAAATCAAAAGGAAAGGAATGTATTTGACTGCCGGCTGGAAACGAAGAAGAACATTGACTTTTTATTAAATAGTCTGGACCAGGCAGATGTCTCCTATAATCTGGAGAATCAGATATTATCTCTTCAAAGTGAACCTGTAAGTGAGCAGAAGTGGGTTGAGATTCTTGATTTCCCACTTAGAGGAAGAGGAGAAGGGCTTGGATTCAGACCTGGAGAAGAAGAGGCAAAGGTTATAGAATTGGATACGTATATAGCTGGTATTGTCCGGCAATTGAACCGTTTAGGGTTTCATACTTCAGGCTCTTGTGATGGACATGAAAGAAGACCTGCGCATGTTTATGTAATGGTAACAAAGGAAAGGGATAGTAAACAGCTTGTACAAATGCTGCTGGCACTTGGATTGAAACGCGTAAATTGTCGTGAACATTCCAGCAGTTGTTATATTACTTTGCATTTGCAAAGGAATAAATTACTTGATTTGGCGGAAAAGATGAGTTTTATTAAAGAATCCTGGATTGAACAAGGATTTGATTATATTAAAAAGCAAATGTTTTATGTACTACTGGAGCAACTTCTATCTATACCAGGTGTAAGTGGAAAAGAAGATAAAATACGTGAATATGTTAAGGGGAAACTCAGCCCATATGTAGATTATCTTTCAATTGACCGGCATGGCAATCTGTTAGCTGAAAAGACATATAAATCCGGAAATGGACCGACTATTTTACTGAATGCTCATCTGGACACTGTATGCGAAATTGAATCAGACCGTGTGATTAAAAAAGAAAATAATATATGGTCCAGCAGTAAAGGTATCCTTGGAGGTGATGACAGGGCCGGTGTTGCAGTTCTTTTGTTTATAGCAGAACATCTTTCTAATTCTTCATTTAATGGAAAGGTAAAATTCATTTTTACGGTGGAAGAAGAAAGTGGGCTAGTTGGAGCAAATCATTTAGATGATTATTTCCTTTGGGGGACTGACGCGGCAATTGTAGTGGACCGTCGTGGGAAAGGTGATATTGTAACCTCATGTGGAGGTTACATCCCATTTTGTGATGAAGTGTATGGTGAATTTTTTGAAACTATCGCAGAGAAGGAAGGATTGTCTGGGTGGAGTTGCACAAATGGCGGAAGCAGTGATACACGAATTTGGGCAGAACATGGTATCCAATGTGTTAATCTTTCTGCCGGGTACAGGAACGAGCATACGGATAATGAATATTTAGATGTTGAAGCTGCTTATGAAACTGTTAGTCTGATAAAAGGAATATTCAATAATACGAAAGAACTGCGACATGTACTCCGAACAATTAAGAGGAACAAGGATATAGAGCAAATAACCGGATAGGTAGTACAGGAGTAATGTATGGACCAAACCATATAAAAACGGAAGGAGAACGACTTTGTGGTTCCATACCTATAAAAGGTGTATAATGTGAACAATTAGAGATACTTCGGAGTAAACTAACTGAATGTACACAATGAAAGATGGGTGACAGGTAATGAAAGTGCCCAAATATTCGTTGTGCATTGTTATTTTAACATATTGGTAAGCCGTATGCCTTACTAGGGCACGTGTGGTTTGATGAGTGGGTGGCCTTGAGAAAGGTCACCCTATTCTATTTAGTTCCGGGTGTAAGGAACCTTTTTTAGGCAGTCAATCTGACCACAAGTCCCACTAAACTTCCAACCCTGCAATCCCGAATCCTCCTGGCCCTGCATGAGTTGAAATCACAGCGCCGGCTTGCATTCATTTTACATTTTTGAATCCATTGTCTTTTGCAATTTCATCCATCCGCTGCTTGATTCCTTCATCGATTCCTAGTGAGTTTTGAAAATAAAGTTGTTCCCCGTCGATATCGTATTGATTCAAATAATCCTGCAGCAGTTTTTCTGCAACTGCATACATATTCCCGCGGTATTTTTTGGTTGAAACAAGTTTACCCTCAATTAATTCAATTCGCGGCTTTATTTTCAACAAAGCTCCGCCAAGATAAGCCACATTGCTTACACAATCACCTGCCCTTAAAAATTTCCAAGCTGCCGGGGACGAAAGCAAGCCTTGATTTAGGAATGATTGCTTCAATTTTTTCTGCTAAGCTATTTGGTTCAATCGCAGGATCATTCTCTAACAAGTTAACCGCATACAACACAATGGCAGCCCAACCACACGTAAAGTTTAAAGCATCAATTAAAATTAGATAATCAAAATCTTCGGATGCGATTATTGCATTTTGAAAGGAAGAAGATGCCTCTGATGTGAATAATGATGGAATCGGGAAAATCCGCTCTTATCCACGTGAAAAAGTCATGATATTCATTGGAATTCGTTGAGGTTGTAGAGGGTATTCGTTTCGTCCGCCCATAATAGTCAAAGATATCCTTTACTGGTAACGAGCCATCTAAATAATCCTGCCTATTCATAACGACGTGCATCGGGACAACCTGAATAGCATGCTTAGCTGCCAATTCCCCCGGTATATTGGCTTCACTCTCTGTGATTAAAATAATTCTTCTCATCGTATTTCCCTTGTAAGGCAATGATGCACTGTCTGTGTTGTATTGTGTTTTTTTAACTATACAAGAAAAAGGGGAGGTGGGTACTGTAATATTGAACGGATCTGGGGGAAATTGAGTAAGAAGGGTTGGGCATGCGTTTAGGGATTGTTAAGTCAATATGATACTAAATAATTTACAAAAACACCAAACACTTGTCCTCTTCTAAAATATGTGTACCCTTTTTGATAAACTTGAATGTATTAATACGAAATTTCTTAAATGGGGTCACACTGAAGTCCTGGATGAACTTTTATGTAATGACAAATACTCTACTTCCAGAAAGTAGAAAATTCATAGGAATAGCGGCAAATTAGCATGAAGTAAATTATCTGGAATCGTATTAAGTAGTAAAAGTAGGTTTTCATAAGTTGTGTTTGTAATTGTGAGTTAAACTTTTACCTTTGAGTTATACTTTAATAAAGATAAAATTCCTTTTATTCCTTAGCAAAGGTAGTGATACTATGGCTGACAAAATATCGAAAGAGGCACGTAGCAGAAATATGTCGGCTGTCAAATCGGTTTCCAAATTGGAAGAAAAAGTAAGTAAAGAACTTTGGAGAAAAAACATCAGGTATAGGAGAAATGAAAAAACATTATTTGGGAAGCCGGACTTTTCAATAAAGAAATACAAGATTGTGGTATTTATAGACTCTTGTTTTTGGCACCATTGTCCATTCCATGGAAAAATACCAAAAAATAACTCTGATTTTTGGAAAAGAAAGTTATATCGGAATGTTGAAAGGGATAAGGAAGTAACGGATTATTATTTAAACCGTGGCTGGAATATTCTTAGAGTGTGGGAGCATGAATTTAACAGAGACTTTTCGCAGGCTACTAACAAAATAATTATCTTTATAGAAAATGCTAAAGGATGAATTTTGTATATACTTAGTAAAAAGTAGTAATTGTAAATGTCAAGAATGGTGGTTAAGAAATCATTATATCCTTTGGTGTTTATTATTTTTCTCGAAACAGAATTAGATAGTCAAATCAAATTAATTTTTATTTAAAATTATGTTAAAATATATCTAATGTACAAAATTTTTATGATTTTCAAATTAAGGGCGGGATGAAAGTGGAAACATCTGAAAGTAAAATTTTGCCACTTGAGTTATTACATAAATCTGAACTTAGATATAATGGTGTTGAACTTTCTTTGTTGAGTTCTGACAAAGAATTGTTGGATACGCTTAGTAAGAGAAATACTGTAAAAAATAAAACTATTAATGTGAATCCCTATGGTTTTTTAAGGGCTTTACTATTAAGCATATTTTACCAATTAAATGGTATTAAGAATGAAATTATTAGACTTAATGAAGAAAATATCCAACGCCTCAGTATCGGGCAAAAAGTAAAATTAGATGGAAGTATAGGGAGTGTTGAAGAAATAAATGAAGAACATAAGGTTAAAGTGAGATTCTCAGATATGACTTACATTTTGCCAAAAGCACTTACTTGGAGGATAAGTTTGTATCAAGGAAATGCAAAAATAACTAAATATAAATATCGACCAATCAAAAAGATTAAAAAAGAACGAAAAATATTTTCGGATATATTTAATTTTGATTCAATAGAAATCCCCACAATAAATACATATAAAACATTGATTGTTTGTAATAAAAGAGAAATGAATTATATAAATAATATTACTTTAAAGGGCACTCCCTTAGTTGATTTAATTCCTACAGGTTATTTTCCTAAAGCTGATAATTTTCAAAGAATAGGAAGAGACCCTTTACAAAGAGACTCACTACTTTGCTTTACTCCAAATCTTGAAACTGCTAATGAATTAATTAAAGATGATGAGAATATTAAAAACATTATTGTATTCGGTAAAAGTAAAATACTTGGTAATAGCATATATATTGACGTAATAGATAATTATAGCAGCTTGGATAATATCTCTATAGTAATGGATTTATTAGATATAGATTCTAAGGTTATTTCAATTATGAATAGTTTTAAATATGATATCATTCCAGAAACAAGCCCCACTTTAAGTGACAATGCCCCAGTAATTATAAATACAACAAATGATACAGAGGATCTTTTGCTAGAAAGAAATACAATTGCAAGAAGATCAAACTATTTTGAAAGGAATTTTTTGGTAGTAGAGTCAGAAGCAAATGAAATATTGCATTCTTTGAAAAAGAAAGTGCTTACATTAAAAAAAGAATTCACACAAAACATTTATATAATGAATATAGTAAGAAAAACATTAGGCTTTTTAAGTTTTTTAAGAACAATGCCAATATCAATAAAAGAACTAGAAGATATCAATCCTAAATTTCATTACCATAGCATAATAACTGAATTAGAGTCGGAAAAGTTAAATGTGCTTGCTACTACTTCTGAAGATACTTTTAATATGGTGAATGGAATAATAAATGATGTGAAAACTTTACTTTCGTTTCATGATATACAGCATCCAAAGGAAGAAATGTTAAGAGATATAATGTGTAAATTAGAATATAACGATTGCATTGTTGTTAAAAGGAAAAACTATATCGATTATTTATATACGTGGATGAACCATGAATACCCAAATGTCGACATATCAATTAAAACTGTTAAACAAATACAACGGGAAAAGAAATTCTACAATAATATTTATATACTGGGGTGGTATGACAGCGATGTATTTTATCTGGGAACGAAATCAAAAGGACAGTACGAACATCATGTTCTATATAAAGATGAATTAAATTCTCTTAATTATTACTTTCAACAATATAATAAAATGATTGGTCCTTTTGTGTCGGAAAAGGACTCAGATAACAAATTGGACCTTACGAATAGTAGTAAACAGGTAAATGAAAAGGAATATGAGGATTTAAATTTTATAATTAAAAATATGGAGACGGCCCTAATAAATTCATACAATACAAAAGAGACTTCGGGTAATGAAGAAGCCACTTTAATTCTTTTTGATGAGGGACAATTTGCCTTTCTGACTAATGGATATAACTGTCGCATTCTTGATCGGGAAAAAGAGACAATTGTTAGGAAAAACGTTTCCGAACTAGAAGAATACGATGAATTAGTTTTTGTTGATAAAGATGAAGATGTTTTTAATGAGTTGGTAAATAACATGAGGACGTCATCCGAAAAGGTAAATAAACTCTATGTCTTAAGTGAATTATGGACGGAAGCGCTTAAAGAATATCAAGAAAAGTACGGTTTTACTGAGTTAAGTATTGCAAATCAGTTGAAGGAATATGGTGTCTCAAGGCATCCTGCTACTATTGCTAACTGGCTAAAAGACCCCTCTGTTATAGGGACAAATGATGTTATTGAAGCAACTTCTAGATTAACGAATGACAGAACTCTAATAAATAAACTTTCTGATGTAAAAAATGCTTGTAGTCAAGTCCGGGCTATGCACATAAAACTAGGGAGATATCTAGCAAATTCTATTATAAGTTCATATAATACTAATGAAAATAACACTGATCAAATTTTAAAAGAATTGGTTGAAGATTTATCAAAGAATATAAATATAGTACAGGTTCGAAAGAAAAATAGTCGTAAAGTTCATGTACCTTATTTTAAAACAAATAGATTATTGGATCAGGAGGGTTAGAGTTGGCAAGAATGATTCCACCTTACTTTCATACTGAAATTAAAAGTAATGCTGAAAGAAAGATATTTAAAATTATTGAAAATGAATTAGGAAATAACTGGACATGTCTTCATTCATTAGGTTTGGCGCAACATGATAAAAAGGTCGAGGGAGAAATTGATTTTCTTCTTATTGGAGAAAGTGGTATTTTTTGTTTAGAAGTAAAGGGTGGAAGAGTAAAAAGGGAAGATGGGGTATGGAAGTTTATTAATAGATACGGTGTTGAAAACACTAAGTATGAAGGTCCTTTTAGTCAAGCTTCTACTGCAATGTTTTCATTAATGAACACACTGCAGTCAAAGGACAAAGACTTTAGGAGTGTTTTATTTGGTTACGGTATAGTTTTTCCGGATATAGAGTTTAAAATAGAATCACCTGAATGGAGTAGCCGGATTATTTATGATAAAAGTTACAGTAACACTGAATTTTCCGGGTATTTAAATGACCTGGTTGCATATTGGAAAGAAAAAACTAGTTATAAAAGGGCTCTTACTCCGAAACAAATAGCCAAAATTATTGAATATTTAAGAGGTGATTTTGAATTAGTTCAGCCTTTAACCAGTAAAATAAACGAAATAGAACAAGAACAAATCAGGCTTACTGAAAATCAATATAAGGCATTAGATCGATTAAGAAATAATGATAGGATTCTTTTTCAGGGAACTGCCGGTACAGGTAAAACATTGTTGGCTGTTGAAAAGGCAAAAAGGGAAGCAGTGAAAAACAGTAAAGTTTTATATCTTTGTTTTAATAAATTGTTGGGCGAAAAAATTAAACAAAAGATTATTGATGAAAATCTCAATGTAGAAGGAAATTCAATCCATCAATATTTCTATTCAACCATAATGAAAAGTAGTTTTAAAAGTGAATTTTTATCTGAAATTAGTAAATTTAATCAAAATGAAACAATGATTTATAAAAAAATCTATCCTGAATTTTTTATATATGCATTAGTTGAAAATGAACAAAAATACGACTATCTCATAATTGATGAGGGGCAGGATATACTTAACTTCGAATGGATGAACGCTCTTGATCAAATAATAAAAGGAGGACTTGAAGAAGGAAAATGGGCGATTTTTTATGATTCGAATAATCAAGGAGAAATGTATAAAAATTATGATGAAACGGTAGTAGACTACTTAAAAGGTTATGGAGCGGTAGAATATATGTTGGATTTGAATTGTAGAAATACAAAACCAATATGTATTCAAACTTCACTTATTTCAGGATTTCATGTAGAGAATTCTCTTATAAATGAAGGTGAAAAAGTAACGTATGATTTTTATTCAAATGAATCTGAACAAATAAAAAAAGTATCTTCTACTATAAACATTTTGATTTCAGACGGGGTTAATCCTAAAGATATTACTATCCTTTTACCTGACAATAGGAACATAAGCTATGTAGACAAACTAAATATTACATGTTCACTAGAAAAATTAACAACCAAAAATATTAATTACTCGAGAAAAAATACTATTTATTACACGACCGCACAATCCTTCAAAGGCCTTGAGAGCCAAATTATAATATATTTTGGAATAGATTCTATAGATGGAAAGTGGACTAATACGGTTAACTATGTTGCAATGACAAGAGCAAAAAAGCTTTTATTTATATTCTTGGATCATTCCTTAAATAAGAAAATAAAAGAAAAATCTAAAGAGTACTTAATTAGGGGGGCATTGCAAAGATGACAAATTTATATTCTCAATTTAGAAAAGACTATTTAGAGTGTGTTATTAAAGAAATGGTTGGTCCGGGCTCTGAGGGGGCATTGCAAAATGCTGAACATGAAATAATAAGTGAGAAACCGAGCCAAAGGTATTCAATGGGAATATTATACCCACAGGAAATGTTGATGGTGGATACTGAAGATGAAAATCAAACCGCGGATGTTGAAATGTTTGATGAAAAATACATTTCAGCAACAAAAGATGATACTAATCGTTCCACTAAAATTGATGATGAAACTTTCGATGACTCACCCGTAAAAACCTCGACTCAATATTTCCCTTCTTCATTGGGTTTAAGTTTTTATGTTTCCGGATTTAATCCATCAATTAATGTGAAGATTGATGCTGCGAAATATTCGAAAATAAAAAAAACTGATTGTGAGGTATACCTTGATGAAATTCTCCCCGATGAGATTGTAAATTCCACAGTTTTTAACAGACATTTAAAACAAGAAAGAAATAAATTAAAAATAACTAAAGAGTTTAATAGAGAAGATAGGGATTCCTTACTATATCTTTCGGAGAATACCCCCTTTAGGAATGCTGTCTATAAGTTATACAATTTACAAATTACAGGCTGGTGTAGAAGGCCTTTAGATGAAGAAAAAATAAATAAAATTATACCGCACGGTGATACAAAACAATATGTAGAATTAGTAGATGATGGGCTGAAATTGGTTTGTATAAGGAGACCAAGGCCGGAATCAAAGAGCACATTATTTACCATTTCTCTAGTAAACACAAATCATGAGGAAAATGGTCAAAATAAAGATGATAAATCATATTTCCAGGTAGGGTTGAAGGTAAGCCCATTAGATGATAAAGAGAAAATTATTGAATACGATACGTACAACCATCTGACAAATGATTTCGAAGAACAATCAAATGCTTTATTGTATAGAAATAAAAAATCTTATGCTGTTGGCCATGGTTGTTCTCCGTATTGGAAAGTCTCAAATAATAAGGTCATAAGCTTAAGCACCAAAATCATTCCATATGAGGAAGTTCCTCCAATGAAGTTTGATATTGAGGAACTAGGAGAAAATTCCAAAGAGACATTGTCAATGAAGTATTTGTCGGATTTATCCCCGTTAAGCGATAAAGAAATAATAAATAATCTTACTGAATTTACATTAATATACAAAAAGTGGATTGATGATTTAAGTAATAAACTAGATACTTTATCGCCACCTATGCAAAAAACGGCCTCTAGACATATAAAGGCATGCCGTGACGCTTCAGATCGTATTATGAATGGAATTAACCTTCTTAAAAATGATGATGTAATATTAAAAACATTTAAATTAGCTAATAGGGCTATGTTGATGCAACGTGCTCATACGATTATTCAAGAAAATAAAAAGTGGCCAGATGAAGCTATAAATGTATTTGATTACAAAACAATGAAAATTTCAGATGCAAGCTGGAGACCTTTTCAATTGGCTTTTTTTCTCTTGAATATTAGTGGTTTATCGTCGGTAGATAATCGAGACAGGGATATAGTTGATTTAATATGGTTTCCAACAGGAGGAGGTAAGACTGAAGCATATTTAGGTGTGTCTGCTTTTATAATTTTTTACAGAAGACTAAGATACTCCGAGGAGAGTAATGGTACCGCGATATTAATGAGATATACTTTACGACTTTTAACTGCACAACAATTTCAAAGAGCAAGTACTTTGATTTGTGCGTGCGAAGAAATTAGAAAAGAATTACCTGAATTGGGTGACGAACAAGTATCTATAGGATTATGGATTGGTTCCTCTTCTACACCAAACAGTTTTATAGATGCTAAAAATGCTTGTGACAAATTGGTTTCAAACCAAGAAACAAACAATCCTTTTCAAGTATTAAGCTGTCCATGGTGCGGGACTCGGCTTTATAAAGAAAAGACTGAAGGAAAATGGGGTTATAAACCAAAATCAAAGCCTAATAAATTTATCATACATTGTACTCATGATAAATGTCCCTTTAACGAAGAATTACCGATAAAAGTTGTGGATGAGGATATATATCAGAGCCCTCCAACCTTGTTATTTGGAACTGTAGATAAGTTTGCCATGATGCCTTGGAACGGAAAAGTGTCAAATATCTTCGCTTTAAATCAAGGAAACAATAATCGTCCACCAGAATTAATAATTCAAGATGAATTACATTTAATTTCTGGCCCTTTGGGTACTATGGTTGGTTTATATGAAACTGCTATAGATGCATTATGTACAATTAAGAATATAAAACCAAAGATTATTGCCTCTACAGCAACAATTAGACGAGCTGGTGAACAGGTAAAAGCACTTTATAATAGAGATGTATCACAATTCCCTCCACCGGGAATCGATGCAGAGGATTCATTTTTTTCAAGAGAGGATGACAATGGACCTGGAAGACTCTATGTCGGATTGATGTCTACGGGAAAAACTCAAACTACTACACAAGTTAGATTATTCTCCGGATTACTTCATTATATAAGCGAGCTGGATTATAAAGATGAGGTAAAGGATAAATATTGGACCTTGGTCAGTTATTTTAACTCAATCAGAGAACTTGGGAAATCACTAACACTAACCCAAGTAGATATCAAAGAACAAGTGTCAAGAATTGCTCGGAGGAGATCGAAAAAAATTAGAATGTATGGAGAGGCTGCAGAACTAACAAGTAGAAGGAAGTCAGGAGAAATAACAGAGGTTCTGGAGAACCTAAGTGTAGAATATCCAGACAAGAATGTAATACCAATTCTCTTAGCTACGAATATGATTTCTGTGGGGGTAGATATTGATAGGTTTGGCTTGATGACAGTCATGAGTCAGCCGAAAACAACCTCAGAGTATATCCAGGCTACAAGTAGAGTAGGACGGAAATATCCAGGAATAATATTTACATTATATGATGGTGCCAGACCAAGGGATAGATCCCATTATGAAACTTTTTCTTCTTATCATCAAGCATTTTATAAATATGTAGAACCTACCAGCATTACTCCTTTTTCGCCACCGGCAAGAAAAAGAGCGTTACACGCTGTATTAATTTCATTGGTTCGGCATTTGACTTTATTGAAGAAAGATAATGAGGCGTCTAAGTTCAGAAAAGATTTGACGGATTTAGACCGAATTAAGGATGTCATACTGGAAAGAGTAGAAGATGTTATGCCTGAGGAACATGAGGCTGCAGCAGAAGAATTACAGAAGGTAATAGAAAACTGGCATGATGTTGCATCTATTGATGAAAACCTGACATATAGAAATTCTAAATTAAGAAGATTACTATATCCGTATCATGAGCAGTTTCGTGGGAAAGATGTTTTCCCAACGTTACAGTCAATGAGGAATGTAAGTGAAGAATGTGTTGTAAGAGTAAAAGATTAGGGGGGGCATTGTATGTCAAAGAATCAACAAAAAAAACAATACGATCCAGAATTGAGGTATGATGTTTTTAGAAGCAATCAATTTATTGGGCCATTTGGTGTAGGTAGCATAGTTGATTTTCCTAATGAATCCGTAATGCCAGCAGGTATTGATAAATGGGGTACTGCAGGTATTCCATATTTATATGATACAAGATTGCAAAAAAGATTAAATAAGTTTAACATAACTCATTTTAAAAAGGTTCCTTCCAAAAGCGAGTATAGAAATGGTATTCCTTTTTATCGTTTTCCTAAATGGTTATATTGTAAAAATTCAAGATGTGGACGATTAAAACACATAGATGAGTGGAGAAAAAATTATAAACAATCTAAGGGTAAAGATTCTAAGTTTCCGACCTGTAACATATGTAACTTAAAATTGGTTCCCAGTCGTTTTATAGTAGTTTGCGAAAAAGGTCATACAGATGATTTTCCATGGGAAAAATGGGTGCATAAAGGAAATGGTTGCAAAAATGTTGATTTAAGACTATGGGTCGGTGGAAGTAGTTCAGGGCTGGGAGGTATTGTGGTAGAATGCAAAGGATGTGGTGAAAAACGCAATTTAGGTGGGGCATTTAATGATAACGCTCATGATGAAAAAAGTTGTACAGGATTTAAACCATGGCTTGATGAATATGATGAAAATGAGTGTGAATGTACCCCAAAAACACTACAAAGAACCGCATCAAATGTATATTTCCCAAAAATAGTATCGTCTATATTAATACCACCGTATTCTGATCAATTGATTGCTGATATTCAACAAACAAATGCTTGGCATCTTTTTCAAACTCAAAAAAATTTATTTCCTGATCCAAGTCCATTATACGAATCAATAGCAGACCAACTCGGAAAAAATATAAATGATGTTAAACGAGCTATAGAAAATATCAATAACACTGCAAATGGTTCCATTGATGAGGTTGAGTATCGTTACCAGGAATATATGGCGTTATTAGGAAATTTTGATAAGGAGGAAATAAGTTCAAAGGATTTTGTGATAAGTGATCAAGAAGTTGAAAATTATAATATACCAGGTATTGAAAACATGGTACTGGTTAATAGTCTAAGAGAATTACGAGCACTTATAGCATTCAGTAGAGTTAACCCCCTTGGTAGGGATGATTATGGTGTTGAGGATGAAAGCGAAAATGAAGGTAGAGGTATCCCTGTTAAAAGCTATACGACTGATTGGTTACCTGCTATCGAAGTTAGGGGAGAAGGTATTTTTATTTCATTTAATGAAAATGTATTAAATGATTGGCAGAGAAATCCTGAGGTGCAAAAAAGAGCTGAAATAATAAATAAGAGGTACGAAAGTTATACCGATAAAAGAGGGATGGAATATAGAACCATTTCAGCTAAATATATACTTCTTCATACGTTATCCCATTTGCTTATCAGGGAATTAAGTTTTGAATGCGGATATGCTACGTCATCATTAAGAGAGAGGCTTTATTGTAATGAACGTGATGAACAGTCAGAGATGTCTGGAATATTAATTTACACAGCCAGTGGAGATTCTGAAGGCACTCTAGGGGGACTTGTCAGGCAGGGAGACTCAGAATTTTTCAATAGAATTTTTGCAAATGCTGTAAATCGAGCATCATGGTGCTCATCCGATCCCTTATGTATCGAAAGTGAGGGACAAGGAATGGGTGCTTTGAACTTATCTGCTTGTCATGCTTGCTCATTACTACCAGAGACGAGTTGTGAAGAATTTAATAGGTTACTAGACCGTGCTTTAGTTATAGGGACCCCTGATAAAGATATTGGTTTTTTCAATAATTAAGAGTTAATTTTAGACCAGCCCTATAAGTGTATGGGCTGGTCAGTAATTGTTCAAGAAAGTACAAGATTAGATTCGCTTTCCTTAGTTTTTGATTTTATAAGTTCCCGGGCGATTTTAGCAATGAAAGTTTCAGCCAAATTAACAGGAACTGCATTTCCGATTTGGGTTGATAGTTTATCAATTGATCCTGTATTTTCATCTCCGTTTATATTACCAGTGAATTTGTATGATTCAGGAAAAGTTTGAATAAGTGCTGCTTCCCTTAATGAAATAGCTCTGTTGTATATTGGGTGACCGAATCTACCTTTTGAATAACATGTACAGCCAGTGGTGATTGTAGGAGCATAATCGTTATAGTTCATTCTTCCGTACACATCACCATAACTAACTCCTTTCTTTTTATGGCAATCCAATTGAAGTTTTTCTGGCCAATCTGCTCTTGATCCACCATTTTGTGGGGTACAACTAATTCTTTTTTTATTTAGATTGGAAAGTTTGCGAGCTTTATGCAATGAATCTTTTTGACAGGTTTCACCAGGTTTAATTTTTGATAGATTATATTGTTTAAGGTATTGCCCTAATTTGGGTGCCTTCTGTTTATCGGGCCATATGTCGTGGGCTTGCTTAACAGAAGGAATACCGCCCTTTTCATAAGAAATAACTGCATCAGTATTTGGAAATGAATCGATTCTTTTTGCGATGAGAATTAGCCTGTTTCTGTTTTGTGGTACGTTATAATCTGAGGCATTTATTCTTTCAAAACGAATATGATAAGATGGCCATTTTGCATATCGCTTATAGCCATTTGCCTTTAGATTTGTCAGAATTCTTATGAATCGGGAAAATTGGGTGAAGTTGAGAATGTTACTTACATTTTCAAAGAAAATATAAGATGGTTTAAATACATTTGAATATCTAATTGTTTGCATTATTAATTTATTTCTTTTGTCCTTATTTTTAATAGCTTTTTTTCGTGTATGCCTAGAGAATCCCTGACAAGGAGCAGTGACAACTAGTAAATCCAATTCATTTGGGCTCAATTTTGTAAAAGCTAATACATTATGTGGATTAAGATTATTGATGTTATCTACAATTAAATGATCTTTACCATGATTAAGTTCATATGTTTTTGCAATAATAGGATCGTACTCTACAGCACATTTTAAATCAAATTTATTTTTAATGGCTTCTGTTACTCCACCTGCTCCTGAGAAGAGCTCCACGGCAGTATATTTGTTTTCATTCACGTATATTCCCCCAGAATTATACACATTATACCTTATTGTAATCCAATGGCTTCGAAAAGCAAAGGATAAACTCCATATTAAACTATTAAATTAAGGGGTTACTATTAAATACTTTACAGTATTAAATCCAACGCCCTCCTATATTCATCGCTGGCCGTCTTATATTCACTTTCAATACTAGATTTAGATAGAATACCTTTTTTCTTACCGTCAATCCCGTAGAAATGTAGTATTTGCATAGCAACGAATCCACCTCCACGGGCGGGTGCGTCTAAATGTAAAATCTCCCTTTGAATTTGTCTATGGCTCATAGATTTATATAGGTAAGCTCTTAATACTTTAATCCTAATATCTTTATTAAATAAACTTTCTATATTCACTAAAATCCATCCCTACTTTGTCTTGTTAATAATTTCCGCAACATAGATATTATCCAACCAAAAGGCTTGTTTCGTAATACCCTGTCCACTAGGTAACTTTACTTTATCTTTCCCATCTCTTGCTTTTGGCCTTATATGACAGACCCCATTATAACCGGGTTTCGGAAGGTTGTTTTTTACAATAGTTCTATTTTTTTGTTTGACAGGTTCCAATTTAATGCCTTTTTTGATTAGCGATTGAACATGATGCCAAAAATCTTTTAGGGTTCCTTCTATTTCACTATTGGACATATTCCAAAGAGTAATACCATGAAAATACAATTTCCTGTTCGGATTTTCTTTTTTACTTTCTTTATAATGAAACACTATAAACAAGAATTTTGTTTCTTCAAAATGATTTTTAAGCCAGCTTTCTTCCCATCCTTCTTTGGCCCACTCATGAAAATCTATATTCCGGAATGACATATGTTCTTGAGGAACACCATTAGGTTCAAGCCTCACAGTCTTAAGCTGGATATTGGCTTTTGTAAACTCTTCAATCTGATCCAATTTTGTACCGCGAATTCCTAATAGTTCACTAACAAATTGTTGAAGGAAATTTTTTGATTTAGTATTTATTTCTATTCCTGCTTCAGCACCTATCTGATTAACGGTCATTCCTTTATAGGGATTAAATCTATCCAGAAGGAGTTGAAATAGTGACTTTTCTTTTAATTCACCAGGTGAAGCAAAGCGGATAAGGTCCTCTTGTTTGATTTCTTTTCTAACAAGTGCGGTCATATAGCTTTGTTTCAATGAATATGCTCTTTGCATAGCTTGAATATCACTATACGGTTGCGACCTTAATGAGCTCTTACTTGCCCCTTTAGTGCACGCAGCCAGATAATTAGTATCTGCTTCAGAAAGTTCGTGCGCTAAGCCGGCCCTAACCTTTTCCACGATAGTTTGCCAGTCCTGCTTAATAATTTCCAAATCCTCTTCCGGGTACTTATGCAGATAGGATTTTATAACCTTGTAGTCGGCTCTTGATAGATTTGCAACCCATTCATAAAAGATAATCAGAATTTCTCTGTTTTTTAACCAAAAGCTGGATGTTTTAAATGCAGTATGTACTTCATTTTGGTAGTTTATGATATTTAATACTAATCTCTCTTTTGCCGATAAGGTACCATTTTTATTTTTTTTAATAGGGGTGACTTTTAATTCGATTCCCAAATCGGAAAAATCAGCTTCATTCTTTGAGTTGATTTCATAGCCAAAAAAGCTCTCCTCGATAATTTGTCCAAGTTGGCCTTTCGCTTTTCCGTTCTCGATTCGACCAGTAGTATCAATTTCCTCGAATGTTAAGCCTTCAGCTTCCTTTGCTTTATCTAAAAGCTCTTCTTCAGTTTTGTAATCCATATGGAAAACCCTTTCATGTGGTCGTTTAATTAATTGTAACATAAAAAGCTGACACTATACGTATCAGCTTAAACAGTAAATTCAATCTGGACTTCTTCGTGAGATGGTTTTACTGAATCTATTTCCTCAATTCTTTTACCCATCTTTTCAATTAAACTTACAACAAGTGCATTTCCCATGCAGAAGTACCTCATGCGATCTGTCATTCCTGCTGTCCAATTATCATCAAAGCCATTCAGCCTTTCACATTCTACAGGAGTAAGAAATCTCTTTCTGCCATTAACCTCAACTATATGAGTACTTCGGTTTGTCGTGCCCTCACTAGTTAGCATTGTTCTACCAGGCTTGTCTAAGTTGTCAGTAGGAGACATTCCACCCTCCGAAAAATAATACTTATGGCCAGTAGCTGAAGTACGTTCCACCTTTTTAGCGCCTCTTAAATATTCAAATTTTTCTTCGATTTCCTTAGAAAGAATAAACTTCTCTTCTATAAATTCTTCATCAATTAATATGTCTTTTAATGGGGTCGGATTCTTTTCGATTGGTTGAGTATGGGCGGTGTATATATTCCCATTCCTCATAACTCCTGAATTATGGAAGATAAACTCAAAGTTATCAGAGATTTCGACTCTGTCTTTTTGTATAGTTGTTGTAGATTCCCTATCTTTGTATGCTTCCTTATTAACAGGGAATTCCTTTGCAAAAAAGCCATCTTTAAAAACGACATCTTTAAGGGACTTTCCTTTCTGTTCTTCATCAAAAGATATTCCTTCTTTATATGCGAATATAAACACTCTTCTTCGCCTTTGTGCAAAACCATATTCTGCTGCGTTGATTACGCGCCATTCAACGGTGTAATTTAAATTGCGTAAGGTACCAAGCATAACTGCAAAATCTCTTCCTCTTTGTTTTGAAGGTGATTTCAATAATCTATCAACATTTTCGAGCAAAACGAATTTGGGATGTGTGTTATCTAATACTCTTTCTATCTGCCAGAATAGGACGCCCTTTTTACCCTGAATTCCTTTTTCCCCGGAAAGTGAGCGTGCAACGGAATAATCCTGGCAGGGAAAGCCGCCCACTACTAAGTCCGGATTAATACTTTGAAATGTTACATCTGGAATTTCTGCTATGTCTTGATTGCTATGATCACCATAAGAAAAATTTCTTGTATAACATTCAAAAGCGTCTTGAGCTTTTCTGGCAGGTTCCCATTGGTTTGCCCAGGAGACATCGAAAAGGTTCTTGTTTGCTCTTTCCAATCCCAATCTAAATCCTCCAACACCAGCAAATAGTTCCATGACACGAATGGTATTATTTTGGTTCATTTGCGAACATCCTTTCGCCTTCTTTTTATCATTATACATTATTTTGAAAAAAGATCAAAATCTTTGATGAAAAAATAATAAGAACTAAACTAACTTAATAGTTTAATCTTAACAAAAATTAAGGGTTAATAGCTATAAAATTAATTAAATATAATTTTATCCAATAAATCTCAAAAGGTGTGCTCCGCGACGTGTTCATTTTCTCGTTTCGACTAGATAATGGACGTAAAAGGAAGAATAATATTGGAAGTATTGTCTCAGTACCACAAACAGTTGGGAAGCTATCTGCGTAACAGAAGAAAAGAATTAAATAAAACACAGGCACAGGTGGCGGCAGATGCAAAGTGTTCTGATAAGCATCTAGGCAAGCTGGAAAATGGCAAATACCGACCTCAATATGAAACCGTATACAAGCTTTGTCACGTTCTGGATATTGATATGGGAGACCTTAAAAAGAAATTAGAGCCTTACCATGATGAACTGTTTGAAGGAGAGTAAGTATTATTTTCCCAAGATACTCCAATTCTTCTTTATCTTCCTTTCCCACCTAGAATCCACACAAGTGTCACCATCACAGACTCGAAAAGAGGCAGAAACATGGACAACAGAATATCATTTGAAGAATTAGTTGAACAAAACAAGCGGCGGATTCATTACCAGATGCACAAGATGAATATCGGCGACCCGCATGGTTATTTTTTTCAGGAAGGATTAATCGCCTTATGGAAAGCCAACGAATCCTACCACCCAGATAAAGGACCACTGGCAACCTATTTCAATTACACAATCAGAAACCGTCTGATTGACAGCTTTCGAAAGGAAATATCCTATAAAAATAAACAGAAGAAAGCTTTTCAGGAACAACTTACTGACATAACTGATGGTAACCACCGATGCCAGCAGGAAAAGACAGAACTGCCTGTTAGTGAAACCGACCTCCCACTGACAGATCCCATCCTTTGGAAAACCCTAAAATCCCAATTAACCGAAAATCAATGGAAATGGCTTTATAACTATATTATCCTGGACATGTCCTATAAAGAGATTACCCTGAAAGAGAAAACAACTGTTGAAGCAGTGAAAAGCTGGGGGAGACAGGTAAGAAAGAAATTGCGCGACCCTGAATTTAAGAAGATGATGGGTTGGGATGATATTGCTTAATTCCCTGGATCACAAAAGAAGTAGAAGATTTGACTGATGTATGTATAAAGTAAAACCTTTAATAAGATAACCGGTTGTAACCATAAAAAGGACACCAAATAATGTGAAAATTGTTTGGTGTCCAGGCTGTTTATGTTAAAGAAAATAAATTATATCCAAAGTTCTGAGGATAAGCTCCTATCTCACAAGGAAAAAAGAATCAGACTTTTCTATTTTAAACTATGTACTGGAGAAAACATGACAATCTCCAATAATTGATCAGCCATATATTTAGGGGAGTATTTATAATCTTTCCTAACCCATTCAATAATTAGGCCTGCTACTGCATATGCAATATATTCCGCAAATAACTCCTGATTAACTTTTGATTTTATTAACCTGTAATCCTGTAAATTCAGATTGGTTAGCTCTGATGTTAATCTATTTTGAAAAAATGGCAGAACTTCAGATTTTACTATGGTTGAATAAAAAGTAGAATGCTTATAAACATGTTCAAAGAATACAACGGCAGAAGGTGTCAGGTCATTATAAGTGAAGCTGTCAAAATGTTGATATGGTTTACGATACGCATATAATAACTCGTCAATGACTTCATCAATAATTTCGTTTAACAGTTTTTCTTTACTTTGATAGTGGTTATAAAATGTGACACGACTGACCTTTCCCGCGTTCACAATATCCGCAATGGAAATTTTGTGATAGCTCTTTTGAAATAGTAATGAAATCAATGCATTTTTCAATGATTCCTTCGATTTTATTATCCTCTTATCCATATATTTCGTCTTATTTAACATAATACCACCTCGTTATTAACTATAGTAATTTTATTTTATAAATATTATGTATACGTTAAATATTAAAAAAATTCAATTGATATATTTTGTCTAGTAACATTATACTATTAGTAATATGAAAAATCACATTTTTAAATAAACAAAGGAGGTTTTTAAGTAGTAACATGAATTCATTAATATACAAATCAATATTTAAGAAAATTAGGTGATAACCATGCAACAAGAAATGTCGCTAGTTGAGCATTTATCCGAGTTAAGAAACCGGCTTATTGTTGTTACCGCTGCTTTTATTATTACGATGATTGCCGGGTTCATGGTTTCACCGCCCTTGTTATCATTTATGAGTGATTATACGTTGCCGCATTCCGTGACGTGGAATGTATTTAGTTTTACGGATGGCCTTATAATCTATATTAAATGTGCACTTTTGGTCAGTGTTTTGTTTACACTGCCGGTTCTGCTGTATGAAGTATGGGCGTTTATAAAGCCAGGTCTGACTAAGCAAGAAGCAAAGGGAACGATTCTTTATATTCCGATGTCTTTCTTTTTATTTCTTTTAGGAGTGTCTTTTAGCTATTTTGTCTTGTTCCCGATGGTTCTTCAGTTTATGAGTTCCATTAACCAATCTATTGGGGTGGTTGAAACCTATGGAATCAGCGAGTATTTTACATTTCTGTTTAACATCGTTTTTCCAGTCAGTATTATTTTTGAGATGCCTGTTGTCGTGTTGTTCTTAACAAAGTTGGGGATCATCAACCCTGGTAAACTTAAAAAATCACGAAAGGTTTCTTATTTTATCTTGATTGTTATAGGTGTTCTTATAACACCTCCGGATTTTGTCAGTGATTTATTAGTTATTATTCCATTAATCGTATTATTTGAGATTAGTATTGCGTTATCTGGATGGTCCATGAAAAGACAAGAAAGGTTGATTAAAGATGAATGATAATGAAAAGGGCAGCAATTTCGATGAGAAAGTGGAAGAACATTTTGAGAAAAAGGATAAGCTGGAAGAACAGCTTGAAAAGAAATTCACAAGAAGGAACTTTATCGCAGGGACATACTTAACGGTTGGAGGACTGGTTGTTGGGGGCGGATTAGGCTCTTTACTGGGCTCCAATTCGGATTCAGCTGAAAATGTTGGAACAGCAACAACAACTGCTCCTAAAGAAATGCCGAATTATACAGAGGCATTACAGTTTTTTACACGGAAAGAGGATTTTGATGTTTTAACAGCCGCAACAGAGGTGATTTTCCCAGAGGATGAAAATGGCTCCGGTGCAATTGGTCTGGGTGTTCCATATTATATTGACAAACAATTAGCTGGTCCTTGGGGAGGAAATGCAGAAGATTACATGTTTAAACCATTCATTAATGGTCAAACACCATTAACCCGCGGTGATATTATGATTCAGGGTGTTCGTAAATTAGATTCAGTAAGTGAACAAAAACATGGAGCAACATTCAATTCAATAGAAGAGGAACAACAGATTGCTGTATTGCAAGAGTTTGAAAGCGGTAACATTAAGATGTATTTAGTTTCATCTGTTGAGTTTTTCGGTTTATTAAGACAATTAACGTTGGAGGGTTGTTACGCTGATCCAATGTACGGCGGGAATAAAGATATGGAAGGTTGGAAAATGAAAGAATTTCCAGGCGCATACATGTCGTACACCGATGTTGTTGAATCAAAAAAGTTTGTTAAAAAAGAACCTAAGAGCTTAAGTGGTCATATGTAAAGTTAGATAACAGGAGGGGAATAGAATGGCAACAAAATTAGAGAAAGTGGATGTAGTTACAGTTGGTGTAGGCTGGATGGGCGGCATCGTTGCAGCGGAACTGACAAAGGCAGGATATAGTGTTGTAGGTCTGGACAAAGGAAAAGAAAAAAATCTAAAAGACTATAAGCTTACACATGATGAATTACGCTATCCAGTTAGAGGAGAAGGTTATCAAAAGTTGACTAAAGAGAGTTACACAGTCAGAAATACACTTGATCAAAAGGCCGCTCCTATCCGTGATAAAGCAACGGCAGTAATAGGAGAAGGTATTGGTGGCGGCGGCAGTCACTGGGGTGCACAAACACATCGTTATTACCCATATGATTTTGAAATTCGTTCGAAAACTATTGAAAAGTATGGGAAAGGAAAAATCCCTAAAGATATGTCCATTCAAGATTGGGGAATTACCTATGACGAATTGGAACCATACTTTGATAAATTTGAAAAAATGGCTGGGATTTCAGGAGAACCTGACCCGAATTACCCAGAGCGTTCCAATCCGTATCCAAATCCACCGCTTAAAAAAAATGAACAGATGCGTTTATTTGAAGAAACAGCTAAAAAAATGGATTACAAGCCGTTTGTCATCCCAACAGGTACTGTATCGCAGCAATATACAAATCCTGATGGTCAAACAATAAATGCTTGTCAGTACTGCGGTTTTTGTGGAAGTAACTACTGTGAATACGGTGCAAAAGCTGACCCTGTTATTACGGTTATCCCAACTGCTCAAAAAACCGGAAACTTCAAACTGCGAACACATACGAAAGTTACTCGTGTATTACATAACGGTACAAAAGCAACCGGTGTTATGTATCAAGATACGAGAACAGGTGAAGAGTTTGAACAACCGGCAGACCTTGTCGTATTAACAAGTTATGTTTTTAATAATGTTCGTTTACTTTTACTATCTGAAATAGGTGAACCTTATGACCCCAAAACTGGCAAGGGTGTAATAGGTAAGAATTTTACCGATCACCATGGCGTAACTTCATCATTCGGTTTGTTTGATGATAAGAAATTTAATAACTATGTCTCGACTGGTGCATACGGTATGGCAGTAACGGATTATACCGGTGATTTATTTGATCATAGCAATGTGAATTTCCTGCACGGCGGGCAAATTGAAGCTCGTATTACTGGTAATGCTCCCATTGCAAATAATATTACACCAGCTGGCACACCGCAATGGGGAAAGGAATTTAAAAAGCAGACTTTATTTTATCACAATCGTTTTTTAATGATATTCAGTCAAAAAGCTACTTTGCCATATAAAGATCATTATCTTGATTTAGATCCGAAGTATAAAGATGAAAATGGCGATCCGTTAACTCGCATTACATGGGATTACTCAGAAAATGATCGTGCCATTCATAAATTCATCCAGGAAAAACAGAAGGAAATTTTAACAGAAATGGGGGCAACTCATCTCCTGGCACCTCCTTTAGCAGAACATTATAGTGGTCACCTTTCTTTCCAGCATAATGGCGGTGGAGCAATTATGGGAGACGATCCTGAAACGTCTGCAGTTAATAATTACTTGCAAATGTGGGATATGGACAATCTATTTGTTTGCGGCGCAAGTGCATTTCCTCATTTCAGTTGTACAAATCCAACAACTACTGCGTCCGCTCTTACGTATCGTGCAACAGAAGGCATGATTCAATATCTTAAAGAGGGAGCTGGCTCACTGGTTAGTGTTTGATTATAAATGATTGGAGAGATATAAAATGATGAACATAGGAATTCCAGGTTTAATAATTATTTTAGTAATTGCATTGATTATATTTGGGCCATCAAAACTCCCGCAGCTTGGAAAAGCCGTTGGGCAAACACTAAGTGAATTCAGGAGCTCGACAAAAGATG
The DNA here is from genome assembly GCF_902806455.1 of Virgibacillus doumboii. Lineage (GTDB taxonomy): Bacteria > Bacillota > Bacilli > Bacillales > Amphibacillaceae > Lentibacillus > Lentibacillus doumboii. The sequence continues at coordinate 2,342,592 of NZ_CADCWQ010000001.1, read as the reverse complement.
TGGTCGATGATATTACCGAACCAGTTGAGGATGCCAAGAAAGCATTTAATACTGATAAAGAGGAGAAATAGTGCAGTTAACACGTGGTCCGTGGGGACAGGTTCATTGGATCACTTAGGAGTGGACCGTGGTCCCTGTCCCCCTGGTCTATACAAAAAAGGAGAGAGGTTAATATGAACAGATTAGAAGGGAAAGTAGTCGTTGTCACAGGTGGAGCAAGAGGAATGGGAGCTGGCCATGTTAAAAGGATGGTAGCAGAAGGTGCAAGGGTTGTTGTTACAGACATTTTGGAAGAAGAAGGAAAGAAATTGGAAAGTGAGATTGGCAAAAATATATTATTTGTAAAACATGACGTATCCAATGCATCTGACTGGGAAAATGTAATTCTGAAAGCAGAAGAGGCATTTGGTCCGGTTAATGCTTTAGTTAACAATGCAGGGATTGATATACCGGAAATAAACCTTGATGAATATCCAGAGGAAACATACCGAAAAGTAATTGATGTAAACCAGGTATCGGTATTTCTGGGTATGAAGCATGTTGTACCATCAATGAAAAAAGCCGGGGGAGGCTCGATTGTTAATATCTCCTCACTTGCTGGAATCATAGGAGCGAACAAAAAAGTTGCTTATACTGCTTCCAAATTTGCTGTTAGAGGAATGACAAAAGCGGCGGCTCTTGAACTGGGTGAATACGGAATTCGTGTAAATTCGGTACATCCGGGATTTATACGAACACCTATGACGGAACATCTGATTAATGATGAATTGGTTAATATGTTTCCACTTAAAAAGGCCGGAGAACCTGATGAAGTCACCAACTTAGTGTTATATTTGGCCTCTGATGAATCTAGTTATTCGACCGGATCAGAATTTGTTATTGATGGCGGGTTGGGTGCGCAATAATAGGGTGAGTTGAAATTAAATAATGGTGGTGGATGGACAACTAAATCCTATATCACAAGAAATAAAAAACTGATATGAATATTAATTCATATCAGTTTTTATATTTCATCAAAACCATGATAAAAACATAAGTCCCAAACCGTCATCATGCTTTGATATGGAACATATTGAATTGCCTCCTTAATTAATCATGGGGTATACATTTTTTTGTAGACCATCACTGATAACATGGAATTACAATTAGTAAGGAGGCAATAAGTATGAAGAAATTATTTACTGGATGTTTAACTGCTATTGGTGCAGTTGTAGTTCTAGGTATTATAATAGCTCTATTTTCAGGTGGAGGTGATTCACCAGATACTGCATCAGGTGACAGCGGTGAGACGAATCAGGAACAGACTGCTGACAGCAATGAACAGGAAAAGGATAAAGAGAAAGAAGGAAAAGTCAAGAAGGCAAGTGTCGGTGAAACAGCAACCGTTGCTAATGTTGGTTTTACGGTTGATAATGTTAAATCGACCAGCGAAATTGACAGCGGAAATGAGTTCGTTGAAAATGCCACAACAAGCGGTAAATTTGTCATTCTCGATGTGACTGTCAAAAATGATCAGAAGGAAGCACTGACTATGAATTCCAGCTATTTCAAAATCAAGACAGCTGACGGAACGACTTACGATCCTATCACTGACGGGCAGGTTATGATGGCGATGGGTGATAATATGGGTGATTTCTTCCTGACTCAAATCAATCCAGGCCTAAGTAAATCAGGTAAGGTTGTATTTGAAGTACCAAAGGATATGAAACTAAAAGGATCAGTTCTACATTGTCAGACCGGCTTTTTTGGCACGGAAAGCATTGAAATCAGTCTTAAATAAAGAAAAATTGGATAAAGCTTCTCACTGGTGTGGGATGGCTAAGTTAAAAGGGATAAACCTGTTATTGGTTTATCCCTTTTTTCCTAACAATAATCTCCTTCCTGCATTCGTCTTTTGATTTGTCATGTACTCTATAGGATTAATACCGTTTCAATATAGTTGAGTATCTTAGGGAATTTGGCTTCTTAGAAGGTGAGTAACAGAGACCATAATAGGTGGTGATAAAATGATAGATTTCATTCTATTGAATATAGGGTGATTACTTTTTAATAGATTCTCACAATAGCCATATACTACAATGAATGAAAGTTTTGATGTTAGGAAGTGAGAATATGTCAATTGAAGAAAAAAATCAGTTAGGTCAATTTATACCTCTGCACTACCATTTTCAAATGTTGTCAGATAGCCATAGGATACGGTCGTTTAAATCCGCTATTGAAAGAATCGTGAAAGCCCATCATAACGTTGTCGAGTTAGGAAGCGGTACAGGCGTATTGTCTTTTTTTGCTGCAAAACAAGGTGCAAATGTCCAGTCCATTGAGTTCAACCCTGATTTGGTAACAGCCAGTAAACAATTTCTCGAACAAAACGGGGTGGGCGACAAAGTAGAGGTCATAGAGGCAGATGCTTCTCATTGGGTACCGTCCGAACCAGTAGATGTAGTTGTTTGCGAGATGTTACATAGTGCTCTGTTAAGAGAAAAGCAAGTCCAAGTAATTGAATCCTTCCGAAATAATCATAAAGAAAAGTTTGGTACGATTCCAATCATGATTCCTTCAGCGACACTACTAGGGGTTCAGCCTGTCATGCAAAATTATCTGTTTGAAGGTTATCACGCAGCGGTACCACTCTTTCAATCGCCATATGTTATCTCGGAAGAAACGCAAGAAATAATAGACCCAGAGGTATATCAAATCATTGACTATAATAATGCCAAGGTGGAAACTTACTCATGCACAGCATCCTTTTCCTTTAATCAAGCCAGTAAATTTAACGCATTTCGGTTTATTACAAGAAACTTACTGGCGATCGATCAGCATGGGACAGATATGGTTGATTGGCATAGCCAATATTTAGTTATACCTGCCCCAAGCGTTGTGGAAGTTGAAGAAGGTCAAGATGTTTCTGTTACTTTCTCCTACAGCCCGGGAGACCCTATAGAGTCGTTATCGAATACGCTCGAGATTTCAATACAATGATGTAGTTTAGTTTTAAGTGAACTGAACATTATTTTATAAATAATTTAGGAGACTAAAGAGGGTACTTCCGTTACTTGCAGAAATTGCGGCTAACTATGGCATTTCCCCTGTAGAAATTGGACGGGCGTCTCTTCTTGGTTTGCCGGTTCACTTACTGAGTCCGCTTGTGCCTTCAACCTATTTGTTAGTAGGGATGGCAGGAGTTGAATTTGGTGACCTCCAGAAGATGATGTTAAAATGGGCTGGCCTGGCAACTGTTGTTATGACTGTTGTCGCGGTGATTACAGGTGTTATTTCTATCTAAAATAACTTAGCCCAACTATTACTGGAAGATTTTTTGGCATTCTTTTGATCAATCTTTTGCAGATGGGAATGGAAGGATTAAATTGAAACAAGGCAGGATGTGAGAAGGGCAGAACTGGTAAACGGTTCTGTCTTTTTTCGGTCTGCAGCGAGAATCAAGCCCCCATGTTCATATCCAGTAGTATAAAGTGATTTCCTGAACAAACGGACTCCTTCCTTGAACAAGAAGGCTCCCTTCCCGAATTGTGACAATTACTGAATAAAAAGTGATTACAAAAAATAAAGTAATTGTTTTCAGCAATCGAGAAGAAGTCCATAGCCATTGTGTGTGATAAGCTAAAGAAAAAATAAGAAGGAGGAAGATGATATGGAAAAAAAGCAAAATTATACGCAGCTTCCAAATGTCGTATCGCGAGACGAATGGCTTGTGACTCGTAAGGAACTGTTGGCTAAAGAGAAGGAATTCACTAAGGAGCGGGATGCGCTGAATGCCGAGCGCCGTCGACTTCCTATGGTAGAGATGGATAAGAATTATGTCTTCGAGGGACCTCACGGCAGGGCCAGTCTGCTTGATCTGTTTGAAGGGCGTCGTCAACTTATCGTGCATCACTTCATGTTCGATCCTGAATGGAACGCGGGCTGTCCAGCTTGCTCACTTGCTGCGGACAACATTGGCCACCTTTCCCACCTGCATGCACGCAACACGTCGCTGGTTTTGGTCTCCCGTGCTCCACTTCCCAAGCTCGAGCGCTACAAGGAACGCATGGGTTGGAACATTCCTTGGTACTCCTCCTGCGATAGCGACTTCAACTATGATTTTCACGCTACACTGAATGAATCCATTGCCCCAGTCGAATACAACTACCAGACCAAGGACGAGCTTGTTGAGGCGGGCGTACCAGTCGATTCCGTACAGTCAATGGAAGTTCCTGGTGTGAGTACCTTTCTTCGCGATGATGAAAGAGTTTTTCACACATATACGACTTACGCCCGTGGAACCGACCTGCTGCTTGGTGTCTTCAACTACCTAGATTTAACAGCACTTGGCAGGCAGGAGGATTGGGAACAGCCACCCGGACGCAGTGACGGCAACGGCAAGACATGGCTTCGCCGCCATGACGAATATGATCACTCTGAGGGTTCGGACTCCTGTTGCAATTAAAGAAAGTCCGATTTGTGATTAAAGTAGTCTATCAATATATATAAATATTAGTTCACAAATAATCAAGAAATGGGCGCCTATTTGGAATAAGAGGCGCCCGTTCATCTGAATGTATTATTTAATTGCAAGGGGAAAGAGACATTAACAAGGATTATTTGTAGTGATTGTAGAAATAAATAGCAAGTGGAGGTGGTAAGAGTGAAGGTTAAACGAATTGTTGCCAATGTGGAAACAGAGGATATTACAAAAGCTAAGCACTTCTACGGGGAAGTACTTGGACTTGAACAGTTAATGAATCTGGAGTTTATTGCAACATACGGCTCGCATGAGACAATGGAAACTCAAATTAGTTTCCTTTCAGAAGGTGGATCCGGGACACAAGTACCTGATTTGTCTATAGAAGTTGATGATTTTGACGATGCATTAACTCGCATAAAAGAATCAGGAATTCCAATTGAGTATGGACCAGCCAGGGAGCCATGGGGTGTGCACCGATTTTACGTAAGGGATCCGTTCGGTAAACTTGTCAATATATTAATCCATCTATAAAAGAATGCATTGAGAGACATATATTGAGATGTTACGAAGGCAGGAATAGCTGACAAGGTTTTGAACTATCGAGAAGAAATATTCGCATTCATATGTGATAAACTTAAAAAAATTGACTCTGTAATAGAACGCAGTAAGGAGGAGCTTCTCATGGCGAATGCTTCAAGTAACAAGAGAACGGATTCTGCTTCAAGAGTGATTAAGGCATCACCGCAAACGATATCTCAGGGCATTCTTACTTAAATTATCAATGCAGTTTAGTTAAGATGAAAAATATGAAAATCATGATCTGAACTAGAGGAGGAAACTAACATGACAAAGAGCTATAAAAAAGAGTTGTCACAGGAACAACGTGAAGAACTACTGGAAGCATTGAAAGCCCGTTTTGGGGAAAACATGAACCGCCATGAAGGTCTTGAGTGGGGACAGGTCCAGGCAAAACTGGAAACTAGTCCTGATAAACTTTGGTCGCTCCATGAAATGGAAAGAACGGAAGGGGAGCCGGATGTTGTTGGCTATGATGAAAAGACGGGGGAATACATTTTTTATGATTGTTCAGCGGAGAGTCCCAAAGGCCGCAGAAGTGTTTGTTACGACCGTAAAGCGCTGGAGTCAAGGAAAAAACATAAACCGGAAAATAGTGCGATCGATATGGCAGCCGACATGGGTATTGAGCTTTTAACGGAAGAAGAATATCGAGCATTGCAGGGGCTTGAAAACTTCGATAAGAAAACGTCGAGCTGGATTCAGACACCCGCTGATATTCGGGAACGTGGCGGTGCTCTTTTTTGTGACTTTCGCTTCGGCCATGTCTTCGTGTACCACAACGGTGCAGAATCTTACTATGGTGCCAGAGGGTTCCGTGGTTCGCTGAGAGTCTAGATGTTGGAAGGCTGTCAGTAATAACGTGGTTTTAGAAAAAATGTAAAGAGATGTAAACTAAACTGCAACGTAAAAAAACGTTCACAGTTTAGTTTACATGAAGGGAGTCGCAAATTCCTTATTCTTTATTATTGTATTTTTGTTTCTCTGTCTCAGAAAGAACAGTTTCTTCTCCCATTTCAGTACCGTAATTTAAATTTCCTGTTTTAAAGGAAGTGTCACTTTCAACATTTTCCTCATCCATCGGACTAAACAGCATTGTTAAGCAAATTAACCCGCTTAAGCCGACAAGTGCATAGACAATTCTTGCTAGTCCTGAATCTTGTCCGCCGAAGAGTGTAGCAACTAAATCAAATTGAAATAATCCAATTAATCCCCAATTAACTGCGCCAATAATCACTAATGCAAGTGCTATTCGTTTTAATGTTTCCACTCCTGAATCACCTCCATTCTGGACTTTAACAGAATCTGCTCACAGACTTTCCGGCACATTTATCTTTCCCTGAGATTATTTTGCTATACTGTAAAAGCTGTCATAATTACATAAAAGTTTGTCATAATAAGGAGGAATTCTAAAAGAAATAAGGTGAAAATATGGAAATTGATCAGCCATTTACTCCTGGGCAGGTCGTGTATATTATCATTCGTAATCCGCATGCACAGGATGTGGCAAATGTACAACAAGCGGCAGTTGTACAAAACCCGGACAGCCCGGATGAGTTAGCATTGTTTTTGCATGAAACGTACTACCCTTTATCGGAAGAATTTGCTGTTTTTGAAACTGAAGAAGAGGCGGAACAAACTTTTTATGAGGCGTTCGGATCTCCGGTGGACAGTGATTATTATGGTTAAGCCATTTGTTCCGCAACTAATTTATGTGGAGCCTCGCGCTCTTGAATACCCGCTGGGAAAAGAACTGACAGACAAATTCCGTGATAAGGGAATTGAAATCAGAGAGACCACATCACATAACCAAATTCGCAACCTTCCCGGCGAGAATCATTTCCAAAAATACCGGAATGCAAAATCAACACTTGTAGTGGGCGTACGCAAGACACTTAAGTTTGACACATCGAAACCGTCTGCTGAATATGCTATTCCTTTTGCAACAGGCTGTATGGGACATTGCCATTACTGCTACCTGCAGACAACGATGGGAAGCAAACCATATATTCGCACATACGTTAATACCGATGAAATTTTTGATGCTGCAGAGGCATATATGGAGGAACGGGCTCCTGAACTTACACGTTTTGAGGCGTCATGCACCTCAGATATCGTTGGTGTTGACCATTTGACCCATACTCTTAAACAGGCAATCGAATTCTTTGGAAGGTCTGATTATGGCAGACTGCGTTTTGTAACAAAGTATGAGCACGTTGACCATCTTCTTGATGCAGAACACAACGGGAGAACCCGTTTTCGATTCAGTATCAACGATAATTATGTCATCAAATATTTTGAACCGGGGACGTCAAGATTGAATGAACGGATTAATGCCGCGGTTAAAGTTGCGGAAGCCGGTTACCCATTGGGCTTTATTGTTGCCCCTATCTATTTGCATGATGACTGGAAGAACGGTTATCATGAAATGTTTGAAAAACTGAAGGATGCATTACCCACGTTTGCCAAGAAAGATCTTACATTTGAAATGATTCAGCACCGGTTCACCAAACCTGCGAAACGTGTCATACAGGAAAACTATCCGATGACGAAGCTTGAGCTTGATGAATCCAAACGAAAATGGAAATGGGGCAGGTATGGAATCGGTAAGTATGTATACACCAGCGAAGAGCAGGAGGACATAAAAGACACGTTGAGAAATTATATCCACCAGTATTTCCCTGACTCAAAAATAGAGTACTTTACCTGATAACAGATAATAATAACAATCACTATCTTGACAATACCAGGAGGTAAAAAAATGGAACAAGAGCAAAATATACAGCACACCATTTCAGCGAAGGAAGCGCTTCGTGATTATAAAGAGGGGCTTGGGCGTTTTTCTGAAAGAATGCCTGAGATTGCTGAAACATATAAAGCATTTACGGAAGTTTGTTTTCAGGAAGGATCGCTCTCTCAAAAACAAAAGCAACTCATTGCCTTAGGAATAAGTGTGAATTCCCAGGATGAGTACTGTATTATTTATCATACGAAAGGGTGTCTTGATCAAAATTGTTCAGAAGATGAAATCCTTGAAGCTGTCAGTGTCTCCGGTGCTTTCGGCGGAGGGGCGGCAATGAGTCAGTCCGTTACACTTGTGCAGGATGCGATTCAGGAATTGCAGCATAAGAGTCATCATTAATTTATTCTTCTGCCACCGCCGCAAGCAGCCGGAAGACGAGGTATATCCCTAAATAGGAGCCGGTAACCAAAAAGTATGGATTTAAAAATATCGCATGAATATTTATCATCATAACCGTTTCATTTATAATGATTTGATAAACGGACAATGAGACAATATTACCGAAGATCAGGGCGGATATAACTGCCGTCAAATCAAAAATAGTTCGCAGTTTACTCCAATGCTGCTGAACATAATACATAATACATGAGTATAGGTAACACAATACTTCCAAGAACCAGTACGATTTCCATATAATCATCCTTTGGTTAAAAGTAACATTGCTACTAAATTTTTCGTGCTCTTGGTATTATTTCCTTTCATCAGTAAATAATACGGATAGATACCTATTAAAGGAGAGCATATGAATGATTGAACTGCAAACAGAACTTGAAGGAAAAAAAACCTATTTCCGCAATATGAAAAAGCAATCGAAAAAGTTTGGTTATTGTCTGGGAGAATGCTGGGATTACCATAAGGGATGCCTGGATGGACTGCTTTGGCGGGAGGCAGGAGAGTCTATTTACTTAAGAATGCCGTTTAAAGTGCTGGAAGGGGAACTTGATCGTCCGGATGCCTATATTCAGTTTGAAACACCGTATGTAATCAAGCATGTAGTTAATACAGGGCTGGATAAAGATGTGAACGCACTGGGGGCTGCCACAGGATTCAACCAGTTTCAGGAGCCGCTTGACAGGGATGGATTGATAAGGGATAAAAACGAATGGGAGGACTTAGGCGAACAAACAGTTAATAAGATAGTGGAACACGTCCGTTTTGCATAACATCCTTATAACTAAATAACAAAAGGAGTGCCTTGATTGAGTCAGCAGGAAATGAAAGAGACTGTTGAGAAGATTATAGATGACAGTGCTGTTGGTACAATGGCAACAGTAAAACAGAACAAGCCGCATTCAAGATACATGACCTTTGTCCGAAAAGATTTAAAGCTTTTCACAGCAACCAGTTTAGATACACATAAAGCTGAAGAAATAAAAGAAAACCCGCACACCCATATCCTATTGGGCTATGAAGGAGAAGGGTTTGGTGATGAATATGTGGAATATGAAGGCAAAGCAGCTATTAACAGCACTGCTGATCTGAAAAGTGAATTATGGAATTCCTACTTGAAGAACTGGTTTAACGGGCCGGATGATCCAAATTACATCGTGCTGGAAATTACACCGGTTAGAATAAGAATCATGAATAAAACAGGTGCTGAACCAAAAACATTGGAGCTTTAACAGGGGAGCGTTCAGGAAAAAATTTATTTTTCACGCTTCGCTAGCTAATCTGCATCTCGTTGCTTTGTCATGTCGGTTTGGACATAATTATTTCATAGCACACAGGTCCGTTTGTGGAAAATCATCAGCCTGATCCCCCGTTGTACATACAGGGGTATCAGGCTTTTTTTAATGCCTTTCACATTGTAAATCCGGATTTTCCTGATGCATTTTTTAACCTGGAAATAAGTGAGTTATTATTTCCCAGGAATCTTTTTTGATATCTTGAGCAGTACTACGTTCGATCCCAAAAACGTTGATGTGCGATTGCTTCAACAAATTCCTTTTCAAAGGTTGGATTGTTTTCGGCAAAAACGACTCCAGCCATGTTATTTTTATCCGATTTGTGAATATATAATTCTCCAGTTGCTGCAACCCCAATCGGTTTATAGTGATTATAGGCTATGCGTATAAAATTCGTGATATGCTGATTAAATCTGGCTTGACTTTTCGTCGTTCCTCCAACGACGTAAAGTGAGTCAAGCAAATAAGGACTGGTTGTAAGAAATGTTGCATCAACTTTGATTTCTGTGCCATCACTACCTGTAACAGTACCAAGTGTTTCACTTATGATAACAACAAATACACCATATTTTTGTAAGAAGTTAAGCACACTGGTTACCTCATTACTATTAAAGCCATCGCCAATCAGTACACCTGCTTTTTGTGTATATGGATAATTGGGTGTATGGTACTGGCTGAGAGAAGGGTAACTCGTAGAAACAGGTACATGGGATCCGCTTGGACGGTCGACACCAATATTATCAGCAACGATGCAGGCCAAATCCTTATCAACATTGACTAATAAATTGACATTTTGCTGGCGTACAGATTCACTTTCTACTTTTCCAAGTTGATAACTGAACCCATCGATTGTGTGCTGCTTTTCAACAGGTGTTAAACTATTCCAGAAGATTCTCGGTTGCGTAAAGAAATCGTTGAATGATTCGCTTCGACCGCGGATTACGTGTCCTTCAACCTTTTTCGGGTAGTGTACATACCCGCCTGCTTCCGGAGGTGTCGTGTATGGCGTGTTATTTGCCAGCGAATTTTCATGATAGTTTACCTGATCCACGTCGATTCGATACCTCATAGGGCCCCGCCGTTGATTATTATGAAATGGACAAATCGGTTTATTGATTGGTAATTCCTGAAAATTTGTTCCGATTCGGTGTACTTGTGCCATATGATAAGCAATTAACCTTCCCTGCAGTACGGGATCATTGGAAAAATCAATCCCCGGAACAACATTCGCAGGATTAAATGCTACCTGTTCTGATTCCGTATGGTAATTATCAATGTTTCGATTTAAAGTCAGTTTCCCGAAAAGTTGAACAGGTATTAGTTCCTCTGGCCAAAATTTTGCAGGATCGAGAATATCAAAATCATAGTTGAATTCATCCTCAAGTGGAATCATTTGGACACCTAGTTCATATTCTGGATAAAATCCTTTATCAATAGCTTCTCTCAAATCTCTCCTGTGGAAATCCGGATCAAGTCCACCGATTTTCAGTGCCTCATCCTGAAGCAGGGAATGAACACCAAGAACAGGTTTCCAGACAAACCGAACAAAGGTAGCGACACCTTTTTCGTTGACAAATAAATACGTATTTATCGACCACGATTCCATCATTCGATAACTGCTTATAATGCCCCGGTCCGACATGATCCATTGCACCATATGAAGTGCTTCCGGATTATTAGCTACATAATCCCAAAAATAGTCGTGTGCACCTGAAGCCGTTGGTATGTCATTATCCGGCTTTGATTGGTACGCATGCATCGCATCCGGAAATTTCATTGGGTCTTGATTAATTAATACAGGCATAGCAATTGTTGTCAGATCGTAGTTTCCTTCTTCCGTATAAAACTTAACGCCCTTGCAACGCAGATCCCTTGCCGTATCATAAGAACCCCTTGGCCCTTGTACGGTAGAAAAACGGACAGTTACAGGAGTCTTTTTCCCGGATTCCTGTAAAAATCCTGCTTTAGTAAATTGTTTCATCGACTGATAGCATTCAAACTCCCCGTAGGCACTGTAACCTCTTGCATGTACCGTTCTTTCCGGTTCCTCTTCCTGCACAAAATGATTCATTTTTTCAAAATAATGCCAGTCCTGATGTAATGAAGGACCGCGTTCGCCGGCTTTTAAAGTCTCTGAGTCATTTGATATTTTTCTCTCCTGGTTCGTCGTCATTGGTTTGCCCGTGTTTTCTCTGCGGTATTGATCCAATTGTTCCTGTTTGGTGTTTTCACCATGAGGGTTGTAGCTTCTTGATGACTTATCATTCTTATCCATTTAATCACCTATCCTTTTATAAAACTCTTCTTAAAGATTGTATGTATAGAGGGCTCGTATACATTCAACTATATTTGGAAGCTTCCTGGGGGAGTAGGGTGATGTTTCAACAATATGAACTGTTTTTAGAAAGATGATTCAAAAACAAGCTGCCATTGCAAAATACGCCGGACAAACCAAATCTGGAGACAAAAAATGTGTAATTTTTTTAACATTAATTTACTATTCACCGATAATAAAAGTAAACAATTAAAGGGAATGATTTGTTTGCTGGGTCTGTTTAAAAAGAAGGAAAAACCTCAACCAAAATCGAAGAATAAACCTGCAAGTAGAAAGAAGAACAATGAAAAGGCAGCTGGCAGAAAAGGTGAGATTGGTGAATACAAGATTGACATTCAGCTTTCACAGCTTCCGGAAGAATATAAGTATCTTAATGATATTATGATTAAGAATAGAAAATCTGCTTCAGGTTATTCGCAGATTGACCATATTATAATTACGCCATATGGAATTTTTGTTGTTGAGACGAAAAACTATCAGGGTACGATATACGGTGGTAAAAGTAAAAAATACTGGCTGATCAACGGGAAGTTCAAAATGTTAAATCCTGCCATGCAGAACTATGGACATATCCAGGCACTTAAAGCATTTGTTAATGAGGAATTTCATGAATCGTTTATCTCGCTGGTTTCGTTCACTAAACGTTGTACGCTAAAAATCGATATGGATCTTAGGGATATCCATGCTGACGAGATTGTAATCTATGATCTCTATCTGATCGAAACCATTAATCGGAAAGTCTCGATTGCTAAATTGAAGCATAAAGAGCCTTTTTTATCGGAATGGGATATACAGAATATTTACAATGCCTTGTCTGAAGCGAACATCACAGATCCAACAATCAGGGAACAGCACATTAAAAGTATAAGAGAAAAGAACAACGGTGCAAAATCTGCTGTTGATAAATGTGTTCTCTGCGGTAAGGGTGTTTCACAAAAGGTTAAGGATTACTGCATGGCAAATAAAAAATTCGGCGGGAAAGTGTATTGTTACGAGCATCAGAAGAATCGGTAGTATTATAGAAAATTCCCTAGATGGTTACAAGTCTCTCCGCACAGAAATATTGTGGAGAGTTTTTTTGGAGGATAAATTTATACTTTAGTGAGGTGTGATGAGAACCGAGTAATAAAATGTGCACTTCGTCATTATGTGTCGTTAAGCTCATATAAATATATAGATAGAAAGCAAAGGGAGGATGAAAAAATGAATTATTTAGAAATTGATACTCCGGCACTTTTAATTGAAAAGGAGATCCTTGATAAAAACATTCAATCCATGCAGGAATATGCTGATGCGAACGAAGTAAATTTACGTCCTCATACGAAAACGCATAAAATGCCTGAACTTGCGAAGTTACAAGAAGAAGCAGGTGCTGCTGGAATTACGGTTGCCAAAGCAGGCGAAGCTGAGGTTATGGCAATGAATGGATTGAAAAATATATTTATTGCAAATGAAATTGTCGGGGAAACAAAAATCCGGAGAATCAGAAAATTATCAGAGACAATTGATGTTTCGTTTGGAATTGATAGTGTTTATCAGGTGAATGAAATCGATAAAGTTTTCCAGGGATCTGCCAAAGAAGCAAAGGTTTTAGTGGAGATTGAGGTTGGTGAAAAACGATCAGGCATAATTGAGGAGAATGATTTCCGTGCATTATTGGAAGCGGTTAAGAATAGTCATAACCTTCATTTTAAAGGAGTTTTTTCTCATGACGGTCATACTTACATAGCAGCGAGTGTTGACGAATGCCGGGAATTATACAATGCCAGTGTAAACAGGACATTGCGTTTTGCAGAAATAGCAATTGAAATGGGTCTTAAGCCAGAGGTGGTTAGTATCGGGTCCACTCCGCCATTCATGTTAAATTTCGAAATCCCAAAAGGAGTTACAGAAATAAGACCAGGCACCTACATTTTAATGGATGCCTCTCAATCAAATGTAATCGGTTCATACGAAAATTGTGCAGCAACTGTACTGACAACAATTATCAGCAAACCAACAAATGAGCGTGTCATTACAGATGTAGGAGCGAAAGGGATAACTGCTCAAACCCGGTCTAAAGGCATTACGGCAACTGAAGGGCTTGGTAAAATTAAAGAATTTGAAAATGTGTCCATTCATGGCGTATTTGACGAACATGCGATTATTTATAATGAAGAGTTTAATAGACAGGTAAATATAGGGGATAAAGTACGGATTATTCCGAATCATATCTGCCCGGTTTCCAATTTGCATGAACAAGCCTACTTAATCTCGGAAGGTAAGGTTCTTGAAGAAATTTTGATAGAATGTAGGGGGAAATTACAATAATATGCATTTAAAAGATATGATTGTAAACTTTAGTTAAAAGCCTATGCTTTAGGTGAACAGGAACTAGAAAACTATAATCATGGAGTGTGTTAATTAATGTTGAGTGGTGCGGGGACCATTTATATGGCGATAACCATCATTTTTAAATCGGCTTGTCATTTGATCAACTGACTCTTTACTTCCAAGCGAAACTGCAATATGGGCCCAGCCTAGCCTATCATCCAGGTTCTTCTTATCAATACCTGATTTACGCATAATCTACAAACGTGCACCAGAGTCTAATCACCTACCCTTTAACTGTTTTAAACCTCACTGCATGATATGTATGTAAGAGAGCTCGTCAACATTCGACTATTCGTGCACGTTACAATGATTAATGCAATGTGTTTTAACAGGTGTTTATGAAGCAAAAGAAGAAGTGCCTTTCGATTAAGGAATAAGGTGAAAAAAGCGGACATACACCTCTTATAAAGGGGGGGTGGTTATTATGAAAAAAATTATTATTGGCATTGTTTTATTAATAATCATTTTGGGTTCAACTTTTGTATTTGCAATAAGCTCAGATGAACCGGCAAATGCTAAATCTGATGAACAAATAGAGAATGAATTATTAAAAAGTATGGCAGAAACTAAAAAAGAAAAAGAGAAAATAGAAAAGTTATTTACAAGAAGTTCAAAAGAATTTAAGGATAAAGGATATGATGAGGTAGTATTAAGTTACTCTATTGAAGATCGTATTTTAACCGCACAAGTTAATGATGATGATTTTTTAGACGCCAATAAAAGTCAGATTGAAAGTATAATAGATAAAACTGCAAAAGGGTTAGGATTTAATAATTTTGATATAAACTTTAATGTTTTGGATAGTAACATTACCCGAAGTAAAGAGGATAAAAAGTTAAGGGAATCAATACATAAGGTTTCAAAAGTAGTTTCAGATATAGTAAAGGATAAAGGATATAACCCTTCCTATTCCATATCGGTTAAACCGAAGAAAAAAATTATAATTGAAGGAACAGATAAAGATTTTGCAGGGAATGCTAAACTTGAAAAACGCATTTCTAATGCCATTTTATCAAAGACAAATATGAATTTTACAGTTAAATTAAAGAAGAAAACCGAAAGCGAGATAAGAGATCAGGAATGGCAACCCATATTTACTGCAATAAGAGAGGAAACAAGTAAGAAATTTAACGAATATAGAGGGTTTGCTTCCTCATTCCATCCTGAGCCATTACAGATTATAATAAAAACAAAAATAAATGATAGTTGGTTCGATAATTCAGATGAAAAGGTTAAGGAAATTGAAAATTATGTAGATAAAATAATTGAGTTGAAAATAGAAGAGCTATCTATTAAAGAAATTCCATATGAAATTATTATAAGAGACGAAAACAATAAGAAAATAAATTAAGAAAATTGAACAACTCAATAATATATATGTGGTACGACCGCAAAATGTCTTTCATAGCCTTAATGAAGGACATTTTGCATGTGAAACGACCGTAAAATGTCCTTCATAGCGTTGATGAAGAACATTTTGCATGTGATTCAACCGTGAAATGTCTTTCATAACCTTGATGAAGGACATTTTGCTCGTGATATGACCATGAAATGTCCTTCATTCTTCTGATGTCACCACTTTCATCACATCAATGAAAAATTCAAAAAACAATTATGGTAAATTGTAACATATCAAAAATGTCGTCATTATAAACCATACTTACCATATTTCTTCTTGTACATCTTAATTTTTTTAGAATCCGATTAAAAAGTAAAAATAACGACTCTCGATAAAGAGCCGTTATCATGGAGGTTGCTAAAGAAATAGAAACTCTCTATAGCCATTTTTCTAACGGAAATTATGCCAAAAATTTCTTTGCAATTTTCTTATAGAGATTAATACTATTCATGTATTCGTCAACTTCAACATACTCATCCGGCTGATGGGCAACCGATGTATCTCCAGGTCCCAGCACTATGACCGGAAACTGCTTATCTGCATGTGTGAATTGTGAACTGTCTGTGTAGCCGGTTATTCCTCCCAGTTTGGTCGGAGCGCCTAAAGATTTGGCAGTGTCTTGCACTAATTCAACAAAGGGATCCTCACTGGAGGTCTTCACAGGGGTTTGGTCATTTAATATACGGATGTCTGCTTTAAGATCAGGGTATTTTTCTTTTGCAGATTTTATAACTTGTTCAATTTGCTTGGTAATTTGTTGGTGATTCTGAGAAGGAACGGTCCGTATATCGATATTTGTAAAACATTGGTCAGGTACAACGTTTGTGTTGGATCCGCCTTTGATGACGTCAATGCTGTACGTAGCTCCACCCAGCAGATCGTCTTCCTCGTATTTTAATTCAAATTCTTCATCTAACATCTTATGAATAATTTCATTCATATGGACAATGGCATTCACACCTTTATCCGGCATTGAGCCATGAGCCGTTTTACCGTACGTGATAATTTGTGGCCATAATGCTCCTTTGTGTGCAATCTTGATGTGGTTTTGTGTTGGTTCTGCGACAATCAGGGCATCTAACCGATTGGCGTACCCCTTTTCCGTCAGCTGACGGGCGCCAACAGCACCTGCCTCTTCACCAACTGTTGCTAGAAGTGTAATCTCGCCTTTTTTCGGAAACCCTTCTTCTTTAAGTGAAATCATAGCTATCGCACATGCTACAAGACCACTTTTCATGTCACACGTCCCACGGCCATAAATTTTTCCGTCCTCTTCTTCGGCTCCAAAAGGGTCATGCTCCCATTCGTTTTCCCCGGTGGGAACAACATCCATGTGACCTGTTAGTCCAAGAACGGGTCCGTCTTCTTCGCCTTTTAAATGAGCAATTAAATTGGCCCGATTGTCATCGTATTCCACAAGTTCGGTCTCAATACCATGTTCATCGAAAAGGGTTTTTATTTTATTAGCAACCTCTGTTTCATTTCCTGAAGGATTGACACTTTTAATTTTAATGATGTCTTTTAAAAATGATTTGGCTTGTTCCTGATCCATATGATCACCTCTGATTTAAATTTCCTCTTATTTTTCCATGTTAACCGGAAAATAAAAGTGTAACCTGCAATGGTTGGAAAAATGAATGAATCGTTATAGAATAACAATATCAATCGAAAAGGGAAGAGAAACAATGACGTGGGAAGTTCTTAATATTATAGGTACCCTTGCCTTTGCCATTAGTGGTGCCATTATTGCAATGAAAGAGGATTATGACATACTAGGTGTTCAGGTATTGGGATTCACGACGGCGTTCGGGGGCAGTACGATTCGTAATTTGTTAATTGGCATACCGATTGAAAACATCTGGACGCAGGGTGATTTATTCATCGCCGTCTTCCTGACGAATATCATTGTATTTATACTACCGACTCAGTGGCTTCAATATTGGGATAAATGGGGAATTTTCTTTGATGCGCTTGGATTGGCTTCATTTGCGATACAGGGGGCTTTGAGCGCCGTTGGAGTCGATGCACCATTAAGTGCTGTACTGGTTGCAGCTACATTGACAGGGTCGGGCGGAGGCATGATCCGCGATGTTTTTGCAGGGAGAAAACCGATGATCTTTCGTGAAGAGATTTATGCGCTTTGGGCGACATTTGGCGGTTTAATGATTGGCCTCGGCCTCATCCAGGGACCTTGGTCAACAGGTGCTCTGTTTGTCGCGATTGTAACATTAAGGATGTTATCGGTGCATTACAAATGGAGATTACCCCAGCATTCCATATCATAATGATACGTTTTCTTATTTTATCTTCGACATAAGTCAATCGGGCGTAAATCCGCAAGAGTGGTTTGCGCCCGTGTTTTTTTACGAGCTGAATTGTTGCGTAATGTTAGATTGAAAAAGGTAAATCATAATAGTTGCACTTAAAATAAATGGTATATATAATTATTATCGAAAATCGATATTGGCTTTCGCTTTTAGAAAGGATTGTTTTTTTATGGATAATAAAGTACTGCGTAAATTGTTCCTGGGTTTCATTCAAATTCATATTTTACATCACGCAAAGGAGGAAGCTATTTATGGTTCCTGGATGTTGGAGGAACTGCGGGAACACGGTTATGAAATAAGTGCGGGAACCTTGTATCCAATTCTTCACAATATGGAAGTAGATGAGTTATTGGATAAAGAAGATGTTAATGTCAATGGAAAGATAAGAAAATATTATCGGATCACAGATAAGGGGGAGACCGTGCTTAATGAAGCGCGTTCGAAAGCTTATGAACTCTTTAAAGAAATAAAATAATTAAGGCAGGTGCAGTATGGATAAACAAAATAACAATAAAAGCAGTTTTAAGATTCTGTTGGAGATTTTATTTGCATCCACAAAGTTGGGGTTAACATCGTTTGGCGGTCCTGTTGCTCATTTGGCTTACTTTAAGGATGAGTATATTGATCGCAGGAAGTGGTTGGATGACAAAACCTATGCAGATATTATTGCGCTTTGCCAATTCTTACCGGGACCCGCAAGCAGCCAGGTGGGAATTTCAATAGGTATGTTGCGCGGAGGACTTTTAGGCGGTATCGTTTCCTGGATAGGTTTTACCCTTCCATCGGTTATTGTCCTGATTTTGTTCGCGCTTGCTTATCAGACGTTTTCCTTAGAAGATGCAGCATTTATTCATAGCTTAAAAGTTGTAGCTGCAGCAGTAGTCTTGCATGCTCTTATTGGATTAGGAAGAAAATTAACTCCCGACAAAACTCGTCTTGGGATAGCGGTTGCAGCCGCATTTATTATGTTACTTTATCCTTCCGCATGGATGCAGATTCTCATCATTTTAGGAGCAGGGCTATTAGGACTGAAACTATTTAAAAATAAAGCTGAATCCAATGTAAAGCCTTTTTCAGTATCTATTTCAAAGAAAACAGGAATTATTTCATTAAGTATTCTGGTAGTTTCGCTAATCGCTCTGCCTATCATAACAAGGCTTACCAATAATTCACTTGTTAGTATATTCGATATCTTTTTCAGGGTAGGTTCGTTAGTCTTTGGCGGCGGTCATGTTGTTTTACCAATGATTGAGCGGGAAGTTGTACCACAAGGTTGGTTGTCACCAGACGAATTTCTGGCTGGATATGGCATGGCACAGGCTGTACCGGGACCTTTGTTTACGTTTTCCAGTTACTTAGGAACGATGATGGAAGGTATCGGAGGGGCAGTAGTTGCAACGATTGGTATATTTTTACCGTCATTTTTACTCATTGTAGCAGCCCTGCCGTTTTTAAATGAATTGCGTAAACGTGCTTCTTTCCAGGGAATTCTTATGGGTGTTAATGCGAGCGTTGTAGGTATCTTATTAGCCGCGTTCTATGATCCCGTTGTAAAGAGTTCTATCTTTGACGGTTCTGATTTTGCTTTAGGTGTTATATTATTTGCCTTGCTGAATATCTGGAAAATTCCAGCATGGCTAATCGTTATTTTAGGTGTTGTTGGAGGATATATTATTAATTTTACAGGAATGTAGTTCAGTTTAATTATCATTATTTTATAAACGTTTTGCGGAGACTGGTGAATAACAAAAATAAAAAACTGAAAGCAGGTGATTATAATGCATCAAGGTGACGAAGTTTTTGTTACAAAATCCGGGAAATATTATCATTATTTTGATGATGATTGTCCTACCAGTTCCAGTATTATGAAAGGAAAGAAACAGGCGAAAAGGGTGAAGGAAGAAGAGACAAAAGCGATGGGACTTACACTTTGCAGGCACTGTGCAAAAGAGTATGCGGAAGACATGAGAGAGAGGCAAGGATGTGGTGCTGCCGCAGCGTTCTTTGTCGGGCTAGGTGTTGCATCCATTACACTGGCTAATGTGATACTATAATTAGTATTTAAAATGAATGGGCTTATAGAAATAAATACCACGTGCGTGAAGCGCATTCAAACATGCGAGTGGTGCCAAAAAACGTGCGAGCAACGCTTTAAAACGTGCGAGCAATGCTTCAAAACGTGCAAGGATCACTCCCAAACGTGCGAGCCACGCACCAAACACGCAATTAACGCTCCAAAATAATACAAGAGGTCGGGAGTTCAGTCACTCCCGACCTCTTCCATGTATTTATACTCGATCCCAAAATCGCTGCTGACCAATGGCAGAGACAAATTGCTCTGCAAAATTTTGATTATTTTCGGCGAAAACAACACCGGCTAAGTTATTTTTTTCTGTTGTCTGAATAAAAGGTTGCCCGGTTGTTGCAACACCAATTGGTTTATAGTGATTATACGCATTAGTTATATAACTCATTGCCTTTTGATTGAATAGAGCTGGGTTATTCGTGTTTCCTCCAACAACATAGAGCGAGTCAAGCAGATATGGACTTGTTGTAAGAAAAGTCTTGTCGACTTCTATTTTTGTCCCTTCTTCACCTGTAACCGTACCAAGCTGCTCGCTCACGATGTCTGTAAAGACCCCGGATTGTTTTAGCATGTTAAGCACATTTGTAACCTCTTGATCTTTAAATCCATTTCCAATTACCACCCCGACTTTTTGCGTAGATGGGTTTCGGGGTGAATTGGCCTGGCTAAGCGAAGGATAACTTGTTTCTACTGGTACATGGGATCCGCTTGGACGATCAACACCAATATTATCAGCGACGATACAGGCCATTTCCCTATCCACGTTAACCAGCACATTCACGTTTTGCTGGCGGACGGATACATTTTGAACTCTGCCCAGCTGATAGCTCAACGCTTGAATGGTATGCTGTTTTTCAACAGGTGATAAGCTGTTCCAGAATATCCTTGGTTGTGCGAAGTACTCCTTGAACGATTCGCTCCGGGCACGTACAGCCTGTCCTTCCGTTTTTTTGGGATAATGTTCATAGCCGCCTTCTTCCTGTGGTGTTGTATTTGGCGTATTATCTGCAATCGAATTATTAAGGTAGCTTACCTGATCCACATCAATTCGATATCGCATAGAACCTCGTCGGTTATTATTATGAAACGGGCAGATCGGCTGATTGATTGGTAAGTCCTGAAAGTTAGATCCAAGCCGATGGTATTGTGCACTTTGATAGGCAATTAATCTTCCCTGCAGGACGGGGTCATTGGAAAAGTCAATTCCAGGAACAACATTTGCAGGATTAAATGCTACTTGTTCCAATTCCGCAAATTCATTGTCGACGTTTCGATTCAAGGTCATCTTTCCAATAAACTGAACTGGGATGAGTTCTTCAGGCCAAAACTTGGAAGAATCGAGAACATCAAAATCGTATTTAAATTCATCCTCTACCGGAATCAACTGGACACCTAACTCCCATTCAGGATATGCTCCGCGATCAATCGCTTCCCTTAAATCACGACGATGGAAGTCAGGGTCTATTCCGCCAATCTTCTGTGCCTCATCCTGTGTTAAGGAATGGATACCAAGCATAGGCTTCCATACAAACCTCACAAAAGTTTCTTTCCCTTGTTCATTCACAAACAGGTACGTATTGATTGAAAATGATTCTATCGTTCGGTAACTCCGTGGGATGCCCCGGTCAGACATAATCCACAGCACCTGGTGAAGCGATTCCGGATTATTGGCAACATAATCCCAAAAATTGTCGTGTGCGCCACTTGCTTGAGGCATTCCTGTACGCGGATTGGGGAAGTACGCATGTAACGCATCCGGAAACTTCATCGAATCCTGAAGTATTTTAACGGGCATATTAATCGTTGTCAGGTCATAATTTCCTTCTTCTGTATAAAATTTTGTGCCCCAGCAACGCATATCCCTTGCCGTGTCTTTTGAACCTTTACTTCCCTGGACAGTAGAAAAACGGACAAAAATCGAAGTCTTCTTACCGGCTTCTTGCAAAAAACCAGCTTTTGTAACGTGTTTCATCGACTCGTAGCATTCAAATTCCCCATGGGCTCCATATCCTCTGGCATGTACCACTCTTTCCGGTATCTCTTCCTTTACAAAACGAGTCATTTTTTCAAAGAATTCATAGTCCTGACGCAAGGAAGGACCGCGGTCACCAGCTTTTAATTGGTCCTCATTATTTGCTATTTTTTTCCCTTGATTTGTCGTCAGTGGATGCCCAGTGTTTTGGACGCGGTACTTATCCAATTGCTGATTTTTAAGATTTTGTGCACCCGCTTGTTTGTTTTCTGATGATGAATTATCCATCGAGTCACCCAGCCTTTTATCGTTTTTTTATTCCACTTTTAATATGTGTTACTTGTCTTGTGGGTATACGGCTTTCGGTTATATTAGCTTTAAAAAGGTATTAAAATGAAGGAACTTTTGAAGACGTTGATCTTTGAGATTAGCCTCAATTGAAAATACGAGTAAATAGGAGAATGAATTATAAAAAATATAACGCTAGAGGAAAAAATATATTTAACTACACACAGTATTTATAGGTTTTATACGATAGGATGACCAATTTTCCGACATGTTATTCTAGTAAGAAATATTTAATTTCAGTAAATCGTCAAAAAATTCACTGTAATATATTGCATTTTGCGACGGAAAATAGTATGATAAGTTTCATCGATATATTGCATATCATTACAAAATTATAAACATCATAGGAGGTAACTTGTCATGAAGGGGAAACTGTCTTTTTCGTCTTACGCAGCAATTGGCGTCATGTTGTTTGCACTATTTTTTGGGGCTGGAAATCTGATTTTTCCGGCACAGCTTGGTCAAAATTCCGGTACAAACCTTTTACCGGCGATTGCAGGATTTTTAATTACAGGAGTGGGATTGCCGCTGCTTGGAATTATAGCAATGAGTTTTTCGGGGAGCAGTAATTTGCAGGAACTTTCAAGCCGTGTACATCCAGTATATGCCGTGTTTTTCACGTCGTTGCTTTATTTAACAATCGGCCCGTTTTTTGCGTCACCACGTACAGGTACGGTTGCGTTTGAGATTGGTATCTCGCCTTTTTTAAATGAATCTTCACAGCAAATAGGGCTATTTTTTTTTTCATTACTGTTTTTCGCTGTGGTACTCTGGTTTTCATTAAAACCTGCCAAGCTTGTTGATAATGTTGGAAAAATTTTGGCACCTGGACTGGTTGTGCTGCTTGCAGTTCTTCTGATTACGGCGATTTTCAATCCGATGGGAGCGATGGAAGCCCCTCAGGAAGCTTATGCAAGCGGAGCATTAATAACTGGATTCCTTGAAGGGTATAATACAATGGATGCACTTGCCTCGTTGGTATTTGGTATTATCGTTATTAATGCTATCCGGGCAATGGGCGTAACATCCAAAAACGACATTCTAAAAACAACCATAAAGGCAGGTAGTATTGCTATATTACTGCTTGGAATGATCTATGTCGGGATTGCATATTTGGGGGCAACGAGTACACAAGTTTTCGGAATTTTTGAAACTGGCGGTCCGGTTTTAAGTGGTGCTGCATCCTATTATTTTGGCACGTTTGGATCCATTCTGCTGGCAATTACTATTACGTTGGCATGCTTGACGACTGCAATCGGACTGACTACTGCCAATGCGGAATATTTTCATACACTATTTCCGAGCATTAGTTATAAATCACTGGTTGTTTTCTTTGCAACCTTAACATTTGTCATTGCAAACTTTGGATTGGCGAACATTATTACCTATTCCGTACCGGTCTTAATGTTCTTGTATCCGCTGGCGATTGTGCTGATGCTCCTGACATTCTTGTCACCATTGTTTAATCATGCACGGATCGTTTATAGTTCAACCATCGCTGTTACGTTTTTGATCAGTATCATTGATGGTCTCAAGTCGCTTTGTGAATCACTGGGAATCGAATATTTCAGTTGGATGCAGCCTATTGTAGCTTTCTATGAAGAATCGTTACCTCTGTACAGTCAGGGACTTGGTTGGCTGCTGCCGGCTGTTGTCGTTATTGCAGTCACTGGTATCATCAGCCGTTTTCAAAAAACAGCTGCAGTACATGCATCATCATAATCCATAAAAAAAGCCGGCTTCCTCTTTCGTGAGGGGCCGGCTTTTTTTATTTTTTCTTAAATTCCTGTAATGTACGGAGCCAATTTTCTTTCATGATGGCTACAGCTTTCTCTTTGTTGCCATGTTTCATGGAAGTGATAATGGCCCTGTGCTCATCAATTGATTTTTCGGTTAAAACAATGGAATTATGGAAAAAATGCCTGCGAACATGTGCCTGTAATGATTCTAAAATTCCCTGGATATATGTGTTTTTTGTTATGTCAACAATTACTTGGTGAAATTCTTCATCGATTTTTAATGCGGCATAGCCGTTATTGGAATAGATTGCTTTTGCAAAGCGTTCGTTGATATTTCCGAGTTGTGTGAGCTGATCCTCAGTCAAATGGTCAATTGCCAGTTCGGCGGATAAAGATTGCAATGCTGCCAGTGGCGGGAGAAGATCGTTAATGGCCTCCCGTTCTATTTCGGTTACTTGTGTCGCTTTACCCGGATACATCTTAACAAACCCTTGCACTTCCAGCAGCTGCAACGATTCACGAATCGGTGTTCTGCTGATTCCTAATGCTTCAGCCAGTTCTGTATCATTTAATTTTTCGCCGGGAAGCAGCGTTCCATCAATAATCCACTGCTGAAGCTGGTTGAACGCATTCTCCTTTGCAGATTGACGAACAGGTTTTGAATGGTTTGCAGGTATTGGCATGGGAAATCCGCCTTTCTATATACTCATCTTGTATTATATAGTATACATGAAAATACATTGTATTGGAATATGCAATATATCATGGTGCGTGGTAGCAGCAAACTGTTAAGCTGAGGAATGTTTTTAAAGGGTATTACAGTGACTGGATTATTTTATGCCATAAACATCTCTAGGTGGTGGTGTTGACAATTTCACCATCCAGATTTTTGCGTCCCGCCACCAGTAGGCGGACATATTTTCCATTATTCAGTATATATTGCAGTGAATTACTTCTTTTTTGATGATTAACGGAATAAATGTCCGTGAATATCGTTAAAACAGTATTTATGCGTCAAATAGAGGATTATATGTCCGCTTAAAACTGATTCGCGCTTATTTAAGAATAATATCTTTAAATCTATTATTTCCTAAACCGTTTGCTTCCAGCGCATGAGCAGTAAACATCAATCTGCTATTCACCGATAATAAGAGCAGACAAATATATGGGGGAGTTATTATGGAGAAGGGAAGTATCTACAAAAGTGAAGCAGGGAAAAAGACTATTTCACAGCAATATGAAAGCTATGTTAATTCACTGCCATTTAAAGTTGAACGTGTTTTTGTTGATACCAAATTTGGTAAAACACATGTCCTGACTGCAGGCCCACCTGAGGGGAAACCAATTTTTATTTTTCAGGGTGGCAACTGTATCAATCCAATGACGTTATCCTGGTTTAGAGCTTTGGCATCGAAGTATCGGATATATGCACCGGATACGATTGGGCATCCGGGATACAGCGATGAAACAAGGATTTCCGCAAAGGATGACAGTTTTGCACAGTGGACAGAAGAATTAATGAATTATTTTGGTATTAACCACTGTGCATTCATTGGTCCGTCGTATGGCGCTGGAATTATTTTACGAATCGCAACTTATATGCCGGACAAAATTGACTGCGCCGTCCTGGTCTCGCCGGCAGGAATAAAGATGGGTTCCAAGCTGAAAATGATTAAAGATATTTTGATTCCAATGGTTTTGTTTAATCTTACTTCTTCCAAAAAACACCTTGATAAAATTGGCGGAAATATGTCTGATAACAGCATGAAAGAAATGGACCAAGCTATTATTGGTGATGTATTTAAGCATGTAAAACTGGAACAGGATATGCCGAAGCTGACGAGTAAAGATGAGCTGCGTAATTATGACGCACCAACACTGGTCATCGCAGGGAAGAAGGATGTCTTTTTTACGGAAAACAGAATACATAAAGCCGCGTATCAAATTATTCCAAACTTAATTGATTTCCAATCCTATGATATGGGACATTTCCCGTCAGAGAATCATCTGATTAAAATCAATGAGGAGATCGGGGAGTTTTTAAGGGAGCGGTATTGATTTTGTGCCAGGCACCCGGAACTGATTATGATACTTCCGGGTGCCTGGCATTTTGTTATCTCAAACTTGCATTTTCCCCATGAATCTCCCGCACAATTTCTTTCTCTTTTTTTGGCGGATGGAGGAACAGTGCCAAAATAAATGCGATGAAGGCAAGGATGGTACTGCCCATAAACGCCCATTCAAATCCTGCAACCTGGGCCAGCTGTTTGATTGTGTCAGGTGTTGCCGTTTCTGCTGGCACAAAGTTTTTCGTACCCATCGCAACGAGTGTTACCAGGATAGCCGTACCAATGGATGCAGATATTTGCTGCAGTGTGTTGGCTACAGCTGAACCGTGCGCATACCATTTTGGCGGAAGCTGGTTCAATGCTGAAGTCATGACCGGCATAAGTGCAAATGACAGTCCAAGCATGCGAATCGCATAAATGATAGTCAAATAGGTGAATGATGTATCCAGCGACAATCTTGTAAACATAAATGTCGTTACAGTCACAATACTAAGGCCGATCAACGCAAGCCATTTGGCACCATATTTATCAAATAGCCGTCCGGTAATTGGTGATAGAATTCCAATGACTATTGCTCCCGGAAGCAGCATCAGTCCGGATTCAAGCGGTGAGAATCCCAATACGTTTTGCATAAATAACGGCAGCAATGTTTCTGCACCGATTAACGAGACGAGAACCGTCATCGTGATTATAATTGCCAGCGTGAAAATCCGGAACTGGAACACCCGGAATTCGAGCATTGGCGTTTTCAATACAAGCTGGCGCCAGATGAACAGTCCAATCACAATTACACCAATTGCAATCGAGGTGATAACGATGGTACTGTTCCATCCCTTTTCCGCAGCAATACTGAATCCATACAGGAATGAACCGAATCCAACCGAAGACAGAATAATCGACAATACATCAATTTTCGGTTTACGGAGTTCCGTCACATTCCGCAAGAAAAGTGCTGCGATTGTCATGGTAACTGCAACAATCGGAAGTACAGTAAGAAATAAGGAACGCCAGCTGTAATGTTCGAGCAGCCAGCCTGACAGTGTCGGACCTATTGCCGGACCAAACGCAATGACAATTCCGATCATTCCCATTGCTGTACCGCGCCGTTCAACTGAAATAACTGCCAGGAGTACGGTCATCAAAAGCGGCAGCATTATTCCGGATCCGGAAGCCTGCACCACACGTCCCAAGAGCAGTACCGGGTATGCAGTAGCTATTGCTGCGATGGCAGTACCTGCGCCGAATAATCCAATTGCTGTTAAAAATAATCCTCTGGTTGAAAACCGATCAATTAAAAATGCTGAAATAGGTATCATAATTCCATTTGTCATTAAAAAAGCGGTTGTCATCCATTGCACTTCACCCTGTGTAATGGAAAATGCATCCTGAATCGTCGGAAGTGCTGTTGCCAGTAATGTTTCATTAATAATTCCCATGAATGCGCCTGTCAACAATGCAGCTATCATCAATGCTTTTTGTTTTGGCGGTAAATCCCAGGAAGTTGCTGTTTCACTCATGTTAAATCCCCTTTCGATACTTCCCATGCTGTCAATACGCTGGTTAGTTGTGTTTTTAAATAGGAGCGGCGGTGCAGCTGAGCAAGCAGAGCATCGACCAGAAATTCTCTTGGTTGTTTTTCTGCGAGTTCTTTTATTAATAAATTGATTGTCTGTAAATCATTTTCCAGCGACTTACTTTTTTCTGTTTTATTGTTCAGTTCTGACCGTAATGTATTCAAATCATCTATCATACCCTCTTTGATAGAAGCTGGCGAATCGTTGTCACTATAATTCGGCAGCATCGGCGTTACCGGATCATCACTTTCAACCATTGCTTTAAGCCGTTCAGCGATAAAATCTCCCAATCGCTCCAGGGATAAAGCGGGTGCTTTCCAAATAATCCGCATAAGGTAACTATGAATGATACCTTCCATAATCACTGCCAAATCACTTAAATAACTTTTGACCTTTGGACCGAAAGTATCCAGCAATGCTTGTTTATGCCATTGGTGATGTGTCTTCCGTATCCGGTTCAGAAATTCTGATATTTGCCCTTTTTCATGTGGGGGAAAATCAGTAATTAATGCAAGAAAAAAAGATCTGTACTCAATTGATTTTTCAAGTTCGACCGTGATTTTCCGTTTCAGTACCAATAGAGGTGACTGATGTAAATCTTCAGCAAACCGGTCTGCTTCTTTGAACATGTCATCATAATAACGCTGCAGCAGTTCCAATATCATGCTTTCTTTTGAATCAAAGTGTTTATAAAAAGCACCCTTCGATATGCCACACGCTTTGGTAATATCCGCCACGGATGTAGCATGAAAGCCGTTTTTTTGAAATAACTGAGCAGCTGCATCCAGCAATTCTTCATGTCGTTGTGCCATTACGATCCTCCTGATTTTGACTAACTATTTACTATTGGTAACTTTATAGTCACCGGTATATAATAACATCATCTATAGTTAGAAACAAGTGGAACAGATGGAGATTTTTTAGTGGATGATTGCAGGCGAGGCTGGCAGATATAATTGGGTTTTAAGAAGAACACACTATAGAATAGAGAGCAAAATCATAATCAAGGCCTGGATGACCATTGTGACAGCATTTTGTGCCAATGGTCCAAGAATTAATGCACTGCGTTTAGCAGGTGAAACGAGAAAGCGGCTTAAAACGCCGCGCGTAAGGTCACCAATAATGCTCATACTCCGGTTTTTTTAGACAGTTGACCAATGGAATACATTTGATGACCTCCTTTGAATTTCAGAATAAAATATAACGTAATGTGTTATTCAAGGGTGAAGTTAAATTATTTTTCAGACAGATGATAATGCCTTGTCGATATATAGTTATGGCCTATGATAACGATAGGAAAAGGCTTATTGATTACGTGCCCTACACGTAATAAGCTATATGTAAGTCAATATTCAAGGAGGTCTAATCGATGGGAAAAGCAGTTTTTTATCATGCAGGATGTCCGGTATGTATGGATGCGGAGAAAATGATGATGGGGTACTTGGATCAATCAAAGGTGGATTTGGAAATTGTTGATTTCAACAATGATGCCTCTCGTTTTAATTCCCACTAGAAAATCCATCCCCCTTGTAAGTTAAGTAGAAAAAACAATTCCCTTGCTAGTTGAGTGACGAAACTAAATCATATAGGTCCATTCTAGGTAAAAGCCATTTTTAATTCCAGTTCAAAAAATTATTGACCTGTTCATCTCTATAATCGAAGCCCGAGTGAAAAAGGTGGCATAAAATTTTAAAAAAATTCTTCCATAAAAATGACACTTTTTATCGTTGGGAAACGATAATATATGTGTATTTTGCTTTTTTAGAAATTAGCAGGTGGTTAAATTGCTGCGCTTTATAATAAAGAAAGGGGAAAATACTGATGAGTAATTATCAAAATCTATTTGATTACCTTGACTATTTTAGGGATATTTCTAAAGGTGAAGTTGTGTCCTAGGATGGTGGGGGAAAGGAGGAGGATGCTTTCATTTTTAGTCATCCAACATACAGTGAGGAACTGATGAATTTCGTAGATGAGGTTCATAAAACGGATATAATGGATACCAATTATATTGAGACCTTGAAAAAATATAAATTGCCAATGTTTAATGAACTGATCGGAGCGATTGATACGCCGACAATCTGCTAGCAAGATTTGGTCTAACAGATGCGGCCAACGTCCAGGCCGATAAGTACTCCGGCGGGATGAAGCGACGGCTTGACATTGCCATGAGCCTAATAGGGAATCCGGCAGTCATTTATCTTGACGAACCGACGACAGGGCTTGACCCCGAAGCACGGAATGAAGTCTGGGATATCGTCAAGGAGCTTGCTGGCAGTGGCACAACCATTTTGCTGACGACCCAATATCTTGAGGAAGCTGAACAACTTGCGGACCGTATCGCCATTTTACACG
Source organism: Virgibacillus doumboii (assembly GCF_902806455.1). Classification (GTDB taxonomy): domain Bacteria; phylum Bacillota; class Bacilli; order Bacillales; family Amphibacillaceae; genus Lentibacillus; species Lentibacillus doumboii. The sequence goes on along the minus strand of NZ_CADCWQ010000001.1, from coordinate 2,312,489 downwards.
AGGGTAGGATTATTGCTGACGGCACGCTCTCTGATCTAAAAGGGCTGCACCCACCCGCAAAGGTGGAGTATGTTGAAAAACAGCCCACTTTGGAGGAAATATTCCTCGAAATAGTCGGCAAAAAGGAGGGAAGGTAAATGGAGGCAGTAAAGAAATATTATTTTAGCAATCTAGGCGTTATGCTTGGACGTTCTATGCGCCATATAACCCGCAGTATGGACACAATCATCTCAGTCACCATCATGCCGGTCGCGCTTCTGTTGTTGTTCGTCTATGTGTTCGGTGGGGCCATTCAAACCGGAACAGATAATTATGTGAATTATCTTTTGCCTGGTATTCTGCTTATTGCAATTGCCAGCGGAGTATCCTATACGGGTTTCCGCCTGTTCACAGATATGCAACGGGGCATATTCGAAAGGTTTCACTCCATGCCAATTTCACGTTCTACTATGGGGGCATGTGCTGACCTCACTGGTATCTAACGCCATATCGCTTGTTGTCATTATTCTTGTGGCAATCTTTATGGGTTTTCGTTCGTCAGCGGGTATACTTTACTGTTTGTTTCCATTCATTTTCCCATTTGGATTTATAACGGTCTTTTTGAGTTTCCTTATATTCTTAGTGCGGTAATTCAAGTATTTATTATAAGCATCAGTTTTGGATTTATTTATAAAAGAACAGGATCTCTTTGGTCAGTAATTATTATACATTCGATGTATGATTTGTTAGTATCTGTGTTCAATTAACGGGCGCCGCTCGACAAGTTCCGCTATAAACGTTTTGAAACGTGAACATGCGGGGCATTTTAATAAATTTCACCTATTGCTAACTAATATCTAATAAGGAATTACGTCAATATCGCATAGAAGGGTTGTATTGTTGTAAGTAGTAAGAATTTTTATAATTTAGCGATAATTGATTGGATTTATCTGAAAAATGTGTTATATTAGAAGTGAGTGATTGTAATGATTAGCAACATCTTGTCCTTTATGGTTGTAGTAGCATTTTTCATTTTTGTTAGCTGGAGAAAATACAGGAAACATATGTACCCTTCGAAAAAGCAATGGAAAGGAAAACACCCTAAATCAACTGAAAAGCTAGAGCAAGACCAGAATAAATACCGGGGTTTTGGGCAAATATTTGGCCCTATGTAATTATTCCCCCCAGGATCAAGATGTTACGATTCCGGAGATAATTATAGAATTATTCACAAAAGCGGGCTTAAGTATTCAGACCCGCTTTATTTGTTTCGTTATTATTGTTGCAAAATTCCAGTTGCAAAAAAATTACTTGTTCCAGAATTGGGCACATTTCACTAATAAGGGAAAGCGCCAATATTGCATTAGGCCAGTTTCTTGAAAGAGGCTGGGACATATCAAAAAAGTGTTCACAAAAGACGAACAATGTATGGGAACAGTGGAGGGAATATACGTAGACTCCTGGGGGAGGAAAGGCATCGGTGAGACTACGAAGTGCGTAAGCGCTTCGGAGGCTCACCAGCCGCCCCCGGAAAGCGAAGTATATTCCCGGAGCGGTTTTATACACCATTTCCACTATGTTCGGTTTCTGTTTTTGATAAAACACTTTTGTCCCAGCCTCTTTTTGGTTTTCTTAAGTCATAACTTTATAGATTGTAAGGATTAATCGTATATTACAGCTTTTCCTTGTTCACGTAACTTTTTTAAAGATGTAAGCATATGATTTATTTCTTCAACGGAATGTCTTTCCCACGAACTTAATTCAGCTACTATTTTTAAAGGAGATTTAGACCTGTAAGAACGTGTTGGATTTCCAGGGAATCTTTTGTCAGTTACGTTCGGATCATTTTCAAAATCACCTAATGGTTCTACAATATAAATTCTTTCTTTTGATTTAGATGTTGCTAATTCAGCACCCCATTTAGCAGCATCTAATGTTGCAGTAAAATATATATGGTTGGATTTTTTGTCTTGGTAATTTGATAAGTGTTGGGCTTTTAATAAATCTCCAATTTTTAGTTCTGCTTTAGTACCATGAAAAAAAGGACCATTATCTAAAACATCTTTATTGTCATTCATACGGATACACCTCTCATATTTTTAGATTTGTATATAACAGTATAGTATGAGAATTTTAGAAAGAGTAGTCTATAAATAATTTATAAATAATAGTATAATGTAAGTAGAGAGAATAATATCGAACTTAATTACCTGTATTTAGGTTTTAATTAGCAATCAACAATTTTGGTTGCGGGGATGACATATGGTTTTGTATTTAAAAAGTGATTAAGCTATCGGGCGCTTGTGCGGCTGAGCATAGGTCGTATCATATAACGGGTGGGATTCCCGTCGAGTAAGAACTAGCCATTCACTCGTAGCGAGTCTTGGAGGGTTAAAGGTAACTTTAATCTTTAAGCGTAGACAGTTAGGTGGCGGGCCGAAAGCCAACTGGCTGAAGGGATTGAGCTCCATAATGTTAGTAAATGGAGAGGGCTGATGCTTTAAGCGCTGCAGAATCTTGATTTAGATGTTTTAGACCCCACATTATTTAGATCCTTATACTTCTCCGAGCCAGGAGTTACTGAATTTCCTTCAGAGTCAGGAAAAATGACACCTGAAGAATTGTTAAATATACTAACAGGGATTTTTAAAGAAAACGATGTTGTTGGACTAACTGTGGTAGAGTTTTTACCTTGGGATTCTATACATTTAAAAAATACATTATCTGAGTTAGATATTTTTAGATAATGAGTTATTAGAAAACCCGGCATTCGCTATAGATTAAGCGGATGCCTTCCGTTGTACTTACGGAGAACGGGCGCCATTCCTGAATAAGAACAGCGCACGTTTTTGTTTTAATATCAATCGGATTACCCTTCATAATCACAAAAATCATCTATTTCTGATTTTGGCGTTCGGCTGGTGGTTCTTATGGGTACTCCAGTGACTGTCTTTTCTAAGCTTATTTCGTTAGTTTGAAGAAAGCAATGCAACCGGTCAGGGAAGTGCTGAATAATATGACGCCCATTGGCACGGCGGATGATTCATTAATGCCAGCTAAGGGTGAGAACAGAGCCCCAAGCAAAAGCGGCAGCATACCCAGGACAGCACTCGCACTCCCCGCACGATGCCCCTGTTGCGCCATTCCGAGTGTAAAGGTACTCGTTATGGTCATTCCCATGGTGGTCATGTAAATGAAAATCAGTATTACAATGATGACTAATGGCCCTTCAATAATGGTCATGATTAGCAGTATTGACGTTGCACTTACTGCAATAATGACCGCTGCCTTCAGTAAATTTCTTTCATGGATGATGCCGCCAAAACGTCCAATGATGAAACTGCCCGTAATAATGGCCAGTCCATTTATGCCAAATAATACACTGAAGACTTGAGGTGAGACCCCATAGATTTCCTGATAAATAAACGGGGTACCGGATACATATGCAAAACTCCCACCGTGTACAAATCCGACGATTACTGCATAGCCAATAAACGAACGATCCTTCAGTAAACTACCCATTGTCCGGACAGAGGCTCCGATCGAACTGGGCATCCGCTTGTCGGGTGGTAAGGTTTCCTTAAGTTTCATGGCAACAACTATAACAATCAGGATTCCCAGTATTCCTAGAAAAAAGAAAATCGTATGCCAGCTTGCAAAGGGCAAAAGCAGGATTGCTCCGCCTGACATGGGGGCAATCATTGGTGCAACCGCATTGATGACCATTAGAAGTGAAAAGAATTTTGTAAGCTCCCTGCCGCTGAACACATCACGTACAACTGCACGGGAAAGCACAACACCTGCTGAGGCAGTGAAGCCCTGCAAAAACCGTGCTGCAATCAGGACAGTAATGTTCGGTGCCATTGCACAGAAAAGTGATGATGCCACGAATAGCGAAATAGATATCAATAAAGGCTTCTTTCTTCCGCGAGCATCACTGATGGGGCCAATGATAACTTGACCAATAGCAAGTCCCAGCAAACAAGCTGTCAGGCTGACTTGCACAAGTGAGGGACTCGTACCTAAATCATTAGCAATTCCGGGGAAACTCGGCAAATACATATCAATGTTAAGCGGCCCCATAATAGCGAGCAAACCCAGTAGCATAGCAAGCCCGAAGCGTCTTTTTCCTGTTGGGTTATGAAGTATGGATTCATGTTTTTGTTCTTGTTGGTTAATAGGACACAACCCCCTAACTTAATTCATTATAAGTGGGTTGCCGTGTATTGTTAAGTAAATGGATTTGAAGAAGGTGATCAAAATGTACGGGTTCTCATTTTTACATTGGTTCATAACCAAACCGTTTTGATATCTTGTTATGTGTTATAGTAGTTTTAAGAAAATTAAGGCGAATGGGGGAGGTTGAACAAAATGACTGTTAACACTTATGCACCTGAATCCGTATTGGAAATTGACGCCACTGCAATTGCTGAAAAGATTAAAAATGGTGAAATGACAAGTTATGATGCGGTATCAGCTTATATCGATCAGATTAAAAAAGTAAATCCGGTCATTAATGCTATGGTGGAAGACCGGTTTACCGAAGCTTTGGAGGAAGCCCGGGAAAAGGACAACCGTAAAACGAAGAAGGGCACGCTGTATGGTGTGCCAATCAGTGTAAAAGAAGCGTTTCATGTTGCCGGGATGAAGACGACAGGCGGGTTAATCAACAGAAAACATTTGATTATGAATGAAGATGCGGTTGTTGTGAAAAAGCTGCGGGAAGCCGGTGCCATTATCCTGGGAAAAACCAATACGCCAACTCTTTGTTTTTGTCAGGAAACAGATAACAAACTGTATGGCCGGACGAATAACCCGTGGGATGTAACAAGGTCTGCAGGTGGTTCCAGCGGGGGAGAAGGTGCGTTAATCGCTGCGGGTGGATCAGCCGCCGGAATCGGATCCGACATTGGTGGATCGATTCGATTTCCGAGTCATTTTAATGGGGTTGTCGGTTTTAAACCTGGGAAATTTCAGGTGCCAGCTGGTGGTCATTTTCCTGCTGATAAAATACCGCTTCAGGAGCGGATGTCAGGAATGGGGCCAATGGGAAAATCAGTAAGGGACATCGCGTTGATGTATGGGATTATAGCCAATGAAATGCCTGCTGAACAGACATTGAATAATTTTGAAGTTGATATTTTGCCGGTTCAGAAAAACATTCCTTTGTCCGAACGAACTGTGGAGAAACTGAAGGAAATTGAGAAGTTACTTCAAAATTCTTTTTCCGTTAAACAATCAACTCCGCCATATTTTGAAGACAGTGCACAGTTATGGCAGGAAATCATGTCCATCGATGGGGCGAAAGAAGTTGAAAAACTTGCCTTCAGCACAGACCGGCCGAATGTCATTAAAGCCTATGTAAAAGAGAAAATAATGAAAAGGACTGACAATCATCCCTATTTATTGTGGGCACTGCTTGGCGCCAGGATGTTCAAACCATCGCCAGATAGATTATTAGAAATTAATACCATAATTGAACAGGGTGATGAGCGGCTGGAGGACTATCTTGAGGATCGTTTGCTTATTTTTCCTGTTTATCATACTGGTGCTTTGAAACATGGGGAAGTATTTAGTGAGATTTTTTCCATTAAAAAAAAGTTTTTGAAATATATGCCGTATATTGCTTACGCGAATGTCTGGGGACTCCCGTCATTGACAATCCCTGTTGGAAGTGATGAGAATGGAATGCCAATCGGGGTACAGGTCATAAGTAAGAATGGAAATGAGCGTGCTATTTTTCAACTGGGTGAAAAGATTGAGAAAGGTCTTTAGTGGTTGTCACCTTTAACAACTCCGGGCAAGTTCCGATTGGCCGAAAATAGGGAGATTCCATATGCTTAAAATTTACATGTTATTATTATTTGTTATGCTCATGTGGGGATTTAATGTTTCAGCTATCAAAGTACTTGTTAATTCCATTGATCCGATATTGCTGACTTCATTCCGGGTTTTCACTGCAGGAATGATGGTCCTGATGATTTGTTATGTAATGGGTATATTTCGAATCCCATACAAACATGAGTGGCTCACGATTTTTTACATAGCTATTTTTAATGTGATTTTACATCATTCCTTTGTTGCAATCGGGTTGGAAATGACATCAGGAATCAACGGAGGGCTGATTTTAGGGATGATGCCACTGGTAACAGTTCTGATGGCCTTTATTGTGCTTCGTGAGCGTATATCTTTGCTGAGAACTGTGGGTTTTATTTTGGGGTTCACCGGAGTGGTGATAACAACGTTGGCTGGTGCCAGTGGTTTGGCTGCTGTTTCCTCGGGTGATGTATTTGTGTTTTTAGGTGTCGTTGTACAGGGATTTAGCTTTATGCTTATTAGTAAACTAAAGCCGACATTTGATCCAAGGCTTGCTACTGGTTATATGTTAGTACTTGGATCCATAATGATATTCCTGTTGAGTCAATTATTTGGAGCAAGAATACTTGAAATGTCTAATTTATTTGACTGGAAATTGTTGGCTGTCTTTTTATTTAGTGCTATTTTTGCGACAGCATTTGGGCACATGACGTATAATTATGCTATTAAAAAAGTTGGTCCAGTTGAGTCTGCCATCTTTATTAATTTGAATACGCTATTTGCGGTTACAGGTGCATCCATATTTTTAAATGAGTCTATTAAGGTTAATCATGTGATGGGGTTCTTGTTTATCTTGTGCGGTGTGTTTATTGGTACTGGTGCACTGGAACAATTAGTACGGAATAGAAAAAGGGAGACAGAATAGTTATTTCAAAAGAAAAGGACATTATGTGGAGCCGGTCTTTCCATTAATTTTTTGGTAAGTTTGTTACTATGCTCTAAATTTTCCCACACAATGTCCTTCTAATCATTATATTAGCTGAATTGTATTTCTTTTAAATTTGGACTTGGAACTCCTGCTTCTATGTAACTTCTAATCAACTTCCATTCGTTATCTTCATTTAGCTTAAATGTCTGGAAAAATAAGCTGACAGAATCTAAAAGCTTGCCGTCTATAACCATCGTAGCCGATAGAATTGCCATAACTTCATTATCCCGTAATGGAATTATTGAAACTTCATTTAAGTCCCATTCGTTGTTGTTTTCCTTTGCATACTTAAACCCTTGCTCCCATCCGATAATCGCTTCTTCGTAACCAAAATCTACTAACTCGCCACCAGAAATTTCCCTTGCCTGATAGTCCTTGGAAATTATCTCCTTTAATTCTGGTAAAGATGAATTTCTCCAGACATCTAAATAGTTGTTGAGAAACTGGCGGAATGATTTATTTTCCATTAAAAAACCTCCCATTAAATATTTTTCTGAGTAATATCATTTAAATACAATCGCATTATTTACTAAAAAAGGGGCATCTTGATTGTGACCAAATTTCGCCCCTGGCCTAGTTGATTATTCTAAATAACAATTTTGCTGAACCGTATCCTATTAATGTAATTATAAACGCGCCAGTTACAATTAAACTATACTTTAAAAATGGATCTTTATTTAAATATCTTTTCAACTTAGTCCCCACTTTCATGTAGTTAATAACTAACATTCCGATTTTAACATAAAATTCCATTTTTTTTATTTACTCCACTTTCGCAGCGTAAAAATGAACACATACGCCTTGAAGGAATTAGGGAGGTCAAAGATATACTACTAAGGTTGACTTTGAATTAACGGTAAAATATTTTAGTGAAGGTTCCGTTTTTTCCTTTCGATTCCCTAATGAAGGACATTTCATTGATGTTTTTATCTCCATTTGTCCTTCATAACTCCGATGAACCACTTTTCATCATTGCTTTCACTACCTTTTGTCTCTCATAACCCCGATGAACCACTTTTCATCAATGTTTTCGCTACCTTTTGTCCTTCATAACCCCGATGAACCACTTTTCATCAATGTTTTCGCACTCTTTTGTTCTTTACACCAGCCATATAACAGCTCAGGGGGGATATTTTCACTCAAAATGTTCCGCTGATTATATCTTTTGTGTACAAAAGGCTTTTATGTTCACTGAGGTTGTCAAGGCAACAATTAAAAACGTTTCGAGATTAACTAATTTAACTGTTTGAGCCTATACTATTGGTGCAAAAGTTGAGTTATTTATAAAAAAAGGGCCCGATAATGGCCCCATTTTATGAATAGATCATTAATTCATTATTATCATCTAAAGTAATTCGATCATTACTCTCTAATGTAATTTCAAGAGGATAAACAGCTGAAAGTTTATCTGAAAATATCCATCTCCGACCTGGTTGAATTAGCAAAATAAAAACTCCGGTCGAACTATCTCCCATGAAATTAAGTGATGTGGCACTTATTGGTTCATTATCACGCTCGTTTATCCCTAAATCTATTAACTGTTTCCCAGCTTTTATTGAATCATTTACTGTTAGACTGATTTCACTGATGTTTATAATATTTTTTTGGGAAAAAGGTTCTCCTGTTCCGGAGTTAGAATTTCTGCAGATGAACTCGACAACATTAAAGGCCGGATCGTAAAAATAAAGGGAATGTGCCGACAGATGTGAAAAGTAAACTTCATCTTCACCGTCCTCCTGCCGCAATTATTTAAATCAACCATACCAGCCCGCCTAATACACAAGAAAATTGACTGTCCCGTGTTGACTTATAAGTATTTGAATGTTCGTTCTTCAGCTCTTGTTCAAAAGACTTTCCTTTTTCCTCATTCAAATCAACAAGGACTACTTTCGCACCTTCTTTTACAAAAAGTTTTGCTGTTGCTGCACCGATTCCTGAAACCCCACCGATAATAACTGCAACTTTATCTTGTAATTTTATTGCTGCTGCCTCCTTAAAAGGAATGACTTTGTTAAAACAAGCTATTATATTTTCACCATAACCCTCTTAAAAATACTTGTCAATTAAGGTGTTTTACATTAATAGAGTAATTAAACCTAAAAAAGCAAATAGTTTGATAATTCCCAGATGCAGGAGTAGAATATTAGATAGTTACAAAATATTAGTAGCTTACAATAAGGAGGAATAGTGATGAAAGACAAGGTAGTTTTAATCACTGGTGGTGCAGGTGGAATCGGCAGAGCTACTGCACAGCTTTTTCTGGACAATGGAGCAAAAGTAGTATTGGTTGATATTAATCAGGAAGCACTTGATAACGCTAAAAATGGGTTGAATGCTGATAAAGATCGTATTCATGTTGTACAAGCAAATGTAACCGATGAAGATGATGTAAAGAACTATGTAAAAGAAACAGTGGATACATTTGGGAAGATTGATGTATTCTTCAACAACGCAGGAGTCAATGGTCCGTTTGAGATGATTAAGGATCTGGAAAAAGAACAATTCGAGCAAATCCTGAGTATTAATGTTACTGGCGTTTTCCTTGGCTTGAAACATGTAATCAGGCACATGGAAACACAAGGTTATGGAAGCATTGTCAACACAGCATCGAACGCTGCATATATCGGATCAGCAGGTATGGCCGGCTACATTGCCTCAAAACATGGGGTAGCTGGGCTTACTAAGACAGCTGCACTTGAAGCTGCTGGCAATGGAATTCGTGTAAATGCGGTTGCACCTGCAGCGATTGATACACAAATGCTTGCTGATATTCAGAACAACATTACGCCAGGTGAACCGGAAACATCCGGAGAAGCGATTAAGCAGGGAATCCCTGTTGGACGATTCGGCGCACCAGATGAAGTTGCACAGGTTGTTTATTTCCTTGCATCGGATAATGCATCATTCGTAAATGGTTCGTTGTATAATGCTGATGGTGGAATGCAGGCAGATTAATTATAGATTGATAGATGAAGGATGACCCCGGATTTAGGGGTTGTCTCTTTTTTTGGATACAGCAAGGTCTTTAATCCAGTTTACGATTGTAATACAATAAAAGTATAGAAAATTCTACCAAAAGGAGCTTTGCCATTGAATGAATTAAAACTTGGCTGGATTGATTATTCCAGCGAACACAGGGACAAGGTGATGGCCGTTTTACATGCACTAGCTGCTCCCAGTGCAATGGATGAACTTGGTATTGGTCTGATTCGTGATGGCTTTGCCGATATTCTATTTCCGGGTACTTCGACAATCCAGACTAGAGCAAAGTACTTTTTAATAGTCCCGTATTTATTGATGGAATTAGAGAAAGAGAATTATGCAAGGCCACAGGATATGATTGAGAAACTGGGAGAAGAGGAGATTTCTTTAATCGAAACACTCAATAAAGAAGGGCAGAGTGGTGTAATAGGCGGTCGTGCCGGAAAGACGCTTAAACGAAAGCCGGCGAATATATACTGGAATGGCCTCCGAACCTTTGAGATTTTCAGGCATCCTTCACTATCGCTGGATAACTACGCCAAAGTTGTCTTTCGGATGAAGCATAACAAGGATGCTGCAAAAATCTTTGGGGATGAGGAACATGATTCCGGTCACTCTGATGGTGAATATTCCAGTACGTTTTGGCGCTGTATTTTGCCGGAGCAGGATTGGAAGGATACGGTTTCCATGGATCTCACTTATGATGAAGCGCGTTTTTTAAAGACTAAAATTACAACTGCGTCAAGATCAAAGGATAGTTTATTTTCCTATTTACTTAACGAGGATTTCAATGAAGTAACAAAAATAAACGATTTTGGTGCGCTGGGGGATAGATTTTTGTTTAGCGGCAGATTATATGAAGATTACACATTAGCTAAGAAATTCAATCAATTTATCTCCGGTGCAAACATCCGCTACAATGTGATTGCTTCCAATCGGGAAAACGAACGAGCAGTGGCAGAATGGGAGAAATGGATGAACAGCTCGTTTGTTAAGTATGAGTTTCAAAGCTTCCCGTATATGCAGGTTATTCAACGCCTTGATATAAAAAACCTCCGACTGATTAAGTTTCTTCGTGAATGGCAGGAAGTCGCTCTTTCAGGTGATGATAATGCGATTGACAGGCTGATTATTAAAAGGGAAATAGAACTTAAATCTAAAGACCGCGCCAAGTTGCAAAACTCCAAAATGTATACATATCAAGATGGTGATTGGATCGGCAGTGCAAAATTGCAATATCGATTTACGGATGCAAAAACAATCATGGCGGATATTTTTGCCGGATTGGAGGGGTATTATGCTGAAACCGGGAGATAACCGTCTTAATTACTCTGATTTACTTACTCCACCAGCAGGTTATGAAGTAGAGTTTGCAGTAGGGACAACGTATTCATTGGATTTAGAAGCATTAGTCGGGGTTCCATTGGCATTAAGTCTGTCTGAAGAAATGAATCGAACACTAAAGGATGACCCGGTATACGTACTTGAAGGATTAAGAAGAAGTGCTGATAAGTTTGCGATATTCTGTGAAGCAGGTCAGGTTAAGGTTCCCCGGGATGCTAATTCAATTTTTGCAATGATGGAAAACAGTGTATTTGAAGTTTCCCTGGAGAATGATATGTCCTTTCACCCGAAGATTTGGCTGATCAAGTACCGAAATGAGGAGGACGAGCTTTTATATCGGCTGCTCGTTTTGACACGCAATATGACGTTTGACAGGAGCTGGGATATAGCAATTGCGCTTGAGGGTACGATGGATTCAGAAAAAACTAGTAAAAATCTCCCATTAGCGGACTTTTTACATTTTCTCACCCAGTGTTCCACAGATGAATTGAAAACTAAACAAATCAAAACGCTGATGGATGAACTTGAGTTTGTACACTTCAATCCTGTTCAAAAGCAAATTCCAGCGTTTGATTTTTGCCCGCTTGGAATTGGTGACTATGGGAAAGATGATACAGGGCTTTTTGAAAGTTACCATAAGTTAATCATTATATCACCATTTATCAGTGAATCTATTGTCCGTGAGTTAAATGAAAAATCGCTATCACATCCGGAAAAAGTGCTGATAACCCGAAAAACAGAATTGCATAAGCTTTCACCGGATGTATTTAACGGCTTTGTTGTATATACGTTAAAGGATTCTGTAATTGATGGGGAAACAGCTCTTAGCGGTGAAACGGATGAGGAAGCAATAGCACAACTCCAGGATATCCATGCAAAGCTATATGCCAGGTCGAAGTATAATGAACACCATATTTATATTGGATCAGCAAATAGTTCCAGAAATGCATTTAACGGAAATGTTGAATTTTTGCTGAAGCTGAAATATCAAAAACGCGGATTCAGGATTACAAATCTGTTGGATGATTTATTTGGCGATGATGAAGATGACAATCCGTTTGAAAGAATCGAGGAAATTCCTGATGAGGATGAAGCGGATACGAATATAACGGACCAGCTGCAAAAGGCGATTAAACAATTATGCAGGGTTGAATCAGAGGCTTATGTAACAGCTGAAGAAGATCAGTATTCTGTAAAGATCACATTCGACTCGATTCCTGATGATAATATTCAATTTACTATCAGTCCATTGTTAAGTACGAAAAGTCAGCCGCTTCAATCAATTACAATTTTTGAACAGCTCAGTATGCTTGAACTCGGTAGTTTTTATACCATAACAGCAGAAAAAGATGATGAACAGGTCGAACGTGTCATCAAAATAAACACAAGCGGAATTCCAGAAGATCGTGATGGAGCGATTTTTCGATCCATCATAGATAACTCACATAAGTTTTTAAAATATGTTGCATTTTTATTGGCAGATGATTTTTTAATGGCAGCCCTTGAAAATTCTGAGAGACAACATTCGGGCTTCGGCAATTGGGAAGAGGATTCGGGTGAAGACCCTGTACTCTATGAAAATATGCTGACAACGGCTGCTCGCTCACCGGAAAAACTCAAGGATGTCGAGAATATGATTAGAATTATTAGGGATGAGAAGATTATCCCACAGGAGTTTGACCAGTTATACCAAACCTTTATTCAAGCGGCAAAGAAGGTGAAAAAATGATTGATTTGATGCAAAAAGAAGCGGAAATACTGTCAGGTCTGAAAGATTTTCAGAATGCAACGGTGGAAAGAGTCCATGAACTTTTCACAAATGATTACTCCAGGGTGTTGGTGGCCGATGAGGTGGGACTAGGTAAAACAATGGTTGCCAAAGGAGTAATAGCCAAGACCGCAAGATACCATCAGGACCAGAACGATGATTTGTTTAAAGTTGTTTATGTTTGTTCCAATCAGAATATTGCCAGTCAGAATTTGACTAAGCTGAAAATCGATCAGCGTGTAACCCTGGATGGTTTATCCGATACTCGTTTATCGATGCAGCATATTAAGATTTTTGAGGATGAATTTAATCCGGAAATAAAGGAGAACTATATTCAACTGATTCCGTTGACACCATCGACTTCATTTAATATGACAGCTGGCTGTGGGAGTGTAACGGAAAGGGCATTGCTTTTTGCAATCTTACGAAGATACCAACCCCTCAATTCTTTGATAGATGATTTGGAAATTATGATGGCCGATTCGGCTTATAAAAGTTGGGATAGGCGCAGGGATGAATTTGACCAGCGGGTGGCCGAATGTAATCGGAAAAGTAATGGTGTATACCTGCAGACCATGCTCAACAAAGTAGACAATTTTTTTCAGGAAGACCCATCATTTTTGCAGGAACTTCATGACGTATGCAACCGAATAAACGAAGCGGGAGATATAGGTAAGCGGGTAGATGGACAGGCTAAAGTAATTCAGAAATTACGTAAAGTAATGGCGGAAATCAGTGTGGACCTAATTGATGCGGATCTTGTGATTATGGATGAATTTCAACGTTTTCCAGAGCTGATCAATGCTGACAGGGACACCGAAACAGCTATACTTGCAAATAAATTTTTCAACAGTCCAAAGACTGATAATAAGAATGTAAAAATATTATTGTTATCTGCTACACCGTATAAACCGTATTCCACATTGGAGGAAATTTCCGAAACCGGCAGTGATGAACATTATAAAGAGTTCATGCAGGCTACGGATTTCCTGTTTGAGAAGCATCCGGAGCACAAGCAGAAATTCAAGAAGGTGTGGGAGGATTTTTCAGTCGCATTAAGTGAGATTTCCACACAGGATTTCGCAATGCTGGCTGCTAAAAAACAGAAGGCGGAAGATAGTCTTTATAAAGGAATTGCCCGAACAGAACGAATTATGGAAAAGGGAACAAGTGAGATTACAGAAGGGTCTGTCGATAAAGAACCACTGAAAATAACGAATGACGATGTTTCATCGTATATCGAAATGGATGCACTTTTACAGGATATTGGCTTAACAGAAAAGGTGCCGGTCGAATATGTTAAGTCTGCTCCGTTCCTGATGTCATTTATGGACCGCTACATACTAAAGCAGAAAATAATGGGACACTTCAAAGGAAATCCGGCTAATTATGCGCTTACGAACAATCCTGTGTTATGGCTGGATAAGAAAAAAATTGCTAAATACGAGGAAATACGGGAGACTAATGCAAGACTTTCGAAGCTGAAAGAAGCTGCCCTTTCCGGTGGTGCCGAGCGATTAATGTGGATTCCACCTTCACTGCCATATTATGAGTTTGGCGGATGTTATGAAGGACAGAGCAATTTTTCCAAAGTGCTTGTTTTTTCCGGATGGGAAATGGTGCCGCGTGCAATTGCAACGCTTCTTTCCTATGAATCTGAACGGAAAACAGTCGGGGAATTAGTCAGGAAAACACCGAAAAAGAAACGGACAAAAACGTATAATTATTTTGCGGAAAAAGGGAAAAGGTTTCCTTTTCCAAGATTGACGTTTTCCATGAAGGAAGGTAAACCCGGTAACATGAATCATCTGGCACTTCTGTATCCTTCTGTTACACTTGCAAAACTTTTCAATCCAATTGATGTATTGAACCGAGAGATGTCTTTACAGGAAATTAAAACAGAGATTAAAGCTGAATTGCAAAAGTTGCTTAATGGGATTACATACGTACCTAGGGAAGATGATGGACGCCATGATGAGCGTTGGTATTATATAGCCCCATTACTTTTTGATTTAAAAGAGGAATCCGTTCGGAAGTGGTTTGAAAAGGACTACCTGCTTTCGCTTGAGGGAGAAAAAGATCAGAAAGATGAGAAAGGTGCAATTGCACAGCATTTTGATGTGTTGCGTTACTACTATAAAAATAATCAGCGACCGGTTCTTGGACGACAGCCGGATGACTTACTGGATGTATTAACAACGATGGTGCTGGGATCACCAGCAATTTGTGCAATCAGGCTGTTTGAGGATCAAAATGTTGATGCTATACCTGCCGCGATCCAATTGGGAAGAACGGTTTTAGACCGATTCAATACACAGGAAGCGACGTCGATTGTTGAATTGCAGTACGGTAAAAAGGACTCGCGTGGACATTGGAAGAATGTACTGAAATATAATGTGGACGGCAACTTTCAGGCTATGCTGGATGAATATGCCCACATGCTTCTGGAGGAAGGCGGTCTCAAAAAGCTGGAAAGTCATAAACGGGATTTGCATCTAGTGGAAGTAATGAGAAATGCACTGCAAAACCATACGGCGAGCTACAATGTTGATACGTACCGCACCTTTAAGAACCGGGTATCAGATTTTAGCGGGAACAAGGAAAAGTATATTCGAATGCGCACCAATTATGCGGTGGGATTTTATGATACTCGAAATGAGGATAACACGAAAAACCGTAAAGAAAATATCCGACTGGCATTTAATTCGCCTTTTCGTCCGTTTGTTTTAGCGACCACTTCGATAGGGCAGGAAGGACTGGACTTTCATTACTATTGCCGAAAAATAATGCATTGGAATCTTCCGTCCAATCCAATCGATCTGGAGCAGCGGGATGGCCGAATCAATCGATACAAATGTCACGCCATTCGAAAAAACATTGCAAACAAGTATGGGGATATTTCATTTAATGAAGATATTTGGCAGGAAATGTTCACTGTCGCAAATGAAAAGGAAAGAGATGAACATACATCAGAACTTGTCCCATTCTGGTCGTTTCCAGGAACGAAAGACGTTGATATTGAGCGGATTTTCCCGCTGTATCCACTCAGCAGAGATGGGGCAAAGTATAACCGGCTGATGAAAATATTAGCACTTTACAGGCTTAGTCTTGGCCAGGCGCGTCAGGAGGATCTGCTGGAGCATTTACTGGACAATAATGTTGAAGAAGAACAGTTGAAGGATTTATTTATGAACTTGAGCCCATATGCGAAACAGAAAAAGGTAACGCATAACACTTAAACTTATTTGATTTTTTTGAGTTGGAGAAAGGTACTTTCGGCAAGTGAAATGGTTTCTCTTCATTTGAATTGGGTAATGGCTTGTAATACGTGTATTTTGGTGAAATTGATACAAAGAGGAGGTAAATCAATCATGAAGCAAACACTCGGCATTTTTGTTGTCCTTGCGGTGATTATGGTTGTCTTTTTTGTGGCGATAGAAGTTATGTAGTCTTGTATATACATGGGAGAAGGAGCAGTACCAACGTGTCCTTCCCCTTTTTACTAAATATTATCATTTAAGGGAGCAGAGAAAATGACAGTAACACTCATTATCATTGCATTATTTGTTGTGTTCGGAATCTTCCTCTTAAACGGTAAAGGGTCCTTTTTAATAGCAGGGTTTAACACGCTGCCAAAGGAAGAAAAAGCAAAATATGATGTGGAAGCATTATGCAAGTTCATGGGGAAAATGATGTTTATCCTGTCTTTTGCCATGGTATTTTGGGTGCTCAGCGAAGCATTTGAAATTGGCTGGCTCTTTACAGTTGGGATGATTTTGTTTATAGCGATTGTCGTATTTATACTTGTATATGTTAATACGGGAAACAGGTTTAAAAAACAATAATATCTTCATCTCAATTTCTTGTTCCCTTTTATAGGAAATTTTGTGGAATTCATCCTTTGCTTTTCCTTTAGGAATACGAAGAACCTAAAGCTCCCAACATTGAACAAATACCTATAAAATACTCATACTTGGGAAACATTAGGTTGAGGTGATTATGTGGATAAAGAAGATATAAAGCTCACATCTGCTGAAATAGGAACATTGTGGGGAGAATATATAAATGGAACCGCCACTGATATTGTCAATAAATATATGTTGTCCATTATAGAAGATGAGAATATAAAATTACTTTTTGAAGACGCAATCAGAATATTTGATACACAAAAACATCAAATAGAACAGTTCATTGAAAAGGATGGTTTCCCAATTCCGATTGGTTTTAATGAAACAGACATTAATAAAGACGCCAAAAGGTTATTTTCTGACATCTTCTGCTTGCATTATTTACACATTATGACGTTGCATGGTATGTTAGGTCATTCCACATCACTCAGTTCATCAGTAAGAAAAGACCTAAGACACTTCTATGATTCGTGCAGTAAAGATGGGATGAGCATGTACCATCGAACCACTGAATTGTTGCTGGAAAAAGGGCATTTTCAAAGAGATCCTTATTTTTACCCTGAAGATCATGTTGATTTTGTTTCCGGACAGAAATTTATTGATGGTTTTTTGGGGACAAACGCCCTTTATCTTCAACCGAAATTATTGCTCTCTCACTTAATATAAAAAAGAAAATAATGGAAAAGTCACTTTCTATCGGGTTTAGTCAAGTAACACAATCAAAGGAAGTAAGGAAATTTTTAAAGAGCACACAAAAATCATCCGACCAACAAATACAAGCATTAACTAAATTATTACATGGAGATAATCTTCCAGTACCTATGTCCTGGGAATCCGAAGTAACCACTTCACAAGAATCTCCTTTTTCGGATAAATTAATGCTTTATCATATTGGTTTTTTATTACAGTCTTCACAGGCTTACCACGGCTCAGGTCTTGCGTCTGCCATGCGAGTGGACCTAGTGACAACGTATGAGAGTATCATTTTGAAAAATCTGATGATCACAAAGGAATGGTTTAATTTAATGACTAAAAATAATTGGTTGGAGGAACCGCCATTGGCTCCGGACAGGAAAAAGATTGCTAAAGATAAGTGATTTCCAAAATACCCTCACTATGGGGGTATTATTTTAATTTAAAACTGTTATTGGAGAAACTGGATCCGTTATATATAAAATTGCTGTAACTTCTTGTGAGGACATTCGGGTTTGAGGTTTAGATCTTTTCCTGAGAATAAGCCTTCCTTACAAACTCAGCAAAATAATAAATGTGTCCGATATTAAAAAAACGTACACAAAGCCTATTCTTATGTTGAAAATTCACCACCAATTTCGAGTCTGCATTCGTTGTCTGTTTCTAATCTGTTCATCTGTTTCGTTGTCAAAACGTTTTCCCCTGAAAAATCCGGAAATTCCCAGGATAACAACTATTGCAATGAGAATCCAAAAGATAATGAATCACCTCCAAAACAGTTCTTCTGATAGTATTACGTTTTCACCTGTATTTACGTTTCAATTTTAAATTGGGATAAGGGACGTACAAATCAAATAAAGAAAATAGGTGTAAAAAACAAAGCAAGTAATAAAATCAGTGGGTAAAATGCAACCCGGGTGATGGAATTTCCTTGAATAGCCAATATTTCCAGTGGATCCTTTGCCGGTGCATAAATCCAGTTTGCCAGTCGTTCCAGCTTACTTTTTTTTGCTGGAATTTCCGGTACTTCCACGTGAAATTCCTCTAACCTGTTCTGCAATTCATCAGGAATCTCTTTTTTTCTCATTCGTTACCCTCCAGTAATACTCTTAATTTTTTTAGTGAAACATGAAGTCGTGACTTCACGGTACCTACCGGGATCTTAAGAATTTCAGAAATATCCTTTTGCTTCAGATCGTGATAATACGTTAATAGAATAACTGCACGCTGTTCATCCGGGAGCTGCTGGATTACTGCCTGAATCGATAGTTTATCTTCGTGTGATAATACCTGTTGCTCGTTTTGCATATATAAAAAAGGCAGTTTTTTTTTCATTCGGGTACGCTTTTTTAGTCTATTTATCATAAGCTGGTATGCCATACGGAACAAATAGGTTTTGATACTGGACTTTTCCTCATCAAAGTGTTCCTGATATTTATGAAATCTGACAAATGTATCCTGTACGATATCAATACTTAACTGTTCATCCTGGCAATATCGATAGACAAACTGATAAATTGGCGCTTTATAAGTAACAAATAATTCTTCTATTGAATGGTCATCTCGCTTTTCAAAATCTGCGGATGCAACCTCTTTATTTAAATTCATCGGACCACCGCTCTTTTATCCCTTTAAAAACAAACGCAATTCTGGTTATGAACCAGATAAATGTAATTAATGAAAACACAAACGTTTGATGAATAAAAAATTGAATCAAGGGACTGTCAATATTATCTCCCCGAAGCAGAAATAACAAAAGACCGCATATACATAAAAACGTGTAAACTGCAGCTATGATAATCACGTAATCCCATCTCGTCCAGTGGAAATAGATGTCAGACTTACTAAAATCAATATCTCCCTTATTATCTCGAACAACTTTTTTGTTCATTGTCATTATCAGTGTTGCGAATGCCGTTCCAAGAATTGCTGCTACAATCGTACTGATTAACCAACCTAAAGCCATGTGTGATCGACTCCTTTTCATCCTTTTACTTGTTTATACAATTGAATTGATAAAAAGGTTCATTCATTTATTAATTTTAAGTACGATGCAAATTAGCTATTATCCTATCTCAAATACTTTAGGTGCAATTCTTCTCTTAGGTTCATATTAACATAAAAATGTTGTAATTTACTGACGATGATTGGGACATGCATCCAAGTGTCCCGATAGTTTTAAATGTGATATCATATAATTAAGTAACCCGAGTGGAATAATCAGAAAAAAGGAAGGGATATAATGAAGCGAGCAGGTATTGTTGGTGGTTTGGGTCCTGAATCAACGGTGGAATATTACCAGTCATTCATTCACAAATACCAGGGCCGGGTGAACAGTAAACAGGATTTGCCGGAACTCTTCATTAACAGCATAAACATGTATAACATATTCAAATTCATCAGTGAGGATCGGCTGGATGATCTGATTGATTACGTTGGCGGTGCTGCTCAGAAATTGGAGAGTATCGGTGCGGATTTTGTGGTTATTTCCGCGAATACGCCGCACATCGTGTTTGATGAAGTAAAGAAAAAAGTGAATGTTCCGATGTTCAGCATTGTAGAAGAAACGTACAGGAAAGCGGATGCGTTAGGCCTTAAAAATGTCGGGCTTCTCGGCACAAAGTTTACGATGGAACATGATTTTTTCAAAAAGCCATTTCTTGAAAGCAGTAAAAAAATTGCTGTGCCAAGCGAGGAAGAGCAGCAGTTTATCCATCAGCGGATTGTTGATGAGCTGGAAAACGGAATTGTTAAAGAGGACACGAAGGAAGCTTTTTTGAAAATCATTAACAAGATGACCAGGGAAGAAAATTTGGATGGTCTGATTCTTGGTTGTACGGAGCTGCCAATGATTTTAAATGATGAAGATGTTGATATTGCACTGCTGAATACGATGGAAATTCACGTGGATAAAATGGTGGATCAGGTTTTTAAATAAAAAGATACACGGATTAGGGCAACTGAGTCTCAATCCGTGTATTTTTTTTTGACGATTCGCTCAAACTACCTCAAAAAGGAGGGATTAATTTGGGTAAAGGTCAGAAGGAAAGAAAAAATAAGAAGAAAGAAGAGTTGAACGCACTGAAAAATGAACCTAAAAATCGTCAGAACCGACCACCAAGATAGTAATAGGAGGTTTTTTTGTGTCAGAACAAAATAAAAACCGCAATAAGGATAAAGGCAACCAACGAAATGTTATTAAATATAATACTGAACCAAAACATGATAAAAATGATGCGGAAATTGCAGAAGACACTGAGTTTCTGAATTTGGATAACAGGCGTAATAAACGGAAACGATAATGCGCTTCGAGACATTGAGGTGAACTAGTGGCTGACGAAAAGAAGAAAAAAATTAAGGAAGACGTAAATGTTGAACTTGGCGGAATGGGGCTTTACGGAACAACCGGAAATGTAGAAGTTGAAGGATACAGCATGTCCGGAGATATTGAAAATGCCGGGCAGCTTGATAAAGGGTTTAAAAAGAAGAAAAAGAATATGGGCGCGAAGCCTTCGTTGGAGGATTCGCCTTGAATTGGACAGGGAGTTAGCAGCTCCTTGTCCAATTTTGTTGTTAGCTGGTAACAAAATATGTAAGCACATTTAATGAAATCGATTTCAATACTTAACATAAATCAGCCAGAATTCCCCTTCAAAACTTATCCGATTTAGTGGGGGATGAATGGCTTTTATTATTTGTAAAAATAATAAACTGAACTTTACAAAAAGTAAAAGGTGATGTAAACTAAACACAAACACATGTTCGGAAAAAGGGTGACGGCAGATGATTCTAAATTACAAGTACGAAATATACCCAACTGAAAAGCAAACTCAAATGCTACATAGCTGGATATCCATCTGTCGCCAGCAGTACAACGCTGCACTCTTGGATAAACAACGGTTTTATAAGCAATATAAAAAAGGGTTGTCACGTTACAACTTACAAAAACGGCAAACAAAGGATAAAAAGAAATTTGCCTTTTTGAAAAGTGTTCCCTCCCAGCCGTTACAAGAGGTGTTTTTTCGACTGGAAAAAGCGTTTGATAAGTTTTTCAAAGGAGATGCAAGGTACCCGAAGCAAAAGAAATACAAAGATTATAACTCTATTACCTTTACACAGTTTGGAATTGGCATGCAAAAAGTGAAGAACAAGAAAACTGGCAAGACGAGAACATAAACCATTCGTTACGCTGCCTCGTTTGATGACGGTGGTAATTTATGCATTTCTAAATTAGGTTTGATTAAGATCAATCTCCACCGAAAATTGGATGGAACAGTTAAACAAGTCGTTATTAAACGCCAAGGAGGCCATTGGTTTGCGATTTTTAGTGTTGAAAAACACGTAAACCATAAAGCTGTAGACGTTCGTTTTGACACAACAGGTATTGATGTAGGCATCAAAAAGTTTGCCGTCTTGTCTGATGGAACGGAAATTGCTAATCCGAGGTTTCTTCATAAAGAAGAAAAGAAACTAAAACGTATGCAACGAAAATTATCGCGTAAAGCAAAAGGATCGGAAAACTGGAAAAAGCAACTTGAAAAAGTGAAGAAAATCCATGCGAAAGTGACTAATCAACGCAGGGATTTTCATCACAAGCAAAGCTTTCGTATTTCGAATGATTACAGCATGGTTTTCATGGAAGACTTAACAATCAAAAACATGGTCAAAAACCGCCATTTGGCAAAATCCATTCATGATGCCGGGTGGGGTAATTTTCGTAATATGATAGCCTATAAATGTGAACGAAATGGCGGTGTATTAGTTAAAATAAAACCCCATTACACCAGTCAAAACTGTTCAAGCTGTGGTAATCATGTGAAAAAGTCACTCTCCATTCGCACCCATATTTGTAAGGATTGCGGAACCATACTTGACCGTGATCATAATGCAGCGCTTAACATCGAAAACGCTGGTCTGGCCCAAATGGGTCTCAGCCCAACAGCATAAACTCTATAGATAAACTGTAGGTCGAGGTCCCGCCCGAACAGTATAATTAACGCCTCTGGAGATGGTGTAAGACTCGGTTCATAGCGAACAAAGCGACGATCATGGAAGGAGGAAAATCCTATAAATCATTTGTATTTTGGGATGCTCCATCAAATTGCAAAGCGATTAGTTGGAGAGGTTCACGCTCTTATTTTGGGATTGCAGATCGTATAATTCCCGAAAGATTTTTGCACTTTTGGGAGCAATATTGAATGGCATAATAATACTGACTAATCATGCTTTTCTCGGAATGTTATTAAGGGTGTTAACTGGACTGACTCTGGCTGGAGTATATCCGGTAGCAGTGAAAATTTTATCCCAGTGGTTTCCAAAAAAACGCGGGCTTGCTGTTGGTATTTTAATAGCAGCGTTAACCCTGGGAACATCTTTACCACATTTTGCAGTAATATTTTTTTCGTCAATAAATTGGCAGTTGGTGATTATTTGCAGTTCGGTTTTGGCACTGTTTGCAGCAATAATTGTTCATTTTATGTTGGAAGATGCACCGGCAGCAACTAAAAAATCCACCTTTTCTTTTACATTAATTATTCAGGAAGTTATCGGCTGGCAATGGGTCTTTGCCATTTTAGCGATTGGACCCGTTCTTGGGATTGTATCTATGGTTAAGTATAAACGTTATGAGGTTAAAGGAGTGGAATCGGCATGACTGTGTGGGAAGTGAATTTGAGATAGTTGAACAAAAAGTCCTTACTTGGGATTTAAAGTAAGGACTCTTCTGTATTTGACAAATTGAACACCATTGTAACTCGATTTTTTGTTATTTGGTTCACTGTGCAGTTAATGCACCAAATCGTGTGGTCACTTTTGCACCAAGTTTATTTGCGAATTTTGTATATGTTGTTAGTTTTGCTTGGTTTGTGGGGGTTCCATACTCGTGAAAGCAGTAAAGGATTCCGGCCATAAAAGCATCCCCGGCTCCAGTTGTATCGATTGCTTGGACTTTTTCACTGGCTACGTGGATTTTTTTATCCTGATGAATGACTAATGCACCTTTTTCTCCTAATGTGATCCAAACATAAGGAATCTGATAGTCAGCGAGTTTGTTGATACCTTCTTCCAGAGTAGATGTTTCCATTAAAAACAGTAATTCGTCTTTGGCAATTTTAAGAATATCCACATTTGAAAGGATGCTGTTAATGGTCCCTCTGCATTCCTGTTCATTCTGCCACCGTTTCAGCCGAATGTTAGGATCGAAAGCAACGAGTGTACCATGTTTTTTTGCCATTTTAATTGCTGCTTTGGTTGTGTTTTTTGCTGTCGGATGAAATAACGTTCCTGATCCGCAGTAAAAAATCATTGCCTTATTGAAAAGCTCCTCATGCAGTTCCGTCTCCAGTAGCTGCTCATCCGGTGTATCGTCGATATAAGCATGGAAATAACGCTCTCTGTTTTCATTAAGATGGGTGTAAACTTTACATATGCTTTTATGATTGTTTACGACGCAAAACTCCTGACTAACCTGTTCAGGATTCAGTTTCGTTGTAATAAATTGGCTATCATCATCCGTTCCTATTTTGCACAGATAATATGCCGGGGTACCAAGTCTCCGGACCCCGACAGCTACATTTACAGTAGTTCCGCCCAGGTATGTTTGGAAATTGCTGTTTGATGGATCATTTGCTATGTAATCGATAAATGCTTCTCCATACGAGATAATACCATTTTTCATGCTTCTGTGTCCTTTCGAATGCGGTTTATTTAATCGCTATTCCTGTTCATCAATCTCGATAAAATAATGGTTTTTACGATAAGATACGGCAATTGTTGCTATCAGACTTCAGAAACTATGATACCACAAATACCAATCATCCTTTACCCAAGTTAACTTGTTTGTTGATTCTTTTACCCCAGGAAAAGAAGGACGTGTGTAAAGTGGGATCTGTCTCATCTACTTAAAAAAGCTCATGATTTGTCCATGCCCTGAATACCTATAAAGAAAGTGGTCTTAGAGGAGGGCAACCATGCTGCAATTCATTTTGGAACTTTTTACAAGTGAGCAAAAAGCAGAGGCTCTATTATCAAATGCAACGATCGAACTGATATTTATGGTGTTGTTCATCACCTTTGTTATCACGCTTTTGATTCATCTTACATTGTTTATGAAGCTGAAAAAAATAAGAAACTACATAACTGACACCGACCGGATGGATATTGAGCCACTGCATGCTTTTAAAGAGCAGTTTGACAGGATTCAACAAGCAGAATCGGTAAAACCGGAAACCTTTGTGCAAGAGAAGTTTTCCAGTTGGCGTGTATTTAACATGCCCGTTGTCAGTCTTATTAAAATAGTACAGATGACTGTTTCCGTATTTATTTTGATAGGGGTGCTGGGTACATTTATTGGTCTGACTATATCTCTGGGCAGTATCAATGCAACTGGCAGTCAATTGGTTGAAAATGTTGCTGCTGTTTTGTCGGGAATTGATGTGGCATTTTACACAAGTATTGCGGGCATGGGGTTATCACTGATTATGACCGTACTTATTAAAGTGTTTAATACGGAGTTTATGCTTACGGATATCATGTTAAAGGTGGAATCCAGGTTAGAAGAAAATGAACAGGATGGGATAGGTCGCCTGATTGAAGTATCAGAAACCATTAACCATTCCATTCTTCATCTTCAGGAAACGAATCAAAAGTCGTTAACAGGGATTGAAAATGCATTTTCCGGATTCCAGGAATATACAAGCGGACTGCAGCAATCGGCAGAGGATTTGGCAAAGTTTAACGATGGACTCTCCAGCAATCTGCAGGACTTTCAGGAATTATTTGACCATATGAAAGAAGTGACTGATGGATTTGGTGAGTCCACAACAAGGCTGAATAATAATTTTGATTCGTTGTTTTCCTATTTTAAAAAGATGGATTCCAAAAATGAGCGAATGGCAAAAGCGTTTGAAAACACCTATGAACGTGTGAAGGAAGTTTCGACAGCTCAGATGGATACATTGAATCATTTCGAGGAATCTGTTGTGGAGCTGAAATCCTTCATTTCTTCGATTATGGAAGGACAGGAATCCATACAGGCTGCATTTGAAAAAATAACGCAGAAAAGTAGTGACCTGGCTGATAAAATGGATGCGCACAACAAGGAATTTAAGCAGATTTTTGGAAGCGACCTCAGCACAAAACTGGCTGGGATCATTTCCGGTTTGAGCGATCTTTCACAGGACTTTGATAAAATGGGAGAATCGATTGCCGGACTGCCTGAAGCACTTGATGTTATTAATCAAACACAGGCTGAGTATAAGTATCTGTTGACCGATCGTTTTAACGAGTTGAAGGAATTTAACCGGACGTTTAATCAACATCTGAAAGCCCATTCTGAGGAATCGAAAGCATTTGAGCGACAAGTACAGGATGCTTCCCGTTCGTACGAAAATATGGGATTGCAGAACAATCAGCTGATCAGTGAAATAAACAAGACAATTTCACAGATGAATAATTCGTTTAATCAACGGGAGAATCAGATCGAAGCAAGTGTTCACGTGTTAAAGGATACGCTCGCGGGCTATGTGACAGGCCTGGAGGGTCAATTGGCTGACAAGCTTGATCAGGTTGTCCGAAATATGAATGATTCCGTGGTAAAAACAAATGATGGAATCAAGCGGGAATTCCAGGAACTAAGGCGTTTGTCCGAAGAAATTCAGCAAACAAATTCCCGTTATACCCAACAAACACTGCAGGATCTCAGCAGGGAGATACAGGGGTTGAATCGGCAGCTGAATGGTCTTGGCCAGCAAGCTGGAAATAATGGTACAGGGTTGAGACAAAATGGATACTAAATACCAGAGACTCTTTAAAAAGGAACAGGACGAAGGGCATTTTTGGCCATCTTTTACAGACCTGCTGACGATTATTTTGTTATGTTTCATCTTAATTTTTATTGCCATGATGATTATTAAGTCCCTGCAAATTGAAGAGATGAAACGGACTATCGACCAAATCATGGGAGTTCGGTCTGAACTTGTTAATGATTTGCAGGATGAATTCAGTGATTCAACCCTGGGTATCGAAGTGGACGAGGAAACAGGTGCGATTATTTTCAACACAGAAATCCTATTCGAATATAACGAATCCGAACTGAAGCCGGAGTCATTTCAGTTTTTGGATGAATTTGTTCCGAAATACCTGGACATTTTATTGCAAAGCGGATACGAGGAATATATTGCCGAAATCATCATTGAAGGCCATACAGATCGCGATGGCAGCTATCTGTATAACTTGAAGCTTTCACAGGAAAGGGCATACAGTGTCGCGGACTACATTCTTAGCGATGACTTTCCTTATAAAAATATCCAACAGCATTTGAAAGATAAGCTGACGGTAAATGGCAGATCTTATACTGACTTTCGTACGGATGAGTCGGGTGATTACAGCGCGGAAGCTTCACGGCGAGTGGAATTTAAATTTCGGTTGAAGGATGAGGAAATTTTAGAGAAAACACGGGAGATTTTAGCGGAGTGAGTTGCCGGGAGAAAAAGTGTCGGGGATGGATGGAGTTTTCTGATTTACGCGAAACGCTAAAGATCATGTTATTTTCGCTAAAGTTTTGCGTAAAAACGCTAAAGTTTAAAACAAGAACGCTAAAGTTTTATGCAAAAACGCTAAAGTTCACAAATGAAAAAAGGCGTTTAGTGTTGGATAAGGTGCTCAAGAAGTTTTTGTGTAGCATAACCTGAAATCAAGCCCATGTCACAAACAGCATTTCAGGCATGAAGAATAGAAACCTTTCATAAATTTAAGTAAATACTTGGATTTTTTGGAGGGTAATTATGACCGAAGATGTAGTAATCTGCAGGTGTGAGGAAGTCATGTTGAGTGAAATCGAAGCAGCCATTGAAAGTGGAACAACTGCGAAGGCAATAAAATTGAAAACGCGGGCCGGCATGGGGATATGCCAGGGAAGAACGTGCCGGCCGCTAATCGAGCAGGCCGTTTCTTATTATAAACAGGATATGGAAGGATTGACGTTTGCCGAGCCGGTGCGGCCTTTAACATTGGCTGAATTGGTTGGGGAAGGAAAGGAATTGGAATGATGCGGATAAAGGAGCATCCAATTCTTGGTGAACTGGAACGGAGACCGGTAACGATTACGTTTAATGGGCTAGATTACGAGGCTCGTGAAGGAGAGTCGATTGCCGCTGCGTTACTTGCCAATGATATTCGTGTTCTTGGTTATTCCGACAAAGACAGGAAGCCGCGTGGAATCTATTGCGGGATTGGTCATTGTTTTGAATGTCGTGTAACGGTTAATGGTAAACGAAGTGTCCGGGCATGCATTACTGAAGTGAAGGATCAAATGAAAATTGAATCCCAGGATGGGGAAGACACATGAAGTACGATCTGATTGTAATTGGTGCAGGTCCTGCCGGCATGAATGCAGCAATCATGGCTGCATCGTACGGGGCAAATGTAGCAATCATTGATGAAAATCCGGAAGCAGGCGGTAAGTTATTGGGGCAGTTGCATCAGGAGTCAAAGGGAGAATGGTGGAACGGCAGGGCAGTTGCCGGAACATTAGTGGAAAAGGTTAATCAGTTAGAGATTGATATGTTTCAAGGAAAAGAAGTTTGGGGAATTTACCCGCGTTGGAAAGTGATGGTGAACAGTGGAGAGGAACTTCAGGCAGAGCTTATTTTAATTGCTGCGGGTGCTGCCGAAAAGGCAATACCGGCTCCCGGATGGACGTTACCTGGTGTGATGGGAATTGGAGCGGCACAGACATTAACCAACTATCACCACGTAAAGCCTGGCCAGAGTGTGGCGATTATTGGTGTGGATCCACTTTCGTTATCTGTAGCACAACAATTAAAAATGGCTGGTGTAAATGTAGTTGGGATATTCCTGCCACCCCAAAGTCTATTCTCTAAAGATAAATCCAATCCAACAAAGATGCTTACTTATTTATCCTCGATGTCACATGCCGCACCAAACAAATTGCTGCAGGCTGCCGGAAAGGTTGCGCAATATTCTTTTATAAAAAAATTTGGAGCTAGCATTTTCCCGCGATTTGGTATCGGAATCTGGGGAACGCGGTTATTTTTACGGAAAGCTGTTTTGGAAATCAGTGGCTATGAGCAGGTGGAATCTATCAAAATTGCGCCTATCGATAAGGACGGGACCCCAAACCAGAATCGTGTCAAAATAATTGATGTGGATTGCGTCTGTATTTCGGGAGGATTATACCCGTTAATAGAATTAGCGGGAGCGGTTGGTTGTGAATCAGTATATGTGGAGGAATTGGGTGGACATATTCCATTGCACAATCCGGAGATGGAAACAACCCAGCCTGGAATTTTTGTAGCTGGAAATATTACCGGGATTGAAAGTGCGAAAGTTGCTATGGCACAGGGAGAACTTGTGGGTATTTCCGTTTCCTCAAGGCTGGGATTAATAGAAGGGGATTCAGCAATTCATGAAGCACAGAAAAAGGTGAAAGAAACAAGAAAAAATGCAGCAATAACATTTCAGCAGCACATTGATGAAGGCAGGAAAAAGTCCCTTCGGTTGTGGCAGAAGAACAGGCATCATGCAAAGGAGTGAACCTGGATGGAAACTGCAGATGCTGTTGTAATTGGCGGTGGTGTAATCGGAACATCGATTGCCTATCAGCTGTCAAAACATCGTAAAAAAGTTGTTTTGCTGGAAAAAGGGGATATTGGTGCACAAACTTCAGGCGCGTGTGATAAAGCAATTTTTTTACAGTCAAAAAAGCCGGGATTTCCTATTAAACTAGCGAAAGAAAGCAGAAAAATCTACGAGAATCTGGAGGTAGAACTGGAGACTTCCATTGAATTCAAAAGAGCTGGCGGGATGATTGTGATTGAAAAAGAAGCGCATCTCCCTTTTATGAAAGGTTTTGTAAAAAAGCAAAATAAAGCTGGAATCGATGTAAAAATGCTGGACCGGAAAGAAGCGCTGGCCTGGCAGCCAAGTTTATCGCAGTATATTGAAGGTGCTACTTTCAGTAAAGAGGATGCAGAAGTCAATCCGCTACTGTTAACCCAGGCTTTCGCCGAGGCTGCCAAACGAAAAGGGGTGGATATCCGGACACATACGGAAGTCAAGGGGATTACAGTTAAAAAAGGGAAAGTGACAGGTGTCAAGACAACTAATGATTATTTTGCAACCGACACGGTTATTAATGCAGCAGGTCCATTTGCAGCTAAAATAGCAGAAATGGCAGGGGTAAGGCTGACAATTATGCCTCGCCGGGGTGTGGTTCTGATAACGGAAAAAATGGGTCCAACTATTAATGGCAATGTATTATGTTCCCAATACATTGCTGCTAAACATCTGGAGGGAAATGATGAGACAGCTCCACCATTTGGTATCGGGCTTTCGCTTGGACAGACAGCCAGTGGGAATTTACTGATTGGGGGAAGCAGAGAATTTAATGGGTTTACGAGAGCGGTTGGACCGGAAGTTCTTTCGGCAATTGCTGCACATGCAGGCAGGATTGCGCCGGCACTTAAAAATATTCGAATTATCCGCTCGATGGCAGGATTCAGGCCGTTTACCGGTGATGGACTTCCGTTTATCGATGAATCGAGTGAGGTGAAAGGTTTAATTACTGCTGCAGGTCATGAGGGGGATGGGATTGCACTTGCACCGATCACCGGTGTGTTGGTTGCCAGCTTGGCAGAAGGGGGGTCAGAATATGACGATTTGCTTAAGCCACTAAAAATGGACCGTCTGCTGGAAGTTTAGTTTTATAACTAAAACGAGGGGTTGGTACGTATTGAGATTTTAGTGCCATTAACGTTATTGTTTGTGATTGCATTGGTGAAACAGATACCAAAGATTGGAGGAGATATACGGATAGCGTTACTTGTAGCTGCAGTTTCATCGGCGATTATTTCGGGATTGAATATAGGCGAAACGGCAATTGCTTTTGTGGATGGTATTGACCGGCTGTCCTGGGTTATCATGCTGTCGATATTCGGAAGTTTGTATGCAGAAGCACAGTCCAGATTAGGGGCGATTGATACAACATTAAACAGTCTTCGTGCAGCATTTGGAAGTTCACCAAAGGGATTGATTGTTGCAATTTTTATTACATTGATTATGGCTGGATCTCTATTGGGCGATGCCATTGCTGCAGCTACCGTTATCGGGTTTCTTGTGATTAATGCTTTAACCGAATTAAAACTGAAACCGGAACAAATTGGCATGATTATTTTACTGGGTGCATCCATTGGGTCGATTATGCCGCCGATAACACAAGCTGTATTTCTGTCTGCTTCACTGGTGGGAGTAGATCCGGGTCCTGTTATCAAAATTGCATATGTAACCGTAACAATCGGGGCAATATTAGCCATCCTGGAATCGTTCCGGTTTGTCCGAGGAAAAGGGATGCCGGCTGAATTAATACCGGATCAGAAGGTTATGCAAATTTTAAAAGACCGATGGAAAACATTGATTCCGTTGCTCGTTCTTATCGCCATTGTATTGGCAAATACTTTATTCAATTATAATATCTTCACAGAACTCACTGTATTTTCCGCTGTTTTGGAGCCTCTGCAGGAAATTAAAATTATTCAGGGAGTAACCTTTCAAGTTGTTAGTGCCATCATTGTTGCTTTTGCCGTGAGCTTCTTATTTCCCTCCGTTCGAAAAAATACAAAAGGTGTATTCAAAAATGGATTAGGAAAAGTATATCAGACCGTACAAATCCAAGTTTGTGCAGGGATAATGGTTGGTGTTTTCTATGCATCAGGATTAATCGATAAAGTCGCTTTAATGACGGAAGGATTGGCTTCTTCCATGGTGAAATTCGGCGGTGCTTTGTCGATGGTAATTGTAGGTATGTTGACAGGATCCCAGACTACCGCCCAATCTGTTATCGTCACTTTTCTCGGTCCAATACTGGAAAACATGAATGTAGCACCGGAAATGATTGCCTTGGGCGCATCCCACATTGCTGCTGCCGGGCAGAATATGCCGCCGGTTGGCTTAACAGCCTTTGTTGTATGCGGGTTAATTGGCGGGATTTTAAACAAAAAAGTAGACCCATTAAAAGTAATGATGCTGGCATTACCGAACTCATTGTATTTTTTAGCCATCGGATTGATTGTGTGGTTTATTTAAATGAATTCGCCAAATTTGGGAGTCCTCATGCTCGATACGATATTTGACAGGCCGATTGGAGATATAGGTAATCCAAAAACATTTTCCTATCCGGTTGAATATAAAGTGGTGAAAAATGCAACGATAGAACGGGTAGTCAAAATGGAGGATACTGCATTAATCGAGCCTTTTATTCATTCAGCAGCGTTTCTGGAGGAACAAGGAGTTAAAGTAATAACAACGAGTTGTGGATTCCTTTCATTATTTCATAGGGAAATTCAAGATCGCTTGAAAGTTCCATTCCTTTCATCAAGTTTAATGCAGATTCCTTTTGCACATATGCTGACAAGGGGAAAAATAGGTATACTGACCGCAAGAAAAGCCAGTCTGACAAGAAAGCATTTAGAGGGTGTGAATGCCCACCACGTGCAGGTTGTTATTGAAGGAATGGATGATATGCCGTCATTTACTCGTGCAATTGTAGATGAGACAGAAGTATTGGATATGGAAAAGGTTTCACTGGAAATGAAGAAGGCCGTTATGGAACTCATCAGCACACATCCGGAAATAACAGCAATTGTTTTGGAATGTACCAATATGGGACCTTATATAAGTGCTATACGGGAGATAACTGATTTACCGGTTTTTGATATAACGACACTTGTAAATTTTGTTATGAGAGCATTATAGATTTGATTACTTATTGGTAAATTGTGCGCAGTGAATTCCTTAAATGCCAAAGTTCACAGTAAATTCTCCAAAGTTCACAAATTTCAAAGGGCATGGCACAAGTAAAAAGCGCATATTTTAAAAAAGTGCCCGCCGCCGGAAACGTTCCCGGTGACAGGCACTTTCAATATTTTATTTTGCAAAGCGGTGGTTTCCGATTGTTACCGTTGTTTCACGGGACAGGATCCAATCGCTTTTTGCAGTTTCCGGATTATAGAAATAGATAGATCCGCTTCCTTGACCGCGAAATGCCACAGCTTCATTAACTGCGCGCATGTCTTCAGCATTGTACCCTTGGTTGATTGCGCCGTTTTGAACAGGTGTGAATGCATAGTGGCCTTTCACTTTTTCATAGATGACACCTTCAATTGTGTCCGGAAATTCTTTGTGATCAACGCGGTTCAGAACGACTGTTGCAACAGCAACTTTTCCTGCGTAAGGCTCACCTTTTGCTTCGGCGTGGACCAGCTTGGCCATCAGTTCTTTATCTTCCTGGGAAACGTAATTCGGGATTTTGATTGTTTCACCAGCATACAACAGACTTCCTGAACGGCTGTTTGCTATTTGCAGGTTTGCAAGTGTTATATTGAATTCATTTGCGATCTTCCAAAAAGAATCTCCTTTTTGTACTGTATATGATGAAGCGTCGGCCACTGTCGGCAGGACCATAGCGCTAATAACCAATGTTGTTGCCATAACTAACTTTTTGAATTTATTCATTTCATAGCCTCCTAGTTGAATTGCTTATACTAAGAAACTACTACATGTAATATTTTTAGGCATTAACCAAAATTTAACTATTAAACTTCCATGCTCTTCATATTTGGTCTATCAAGTAAATAATAGATTATACCAATCTCTTCCTATCAGGTATATTTAGGAAAACAATAACTGGGATGGAAGAATACGGTTCACTTGTTACAATTGTTACTTAGCTGTAACAAGCCTTAGGCCATCTCCTTCAGCGTCAGCCAACTCGATTTATTGATTCCATACAAAATCCACGGGGAAGGCAGATTGAATTGGTGCCCGGCTGGGAGGGATGCTGCCTCCTCTTTCGTTAAATCCATCCATATGTATGTTTCGCCGTCAGTCTGCTTTGCGAACTTCCAGTAATCATTCGAAATGGTTTCCCAAAGCCCTTTTTGCGAAGTAATGTCACTCCACGGATAAACGGCATGCAAATAATGGTGTTTTTTTCGATCCGTTTTTGTAATGAGCACCCGTGTTTGTGCGTCATTTTCATAAAAAGACCATTCCTCCAAATCATGCTCCTGAAATAGCTCCTTTGAACTTGGAAAGGTGTAATAGCATTCGTATGGAAAAACCGATGATGGTTTAATATACATTTCGTCTATCCAATCTTTTTTTCGCTCGAGATCAGTAATGGGGTTCCATGGTTTAGCACCGGATTCCAGTGCAGATGTATCCTTTGTAATCGCACCATGCATCATCGTATATGGAGATAGACCGACTTTTTCGATCACCCGCCGTGCGGATGTATTGTTTTCTTGCGTATTTGCACCTACCCACTGTACGCCGCTCATCTGGAATGCTTCATTCATCATATACTCCATCAGCATTGTCGAATATCCCTTTCCCGCAAATCGGCGGTCACTTCTCAGTCGTCCCAGCATTGCATAATGCCCTGCATAAATCGAAATACCACCAATGCTTACCATCTGGCCGTTATCCAGGAATAATCCATAAAGGAAGTTATTTCCTGTTGCGAGTCTATTAAAAACACGTTTGACATAGTCATCTTCAATGCCCGTGTCCATCGCTTCCAGGTGTGGATAGTCATTACTGTGCAGCATGCGAATTGATGTGTTCATTGGTGCTTCACTCCTTGAATCTTTCTTTAATATATTGCAAATTTTATTATAAACGTTTTGGCTGGTTGTTACATTTTTTGTGATTGTAGTTGCGAAAAACTCATACACGATAGTGGTTTATCTTTGCCTGAAAAAAACCGATATAATATCTAAACTACATAGTTTGATATATACTTAAATAGAATACTTCTGACAAGGTGGGGGTCAATGATGTTATTAACCAAGTCAAAAAAAGAAGCAGTTGCCGAGCTGAAGGACGATGCTTATACAATAGAAGATGTCAGCAATCGAATCAACGAATTACTGAAGCTTCTTCAAATTACCGATCAGGACTTTGAAAATGTAAAGAAAATTGATGATCTCATGGAAGCGCATGCTGCCGAAATGGCTGAACGTCATTATCAGATGATCATGAAAATTCCTGAGATTAAAGAGATTTTGGAGCAAAACTCTTACTATGAAAGATACACAGCGACAATCACAAAGTATTTCAGAGAGTTAACCAGGCCGAAATTCACTGAAGAATATGTTGCATACAGGAAGAAAATCGGTCGGGTACATAGCCGGATTGGTTTAACGGATGAATGGTATATTGGTTCTTATTTACGGGTTTACGAATATTTACTGCCGATTATTGTGAAAAAGTACCGCCATTCACCGGGGACACTATCAGACATAATCCTTTCGCTGATTCGCATCATAACTTTTGACACATTGGTCGTTATTGGCTCAACCCAGGAGGCGAATGACTATCTCCTTGTTCAAAATATAAGTAAGGTAATGGAATATGTTATTGGTGCAGATAAAATGAAAGTTCTGGCTGAAAGTGTTGATTCAACGGTTGATGAGACATCAAGTGTCAGTGCCGCTGCACAGGAATTGAGTGCATCAATCGAGCAGGTAACCAAAAATGCGGAAGATGTTGCAAAAAATGCAGAGAAAACGGCAAAGGAAGCTGAAGAAGGTCAAAAGGTCATCGAAGGAACATTAAATGGTTTTCTGGACATAGCAAGCGAGTTTACAACTACAAAAGAAAAAATTGATAATTTAATCGATCACATGTCGAGTACAACGAAAGTGATTGAGTTCATTAAAGATATTGCCGATGAGACGAATCTGTTGGCGTTAAATGCGAGTATCGAAGCGGCACGTGCAGGTGAACATGGAAAGGGATTTGCTGTGGTAGCTGATGAAGTCCGGAAACTAGCGGAGCAAACCAAAACATCCGTTGAACAAATTTCAACAACCATTAACCAAATCCAGGAGAATTCGAATGAAGTAGCAGGTGAGGTTAAAGGTATGTCAGCGTCACTGCAGGACCGGGTGGGCCATGCCAGACAATCGATCGAGGTCATTGGCTTAATGACGAAACAAATTAATCAGGTTGGTGAGTCGATCAGCAATATTGCGGCTATTACGCAGGAACAGACATCAGCTACTCAGGACATAACGGATCGGATGGAAAATGTACATAAACACACGGAAAACATTAAACTTCATGCCGGAGAAACCGGTGAATCCATTTACCAGGTTAGCTCAGAAGTTGATGAATTAAGGAAAAACACAATTAAAAGTATTCCTGAACTGACACCGGAACAATTGATCCGAGTAGTTCAGACTGAACATTCCCTATATCAGTGGTGGGCTTATAATGCCTTATTAGGCTATCATTCTATTGAAGAATTAAAGGAAGTTAAACATGATGAATGCCGATTTGGCAAGTGGTACGAAGAGATGAAACAGGGATCATTTGCAACGTTGCCATCTTTTAAAGCGATTGAAAAACCGCACCGGGAATTTCATGCGCTGGTTGAAGATGTAAAACATTCTATTACGCAGGGAAACAAACGAGATGCGAATGAAATGATGGCTGAATTGAATGGTAGAACGAATGAGATTATTGGATTGTTGAGGGAATTGCAGAAGGACGTTGTGCTTTAAACGATTATCGTGCAAGCCATAATCCGGGTTTTTCACCGGATTATGGCTTTTAAATTTCAAACTTTAGCGTTTTTGAGCTGATCTTTAGCGTTTTAGTCCAAATCTTTAGCGCTTTTACCTATAACTTTAGCGTTTTTGCATTAAACTTTAGCATTTTTCAATTTAACTTCATTTTTGCACCTTAAAAGTGTAGAATATACTTTCTTGCGCTTGTATTTCCAACCTGTTTGAACTGAATAAGTATTCTTTTTGCTGTGTGTATGTTGCCAAGTTTCAAAAATTCCCTCGCCTGGCGATTATTAATCATGTTTCCAAACAGCAAACTATAATCTTTCAAGGCTGGAATATGCGCAGTCTTTGAGGCAGCTCCACACTGATTACAATTCCATTTTGCATTCATCCACTGCATTGGCAGCGCTCCACATTTCGGGCAAAAAACGCCAAGTAATAGGTCTTCGATAGATGCCCTATATTTTTCCATAATATCAATCTCTTTAGGTGTATGTGCTTTGATTAACGTGGCAGAAAGAAGTTCCAGTTGTTTCAATGTGACTGATGCTGTCTTATGTATAGCAGCAAATTCATTTAATTTGGTAAGGAATTGTTCCTTATGGATGACAGTATCCCTGATAAATTTATTGTTGGTGATATTTTTAATAATAGTTTTTGGATCGCTGTAGACTATGAGCTTTTCGATTGGTATTGCGGGGAAATTATGCTCTCTGATAAACCGCTGAAGACGCAGATGCTGAAGATTTACCTGTTCCATATGGTTACCAAGATTCTTCTCTTCGCCATTTTTTGAGATTCGGATGGTTTGGCCGAATTCGTCATAGATAACGGTGCCCGCAATATTTTTCACTTCACTAATGAGAATAAATTTAATGGAGGGTATTAATGTATCCATCTGAAAAAAATCATTTATATCACGGATTCGTAAGTTATGGAGAATATGGTAGGACCCACCCAGGAAGTTTAACGTAAAGTCCAACGATTTTTCACCATTGTAGCCTGCACGGAGATTTTTTGCATCCTGATCGACATCGTTCTTTTTAAAGTGGCGGGGTGCCAGCCTCCGACTCAATGCTTCGGTCTGCAGCATTTCACGTGGAATGTCACGGGGTTTTAAAATTATCGGGGAGTTCAATGAAACACTTCCTTCCATATAAGGCTATTTTATATATTCGCTGTATTAGTTGGAATTCCCTTTATAAAATGTGTCTATTTTATGAACTCCGGTCAATTTTTAATATGGTTTTGTGATTGAGACAAGACAGCTTTGGAGTATACCGTATCAAAGCACATATTCCGGACATAATAAGATTTCAAGCGTATGTAATGGAGGTTCACTATGCCTGAACTACCGGAAATGGAGAATTATAAAAACTTACTCAGTAAAAAAATCAGTGGAAAAAACAATAACAGATGTAATTATAAATCGGGAAAAATCGATTAATGTGAACCCTAAAAACTTTACCGCAGTAATGGAGTGGTCTGCAAAATTCTCATTGAAAATAGTGCAGCAACGATGGGAACAACATTGGAAGAGCTGGTAAAGGTGCGCAGTATATGTAAACGTCCTGAAAAAATCGGTTCTTGTCTTGATACATGTCACGCTTTTGCAAACCCCAAAAGAAGAGGGGATTACACGTGAAGAGGAGATAAGGCAACTGCAGGAAAAGTGGGGATAAAAGAAAAAGCACCCTAAGATGCTTTTTCTGTTTTTTTATTTATCGTAGTTGTAACAGGCTTGATTGGCAATAGACTGCCTAACAAGGCAATTGCTGCTGATGCTAAAAATAGCTCCCTGAACCCGAACACTGCTACTCCGGCTATACTGCTGAAGATAATCAGATCACAAACTGAATCGATAATGGACAAAAGTGATATCGTTGTTGCCCGGACATTTGATGGAATGGTGTCGTTTGCCAACTGTGAATATATAGGGTAACGGACAGTCTGGATAAACTGAAGCAAAATCA
Source organism: Virgibacillus doumboii (assembly GCF_902806455.1). GTDB lineage: Bacteria > Bacillota > Bacilli > Bacillales > Amphibacillaceae > Lentibacillus > Lentibacillus doumboii. The sequence continues at coordinate 2,274,444 of NZ_CADCWQ010000001.1, read as the reverse complement.
TCGCCCCCAGGAGAATCCACAATGTTTCCCTGAAGAAAGCAACAATCAACAATCCCACTACTCCCAGGCCGCCAGTTACGTAAAGCAGGACAATCCGTGATACACGTGATGTCATCCAGCCGATTGAGCGTGAGAAGAAAAAGCTCATAATCGCCAGTCCTGCAAAGACAAAGCCAATCAAATAAACCTCCATCCCCGCGTCAACAAGCAGTTTATCGCTGAACTTATCAAAAATGGCAGCTGTCGGAATAAAGACAAGCGTTATATTTAAAAACATCCACAGGACTTGTGGTGCTTTTTTTATCACGACCAGCCCTTCTTTAACCTGGTGAAGCGGATTACCTTGATAATTGCCCTGGTTCTCGGGATTTTTAACAAATAAAATCAACAACAGCTGAACGGATTGAAATGCCACACCCAGCAAAATCAACAAGTTGAATTGTTCATTTGTTAGGTCCTTTGCGATAATTGCGCCGAGAATAACAACAATTACCGTTACAGCAAACGTGGCTGACTGGATATTTCCCATCGCCTTATCCATGAAGTTTTCTTCCCCTGAAGCTTTCAATGATTCATAGATTAAAGCCTCATCCGCACCACTGAAAAAAGTTACTGCAATACCACTGAGTATACTGCTTAGAAAGAACATCCAGGGTTCAAATGCCCATAAAAGCATGCCGTGACTGACAATGTTCAAAAAAGCTCCGATAACAAAGGATCTTTTTGCCCCATAACGGTCGGCAAACATCCCTGTTGGAATTTCACCGATCAGAACCCCCGCGCTCCAGAAAAGCATAACCCAGAGGATAAGCGCCTCATCCAGCCCTCTGGAAAAATAGAATAAAGCGATGACCGGCTGCAGAAACACTGCACTGCCAAACAAATTTGTCCAAAAAAGAATACTTATATTATGCGATGCTAACGTATTTTTTTCAATTCCTAATTTCCTCCTGCTTCTTAACTTGTTTATCTGGTTGTTAAACAAGCAGGAGCGATCGTATGAATTTATTTATTCAGTTTTCACCCCTGCTTGCTGGTTTAAAAAGAATGTTAAGTTTTTTTGCATTGTAAAATTCCTCCCATTAATTAATCTGACATTTATTATAATGGAAGAGATAAAGATTTAACAGGAAATTTTTGGGGCGCGGAGATTTAGCATGGAACAGTTACAAAAAATGCAGGAAGAACCACAATAGTGTCGAATTATTAGTCTAGGTGAATTTTTTCTTAAGTTAGGAGATTTATTGTGATATTACATACGGAAATACTCGGGAACGGTGATCCAATCGTTTTTCTCCATACCGGCCTGCAAACAGGTATGACGGATTTTGAGCATCAGCGGGAGCATTTTAAGAAAAATTATAAAGTGATCCTTCCAGATTTGAGAGGACATGGCAAATCTATCAGTAATAATTTCTCGGATTTTTTTAACGATTCAGCAAATGATCTTCTTGAAACATTTAATAGTTTGGAGATAAAGTCAGCTTATATAGTTGGTTGTTCATTAGGCGCCTTAGTTGGCTTGATTTTTGCTAAAAAGTTTCCTGATCGGGTTAAAAGTTTGACGTTATCCGGTGTTATTCCTGAAAAGCCGGCTAATTGGCTGGAAATGCATAAACAGGATGTCGAACGTCAAACAAAGCTGTTGGAAAATGAAGAGCTAGTTAGCTATTTTGATAATCTCCATTCTTCTGATTGGAAGCAATTTATTTACATGTCACGGGATAAAAACTGGTATCCATTTGATAAAACAGGAGACCTGAGTGATTTGGAAATGCCAACATTATTTATGGTTGGTGAAGGTAACGCCCACGAAAGAATTGGTGCACAGGTATACCCGCAAATGAATCCGAATGTACATACTGCAGTTATCCCGTATGCGTCCCACTTAGTGCATACTGAACAACCGGATATGTATACGTTGGCTTTGGCAAAATTTTTTAACAAATAATGAGGAGGAAATACGATGGAAGAAAAATTAATGAGAGTAGGTACAACCTATATTCCAGTAACAAATGTGGAGTTGTCCGCGGAATGGTACGTCAGCAAACTGGGAGCGGAATTAAATTATCAGGATGCGGATAAGGCAATATTGGATTTTGCAGATCAAAGCTTTTTTCTTGTGAAAGCAAAAGAAGGTCAAAACGCGAATTTCTATGATGCTCACGGCGAAGAGTGGTTTTCCATGACGTTTGAAGTGAATGGAATGGCTGCCCTGGAAGCGGTGCGTAAAGATTTTATCGAGAATGAAGTAAAGACAGGCGACATTGAAGATCGCGGTCACGCCGGGAAAAATTTCGTTTTTTATGATTCGGATGGCAACAAGTTTGACGTATGGAGTGAGCTCAGTCCGGAGTTTAAGGAGAAAAACAACATTTAGCAGTTTTGTTCAAACGGGAGGGATAAACAATGCAATCCAATGAGCTAAAACTTTTTGAATATCACATCTGGGCAAACAATAAGGTTTTTGATCGTCTACTGGAACTTCCTGATGGGATTTATAATCAGAAGGTTGAAAGCGTATTCGAATCACTTAGTGCTGTAGTCAGCCATATGTATACGACGGATATCCTGTGGCTTGGATTGATTTCAGGAGACAGTAATGAAGAGGTATGGGAAGCTGCGGGACAGGCTTGGAAGGAAGTGAAAGGAAAGTCCGCTGAACAAACCAAAGAATTGTACAACACCCTTGGTGAGCAATACAAAGAAATGATAAGTAAAAGAGATAAATCTCTGCACCTGAAACATCCCAAGTTTGGTGAACTCGATACGACTATGCTGGAACTTGTTCAGCACGTGGTCAATCATGGTACATATCATCGTGGAAATATAACAGCGATGCTCCGGCAAATGGGTTATGCAGGTGTTTCGACTGATTATATTTTTTATTTATACGACTTAAAATGAATTGTTAATTCGTTCTCATCGAAGTGCACATTTTTTGCAAAACTGCCTTCAGGGAAAATAAACGTCCACGGCATGCTGGTTTTCGTTTCAAATGTGAACGGCGGCGAAAATGTGTGCTCGGCCACTTCCTTTCCGTTAACGTGGCAAGTCAGTATTTGATTATCCAGTTTAGCACTACTCTCACTGGTGTTATGGACAATAGTTGTAACAAGTAAATCGCCCCGGTGATTTTTTACATGCCAGAGTGATGTGAATTGAATGGTTTTGTCTGAGGATAAATCTGCCTGTTGAAAAGATTGCGTGATGTGGTTGCGGTCTTCCTCAGCAATTGTTTTGTCCCATTTAGGATGGAATTTGAGCTGCTGCAAGTGATGACCTCCTTTTATTCTGGATATGTCCGGAATTTCGCGGCATGTCTTTTGTCTATTATACGTTGCAGAACTTAATATTGGAAGATTGATGGGTGCTATTTTATAAGATATGGGGGAATTTAAAATGAGTATAAAATGGCTGGAATGGGCAAAGCAGATTCAAGCATTGTCGCAGGCAGGTTTAGCTTTTACAAAAGATGTTTATGATAAGGAGCGGTATGAGGAATTGCGCAGCATCAGTACTGAAATCATGGCGGAATATACCGGTTTGGAAATGGAAAAAGTGGAGGAGCTTTTCACAAATGAAACCGGGTATCAGACGCCAAAGGTCGATGTCCGTGGAGCGGTTTTCAGAGAGGGGGATATTTTGCTGGTCAGGGAAAAAGTCGATGACAGATGGTCCCTTCCCGGTGGATTTTGTGATATCGGTTTGTCACCTTCCGAAAATATTGTAAAAGAAATAAAAGAAGAATCCGGATTTGATGTTATACATAAGAAACTTGTCGCGTTATTGGATACACATAAACATGATCATCCGCCATTGCCATATCATTATTATAAACTGTTTATTCATTGTGAAATTGTCGGTGGTGAGGCAACGAAGGGAGTGGAAACGAGTGATGTTCAATTTTTCTCTGAACACTCACTCCCTAAATTGTCAGTTGGCCGCAACACGGAAAAACAGATGAGCATGCTTTTTGACTATATGCGAAATCCGGATCAGGAGACAATATTTGATTAATAATTTCGGTCGAAAATTTGCTGCATGCTAAAGTTCACATTTAGAACGCTAAAGTACACAGCCAAAACGCCAAAGTACACAATCAATATGCCAAAGCTCACAATCAGTTTGCTCGAAGTTCACAATTTGTCCGGTGAAAATTTAAAACCTTACAGTACCAGCTCGAAATGTCGAAGCTTACAATTTAAAATCCCGAATCTCACAATCGCAACAACCAGGAATAGGCAATAAACATTTGGACATTAATAAAAGATGAACTATCCCAAAATGGAGGTAATATTAATGTCACATCAAAGTCTGCATGAGCAACTACAGCAAGCGAGTCAACATTTACACGATGCGCAGGAGGCGGCACGTCGGGCTCAGGGTTCTGATGCGCAGCTGCTGGAGCAGGCAGATCAGCTTTTAAATCAGGCTGAAAAGGATTTGCAGCATGCCCGAAATCAGGGTGGACGCGAAGCAACTGAGAACGCACAATTTCAGCAGGCGTATGAACAGCTGCATGATACGCGTCAGCAAGTGCAGGAAGCCCAGCAAAATAATAACGATGTTTTGTAGCGACAATTATACAGAAGTTAAGTCTGAAGGGATTCGGTTGGTATCTCTTTTTTTTTGTGAAATATGAAGCAATTTGCAAGTAACTAATGACTGAATCATATATAATTAAATAATAAAGGTATGTATCTCCACAGTGGATACGAAAAGGGGACAGTTATGCGCTCAGTTACTGAATTAGCGGACAGTGTAAAAATAGTGAAAAATAGATACGGTATATCAGTCATCAGTCATGATCCAGCACTGGAACTTATCGGGTCTGGAAGAAGTGCGGCTGTTTTCAAAATTAATGGAACAGTTAAGGCACTTAAAGTTTTTTACCCCGGTTTTGAGAACATTGCTTTGGAAGAGGCTGATATATATAGGCAATTAGAAGGTATCCCATATTTTCCAGCGTTCTATGAATCCGGACGAAATTACTTATTAATTGATTTAATCGAAGGGATTACCTTATTTGACTGTTTGTCCAATGGAGTCCGATTAACGGAAGCCAACATCAAAGAAATCGACAGGGCAATCAGTTTAGCTAAGCAGCAGGGATTGACTCCATCAGATATTCATTTACGAAATATTATACTTACTACAGATGGCAACATTAAGCTTATCGATGTGGCCAGATTCAGGCAAACAAAGAACTTCCGGCAGTGGGACGACCTTCGGAAAGCATTCTACATGTTTTATGAAAAATCATATTTTCCAAAACGAATTCCTGTATTTGTATTGAACGGTATCGCCTATCTGTATAACAAAAAAGTTCATAAATTTTAATGCTCCATGACACTTTTTCCCCTCCACAAACGATTATATATATGCCCCCTCCTATTATTACTATCGAATGCCACCATCAAAAAGTGGCATTATTATTTCAGAATAATAGGACTGAATTCAGCAAAGATAAAGATTAACAGGTTCAAGGTGGTCAACTGCTCGAGCAAGCAGACAATCAATTAATAAAAGCAAAATATAACGATGTTTTAAAAAATATTGACTTTTCGTTTCATGACCACTAAAATTCATTAGGTGTTTTTATGAAACCTGAATTGGAGGGTCATGTTAATGTATCATTTATATAAATTTACTGTGCTATTTGTAGCTTCTATTGTTTTAGGATTTGCTTTTAATATGTTCTTACTTCCTCATGAAGTATTATCGGGCGGCGTAACAGGTCTTGCCATGATTATTGGACTGCTTTCTCCAATAAATTCTGGTATTTGGCTTGTTATTCTAAACATTCCTATTTTCATAATTGGTTTGATGAAGTTAGGAAAAGAATTTATTTGGAATAGTGTGTTTTCCGTCTTCATCACTTCCGTCTCGATGCAGTATATTCCAATAATGAAAGTTACCGATGATGCACTCTTGTCTGCGGTATTTGGTGGAGTCATGACAGGTGTTGCTATTGGCTTGATTGTACGCTTCTACGGATCAACCGGTGGAGCTGATATTATTGGACTCGTCGTTACCCAGAAACATGATATCCCTCTTGGTATATTGATTTTTAGTATAAATAGTATTGTTGTGTTTATATCCGGGTTTGTTTTCTCCTGGAATTTGGCATTACTGACGATGGCTTCGATTTATATTACTGGAGTTGTAATCGACCGCGTTCATACCCGTCATATAAAATTAAGTTTAATGGTGGTAACAACGAAGGGTGAAGAACTGAAAAATGAACTTATTGCAAACTTAATCCGGGGTATTACCGTCATGAATGGGTATGGGGCTTATTCCAATGCTGAAAATAAAGTGCTGTATACCGTTATATCCCGTTATGAACTGGCAATCGTCAAATCTCTTATTAAAAATGTTGACCCGAAAGCATTTGTCAGCATCAGTGAAACGAGTGAAGTACTGGGGAACTTTAGGAGATCATGAAGAACCGTTCGCAAAAAATACTCCGCAGAACGGCGCATTTCCAGGAAGAAAAGGGGGGTGCGTCTTTTATTGTTTTTCATGTTACACTAATGGAAATCATGGTTAAAAATTGGGGTGAGGGGCATTTCCATTTTGCGTTCGTTTCGAAAAATAAAACAGTTTTTTGTGGATATACCAATTAAAGAAGGAGCAATTTTGAATAATCGCTACGAGGTTTTGCGGGTCATGGGTACAGGAAGCTATGGTATTGTTTATCTCGTAAAGGATTTGAAAACAAAAACGAACCGGGTGGTTAAACAGCTCCGGCAAAGTAAACGCCGCAATAAAACAGAAATTGATTTGTTTAAAAATGAACTTTCCTTATTAAGGAAGCTGGATCATCAAAATATGCCATTTCTATATGAAGCGTTTTCGACTAATGGAAATTATTTTTATGTAATGAGCCTCGTTGAAGGTGACAACCTGGAAGATCTGATCTTTTTACATAATAAAAAGTTTAATGAGGAAGAGTCTCTGCTAATTCTGGAGCAACTGCTTGGGCTTGTAAATTATCTTCATAAAAATAATATTTTCCATCTTGATTTACGTATACCTAACATGTTACTTAAAAATAAAGAGCTTTATTTGATTGATTTTGGTTTGGCTAAGCAGGTATCATCAGAATCCTCACACATTCTGGAGATGAAACAGCAAGATTATTACGATTTGGGGGATATATTATTATATCTGCTTTATACGACGTATTCCTCCAACAATAAGAAAGCTCTCCCCTGGACAGAAGAACTTTCGCTGGAAAAAGAGACGGCTCATTTACTGAAACGGTTATTACGGATTAATGAGCCATATTCAGATGTTGAGGAAATTTTAATAGATCTGCAAGCTGCCCTTAATGTGGCAATAGATGATGGTTAACTGCTGCTCCTGCTTCTTCTTTTGTAACGCTTGCTCCCGCTCAAGGGGTAATGTTTATGGCGTCGACTGCTGCTGCCACTGCCACGGTGGAAGCTGCGATATCTCCGTTTACTGCTGCCATAAGAAAGGTGCCTGATTTGCTTCATAATTTTTTTAAACATGTTTTACCTCCTTCCTTTTTTAGCAGAGGGTGATTGTTTAGTTTAGTTTAACACAGTTGCTAAGCAAATCTTAGTAATCAGTCTAAGTTTAAAAAACATTTTTATGGATGCTTTTCTTTTTTTGTGATACAATACGAACAAATGTTCTTTAAGGGGGTTCAATAATGGATAGGTTGCTTTTTCAGGCGGCACAGACTGGACAAAAACTTAAAATGATTTATCTTGATGCCGATAATAAAACGAGTTACCGAATTATTCGTGTGTTCGGTGTGAAACAACATACGGTTATGGCGTATTGTTTTAAACGGCGGAAAATAAGGACGTTTACGAAAGCAAATATACTATCAGTTGAACCAGTCCGAAAAAGTACAATGGGGGCATAAAGATGACGACAAATAATCAGAATACAAGAAATTGGACAGAAAGTATGCTGCCGGAACATGTTGAAAAACTAAAAGAGATACTTGGAAGATATAGTGAAAAGAACAGAATCCATCAAGATGACCATGAAAATAAGTGAAGTCGAATAAACCTGTTCTGTTTTTTGTCATCCGGAAAATATAATGTACAGAAAGGTTTATTTATCTTTTCGTCGAATTATTAAATCAACAGGATTCTCGATAAACAGGAAAGGTGATTGGATGGCAGTACTCAGGATTGAAAACCTGGAAAAGCAAAGTGAGGATGTGATTATCTTCCCCAAATTCAGCCTGGAGATAGCTGAAGGGCAGTCGGCTGCCATCCATTCCACGACAAACGTGCGCAGTGCCCTGTTGGATATGATGGTTGGAAAGGTTGAGATTCTGAGCGGTAAAATAACTGTTAATCAACAAAAGGTTCCACAGCGCAAAATGGATTATCATTCGCAAATTGGATATTCTTTTTTGGATGATGCCCTTTATGAACGTTTAACTGTAATGGAACATTGTAAATTTTATAAACGGCTCTATGAGTCTGACCAATTCATCGAGGATATATTGGATATGCTTCAGCTGGCAACGTACCAGCATGAAAAAGCGCGAAATCTTTCTTACTCCAAGAAAAAAAGGATTCAAATAGCACATCTGATTTTTCAGGATCCTGCATTGTTTGTATTTGAAGAGCCGGATCAAAATGTAGATGTTGAAACAAAACGTATCTTATTAAGGGTGTTTAAAACATTGCAGCAAAGCCGCAAAAGCATATTTGTTTTAACCGGAAATATGGAAAGTGCCATTACCTTGACGAATGACATATACCGCTTGGACGAAATGGGGTTGCACTCCATTCAGGCAGAAACATCCCCACAGGATAAAATACCACCTAAAAATGATGATCCACTTGTGGAAGCGGACATAGATCCTATTCAATTTAACAAGATTCCCACAAAAGTAAATGAGAAAATGGTGTTGTTTGATCCACAGGAAATTGATTATGTCGAAAGTTTCTCAGGTCAGTCCCATGTTTACAGTATGGGAGAAAATTTCCCGTGTTTTTTTACTTTAACGGAGCTTGAGGAACGACTTAAGCCATATGGATTTTTTCGATGTCACCGTTCATATATTGTTAATTTGCAGCAAGTACGTGAAGTGGTCACCTGGACCCGAAACAGTTACAGCCTAATGCTGGAAGATCAGAATAAATCGGTTATTCCATTATCCAAGACGAAAATGGGGGAACTAAAGGTTATGTTGGGTATAAAATAAGCTCCATTGGTCATAATTATTCTCCACTCGACCATAAAATAGCTCCTTTTATCGAAAAAATAATGCTCCTTATTTTCCTTTTTATTATGCTAAAGGTGAAATAGAAAAGGGAGGAGCTGCAATGAAAAATATTATTGAAATGAAATCGTTAGCAAAGGTGTTTGGCAATGAAAGAGCATTGGAAGATGTAACCTTCCATGTAAAAAAGGGAGAAATATTTGGCTTCCTTGGACCGAGTGGAGCAGGGAAAACAACGACAATCAAAATTCTGACGGGACAATTATTTCCAACAGATGGGGAAGCACACCTGTTTGACATACCTGCTTCTTCATTAAATAAAGCAGGTTATTACAAAAAAATCGGTGTTCTGACGGATAACAGTGGTCTGTACCATCGTTTATCCATCTATGACAATCTGAAGCTGTACTGTGATCTCTATGATGTTCCGGTAAGCCGGATCAACGACGTACTTGATATGGTGAACTTAATGGAAGAACAGAAGAAATTCGTGGCAAAGCTTTCGAAAGGTATGCTGCAGCGTGTCACACTGGCGCGCACGCTTCTGCATGAGCCGGAAATGTTATTTCTTGATGAACCAACTGCAGCACTTGACCCGGTAAATTCCAAACATATTCATGACGGGCTGCGCCAGTTAAACGCAAAAGGAACAACCATTTTTTTGACGACGCATGATATGAACGAAGCGGAGTTGCTATGTGATCGAGTAGCTTTCTTGAATAAAGGAAAAGTGCAACTGCTCGATGAACCGAAAACATTGCGCAGAAGCTTTTCCGATTCGACAGTAACCGTAGCATTGGCAGATGACAGCGAAGTGATTCTGCAAAAAGGTCCTGAAGGTGCACAGGAAATGTATCGATACATGGCTAACGATAAAGTCGTATCCATTCATTCAAATGAGCCTACATTGGGCGATATTTTTGTAGAGGTAACAGGGAGGGAACTTGTATGACTTTCTCCATAAAACGCGTGAATGCGATTTTTCGAAAAGATGTAAAGGATATAATGCGTTATTGGTTCGTTTCCGGCTTCATCCCCCTGCCTCTTGTACTAGCGGTGATTACTGGCAGTGAAGCAAACGTGCCGGTTGTTGCACATTATATTGTCATCAATTTAACGTTTACAATGGTGGCATCTTATTTACAATGTGTCATGATTGCTGAAGAGAAAGAAAAGAATACATTGCGGGGCCTCATGTTATCCCCGGCTACCCCGAATGAAATCCTTACCGGGAAAAGTTTACTGAGTTTCATTTCTACAGGGCTGATTGTAATAATCGGGGCAAAGCTATCAGGCTATGAACCTGCAGATCCATTAATTATTTCCATAGCAATTTTTGTATCGATTTTATTTTATATTGCGCTTGGGACGTTATTAGGCCTTGTTACAAAATCGGTGATGGAAGCATCGGTAATCATTGCTCCGGTCATGCTTTTATTCACATTTGGAACTTATTTGCGGGAATTGACTGATGAATATCCGGTGCTGTCCTTTGTTGAGTACCTGCCGAATATACAACTTGTAAATTTGGCTCAGGATGTACAAACGGGAGCGGCGATTTCGGCTGTATGGACAGAGTTGGCTGTCATTGCAGGCTGGGTAGTCGTCATGAGTCTGCTGGTTGTTATGGTTTATAAGCGGCGGGAAATAGACGGTTAATGAGATGGAACGCATATACAAATAAAGCGCCGAAACGTTATTGTCAACGTCTCGACGCTTTTTTATATAGATGCTTTGTATTTACTTTTTTTCCGGTTTTCTCAGTACAACGGCTTTGTCGTCTTTTTCAGGGTCGAGCTCTTTTTGGTGTGTTACAAATACAATATCGTCATTCTCTTTCCAAATAAACAGCAGTTCATTGTTTGCTGTGAATTCGTCTTTCTTAATCATTTCTTTATTGGATATTTCCATCATGTCAAACGTATAACCTTCGTTGATTTTCTGGTTCAGCTCGGGTAGGACTGCATCCTCATCAAATAAAATATGCCCTTTTACGGCAGGTGAAATTTCTTCGTTGGAGGAACTTCTCCTTTTGCTTACGGACAGTGCAAACGTATTGTTGTAGCCAAATTCAGGTGCATAAGACTGACATATCAGTCCGTTGTATGCAGGTTCGTCTGTCATAGCCAGGATATATTTATAAGGCGTTAGGTCAACTTCAAATTGGGTGTGTTCGGATAAAATTTGACCGTAATATGTCTTTATCCCTTTATTATTTTGTGCTGGGATGAGCCGATCATAGGAATCATCAATGATCAATATTGGGATTTCCTGTGTTTTGCAAAATTCAGCAAAGGCAATGGAAAACGGATTCGCACCGACAATCAGAATACCTTCCTGCCCAGTATTGGCAAGCCCAAGCTTTTTGGCAAAAGGTTCAAGGGTAAATCCGTGGGCACATACGGTAATAAACACGAGTGCAAATGTGAGGGTCATCAGAATTGCTGCATCTGCATAGCCATCTTCAGTCAAAATTCCGGCAAAATATCCGGATACCGTAAGTGCTACAATACCACGCGGGGCTATCCAGCTTATTAGTGTTTTTTCGGCCGGTTTGAGTTCCGTACCTATTGTTGAAATCCAGATGGAAAGCGGACGTATGAGAAAGAGCATGATGAGCACATAACCAAGGATTGGCAACGTAAAAATTTCCATAATGGTTTCGCGCGTCAGTGATGCGGTCAATAAAACGAAAACGGTGGATGTCAGCATTACAGATATATTTTCCACAAAATGCGAAACATTGCCGATGGCTGATATGTAGTTTTTTGTCCTCGCCATGGTAAGTCCCATTACCGTTACTGCCAGCATTCCTGTCTCATGCATGATTACTTCGCTGACGGTAAAACACAATAGTACAAACGAAAGCACAATTGGAGACTTCAGAAATTCCGGAAAAAGTCCTTTTTTTACCATCCGGCTCACGGTAAGTCCGGCGACCAAGCCAATAATTACCGCCAGCAATGCACCTAAAAAGAAGTTGATTATATAATGACCCTGGACGTCACCGTTTATCACTTTAATTATCTGGTAAGCGAAAAGAGCAAGGAGCGGGCCGGCCGGATCAATGATGATTCCTTCCCACTTTAGTACCGTAGCAACTCGCGGCTTTAATTTGGCTTGTCGGAGCAGTGGAATGATGACAGTTGGTCCGGTAACGATAAATAGTCCACCGATGATGAAGGAAATCGCAAAATTCAGCCCAGCAATATAATGTGCTGCCAAAGAACCTCCTATCCAGGCAAGAAATGCTCCTGCTGCAGCGACCCGGAAAACAGATTTGGAGAGTCCTTTTAATTCACGAAAGTCCAGACCGGAACTGCTCTCAAACAATATGATTGCAACCGCAAGTGATATGAGCGGACTATATAATTCTCCTAAAGCTTCTTCCGGATTAATCAGTCCAATTATCGGTCCAATAAGTAACCCGGCAACGGACATGATCACGATTGATGGCCACTGAACCCGCCATGCCAGCCATTGCGAAAAAATCCCGAGTACGATGATAACAACGATGCTTAGCAGTGCTGCCTGTTCCATCTGCTCCACCTTCTTCGTTGAGTCGTCTAGATATTATTATGCTTATCATTTCCATAAAAAATAATATGATTACGACGATAAATTTTCGTTAATAGTTACCGAAGGCTTTTGCGTGGCTTTAAGGAATTCCAGCAATGCTTCACTTTTTCTCTCCGCTTCCTGATATCCCTGGATATATAATTTTTCCAGTTTCTGATTATTTTTTTCGATTCTGCTGGCGGCAAGCGGTTCTTCGGGCTGAATTATAAACACTTCGTTACGTTGTTCCATTTCAAGCAGCTTTTGCATCGTCCGGTTATACATGATATGCCTATTTTGTAATAATTTTATGAGTTCAGGTTGGTCTTTAAAATATCGTTTGAAAAACCAACTCAATTTTGTTGCTTTTTTCACATATCCTTTGTTCCTTGTAAGCACAACAACATGTTTCTTTAGTCCGCGGTCGATTAGCGGTTTTATTGGTATCGGGTCAGATACACCGCCATCCATTAATTCTTTGTCTTTATAGGGAACACTTGGAGCGAGTACCGGTAACGAGCAGGATGCCATGATAATGCGAAGTAAATCGTCTTCATGATTAAATGTATCGTAAAACATAGGCGTTCCGGTGTTAACATCTGTTGTTCCAATAATAAATTTCGATTTTGACTGGGCAAATGACTGGAAATCCAAAGGGAACAATTCAACTGCCAGTTTATTAAAAATAAAATCCATGCTGAACAACTCTTTGTTGCGCAGCATTCGTCTAAATGATATGAAGTCCCGGTTCTTTACCATTTCAGTTAGTAGGCTGTGGTTTCTTTCGCGTTGTTTTGCAATGTAAGAACTTCCGATAAGAGCACCTGCTGATGCTGTCGCTACATATGGGAATTCTATTTTCTTATCAAGAAAGAAATCAAGTACTCCAACAGTAAATGCACATCGCATGCCGCCGCCTTCTAACATGAGGTCTGCATTGTATTCCAATTTCCTGCACTTCCTTTATTTCATATAAGAGAAATTATAGCAGTTATCTATTTGTCTAACAATTTAGTTGTTTTGTAATAGAAGAAGAGGCTGGGACAAAAGTGTTTTTTTAATAACAAAATCCGAACATATTGGAAATGGTGCACAAAAACGCTCCGGGAATATACTTCGCTTTCACACCTCCGGGTACCAAGGCGACATCTGCTCAAAAAGTGCGTTTTCGCAGTGTCTTCTTAGCCGGGGGCGGCTGGTGAGCCTCCTTGTGCTCGTCGTGTTGCAAATTATTTCGGAGGAGCAGCACTCCTCGCAGAAAAGATTGCTAGCGCACTTCGGAGTCTCAACGATGCCTTTCCTCCCCCAGGAGTCTACGTATATTCCCTCCGCTATTTCCATGCATTGTTCGTCTTTTGGCAACACTTTTTTGTTTTGTCCCAGCCTCTTTAGTAATTCTATCCAGCTGTTGATTCAGAATCAGGTGTTTCGTCGAGATTTTTTTCGGATGAGTTAATCACGATAGATCCTGCAGCGTCCCCTGTGATATTGACTGCAGTCCGGAACATATCCATGAAACGGTCAACTCCGGCAATTAATGCGATAGCTTCTAATGGTAAATTTAATGTAGTCAATACGAGTGTTAACATAACCAGACCTGCTCCAGGGACACCAGCGGCACCAATTGAACCTAATGTTCCAATCAGGACAATCATCAGTATTTGTGTGAATCCTAATTCAACACCATACGCCTGTGCGGCAAAGAGGGCGGCAACACTCAAGTAAAGTGATGTTCCATCCATGTTTACGGTAGCACCCAACGGCAGAATAAAGCTTGATATTTTTTTCGACACTCCCAGGTTATCTTCTGAGCATTTGATTGTGACCGGCAGTGTGCCTGAGCTGCTTTGTGTACTGAATGCAACAAGGCTGGCCGGAGCGATTCCTTTAAAAAACTGTAAGGGATTCATTTTTCCCAGTGTCTTGACGGCGATGGAGTAGGTGACCAGTGCATGAACGATACAGGCGATGGCAACGACCGAAATCAGCTTGATTAATGGAAGTAAAACGGAAAGTCCGTATTCGCCGATAATTGGTGCCAGCAGGCCAAAAATACCAATTGGGATGAGTTTCATAATAATCCAGGTGATCTTGTACATGACTTCGGCAAATCCGTCAAAAAAGCGATAGACAGGATCAGCCTTTTTCCCAACCATGGTAATACCGACGCCGATAAAAATTGCAAAGAAAATAATTTGCAGGATGTTACCGCTGGATAGACTTTCCAGCGGGTTCGTCGGGATTATGTTTAATAAAACACTAATGACACCGTCTGTTTCAGTAGCTTCAGGTACTTCATTGGATGTGGAAACATCGACGCCTGTTCCAGGGCTGAATAAAGTGGCTGCAAGAAGTCCAATACTGACTGCAATAAAGGTAGTACTTATATAATACAGGATTGTTTTTCCGCCAATTCTTCCGAGCGTTTCCATGCTGCCGGTACTGGCAACACCTACAATGAGCGACGATACAATTAAAGGTACAATCAAAAATTGAATAAGACGTAAAAATAAGTCACCCAGCGGCTGGACAACATCAATGCCAGGCCCAAATATAATACCGGCTATGATGGCGCTTACAAATGCGATTAAAATTTGTGTCAGTAAACCTATTTTTCTCGTTTTTGCCATTGCAATCTTCCTCCTTTCTGATAAATGTACAAAGCATATTAAATACGTATGTAATACCAGGCAAAAAAATAACACATTACATTTTTCATGATTGATTCAATTAAGCAGAATTGGGAACTGAAAGAATAGATTCTTCATGAAGGACAAATAATATAAGGAAAGAATGTAAACGGAGGAATGAAAACCGTGGGAAAAGAAGAGAATATCCGACTTACTGCCGCAGAACTATCACAGCTTTGGACTGCTTATCAAAATGATACGGGTTCAATATGTTTGTTAACCCATTTGTTAAACACTGTGGAGGACTCTGATATCAGACCGATAGTTGAGCATGCGTTACAGTTGTCCAAGTCATATATTGAGAAACTGACCACCATTTTTATGGAAGAAAATTACCCGCTTCCACAAGGTTTTTCTGTGGACAAGGACTTAAACATGGATGCCCCCCGATTGTTTTCCGATCAGTATATGCTGCAGTTTTTAAAACAGTCTGCACAGATTTCTATGAATGCGTTTGGTATGTCGAAATCTTTAGCTGTCCGGTCAGATGTTAATCAATTTTTTGCTGAATGCCTGACAGAGTCCAACCAGTTGGACACGAAGGTTAAAGAGTTATTATTGGAGAAGGGTTTATTCGTCCGTTCACCGTATATTCCTTACCCGGAAAATGTTGATTTTGTAAAAAAGCAATCTTTTCTGACGGGCTGGTTTGGTGAAAGAAGACCATTACTCGCACTGGAGATAACAAATATATTTGCCAATATTCAACGTAACAGTTTGGGAATAGGAACACTGACAGGATTCAGTCAGGTTGCAAAATCAAAAAAGGTTTCGCAATTTTTCGTGCGGGGGAAGGAAATCGCCGAAAAGCACAACGAGGTCCTTGGTTCATTATTGCAAGAGGATGACCTGCCTGTTCCGATGACTTCCGATACTTATGTGACTGAATCAAAGGTTGCTCCATTTTCGGATAGTCTGATGACGTTTACTGTTACTGGTTTGATTTCGTTGGGGATTGGATTTTATGGGACAAGTATTTCCACATGTTTAAGACGGGATTTAACGGGACATTACGATCGATTTATCCATGAAATCCTTAAATATTCGGAAGATGGTGCAAACATTCTTATTGACAATGGCTGGATGGAAGAACCACCACGTGCAAGTGACCGTGATGAGTTATCGAACTAGCAATATGGAGGACTGGTTTGGTGATAAAAAAATACACTACCCCGAGTCGGATAGTGCATTCCTTTCATTATTTATTTTTCACTGGAGTCATACTCATCATATTTGAGTCTTGTAACCTTCGTTGATTCTCCTTTTTTAATTTCAGCTGCGGATGCGTCTTTGCCGAAAGCATCATCCGGGTCTATTCCCGGTGCAACGACCTCATCGTATTTTTGTGATTTTTTTTTCTTTTTATCCATTTATTAGCCTCCTGTCATTACAAAATAATACGCCGTTAATTTTTATTTTTTATCCTTTTGATTTTTATCGGTTTTCATATCCGGGTCAATTTCTTCGGAGAATTCCGTCTGTAGTTGGTTCATCGTTCTTGTATCCTTGTGGTCAAAATCCAGGTGATTTAGGATATAAGCATGAATAAGCAATTCAGAGCACGCGATAAAAAATGCGGAGAGTAGTGACAGAGTAACCACAGGCATTCCTTCTACGAGAAATAAACTGCCCAATACCCAAAGTGAAAGGAATGCTAAACCAAAGTCTGCCAGGGAAGCTATAACGTTTCCGGTTTTCCTGAGGATAAATAAATCCCCGATAATATAAGCAATACCCGTAACAAGCAGACTTATCCAAAATAAGTTCGACAATGAGGCATTATTTAAAATGCCAAAAATAGAGAAAACCGCAATAGCAATGACGATAAACTTAATTCCGATAATTTTTAAGTGATTCATAATATTAGACCTCATCTTTCTTTTATAAAGGTATTTACTTTTTATTATTGCTTATTAAGCTTTCTCTATACTTAATTGTCATACAACTTTCAAGTATTATTATTGAAATAATAGTAATCAGACTATACGATACGATTATGGAGTAAAGAAAGATATTTTAGCAGGTTGGAAAGGTGAAATTTTATGAATAAATTGTTGAAAATAGCTTGTTTCGTATTGGTAATGATTGTGCTTTCCGCATGTGGCGAAAAAACAATCCCTGATAAACTCGATTGGCAAGTTCAGGATTTTGAAGCTGCAGACGTGGATGGTGAGACTGTTTCATCATCAAATCTGGAAGGCAATGTGTGGCTTGCCAATTTTGCGTTTACAAGCTGTAACACGGTATGTCCGCCAATGACAGCAAATATGGCGAAACTTCAGGATAAACTGAAGGAAGCGGATGTTCCGGTTCAGATCGTTACATTTACTGTCGATCCGAAACGGGATACACCTGACGTTCGAAAAGAATTTATCGAAGCACGCGGGGGAGATTTATCGAATTGGTCTTTTCTTGGTGGATATGACTTCAGCTATGTGGAAAATCTTTCAGTGAATTCCTTTAAATCTGCAATCGCACCGCCGCCGGAAGGAACGGATCAGTTCACACATGGGACAAGTTTCTACCTGATTAATCAGGAGGGTACCATTGTGAAAAAATACAATGGCTATCAGAATGTACCGTATGACAAAATTGTTGATCATGCAAAAATACTTACTTCAAAAGAAGGATAATTTATGCCTATAAAATCTTTATCAAGAAGCTTGAGCCCTTTTCATATTATTATGGTATGATGAATGGAAAAGAAAAGGGGGAGGATTATGTCGAATAATGATGAACGGCTGTTTGCGTTGCTGATATACCTGGTCAGCTTGTTCTTTCCGATTTTGGGACCGTTAATTATTTGGCTCATTAAACGGGAAGAATCTGAATTTGTTGACTACCATGGTAAGGAATATTTTAATTTCCTCATATCATATGCTGTTTATTCCGTTGTCAGTACGATATTGATGCTGGTGTTAATCGGTTTTGTATTAATTTTTATCGTTGCGATTCTTGCATTTGTATTTACCATTATTGCAATGATTAAGGCATATAGTGGGGAAAAATATCGGATTCCATTGGTTTTCAGATTAATTAAATAGGAAAAAGACGTTTTCTCTTGTGGAAAACGTCTTTTTTAATAGCTCTTTTCTAACATATTGGGACTGCGGGTCAGACAGCAACAATTTTTGCGTAAACAACCGTTTTAATTAATGAACAACTTTCGTATTCTTTTTTGGTAAAGCAATAATCCAAACAGCAATTGTCGCTGGAAGCAGGATACCAAGATAAATATAGATTCCATGGCTGAATGACAATGCGAAATAGTGGGCCAGTGCGAATATACCAGCCATTAATGTCAGCATGATACTTATGGCAGTATTCATATTCTGTGCACCTTCAAATGAATGACTGAATGGGTAGGCGTCATTATTAAACATCTTATATGAAATAATTGCATGGAGACATGCACCCAGCAACACTGCAATCAGGTCCGGTAATATCCTCACAGAAAAAATCCATAAAAATATTACGCTCAATATGGTGAAAATCGGCAGATAAAGCTTGACTAAAAATGCTTTTAATGCGCCCCGCCGAAACGATACCGGATCCTTAACCGGTGATACCAGAAAAATCCAGCTTCCTTTATAATTTTCCGAGAACTTCAGCATGTGTACTACTGCCGGGATCATGATGGCACTAAAGTAAATGGTCAAGTATGATTTGCCCCCGGCGATATTTTGAAGTGATGAGCCGTTATCTAAATCGTTAAATAGAAAAATAAACGGAAAGATAAAAGCAAACCCAAGTGATGGATAAACCTTCAGCTTGAATTCTCTTTCTTTTTTCATCATCACGGATGCAAACTGGAAGAACACGCGCTCTTCCCGGTTGAAACAAACAAGACGTGCCAACAGATTGTCAAGCCGGAGTTTTTTGCCTTTATTTTTTCCGGATTCATTCAATAACTTCTCCAGGTTCCGCTCGAAGGACGGCATCAAGCGGTAATAGATTACTATCGATATAATCGGAATGACCAAAGCTGTAACCGATAATACTATTATTTCATTTGCCATATGTTGATTTAGTAACCATTCAAATGGTGCTGCAAACCAGATTGGCGGTATCAACGCATGCCACCAGCTGAATGTGTAAGTTACGGTTAAATCAACTACTTCAAAGGAACGGGCCAGTAACTGATATCCGACGATGATACCAACCGATAATAAAATCTGCACATAGTTGATGATATCCTTTAGTCGCTCGCCATTGAAAAAACGCAACGTAAAAATGTAGATGAGAGCGGTCAGTGCAATAACAAAAAGAACATTGAGAATTAAGACTGCCAGAAACAAAAGTGAAAAAATGACACCTTGTCTAATAATCATAACCACAAATGGAATTGTTACTAATGCTCCTGTCATTAACGTCATATAAATGCTGACATGCACCATTTTTGCTGCACTGATTGTTTTTTTGCTTACTGGTTTTGTACTTAAAATATTTTTGTCCCTGACATCCAATAAAACAGTTGTAAAGTCAGAAATCATCGATGTCATCAGGAAAAACATTAGAATTCCAAAAATCAGACTCATCTGCAGCATATAATTGTCACCCAGAAAAAGAAATGGGATGATGATGAGTCCATAAAAACCATACAGCCATAATGATTTCAGAAACTGATTTCCATCTTTCTTCTTTGATGAATCCATATTGAAAACAGTAGGGACGCGTCTTTGATCCAATGTTAACTTTAGCTGAAGAATTTTTCGCATATCAGCATAGTCAATTCCGAGTATTTCAAATACAAATTTAAACTTGTCTATAAACTTCAGTGAGCGGAAATTATTCATTGCCGGTTCCCTCACTTACAATATCCACAAAGTTTCCGGCAATTTCTTTGTGTTCGTCAAATCCGGTAAGCTGATTGAATATTTCCTCGAGTGATCCTTCTTTACTCTGCTCTCTTAATTCCTCGAAACTGCCGTCAGCAGCGATTTCCCCATCTGTTAACAGGATAATACGATTACTGATTTTCTCGACGACATCCATAATATGCGACGAGTAGAATATCGTTTTGCCTTGTGCTGCCAGCTGTGCAAGAATTTCTTTTATAATCATGACACTGTTGGCATCCAGACCATTTAATGGTTCATCCAAAAACAGCAGGTCAGGGTCGTGCAGCAGACTTGCGATGATTAATACTTTTTGCCGCATCCCTTTGGAGAAAGATGAAATGCGAGTATTGAACACATTATCCATTTCAAATTCCCGCATTAAATTTCGTGCTTTCGATTCTGCTTCCCTGGAATCGAGTCCATATAACTCACCAATGAACGTTAAATATTCACTTGCCGTGAGATTATCATAGATTTCCGCATTCTCGGGCACGTAGCCAATTCTTCGTTTATATGTATGGTCCCCGTCAGCTATGTCCTGATCAAAAATCTCGACTGTGCCATTGTAATCTTCTATGAGCCCGAGCATTATTTTTACCGTTGTGCTCTTACCGGCGCCGTTTGGGCCGATATAGCCGATGATCTGCCCCTGATAGACATCGAGGTTGATGCCATTCAAAACCCGTTTGCCGCCCAAATTTATGGTCAGGTCGTTGAGCGACAATATCTTCTCAGTCAATTCAATTCCCCCATTAAACAAAATAATATAACAATTTTAACATATCTGGGGTATTTTTGACTGCTGTGTTTGGTATAAATGTTCTCCATTTGCGGCAGGTTATTGGTCTATATTTCTTCCATATTCACAAATGGAGCATGATGGTTGAGTTCGCCTTTTATCCGGGTCGCGTGGGTATTTTGTCCGGCCAGCCATTTACGGAAGTCAAAGATAACCGGTTTCCTGTCCGGGCCAATTGCGAACCATGCTTTCATTTGATTTGGGAAGTAAGCTGCTGTATGCAAAGTGCCGGCATATGCACCATATTTTTCTGAGAAAATATTTTTATCGGTGTCATTCATCACCCGGAAAGCCTGGTATGGATCAGTCGTATTTTTCTGCTGTTGCCGGATTGTCTTCTCGCGATCGCGTGATTCTTCCTGACGGTAGCGGTTTTCTTCATCAAGCAGATGAAAATGATTGGTGCATACATTGGATCTGCGTATTGCTGCTTCTCTTGGCGAAGCTTCCACAACATAAGACTCTCCGCTCCGGTCCAGCAGAACATAACTGAAGGAGTGACGGTGTGGAATTTCTTTCAAAAGGGAGACGGCCTCATTTACATCAGCGCATGTTTCGAGAACAATCCGGCCAATCATGTTACATATAAATCCGTCCCCTGATTGCTTGCGGTGCGTAAAGTTATAGCCCATTACAAGTCCTTTTTCATTCATCCCGTCTATCCGGCCGGTGATTTGCATGGTCGGACCAACAACAGAATAGCCCCCGTCTGTCGGTTGATAAAATAAAAAACGTCCCTCATAACCAAGTGGATGGCTGTCATAATTGCGGATCATAAAATCCGGATCGGTGAAAATCGAACAGCCACTGCGACCATATTCCAGATAATATCCGCCAAATTCACGGATGGCGTTTTCCTGATTCATGTTCAGTGCATCTGCCAGGCCATGGATTTCTTCCCCGATGCGGGGCGCAAAAGTCATAATCGCTTCTTTGAATTCTTTTATATTGATCAGGAAGTGCCGGTCTTTTTTTGGACCCCATTGCTTTTTGCGGTTCGGCAGGATAGGGGAGTTTCGGAGCCGCTCACCCTGCATATAGCCAAAGTCATAATGGTTTCCTCTGAATTGGATAACATCACTATAGACCTGTTTCATTACAGTCAGACCTCTTTCGTTTTCGACTAATGACAGTGTACGTTATTTGCTGTTGAAAGGAAAAGGTTTTGCATAGGGGAGGGAGGTGTTTCTTGAATGGGAGGGTGTATCAGGGGTGGTTAACTGGATATATCAGGAGAAGAGCAGATTTATCAGGAGAAGAGCAGATATATCAGGAGAAGAGCAGATTTATCAGGAGAAGAGCAGATTTATCAGGAGAAGAGCAGATATATCAGGAGAAGAGCAGATTTATCAGGAGAAGAGCGGATTTATCAGGAGAAGAGCAGATATATCAGGAGAAGAGCAGATATATCAGGAGAAGAGCAGATATATCAGGAGAAGAGCGGGTTTATCAGGAGAAGAGCAGATATATCAGGAGAAGAGCGGGTTTATCAGGGGAGAGCAAATATAACAGGAGAAGGGCTTATTCCTCAGTAGAAAAATCAACGTAATAGCCTTCAACATCTCCAGAATAATAGTTAATATCTACGGAATTTACAAAAATGACTAATAACACGAACCCACAAGTCGAGCTTAATAAGAAACACACAGAATCCCTCATAGGAACTCTGTGTGCATCATAGTATTATTATGTTGTCTGGTCATACTGGTTCACGTCAAACAGATCAATCAACGCAATATCCGGGTGATTGTCTTTGAACCAGTTCAGGGAAAAGTCATTCTTGAATAATACTACATAATTGTCGGAACGGTCCCGGACAAGCATGTTGCGTTCATCATAGAGTGACGGGTCAACCTGGTCAGCTTTGAGCCATCGGGGGACCCGTTCGCCGATTGGCTCGAGCATTACTTCCACGTTGTATTCGTTCCTCATGCGATACTGGAAGACTTCATATTGCAATTCACCGACCGCTCCGAGAATATACGATTCAGAACGGTAATGTTTATACAATTGAATCGCACCTTCCTGAACGAGTTGTTCGATTCCTTTTTTGAACTGTTTTGCTTTCATAACGTTTTTGGCAGTGACGCGTTGGAACTGCTCCGGCGGGAATTGCGGAAGTTCCCGGTATTCGAACAGGTTGTTTCCTTCTAATAAAGTGTCGCCGATTTGGTATGCGTTCGGATCATAAATTCCGATGATATCGCCGGCATACGCCTCCTGAACGGTATCCCTGGATGAAGCGACAAACTGCTGGGATTGTGCAAGTTTGATGGACTTGCCTGTACGTGCCAGGTTTACACTCATCCCGCGTTCAAATTTGCCGGAACAAACTCTTAGAAAAGCAACTCGGTCCCGGTGGTTAGGGTTCATGTTTGCCTGGATTTTGAAAACAAATCCGGAGAAGTCCGGGTTTTCCGGTGAGATGACGCCCTCGGTTGATTTGCGCGGTGCCGGTTCGGGTGCCATTGAAATGAATGTATCAAAAAAGTTCTGCACGCCAAATGGAGCAAGTGCACTTCCGAAAAAGACTGGTGTCTGCTTACCGGAAAGTACTGCATCCAGTGAAAATTCATCGCCGGCTTCTTCTACAAGGGCAAGCTCATCATTTGCCGCCTGATAAGTCGACTGTGAAATCAGCGTCTTATGTTCCGGTTTGTCGAGATCTGCATACGGGATATATGTTTCTTCCTCGTTGCCGTTATATTGGATAAACTGTTTACCATGACGGTCAAATGTACCGAGGAATCGTTTGCCCATCCCTGCCGGCCAGTTCATCGGATAAGTCTCAATGTCTAGTACTTCTTCGATTTCCTCGAGCAATTCAAGAGGTTCCCTTCCTTCACGGTCCAGTTTATTGATGAAAGTAAAGATAGGGATTCCTCGCATTTTACATACCTTAAATAATTTAATAGTTTGTGCTTCAATTCCTTTAGTTGCGTCGATGATCATTACAACACTGTCAACTGCGGTGAGTGTTCGGTACGTATCCTCACTGAAATCCTCGTGACCGGGGGTATCCAGAATATTGACCTGATACCCGTTATATGGAAAATTCATCACGCTGGATGTTACGGAAATCCCACGCTGTTTCTCGATTTCCATCCAGTCAGATGTCGCAAATTTACCGGATTTTTTTCCTTTAACGGTGCCGGCTGAGCGGATCAGATTTCCGAACAGCAGCAGCTTTTCCGTAAGAGTTGTTTTCCCTGCATCGGGGTGTGAAATGATAGCAAAAGTACGTCGTTTATTAACTTCATCTGTTATTGTCATAAAAAATCCCTTCCATATTTTAAGGTTTTATATATGCGGTCTGATGGGGGATTTAGTTTACATCGGTATAATTCTCCTTATTATTTGTTTTTTATACCATCAAAAGATAGCATTTAGTGAGTTTTTAGTCAATCAACTCAAGACAGGGAGGTACGAATAACTGTACTAGAATGACTGATAGTTGGAAATAAATGATAAAAAGATGGGGGCAGGGTTGTATGAAGTTCTTTTATTTGAGTGTTGAGCTGGTTGTTGGATTCTTTCTATTATTTATTCTAGTTAAGTTTGCCGGTAAAAAAATGATAAGCCAGATAACGCCATTTACGTTTATCGCCGCTATTGTGCTTGGTGAACTGCTCGGTAATGCGCTCTATGATGAAAAGGTTGGCGTTATTTATATCGTATATGCAATGGCTTTATGGAGTGTTTTGCTATTCTTGGTGGAATACCTCAGTCAAAAATTCCTGAAGTTCCGGGGTATTTCAGAAGGAAAGCCTTCTGCACTCATCAAACGTGGCATAGTTGACAGGGAAGCATTGCGTAAAAACCGGATGAATATCAATCAGCTGCAAAGCCTGTTGCGGCAAAGCGAAACTTTTTCCATCCGTGAAGTGGAATTTTGCTATCTCGAGGCGAATGGATCGATAAGTATTTTAAAAAAATCCCGATACCAAAAAACAACGCAGGAGGATTTTAAGATGCCTGATAAAGCAGTCCACCCGCCGGTTACCCTGGTGCGTGATGGTGAGGTGCTGTGGGATGAAGTAAAAGATCTTGGGTATGATGCGAAGTGGTTGAAAAATATGCTTTTATCACAGGGAGTTGATGATTATAGCCGAGTATTTATTGCAGAATGGCTGGAGGGAGACGGACTTTTTGTACAGACATCCTGATTGATGTGTTTTGTGATTTTTCTCAAAGCAGGCTGATTGATTACACCGGGTGCAGATAGTCAAGAAAACGCTTGGATACTTTGATCCAAGCGTTTTACAATAACCAGTGTATTTATTACATAATTTCTTTTGCCAGATTAGTATCATTTAATCCTGCTTCTTCAAACAACGAACTTAATTTGTCATTTGCTGCAGTTATTTTATCTTCGGCTGCTGTTACATCCACTTCCTCTGCAGCAAGTACAGTAGTATATTCCTCATACGCCGCTTTCAAATCTGCCAAAGCCTCGTTGAATTGAGCGGTTCTTTCTTCATCCAAGTCTTTCACTGTGAGCTCATCTATAGCAGTAACTGCTTCTTCTGCAGCTGTGATGGCTTCCTCTTTTAAAGCTTCCGCAGCCTCTGCTTCCGGATCATTTAATGCTCCCGTATAAATATTTATTTTAGATTGAAGTGGACGAATAGTTTGAAGAACGTCCAAGTAATTGTTTAGGAGAGCTTTCTTTACTGCTTTATCGTCATTTTCCTCTGCTTTATCTGTTTCGCTGGCGTTTGTGTCTCCGTCTCCATTATTTTTATCGTCTGCATCATTATTTGTTTGTCCACATGCAGCCAACACAAGAACCAGCATAAGTGCCATGAGTGTTAATAGTTTTTTCATTTTTGTTTGCCCCCTTTTTATCAATACAGTAGTAGTCTATACGGAAGATCTGAAATTGTAAATATATGGAGGAAATGTTCCAAAACTTATAAAAGGGTGATTATTGTATGTTTTCAATCAAATATTACAGCGAATTATGACTAGTAACCCAATTACTATAAGGAGTATTTTTTCATACTTTCATTATTCCCTTCAATATCTTTTAAGTAATTTACTGAAGTTACTATATTTCCATCAAGAGTTTATACCCTGGCTCCGTATTTGTCAGAACCATTATGAAGTGTGTTTATTAATAGAAAAAATATGATAGGTCATATAAGCTTATGCAGAACTAATGTGTAAGCTAAATTTCAATCTGCATATCTGGTATAAAATAAGTGAAAATAGTAATAGACAATGCAGATGACTTTTAATTAGCTCTATTTTATGTTTATCATTTACCTAACGGGGGTATTGTATAAAACGCAAAATGTTTTGGTCTGAGAAAGGAGAGACTAATATGAACAATAATTATGAAAATAAACAGAGTAAAAAAGATAATGCGGATGAGAAGCACCTTGAGTCTAATCATCAGCATGGTGAGTTAAAAGAACATCATGGTCCTGACCACCATAAATCCCATATTCACCATGAAAACGAGGATGACCATCACGGACATAGCAATGAACATCATCATCATAACCATGGCGATCACGCCAATCACGACAGTCATCATGCGCATGACGGACATGGAAACCATGGTCATGGTCAACACGATCACGGTGATATGGTTAATGATTTCAAAAAGAGATTTTATATTTCATTAATTGTTACGATTCCTATATTAATCCTGTCACCAATGATTCAGAATTTCATCGGTGTTGACTGGCGTTTTCCGTCTGATCAGTACATCCTGTTCGCGCTTGCAACATTTGTCTTCTTCTACGGCGGCTGGCCGTTTATTACTGGTGGTATCAGTGAACTCAAAAGTAAAAATCCAGGCATGATGACACTGATCGGCCTAGCCATTCTGGTTGCATACGGGTACAGTTCACTGACCGTGTTCGGCTTGGAAGGCCAAGATTTCTTCTGGGAACTGGCAACATTGATTGATATCATGCTGCTTGGTCACTGGATTGAAATGCGATCGGTGATGGGTGCCTCCAATGCATTGGAAGAACTGGTCAAACTAATGCCAAACGAAGCACACAAGATTGATGAGCATGACAATGTGACCGATGTATCGACATCAGAATTGCAACATGATGATAACGTCCTCGTAAAACCTGGTGAAAAAATACCGGTCGACGGGACAATCTATGAAGGATATTCAGCTATCGATGAGTCAATGTTGACGGGTGAATCAGTTCCGGTAGAGAAAGAAAAAGGCGATGAAGTGATTGGCGGATCAGTTAACAAAGAGGGATCTATTAAAATAAAGGTAGAAAAAACGGGGGAGGATTCCTATCTTTCCCAGGTTATAACACTGGTTCGTGAAGCACAGGATTCCAAGTCAAAAACGCAGGACCTGACAAATCGCGCTGCCAAATGGTTGTTTTACATTGCCCTCGCATCCGGGTTCATCACATTGTTTGTCTGGCTGCTGTTCGGGTATTCGTTTGATGTTGCTCTGGAGCGGATGGTTACGGTTATGGTTATCACGTGTCCGCATGCTCTTGGACTTGCGGCGCCACTGGTTATTGCAGTTTCGACGTCGATTTCTGCAAAACAAGGACTCTTAATCCGTAACCGTGCTAATTTTGAAGGTGCCCGCAATTTAAATGCCGTTGTTTTTGATAAAACAGGTACCTTAACTAAAGGAGAATTTGGCGTTACCAATGTTGTGCCACATAATGGATATGGCGAAGATACTGTGCTGGTATGGGCGGCCAGTCTGGAACAGAATTCAGAACATCCGATTGCATCTGGCATTGTCCGTTCGGTAAAAGAAAAAGACCTTGATTTGAAAAAAATTGAGGAATTTGCGTCCATTACCGGTAAAGGGATTGAAGGAAAAATTGATGGCAAAAAAGTTAATGTCGTCAGTCCCGGCTATGTTAATAATAACAACATGGATTATGACCGGCATACATTTGAACAATTATCGGAAGAAGGAAAAACCGTTGTCTTTGTCCTTTTGGAGGATGAATTAATCGGTATGATTGCTCTTGCAGATATGGTAAGAGACACGGCAAAAGAAGCGGTTGCCTCGCTTAAAGAAAAAGGAATTGAATCGATTATGCTGACCGGTGATAATCAGAAAGTAGCAAATTGGGTTGCCAAACAACTAGGAATCGATGAGGTATATGCTGAAGTCTTACCTGATGACAAAGCGAATCAGGTGAAGACAATCAAGCAAAAAGGATGGAAAGTTGCTATGACAGGTGATGGTGTCAATGATGCTCCCGCGCTGGCAACAGCGGATTTGGGTATCGCTATTGGTGCCGGCACCGATGTCGCAATGGAATCAGCAGATGTCGTTCTTGTCAAAAGCAATCCGAAAGATGTAGTCGCATTGATGGACCTGTCTGGTAAAACTTACCGAAAAATGGTTCAGAACCTGTGGTGGGCAGCGGGCTATAATATTTTCGCCATCCCACTTGCAGCAGGTGTGCTGGCACCAATCGGCATTGTACTCAGCCCGGCAGTTGGAGCGGTGTTGATGAGTCTGAGCACGGTAATTGTTGCTATTAATGCCAAACTGTTAAAAGCATAAAATAATGTCCTGGAAGCCAATAGCTTCTGGGACATCAGTTTTTTGGAGAACTAGTAACTTAGCTCGAATAATTCTACGCCATTTAATCCTATAAAAATAATTGAAATGATAAGCAGGATGAGAAAAGGGTATCGAAAAATAGTAAAAGTATCCCGGCCCGATTGTTTGCGGATAATGTCTTCTGTTGTATATAAGACCAGGAGTAAAACCATGGTAACTATTAAAGCCAAAATTTTAACAATTTCATCGGGGCGGGTCATGGCAATCATATCACCGAGCATTGCTCCCATCATGCCTCCCATGATTCCGGACAGGATACCGTCAATGACAGCAGGCAAACCAACGGGAACTCCCGTAATAAACCCGATTGCTAAACCGATCAGGATGGCATAGATGGTTGATTCAAATAAGTTATCTTGAAATACAACGCCGAGGATTGTTCCCATCAGAATTCCCATTGCCATCCCCGTTGACATGGATATCAGCATGCCATACATGTCGGTAATCCGTTTCCGGTAGTAGACAATATAGAAAATAATTGCTGTTACTTGAATGCTGCAAATTCCCATAATCAGATAAATTCCGATTGACATATAAATCAACTCCAATCACAAGTTGTCCAATACAATATATTCATGGATAACTGGTAATATGATATACGTTGCGGGGGTATACAAGAAGAATTAATTAAAAAATAAATGTTGATAAATAATTATTTTAAAAAATAAA
Organism: Virgibacillus doumboii; assembly: GCF_902806455.1. GTDB lineage: Bacteria > Bacillota > Bacilli > Bacillales > Amphibacillaceae > Lentibacillus > Lentibacillus doumboii. The sequence goes on along the minus strand of NZ_CADCWQ010000001.1, from coordinate 2,245,079 downwards.
GTTTTTCTATTGACAAAAATACCATAGGGGGGTACCATATAATCAGAAGATGAAAGGAAGTGGTGCAAGTGGGAGAATTCATGCGCGATCATCCGGTAACACCCAGGACTGATGCTGAGAAGAATGCTGTTGTCAATCGTCTGAAGCGGATTGAAGGACAGGTTCGGGGTATTCAGAAAATGGTTGAGGAAGATCGGTATTGTGTTGATGTTTTGGTACAGATCAGCGCAATTAACGCGGCATTGAAAAAAGTTGGCTTCTCCATGGCTGAGCGGCACACAAAGCATTGTGTCAGTGATGCGGTACAATCAGGACAAGGGGAAGAAGCAATTGACGAATTAATGGAAATTATGAAGCAGTTTTCCAAGTAGGGGGGATAAAAGATGAGTGAATCAGAACACACAACACTTGGTGTAACAGGGATGACCTGTGCTGCCTGCTCGAATCGTATCGAAAAAGTTTTAAATAAAATGGATGGTGTAGAAGCGAAAGTCAACTTAACGACAGAAAAAGCAACAGTTGACTATAATCCTTCTGCAACTTCCGTTGATGATATATCGGCTAAAATTGAAAAGCTGGGTTATGGCGTTCAGACGGAGAAAGTGGAATTTGACGTCTACGGAATGACCTGTGCCGCCTGCTCGACCCGTATTGAAAAAGTCTTGAATAAACAAAGCGGAGTCAAGTTGGCCAATGTTAATTTAGCTACTGAAAGTGCTGCTGTCGAATATAATCCCGGCTTAATGGGTGTAACGGATATCATCAGCCGGATTCAGAAACTTGGCTATGATGCAAAAGAAAAATCAGGTCAGGAGGAGAAACAGACACAAAAAGAAAAGCAAGTACAGCGGATGCGAACGAAGCTGATTATTTCTGCAGTATTGTCGGCACCGCTCCTGATGACAATGCTTGTTCATCTGTTTGGTGTTAATGTACCGGATATCCTGATGAATCCATGGTTCCAGTTTGCACTTGCGACTCCGGTTCAGTTCATTATCGGCTGGCAGTTTTATGTTGGTGCGTATAAGAACTTGCGTAACGGCGGGGCAAACATGGATGTACTCGTTGCATTGGGTACGAGTGCGGCGTATTTTTACAGCTTGTACGAAGCATTGAAAACAATCGGTAATCCGGGATATATGCCGCATCTTTATTTTGAAACGAGTGCGATTTTGATTACACTTATTCTTTTCGGAAAATATCTGGAAACTAACGCGAAAAGTAAAACAACGGTTGCCTTGTCCAAACTGCTTGATCTGCAGGCGAAACAGGCTCGGGTTATTCGTAATGGCGATGAGATGATGATCCCGGTGGAAGATGTGGCAGTCAGTGACCGATTGCTGGTTAAACCGGGTGAAAAATTCCCTGTTGATGGTGTGGTTGTGAAAGGGAACACATCGGTTGATGAATCAATGATCACTGGTGAATCGATTCCGGTTGAAAAAGAAATACAATCAGATGTTATCGGATCAACCATTAACAAAAATGGCACGATTGAAATGGAAGCAACTAAGGTCGGCAAGGATACGGCGCTGGCATCCATCGTAAAAGTGGTGGAAGATGCACAAGGGTCAAAAGCACCGATCCAGCGGCTTGCTGATGTGATTTCCGGATATTTTGTACCGATTGTTGTTGGAATTGCCGTGCTGACATTCATTATTTGGATTTCATTTGTTTCCCCCGGTGAATTTGAGCCGGCGCTTGTTGCGGCAATTGCCGTACTGGTAATCGCATGTCCATGTGCGCTTGGGCTCGCAACACCGACTTCGATTATGGTCGGAACCGGGAAATCCGCTGAGTCAGGTATTTTATTCAAAGGCGGCGAACATCTGGAACGCACACACCAGTTAGATGCGGTTATTTTAGATAAAACTGGCACAATTACAAAAGGTAAACCGGAAGTGACCGATTTTTCCGGTGATGAAGAAACATTACGGCTGCTGGCTTCGGCGGAAAAAGGTTCCGAACATCCGCTGGCAGAGGCGATTGTTGCCTATGCGACGGAGCAGGATATTGCGCTTCGTGATGCGGATTCGTTTGAAGCAATACCAGGCCGGGGCATCAAAGCAGTAATTTCCGGAGAAGAAGTACTGGTTGGTACAAGAAAGCTGATGCAGGAAAACAGTGTTACTGCTGATGTTGAGGATCAAATGTCCGGATATGAAACGGATGGTAAAACCGCCATGCTGATAGCTGTCAATGGAGCGTACCGTGGCATTGTTGCGGTAGCCGATACGATTAAAGAAACTGCTGTCGAAGCAATACGTCAGCTGCATGAACAAGGCCTGGAAACGATTATGCTTACTGGTGATAATGAAAGGACTGCCCTGGCGATTGCGCGACAGGTTGGCATTGATCAGGTTATCGCACAGGTTTTACCTGAAGAAAAAGCGGATAAAGTAAAAGAAGTCCAATTACAAGGCAAAAAAGTTGCGATGGTTGGTGATGGAATTAATGATGCACCGGCACTTGCCATAGCTGATATCGGGATTGCAATTGGAACAGGAACAGAGGTTGCGATTGAAGCAGCGGACGTGACAATTCTTGGCGGTGAACTGCTGCTGATACCAAAGGCAATCAAAATCAGTAAAGCAACCATCAAAAATATCCGGCAGAATCTGTTCTGGGCATTTGCCTACAACAGTGCCGGTATCCCAATTGCAGCTGTCGGTCTGTTGGCGCCATGGATTGCTGGTGGTGCGATGGCATTAAGTTCTGTTAGTGTTGTTTCTAACTCACTACGCCTGAAGCGAGTTAAAATATAGTAAAGGAAACTGCTTCTGTGGAGCGGAATTCCTCCACAGAAGGAGTAACCTTGAAAATTTAAAAAAGGGGAGATATTATCATGCAAACTACATTAGATGTAAGAGGGATGACATGTGGTCATTGCGAAAGCTCAGTGAAAGGTGCACTGCAAGGGCTTGAAGGTGTACAAACTGTTGAAGTGGACCTTGGCAGCGGTAAAGTGGATGTTACTTATGATGATACCAAGGTGACCATTGCAGCTATGCGCGAAGCTGTTGAAGATCAGGGCTATGATGTTGTAGCTTAGTATAAAAATGAACCGGCTCCCCTGATTGGGAGGGCCGGATTTTGTTGTGAGAAGGGGTGCCAGTCACTTACCGTAACTCTCGCTCCCAAAAAAGAATAAAACTATTTTTAATAACACGTACAGTAAAAGAAACTACGGTAAGTGACTGGCACCCAATCCCGGGCATTTATACATCTTTGGCCGGGGAACTCAGACCCAATCCCGGGCATCTATACAACTTTGGCCGGGAAACTCAACTTCTGCCGATTCATGTTTACCTCGGATTGCGGCACATACCTGGTATCAAAAAGATATCGATAAACAACCAAATCCAAAGAATGATAAGTGGTATCCAACCAATGAGCAGCCATGTGGTTGCCCAGCCAAAAATACCTAATAATAATTGCGTGATTCCAGATCCGACACGGCCGGTGTAAAAGCGGTGGATACCCAGCTGACCCAGAAAGAACCATAATATGTAAGCAATCACCATACTTCTTTCTCTCATTACAATCACCTCCTTATCAAGTATAATCTTCATTTTTTTGCTAAGCAATAAAATCAATGGTTTAGGCACCGATCGTTTCGCGAAAATAAAGACGCCAGCTAAAAACGGCGTCTAATTGAATACCTCAATTTTAGGCTTGATGCAGTCCGCATTCTTCTTTGTCGAAGTTTGCCCACCGTCCCGATCGCTGGTCGGCGTCCGGTTTAACCTGAAGTGTACACATTTCACAACCGATGCTTGGGTAGTAGTTATCATGCAACTCGTTATATGGCAGGTTGTTCAACTCGATGTAGTTCCAGATATCATCCCATGTCCAATGAATTAACGGGCATATTTTAACTCGGTTGAATTTATTGTCTTTATTAATATAATCAGTGTTCTTTCTGCTGAGTGATTGTTCACGTCGTAACCCGGAAAACCAGGCGTCAACATTTTTAAGTTCTTTTTCCAATGGTTCAATCTTTCTCATATGGCAGCACAGGTTTGGATTCCGTTCCCATAATTTATCACCAAACGCTTCTGCCTGTTGTTCCACAGTTAATTCAGGTTTAACCATTTTAATATGAAGGCTTGGATATTTTTCTTTTACTTTATGGATAAGGGAATACGTTTCTTTGAAGTGCAGTTCGGTATCCAGGAAGACAATCGTTGCATTTGGATTAACCTTGGATATAAGGTCCATCAGCACGATTCCCTCTACCCCGAAACTGCAGGCATAAAGAATATTTTCATTATATGTTTGAAAGGCCCATTTAATTACGCTCATAAAATCATTAAATTCATTGTTGAGTTTTTCCTGAACATCGTTATCCCAATTATCGCAGGTTAACTTTTTCTCCATTTTCTCCCCCTCGCTTTGTATATTTATTATTCTAGCTAGTCATTTGCCCTAAAGTCAATCTATTCAATTCGATTTCAGATTGTTAAAACGATTATATAACTATAATTCACGGATATGAACTGGGCGAATATACTTTTTGTATGCTGAAATGTAAGGAGAAATATCAATGCAGATTAATATTTATCAGGGCAGATCAGCCCCTTTAGAAGATGCGCATATTACAATTGTCGTTGATGTGATTCGGGCATTTACGGTGGCTCATTATGCCCTTCAAAAAGGCGTAACACACATATCTCTTGTTGAGACAACTGAGGATGCATTTCGGATTAAGACGGAAAACCCGGCATATCTCCTGGCAGGGGAAACTAATGGTTTGGCGATAGAAGGGTTTGATTTGGATAACTCCCCGTACAATATACTGCAGCAAAACCTTTCCGGTAGGGCACTTGTGCAAAAAACAACGAACGGGGTGCAAGCTGCATTAAACTGTTTGTCATCCAATGATGTGCTCGTTACTGGATTTACAAATGCAAGAACTACCGCGGAATATGTTCGTCGGTTAATGGCAAAAGAAAAACAGCCGGTTGTCAACATTGTTGCATCCCATCCGAGTGGAGATGATGATCTTGCTTGTGCAGCATACATTAAGAGCATATTAGAGGATTCCAATAGTATTCCGGTTGGGGAGGTAATGGAACGGATTAAAAATTCCCATGTGGCCAGAAAGTTTTTTGATGAGGATAATCCGGCCTTTAAACGTGAAGATGTATTGGCTTGTATCGAAGAAATGACTACGGATTTTGTCATGAAGATGAATGGGACTGGCAAAACACCGATGATTGTGAGGGTTAATGTATGACGGAAACAGGGCTGATTTTGCCTGCCAGGGAAGGAAAGCCAAGAGACAATGGATTAACCATCCTGATAGATAATGGAACTCCATTGGAATTATTTCTGGATACAATCCGCAGTTCGAGTGAATATATTGATTTTGTAAAGTTTGGATGGGGTACTTCATTGATAACGAAATTTTTACGAAAAAAAATAGATTGTCTGCGGGAACATGACATTGAATTTTTTTTCGGTGGTACGTTATTTGAAAAATTTTTGAGCCAGAATAGGATCGAGGAGTTTTATAACTACTGTAAATCATTTCACTGCAATTATGTGGAAGTTTCTAATGGAACTTTTCCAATTTCCAACAGCGAGAAAGCAGCGTACATTAAGGAATTCTCAAAGGAATTTACAGTGTTTAGCGAAGTGGGAAATAAGAATTCGCTAAAGTCGGATGAGCAGGATTCTTTTGAATGGATTGAAAATATTTATGAAGATCTAGCGGCCGGTGCAACAAAAGTCATTACCGAATCAAGGGAAAGCGGAACAAGTGGAATGTGCCGTGAAGATGGGGATATTCGAATGGATATTTTTGAGCAAATTGCTGACTCCGATATTCCATTCGAAAGCTTAATTTTTGAGGCACCAACGAAAAAAATGCAATCCTTTTTTATTCAACAGGTGGGGGCAAATGTCAACCTTGCCAATATAGCTTTATCAGATGTAATCGCACTGGAAACGTTACGTTTAGGATTGCGCTCAGATACGTTTAATATGTTTTCAAATATGTTTGTTGTAAATAAGGAGGATTAACATGCGAAATACAAATAAAGTATTTCATTTGGCGATACCATGTAAAGAACTGGATGAGACGGCATCGTTTTATGAGAAATTAGGCTGTAAACTGGCTAGGAGGTACGATGATCGTGTAACATTTGACTTTTTTGGTGATCAGGTTGTTTGCCATTTGAGTCCGGAAAATGTGGATGAACAGCCGAAAATGTATCCGCGCCATTTTGGTGTAACTTTTTTGGAAAAAGGAGAATACGATCAAACGCTGGAGTATGCGACTAAAGCGGAACTTCCTTTCTTTAAAAAGCCGATGACACGGTTTGAAGGAAAGCAGGAGGAACATAAAACATTTTTCCTGATCGATCCGGCAAAAAATTTACTGGAATTCAAGTATTATTACGATTCAGATATGGTTTATTAAGGTGAAGGGGAAGAGAACAGTCTCGCATGGGATTTCTGTTCTCTTTTTCTATTATCAATTATTAATCATCCACTTTACTTTGGTGTAATGGAGGAGCTACTAACCAGCCTTTCTCTTTCATTAATCTGAGTGCTTTTGCCCCCAGTGCTGCTTTTTGTGAATGGAATTGCCCGAACATCATAGCGATGTCTTCCCGGGTTGATTGACCGATAATCTTGCTGCATGACACTAATCCAGCGGCAATTTCACCGGATACAGTAACTGCGATTTCCGGGTCCAGAATGCGCGCTCCCGCAGGAATATCTTCCAAGGAAGCTTTCGGACGTTCCGGGGGTGTTGGCGGCAAACCAACACCATTATTTTTTAATAAGGTTTCCACCTGCTTAATCTCTTGTTGCGCAGCCTGAATCACCTCGTCAAGCAATTTTCGCAAATCTTCGTCCCCAGCGTGGTTTAACTGTGTTTGGTTACCTGCAACCACCCCTTTTGCTGCAGTTAAAAACGCCCATGTTCCATACACCTCGCCATAGTGCATTGGTTCATCTTTGGGATTCCCGCCTAAAACTCCCATTTTCATCCTCCTTAAAATATTCTTGTACATGGTAACATCCTTCCGCATTTAGATTGCCCTACTTTTTTCGCTCCATTCAGGAAAAAGAATTATAAAAGCCTGCCGACATGACAGGCTTTTTATACAATATGTTATTGGTAGTACTGATTTTGCAGTGTACCAATTATTCGTCTTCCTGAAATCGTGTTTTCATCAAATTCAATCTTTAACTCTCCATCGTCTGTATCAGCTAAGACGCGTTCAATTCCGTCCATCTGGATTAAGAACTGCTCAACTTGCTGCAGTTCGGATCCTGTTTCGTCCGTGAAGACGGTTACTTCAGCCAATGTCTTACCTCCTTTACAAAAAGATTTGTACCAGAATCAGTTTATGATTTAACTCATACTCACTCACAACTTTATTTTGCCTCCTGTAAATCAATTAACACCACTCACTTATTACCATTTTTTATTAAGAAACATGGTGAGAATGGCGGTAATTCAACTATAAATCGGGCCGGGTTTCCAGCTGGGTTTTTACTTTTTGGTACTAATTAACATATTGTTAGAATAGAATTAAGAGGAGGTTGTCCCATAAATATGTAATTATTTAGGAGTTTCTCATGAAATCTTTTATGATAAAGTATGCATTCGTTATGCTGGGAGGCATCTTTCAGGGATTTGGAATGGGTGTATTTTTGTTTCCGCAGTCGATTCCATCCGGAGGGGCAGGCGGAATAGCAATATTACTTAACCACTGGTTCGGTATCAGTATGGGTGCTTCACTGTGGATTGTAAATTTTTCCATGCTGCTCCTTGGGGTAAAATATCTCGGTAAACGGTTCGGGTTATGGACCTTCCTTGGTATTACCATGACATCATTGTCCGTTGATTTTTTCGAGACCTTTATTTCAATCATACATAGAAACCTGCTCGTTGATCTGGTAGTTGGATCTGTTTTTCTTGGCACCGGAATAGGGATTCTTATGCGAACAGGGGTGTCTAATGGAGGAGTCGGCGTGATCGCATTCATGATTTCCCATGGCCGAAATATTTTGCCTGGACGACCTTTATTTTTCATCAATGCCGCAATTTTTGTTATAACAGCTGCAGTTATCAGCTGGAAAATCATATTTCTGGCTCTCATCAGTCAATGGATTTCCACAAGGATTGTCGATTTTGTTGTTCGTATGGAAATTATAAGGCCCTATATGCTTGGCTGGCGTAAATCTTAAATATATTTATAGCGAAACGCGGTCTTTTTGTTTTCTTTGCCGTCTTTTCCCTTAACTTGTATTAATAGTAATACGAGCACACCAACAAGGAGTGTAAAACCTGCAAGTGATAGAAACATACCGGTTCTTGACCATTCCATTAAATGTGAAAACACCGGCGGCCCTGCAGCAACACCGAGAAACCGGACAGATCCATAGAGAGAAGAAACAAATCCTCTTCGTTCCTTTCCAACAGCGCCGGTGATGATACTGTTGACACATGGCAGGATCAGACCTGCACCCACACTGCTTATTCCAAGTACCAAAAGGAACGGGACAAGTTTTTCAAAAAATACTAGTGAAGCATACGAAATTGTCATAAGTATAAATCCAATAACTGCAATTTTTTTCATTTTTTCCAGGTTTTTGCCGATTTTGCTTCCGGTTAAATAGGAAGTGGTTACCATGATAAGCAGTGGTATCGCCAGAACAAACCCCTTTACAACACCATCAATATCATATTTTTTCTCCAAAATATCGGATAAGTAAAACAAGATTCCAAATAGTGTAAATAAACATGTTCCACCTGCCAGATACGTTGTAAACAGCCATCTTCCTTCATGTTTAAATACCCCAAGCAGTCCCCGTACATATTTGCCAAATGGAGGAGGCGCCTGTCGATTCCTTTTTTCTTTAATAAAAATCCAGACCAATACCGCTGCCACCAGGCAAAGTGCCGGAAAGGCAAAAAATACTGCATGCCACACCATTAAACCGAGGATAGATCCGAGGATTGGTGATAAAACTTTTCCGAGTCCGTTTGAAGATTCAAATATTCCTAGCACACGGCTTTGTTCACCGCCTTTAAATAAGTCTCCGGTTAAAGCCATGGCAATAGGAGCGGTTCCGGCCGCTCCAATTCCCTGGATAACCCTGCCAATCAGTATCCATATGTAGGCATGTGAAAAAGTAGCACCTGCAAATCCGGCAAGCAGTCCCCCGAGTCCATACAAAATAAGGGAAGGAAGGATGATTATTTTACGGGAAAACCGGTCGGATAAATAGCCTACAATTGGAATGAAAACCGCTCCGGCTATCGAGAATACAGTGATGGTCAGACTTACCTGCATCTGGGAGATATTCAAGGAATTTTTCATTGCCGGGAAAATGGGGATTAACATCGAATTTCCGAGTGTCATGATCAGTGGAATGGAACCAATTGCCGTTATCGTCATGCCCTTATTCTTTGTTGCCAACGTTCTCTCACTCCCGTTATTGCGATTATTTTATATTGATTGGCGGGGGCACAATCCAACCTTTTTCTTTTGTAAACTGCAAAAGTTTCACTTCATACTCTGCTTTTTGTGTGTGAAACTCCCCAAACATCTCTCCAATGTCTTCTCTGAGAGAAATTCCCATGATATAGCTGCATAACATGCGTCCTGTTGCAAGTTCTTTTTGAATAAGTAAGCTGATTTCCGGATCATTAAACCGCGCTCCGGCAGGGATGTCCTGTAATTCCACATTCGGCCGGTCAGGAGGTGCTGGCGGCAATCGGATCCCTGTTTCCTTCAATATGGCTTCAACCTGCTGCTCTTCCTGCTTAAAGCTGTTCTCCAAAAGATCATCCAATAACATTTTTAAATCATGATCACCTGTGTGGTTAATCAAGATTTGCATGGTTACCAAAGTTGCTTTTGTACTATGCAAATACGACCAGAGATGAAAAACCTCCCCTGAGTGGAAAGGTTCTTCCTCTTGTTTACCATTTAAAATACCCAAAAAAATAACCCCCTAAAAAATTGTTCAATTTAGTTTTCCTGAACAGAAGAAAAATATGTGCTGCCAGTGGTTGGCGTTACGGTTGTTTTGCTGTATGTGTTCAAAAAATGTAGGGTGGCTGTGCGAAAACGTAACTAAAACAGCCGCAGTCCTTTAAGTGGACTGCGGCTGTTTTTAGTATTCTTCTAATGAACCACTTGATCATCCTTACTGTCGATATACAGTGTTCCATCAGACTGTACCTCTGCGTAAAAAATTTGTGAGAAATCTTTTTCACCGGCTTTTTCAACCTGATCTTCAAGCCAGTTCATATCAAGCTCCAACTTTGAAAGATTTTTTAAATTAGGCTTACCGTCAGCTATAACTTCTGTTGCAGAAGGGTACATTTTCGGTTTGGTGCTCAGGGTATTCATATCACCTTTTGTTGCCGGCTGCTTTTCTTCCTTTTTTAATACGGAAAGTTTACCACTTGTTTCAAAAACGGCAAATTCCACGTCTGACAGGGAGAAAACATTTTTTTGCCTTAGTAAAGCGGTAAGCGAATCCATATTTAATCTTGCCTTACGAAGTGAATTCTCCATAATTTCCCCATCTTTAATAACAACTAATGGATCGCCGGTAGTAACTTTACGTACACCTTTGGATTTAATATCAATAAATCCCATGATAAGTGTGAAGAGTGCCCAACCAGCCAAAGCCAGTATCCCGTTTCGAATGCTCAGATTTTGGCTTGTCACCAGGCTGCCGGCAATGGTACCAATAGCAATCGCAGAAATGAAATTGAAAAAGGTCATTTGGCTTATTTCTTTTCTGCCCATAATTCTTGCTAATGCAAAAAGCACTATAAATGATAATACAATTCTAAGCAGTAATTCAGAAAGTTCCATTATCAGGCCTGCTTTCATCACAATTTTTGTATCTTATATTGTCTGCAGGCGGGTATGTTTTATTCATTATGAGGTTTATTCACTAATAAGCTCAGTTTACTGCGGCAAACTGGAAATGTTTATTATTACTGCCTGGACAATCTTGGTACATATCGAAGTTGTTTTTATGCACAAAAGATAGATTATGCGCAGTAACTTTATATGAGCGTTGGACCACCGCTGCGGAAATACACTCCGCTTTCCGTGGGCGGCTGATGAGCCCCCTTCGTGCTGGCGCACTCAGTGGTCTCACCTAGGCCTCTGCTCCCACAGGAGTCTCCGTGTATTTCCTTCGCTGGTTTCACTTTTAGTGAACTATTAGTTGGAGTAGGAATCGTGTTAAAAAATACATGACACCACTTCACTAGTCCGGGTGAGCGGAGGGAGGTGACTTCTGCGGGTAGAGCACTAGTCCGAAGACCCCGCAGAGTGACGAGCGAAACATCCACCGAATATGCTACGAGTTGCGAGGAGTGCTGCTTCTCTGAAAACACTCGCAACACGACGAGCACCCTTCTCGAGGAGGCTGAGACCGTGCCCGCGGAAAGCATCCGCCCGGAGCGATACTGGACGGCGGGTATAAAGAACTTTCAAGTTACTGCGCATTATCTTTCAAATACGTTGATAAAATAATGAACCATTAATCTAAAGTCAACTCGTTTAGTGTAATTCTTTCAAGGCTTATGTGTTCATTTAAATGTGCAATAATTGAAATTTTTTTGAATCGCACATTAATTTTAAAGAACGTCATAGCAAGCTAATTCACAAACCAGAAATATCAAAATGCACAAAAAATCGCGCGACTACAAAAGTAGTCGCGCGATGCATTGGTTAATTTGACCGGATTTCCTGGCGCATAAACAATAAATAGGAAACGGCAAAACATATAATTGTTCCTGCTATCAGTCCGGTAAGCTGCGGCCAGATCAGAAGTAAGCTTTGATCAAGCGGCAGGGGGCTTGGTATTGCTCCTGCTGTCTGTCTTGTCGTCAGCGGACCAAGGCTTCGTACCGCGGGTGAAAGCAGGGTTGTCGTCGATTCGGTAAACAGGTAATTTGGTGACAGCCGGTTAATATTCAGAACGGTTTCCTGTTTACTGATTGCCTGATCCACACTTGTAATGTTAGCGGGATTAAGCATGGATTTTGATATAACTTTGACAATCATATTATAAAATACACTGAAAAAGAGCCATACAGCAATACTTGACAGTGCAGACGTTGCAGCCTGGCGGAATAATACGGAAAACAGAATTCCCAAATTAAGCCAGAAAGCAATATAGGTGATACACAGAATCAGAAAACAGAATACCCTGGCAAACTCCTCAAATGTTGGTGGTACGCCCAAGATTAGAATTCCAAATGCCATGACCAGAAATCCGAGTGAAAAGAACAATACAACGTTCAGCAGCAGTGCCGCAACAAATTTCGCGTTAATGACATAGTCGCGGGGAATGGGCTGCGACATCAGTCTGCTGAGCGTGCCTTTACTGCGTTCTGAATTGATGGCGTCAAAACCAAGTGCAATGCCCAGTAATGGACCAAGAAACGTTACAAAGGTTACAAAGTTCGGAAGTGTCCCATCTGATACAGTAAACAGCTTCAGGAACAGATAGGAGTCCTTGCCGACGCGCTGGGCATCATCCGCTTTTTCAATCGCATCCTGAATAGTCGTAACTGCTGTATAAAGGGAACCAAAACAGGTAAGCAATATAATTGCCAGCAGGATAATGATCCGCCAGCTTTTGATATTGTCAGTGAATTCTTTTCTGACAAGGGCATAAAAAGCATTCCGATTCATATTAGCTTTTTCTTCTTTTTTTCCCGATAATGCCGGGATGAATTTATTTAGTCGGCTAGACAGATTCATGAAGCTCACGCCCTTCAAAGTAACGATGATAAATTTCATCAAGACCAAAGTTTTTGTTGTTGATTTGACGGAGTGCGCTGCCTGACTCGACAACTATTTTACTGATTTGTGCTGTTACATCTTTGGTGCAGTACACTTCAAGGTATGATTGTACATCTTCCACCTTGTTAACACCATTGATTGATTGGATCTTTTCGATGATAGCTTCATTAATCGGATTTGCTGAAACTGTTATGACAAATGTATCTTTTACAAATAACTGTTTTGCCAGGCTTTCCAGATTTCCTTCCGCCAGAAGTTTACCCTTAACAAATATTCCTGCTCTGTCACATATTTGCTGGACCTGATGTAAGTGGTGCGATGACAGCAGCACAGTGATATTTTCCTGCTCGTTCAAGTCTTTGATGAGTTTCAGGAGATCACGGACACCTTCAGGGTCGATCCCTAATGTTGGTTCGTCGAGAATAATCACTTCAGGATTCTTCATCAAAACATCAGCAAGTCCAAGACGCTGTTTCATCCCGCGTGAATATTTTCCTGTTTTTTTATCTGCGGATTCAATCAAATTGACTTTCTGCAGTAAATAGTTGGCTCGTTCTTCAGCCTTTTCTTTTTGGATGTTGTTCATTTCTGCTGTGAACAACAGGTTTTCAAGTCCGGTCATACGCTGATAAAATCCAAGGTCATCGGGAAGATAGCCGACCTTTCGTTTTACTTCAATTGGCTGGCGGGTAGAATTGATGCCACAGACGATAACCTTTCCGGTTGTCGGTTCACTTAAACCGAGCATAGTCAGGATTGCAGTTGTTTTACCCGCGCCGTTTGGGCCCAGCAACCCGTATATTTCTCCTTTTTTGATGGATAGAGATAAATGATCAACCGCATACTGATTATCGTATTGTTTTGCTATGTTGTTCAGCTCAATAATCGGCTGTGCCATATGTTATCTCCTCCCATATTTTCTGAAAATGTAATACAACCCGCCTATAACTGCCAGAATGATAAGAACTCCGATGAATCCCCAGAGTGTTGATGTTTCCACTGATACACGGAAATTGGCATCTGATGATACTTGAGCTGTTTCCGCAGTGAATGTTGTTACATAATCACCAGCAATGGAATCGTCCGGGGCCGTTACTGTTGCTTTTACTTTAGCCTGATCGCCGGCTTTAATAGTTGCAATTGAACTTTTATCAAATTTCACATCCCAATCAGGTGGTGTGGACGAACTGAGACTTACATCGGTAAGATCTGCTGTACCATTGTTTTTGACAACAAGATCGACAACTTTTTCTCCACCTGCTGAAACATCCGTACTCAACTTGCCTGAAGGAGTGGTTAATTTAATACTGTACGATCCTGTTATAACGGCCTCAAGATTCAATTTTGACGAGGTATCTCCTGCTGATGCAGCAATTGGTATCTGGTACGTCTCTGCTTTAACGTTTTTAGGTGGTGTAACTTCGACTGTGATATCCTTGGAGGCGTTTGGTTCCAAGGATACCGACGTAACTGATTTACTATCAGCCTTGAAGGTAACTCCCCATCCTTTAGGTGCACCGGAACTTAGTGCATAATTTTGTTTTTCAGCCGTACGGTTATTGATTGTTGCAGTATACGTAAACGTTGAATCTGCATGTCCTTCCATATTAGGCTGTTCGGTTGTCAACTCCGTTTTAAATGTGCCTTTTTCGGATACGGTAGTAAGGAATGGAAGTTCTGCATAGCCATCTCCGTCACCATCAGCAATTAATGTAAAGTTATAATCATCTTTTTTCACTTCAAGTGGTACAGTCACTTCAAGAGTGATTTGCTGTTGTCCGTTTGGTTTAACGGATAGCTGCTGGATATCCTGGCCATTTGCAGTAATTGTTTTGCTCCAGCCTTTTGGTAAACCTTCCACAGAAAATGTGAGGTTTTGGATGGATGAGCCACTGTTCATGACATCAACCTGATAAGTGATCGTTTCCCCGGGTGTTACCGATAAACCGGTATATGGAGTGAACAGGGTGACTCCACCAGCTGCATGGGATTGATTTCCCAACGGTATTGTACTGAATAGAAGAACTATCAGTGAAAGGATAGATAAGATTTTTCTGAACATTACATTGACCTCCTGTTTGTTTTTTTACATACATGTTACGAACAATATGTTTTTTTGGATTTGTTAGATTTCGAAAAAATTGATAAAATTTATTATCAAATGTAAGAGGCTGAGGAGGAAAAATGACATGGATGGAATTGGCAATAGTATCCAACTGTTAGAGAGAATTGCCATGGGTTCCCGCCATTCATTTGATCTGTTCTATGAAAAACATATTGCATTTGTTTTTAAAATTGCTTTGCATATGACCGGGAATAAAACAGAGGCAGAAGATATTTGTCATGATGTGTTTCTGGAAGTCTATCAAAAGGCAGATCAATATCAGAAGTCAAAAGGCAGTGTGGAAGCCTGGCTGGCAATCAAGACTAAAACGAGGGCACTCGATCGTCTGCGTAAGAAGAAACCGATTCTCCAAAATAATATGGGTGAATTACTGCTTGGACAGGAAAAGGGTGCTGATAAACAATTTCTTTATCATTTGGAGAGGGATACCGTCATCGAAGCCCTTAAACATATACCGAAAGAACAGCAAGAGGCAATTTACAGATCTTATTTTCAGGAAAAAACGCATAAGGAAATATCAAATGTCATGAACAGGCCGTTGGGATCTGTAAAGTCGCTGATTAAGTATGGACTAAATAATTTACGCAAACAAAAATCCATACTCGGGCAGATTAGATCCAGCAGTGGTGGTGAAAAAGATGGAATTTAATAATCATATCCCCGAACAGAAAATAATTGATTTTGTCCTTGGAAATCTAAATGAAGAGGAAAACGCACAAATCACACAACATACGAAAAAATGTCAAGCCTGTCAGGAAGTTCTCGAGGAGTGGCAGGATACCTTTGATACAGAAGAACAGCGCTCGGAACAGTTGCAGCCTTCAAATTTGTTAAAAAAAAGACTGGATAAAAGTATCGAACGTGAGGACAATGCTGCAGAAAAAAAGAAACGGAAGCAGAAACCGAAGCCCGTGTATTTATTGGGAAGTCTTGCCGCAGTCCTGGTATTGAGTATTGGCCTTACAACACAATTCGGGAACAAGACCAATACGGCTGTGGATGAGCAGGTAATATATAATGATGAGATACGGGAAGAACGGATTCAGTCTAAACCGAATACAGAACAGCTTGAAATTATTCCTGTTTCCCAATTTGATCAGGTATCAGGCAATGTATGGATAAATGATTCGACCCGGGAAATGCTTGTGGAAATTGATGGGCTGACAAACCTGGAAGGAAGAAATTATCAGCTGTGGATTATTGATACAGATGACAATATTGAAGGGGAACTGCTGCCAATTCAGAATGGTTCTGTACGTATTTTTTATCAGGGAAAAGTTGTTGATCAGGTAAAATTGATAAAAACCAGTGTTGAACCGGCTGGCGGCAGTGTCAAACCAACCGGGCCGGAAACATTTACTGTGGATGTGAAGGACTAAACCATTATATTGTTTCTGATGCATTATAATAGGCTGCCGGGGACCTCTCCCCGACAGCCTTACTATCTTCAGTGGAATGGATTAAAACCATGCAGCGCCTACAATGATGAGCAGGATGAACAATACGACAATCAACGCAAACCCGTTTCCGCCGCCGCAATATCCAGCGCCGCCTACAGGTCCACCATAGCCATATCCAGGTCCATATGCTCCTGCAACTGCATTGTTATTTCCATAACCATATCCACCACAATGTCCTCTAAAACCCATATAAAGCCCTCCTAACTTTTATTATTACAGGTTTATTTTTAATATCCATACCCTAACCCTACGTAAGCTGCACCTACAATAATTAATAGGATGAACAGCACTACAATCAAGGCATATCCTCCACCATAGCCTACAGCTTCACTCATTAATTAAACACCTCCATGTTCGTTTGCAATTAATATATGTATATTAGCGGATATTGATATAGGTTATACTCCCATATTGCGAATTTTGGGCTATACTTTTTTGTTGAATTCAACTTATCGGGTCTTCACAAAATTCCACTAATCCCCTGATACAACTGTCCTTTACTATGGCGATGATCCATTCATACACTATGACAAGTTGCAAATGGATATGGGGGTGAAGGAATGTCAGTTGGGCATTATCATGCATTATGCCGGCGATATCGGGGAAGAGCTGTGGAAATAAGGACCCGCGGTGGCGAAGTTCATCGGGGTATCATTTGTCATGTTGACAATAATAGCGTATTTATCCGTCCGTTTAACCGACCACGAAGGTTAGGTGGTTTTGGCTATGGTTTTTATGGTCCGGGTTATGGCAGATATGGAGGCTATGGCGGCTTCGGTGGATTCGGCTATGGAATTGCATTAGGAGCAATTGCCGGATTGGCTTTGATTCCGTTTTTTGGGTGGTAATTTAGACTATAAAACAATTAGGAGTTTCAAATAAACAGATTATCTAATCGCTTTGGAGTCTTTGCGGACATTTAATGCGTTATTTGTTGATAAGCTGCTTTGTCACAAATAGTGTAATGAATGTCCGTATATAGTTTTTTCCATTTATTGAAAAAGCTTGTTTTACTGTAGATGTATGAATTTGTAAAAGCATGAAATGAAGGACAAATAGTCAGCGGGAAAGTAAGTAAAATGTCCTTCATCGTGGTTATGAAGGACAAAAACATGAAGAAAGCAGGCGAAATGTCCTTCATCATGGTCATGAATGACAAAAGACAATTAGGAAACAAGCAACGTGTCTATCATCATGCTATTTTGTGACATTCAAGTGTATCGCTCTCACCCAAAAATATAGCTGGAATCCCTGTTTTCTGTTATTCCTCATCATCTGATTCATCATCATGGATTTGCGCAATTGTTTCTGCATCAATATTCAGAAGATCTTTAGTTGTCATGCTATTCGCTTCCATGTATTTTTTAACAAGGTAATGCCCGCAGCAATATCCCGCCATTCTTGGGTAGCCGCGCAGTCCATATAATACAGTCTGATGTTTATTATCATTTTTCCTTATATTTCTGTTAGGGATTACCAGGTTATTTGATATTTCTTCGAGGTCCTTATCTGAATAATACCGGGTCCAGGGCGCTGCTGATTCTTCACCGAATCGTTCGTGGACCGCATTTTCCGCCATTCCTTCCAAAACGATGGTGTCCACAAGTGTGTAATCATTTTCTTTCTTTTGATACTTTGATAACCGGCAAACATGGTTGTACTCATGGGTGAATAAAGCCCTAAGTTCAGTCTCATCGGTATCTTCAGAAATAAACAGAAACAGTTTATCACCGAAAGCCAATCCTGATTTGCCGCCCAGTTCCCGTTGTATTCTTCGGTTATGTGGATCTGATGGAAATATAAAGACGGGGATATTTGGTCCATCCCATTCCCTTTCCAGGTGTTTTTTTTCTTCTCTAACAATTCCCCAAACGTTATTTTTCTGCAGCTTCTTTATCAGATCTTTACCATTTCTGACAGGATGCCGGTACATTCCATACATCGCTAAGTGATTATGGATTTCATAGGCTTGAACACCAAAGAATTGAGCTTTCAGTTTTTTGCACAGATTTATTGGATTATCGTATAAATCAAGTAACCATTTATCCGTTCTAATAACAGTCATATCAATACCCCTCGTTAATACTTATTTCGTTAGAATAATCTATGCAATAGTCACGAAAATGTTTCGAAATTCTGTTTACTCAGGACAACTACCCTCTCACTGATTTTTTAGTTGAATAAGATATTACAGAATTTATAAAGGGGGTGTCTTTTTTGATGTTTCCTGGAGGACCGAGAAGACCAATGCCACCATATCCACCTGTCAGACCCCGACGGCCCATACAAGGTACGCCGAAACCGGGGTTACTGTCACACTTTCAGGATCGTGAGGGGAACTTGGATATCGAGAAAATTTCGCAAACTGCCAAACAAGTTAGTGAAATATACAGCCAGGTAAGTCCGATGGTAACCAAATTCATGAAAAAATAGATATTTGTTGATGGGGTGAGTCCCGTCGATATCCTCATGTGAACGTATAGGCATTTGATGTCTGGGGCAGCAGCCAAAGGAGGATAACGATGGGTCCTTTCAACAGAAAATATCCATTTGAAAATAGGTGCATAATGAACTATAATCCGAGCGAGTCTCTAAGAAAACCAATGATGAGATAAAGGACTTGTCGCAAACATATGGAATTGTTATGATGCTGCTGTGCTAAGTGCTTCCAGGTTATTTTGAGGACAACCAATCTGAAATGAAGGTAAGTAGGCTGGCTAAAGTGGAAAGGGAAGAGTCGGATAAGATACCTAAAAAACTGAAGGACATGAAGATGGAGTGCACCTGCCTGAAAATTCATGACAGACAGGTGCAGCAGCAGGGAAGATTACTGTTGTTTATATTGTGGCTCCTGTTGCTCAATATATTGTAAACGGGCCTGCAGGTTTTCCAGAATTTGCTGTTGTTGGTTGGAAAGGTTCTGAAACATTTGTTTAGCGTTTTGATCTTGTGTTTCCAAAGCAAAAGAATGTAAGCTGGCTAATGTACTTTCACAGCTTGCAATCGTTTGCTGCATTTTGGTACCAACTGTCATGATGCCACCTCCTTATCATTTAATATCATTTCAAACCAAAGCAATTTTATGTAACTTTCCGGGCTGATTAGTTTTCATTACCGGGTTTTTAGTTGTCGGTTCCTTTTCCTTCAATGAGATCAAAGCCGTTCATTTGTCATGTTTAACCTCCCGCTACATGTAAGGTTACTTTCCTATAAAGGGCGATTATATTATTCAGAACTGGTACATAATGGATCAAATGTTAAACAGAAATTTGTTCATAATAGGAATGAATGGAGGTTTTTATATGCCAAGAAAGCAAAATAAAGTTAATCCAAAAGATAGTCGTAAAATAGCCGAAAATGATTATGATCCGTCCTTTTATCAGGGAAAAACTCAGTTCGAAAAAGGGCTGGCAGAAACGCATGAACAGGCATCAGATGATTACTTTGAAGGGACGATTGATCAAAAGAAAGATAAGGGAATGTAATTCAGGCATATTAGGTAGAGCGCCTCTTTCTATTTTCTATAATTGTTTTGCCCTATCATGTAACCGGTGAAATCATATGCTATACTATCCAGCCAAGCCATACCAGAGGTCCAGCACTCACTAACATTCACCTCAACGGAAAAAGAGTCTCAATGGAGGCTCTTTTTTTTGTGTCCATTATTATCGCCTTATTTTAGTTACTTGTGATAGATGTTTATCCACAACGGCTTTTTTAAACATATGGTATTAGTACAGAAGAAAGGTGGTGAAGTATATGGGTTGGATGAATCCATGGGGTTATGGCTACGGCGGTGGCTATGGTTATGGAGCAGGCTACGGTTGTGGTGCCGGAGGATATGGACGTAACGGCTTTGTTTTACTGGTAGTTCTGTTTATCTTATTAATCATCGTTGGAAACAGCTTTCCTATGGGTGGTGACTATGATTAGGAAATCCACACATTTCTAATTAATCTCTTATAAACGCCTTATCTCTTAGGGGAAGAATCTCATAAGATAATGTATAAGGTCGCAAGGAGGTGACGTTTAATGAGTTTCGCAGGTGGTTACGGAAACAATGGCTTTGTATTGCTAGTGGTTCTATTTATCTTGCTAATCATTGTTGGAAGCAACTATCCAATGGGTGGCGGCTATGGTGGCTACTAAAAAATAGCTTCCACGATCTTTCCTTTGCGTGGGGGTCACCCATGCAAAGGAAGTGTATTAACTGAATGAAGCGGAAAACAGTTAGTGTAAAACCCCATAACTGAAGTGGTGACAACAAACAACCTCCTTTTTAAATATGAAAAAACCTTGCTGTAACGCAACAGTACAGGTTTTTTCTTTCTAAAAAGGAGAAATTATATACCTCCCCTGATTCGTAACCAATATGTAAGGTGGTGATATAATGGACGATATGGTTAAAAAAGTGGAAAAAAAGACTGGAGTAAACAGTAATGACATCATGGGCGTTGTTCAATCATTGAATGGAAAGGACCTTTCGGATGAAAAAAATGTCCGGAAACTTGTGAGACAATTATCCAGAATGGCAAATAAGCCAGTTTCCAGGAAAAAGGAAGATATGATTGTAGAAATGTTAACAAAGAAAAAGAAGAAAATAGATCAGTCAACAATTTCCAAGTTGATGTAAAGTCCATTACGTTCAGCCCTCCAAACAAGAAACCTTCCAAAAATGGCGGGTTTCTGTTTTTTTAAGGTTTATTTTACAGCAGAACGGGTATTTAATAAGCATAATGACCTATGAAAAAAGGATGAATGCTGATATGACATGATAAGTACTTATTACTAAGGATTGGATTAATAATGATTACCCCTTTGAAATTCTTCGTTAAAACTTCTACATAATTACTCCGTTTGGAAGCTAAGATCAGAAGGAAGGAATAAGGGCATTAAAACAATAATGCATGGAGGAAACAGGAAGATGGAAAAATTAAATACACTGCCTTTTGACCGAGTGTTGATGGGCGGTATACAGGAAATGGTATTTATCATTCGGGTAGAGGAGGAGGATTTTTATTATGAATATTTAAATCGTACCGCCATGGATAGAACAGGGCTTGATGAAACTGTTACAGGGAAGTCAATCCGGAGCATTTATCCGGCTGAAAAAGCTGCATTTCTTTGTAATTATTACAGGGAAGCTATTGAAACCAGGACACCTTTGACATATGAAGATTCATACATAGCTTATTCCGGTGAGTGGTACTATTCCGAGGTGAAACTTACGCCAATGTTTGATGAAAAGGGGAAAGGCTCGCACATTGTTGCACTTGTTCAGGACATTACCGGAAGAAAAAAATCGGAAAGGGAATTAATAAGTTCGAGAGCTAAGCTTAGAGAAAGTGAAAAACAATTTCGTATCATTGCGGAGAACTCCAGTGATTTAATTACATTGCTAGATCGAAATGGCAGAATCAATTATGTTTCACCTTCATACGAGGAAGTTCTTGGATTTGATCATGAAGAATATTTAGGGAAGCATTATAGCCACAATGTACATCCTGATGACATGGATAAAGTGGAAAAAACCTATTCGGAAGCAGTTGAAAATAATCAGAATTGGCATATCCAATTCAGGCAAAAAAATTCATCAGGTGATTGGCTGTGGTCCGAATTACGCGGTGCGCCAGTTTTCGATGAGGAAGACCACTTTTTGTATATGGTTGTTGTTACACGGGACATTGCGTTGCGTAAAAAATATGAGGCAAAACTTAAACATTTTGCTTATCACGATTCGTTAACCGGATTACCTAATCGTCGTTTCTTTAAAAAGTGTCTTGCTGATGAACTGAAGGCTTTTGAGGAAGGTATGGACAGGTTTGCTGTTATCATGCTGGATATTGATCATTTTAAGGATATCAATGATTCGATGGGGCATGATGTCGGTGATGAGGTTATTGAAGAATTCGGGAGACGATTGAAACTGAGTATTCGGGATACTGATATCGTTGCACGGCTGGGTGGAGATGAATTTATCATTCTTTTGCCGGGTGTAGGTTCCGCTCATAATGCCGTTAAAATTGCTGAAAAAATGAAGACTTCCTTGCAGTATCCATGGAAGATTAAGCAATATAAGTTGCCTTTGACAACAAGTATAGGGATTGCGTTGCCTTCATTACAGGGTGATACAGTATCGAACATATTAAAAAATGCGGACATATCGCTGTATGAGGTGAAAGAGTCAGGACGAAACAATATTGGTGTCCCTACATTTTCTTTTACAAGTGAGAATCATAAGAGTGATATCTGAAGAAAGAAGGGGCTAGGACAAAACAAAAAAGTGTTACCAAAAGACGAACAACGCATGGAAGCAGCGGAGGGAATATACGTAGACTCCTGGGGGAGGAAAGGCATCGGTGAGACTCCGAAGTGCGCTAGCACGAGGAGGCTCACCAGCCGCCCCCGGAAAGCGAAGTATATTCCCGGAGCGGTTTTGTGCACCATTTCCAATATGTTCGGATTTTATTATTGATAAAACACTTTTGTCCCAGCCTCTTTTTAGTTTGTAAAAATAAATTGGATAACAAAGAAAGTTGGTATGTTAGAATAATTTTAGATATTAAAAATTCAACGTAATCTAATTGCCGCCACGAATATTTTCACCCATGGAATGATGTGCACTTGGTTTAGTGTCGATTTGATGCGGTTTGTTTGCGTCATGATTTGTATTCAGCCGTTTCTTCTTTTGGCGGTCAACAATGAATCCGAAAATTAAAAGAGGAACGATTAGAATTAAAAACCAGAGCATGTGAACACTTCCTGTTAACTTATTGTACCATGAAGAGGAATGCCTTTGGAAAAATATTTGAAAGTGAGAGGTTGTTATAGATGGCCGATGTCGAACTAGTGAAACACAATGAAGCGTGGTCAAGGCAATATATTAAAGAAAAGAAATCTATTACTCAAGCAATACCAGACAGTTTCATTGATATTGAACATATTGGAAGTACGGTAATTCCGGAGATTAAGGCTAAACCGATAATCGATATTATGGCCGGTATCGCGGAACTTGAGGAGTATGTGCATTTAGTTGCACCGCTCGAAAAAGCCGGGTACGTCTATATCCCAAAACAGGAATTCACTGATCGTAAATTTTTTCTAAAACGAATTGCAGGTAATCCGGATATTCACTTACATATTTGTGAAATGAACGGCACTGAATGGAATGACAAATTATTTTTCCGGGATTACCTAAGATCGAATCGTGACAAACGAAGTGCGTATGAAGTGTTGAAAATGAGGCTGGCAAATGAATACCGGAATGACCGATCCAGTTATACGAAAGCGAAGGAAAGCTTTATACATGATGTGTTGCGGATGAAGCGGCAGCACGGTTTGGGGTGATACCATGAAGAATAAGCCAATCTATGTTGAGATACCTATTGAAGCGGAAATCGATAAGCTTTGGAATGCGTCACAGACACCGGATCAGCATGAACAATGGGACCTTCGATTTTCATCGATTACATATTTGCCGAAAGAGGAAAATCAGCCGCAGAAATTTACTTATAAAACGAAAATTGGGTTTGGTCTGGCTGTTGAAGGCTGGGGAAAAAGTGTCGGCAGCTTTCATGCCAAGGATGGTTCAAGGACGTCTTCGTTACATTTTGGAACCGATCAATCTTTTTCAATTATTCGAGAGGGAAGGGGTTATTGGAAATACATACCCGAAGCGGATTCCTCGATTACCTTTCTGACTCAGTATGATTATAAGACGAATTTTGGCAGGGTTGGGAAACTGTTTGATTGTTTGATTTTCCGGCCAATGATGGGATGGGCGACAGCACTAAGTTTTGATGTCCTCAAGCGGTGGCTGGAAAATGGAGATACGCCTTCATCGCAGTACATGAAATTTTTTTGTAATTGGGTCATTGCTTTCTTATTCAGTTTCATCTGGGTGTATCATGGGCTCGTGCCAAAATTAATCGCGATGCACCAGGTGGAGTTAAGTATGATGCAAAATGTTATCCCGATTTCCACGAATCTGGCTGCTTCGTTGACAGCTGTAATTGGGGTGATAGAAGTCGTGTTCGGATTGGTCTGGTTAGTTTATTCAAACAAAAGAAAGTTATTTGGGCTGCAACTTTTTGTTTTTCCGTTTTTGGGAATTGGTGCGATTATCTCGGATCCTGCCTTCTTATTTCATCCGTTCAATCCGCTAACGTATAATATGGTACTGTTCGTACTGTCAATTCTCGGATTCATGATCAGTAAAGATGTACCCACTGCTAAAAGCTGCAAACGAAAGAGAGATTAGTATGTCTATTTATAAGAATGCAATGGGTGAAGCGTTTTATCAGCTGCACCCGATGCTGCAAAAAAGGTATGGGTTTCCTGGTGGTGGTACTTTTACCGGGAAAGGAACAATGAAAAAAATCAATGGTGGACCAAAGTGGCTGCATCCGCTTTTTTTGATTGCGACAAGGTGGAAACTGCTTTTTCCGGAACACGGGGAAAACGTTCCTTTTCAGATTACGAATACACCATGTACCGGAAAAAGTGGCGAGGATCAGATCCATTGGGAGCGGGTATTTTATTTTAGAAAGAAAAAGCGATACTTTAATGCACTTATGAGTTTGGATGCTGAACGGAATATCATAAAAGACTATCTCGGCGAACCACACTTGATTTATTCCGATTTGTCATTGTCGGCAACGCGAGCAGGTGGATTAAAAATCGAATCGAAGCAGCAAAGATTGGTCATTGGCCTGATGGAAATCCCATTGCCAAAGATATTTCAGGGACTTGCGACGATAACTGAGAAGTATGATGATGAGAAAGAAGTCTATTTAATCAATGTTTTTGTCACGAACCCATTAATTGGAACTGTTTTCTCATACGAAGGAGAGTTTGCCAGCGATGACGTTTCGTAACATTGGAATTATAAACATTTTCATATTATTTGTGATAGCTGTTCTTGGTGTTCATCCGTGGCATTTTTTGCTGTTAACAGTCGCGCAGTTGGTTTACGTTCCCTTGATACTAAACTTGGTCATGAAAAATGATGATGGAAAGTATGCGAGGTATTTACCATATCTGGGAATTCCTGCGTTTCTTACTGTCATTCTTTTACAGGTAACAAGTGAAACATCGTGGGACCCGTTTTTAGCAATCATTTATTTTCTGTTTACCTTGTTGATTGCAGGATATGGGCTTATGCGCTTTTTTAATAGAGGTTTTGCCCATTTAGAGGAATTTTTAATAGATATGGGACTAATTTATATCGCAGTTGGTGGTGCCTGGTTTTTTGCGTATGAGGCTGGGATCGATACCGGATTTTCGGCAATTATGACCTGGCTTACCGGAATCCATTTTCATTACGCTGCATTCCTGTTGCCTGTTTTTGTCGGGTTTCTAGGCAGGATTTATAAATCAACATTTTATAATTGGATTGCTGCTGCCGTTTTAGTTTCCCCGATGATAGTTGCGCTTGGAATTACTTTTTCAACGTTACTTGAGCTTGTTTCGGTTCTTGTTTACATTTTTGGTATATATGGTTTAATCAATTTATCTTTTAAATCACCAGTTAATTGGCTCGTTCGATTATCCTTTTCAGCCCTTGGTGTGGCGATTCTTTTTTCTTTATTATACGCTTTCGGCAATCTAACAGGATTGTATACGATAACGATAGATTTCATGCTGATTTTTCATGGAACCATAAATGCGGTGTTTTATGCCTTGGCAGGAATTATAGGCTGGTCAATTCAATATCCGCCTTCAAAACATGAATACTTCAAATTCCCGGTCAGCCGGATTAGAGGTAAAGGTAAAGTTGGCGAAACAATTCTGACCGGAAAGTTGGATACAGCAACCTGTAATGGATTGGTAGATAACATGAACATTTATGATATTGATGCCGAAACATTATCATCGTCTATTATTGATTTTTATGAAAATACGAATCAATATCGCTTGTTTTCTGAAGTGAAATGGCACACCTGGTTTAAACCGTTTGCAGCTGTATATCGTCTGATCAGCCGTTACGTGGAGCAGATTAATTTGCCGTTTTCCAGTAAACAAGTAGAGATGACGGGGAATATTTATTCTATTAAAGATGATGTTGATGGAAGAAATGATGTAAGGGCATGGGTTCGAAAAGTAAAAAAAGAAACCACGTTTGTCGCGCTGTATTCCTCACATGAGAATAAGGGACAAACGTATATGAATATTGCGTTGCCGTTACCAGGCTCGGTTATGGTTGGAGTTTTGGACCTTACTCCTCATGGGAAAGACCTGCGATTATCCAGTAAAAAACAGTCATTGGATGCTGATTCCGGGATTTATTTAGCGGCCGGGAAATTTTTCTTCATGCTGCCAATCGAGGAACAATTTGACGTATGGGAAGTTGAGGAAGGGGTATTAAAGGCAAGGCATAATATGTGGATTTTTTCGATACCGTTTTTGACAATAGAATATGATATCTTCAATAAGCTGCAATCTTAAATAACGAGGTTTGCAGCTTATTATTTTATGACTGAAACGGTATATATTTATCAACTTGGGTAAATCATTTTAAATATGCTGTTTAGCTTATTCACTTTGAAAAAGGATTTACCCGATTAATGAAGAAATAGTAAGTATGGCTGGATTGGGGTGATAGGAATGACGGTGAAAAATTATAGTTTTGGCTTGCTCTTTCTGTTCTTATTAGTCTTTATGATAGGTTCTGCTACGACAGACAATTCAACCGCACCAGCTAATACTTCCGGGGAGCGGAATGCGATGGCTGAACAGCTCGACAAATTTATTAATAATGAACCAAAATTGGATGGTGCAATTGCTGGAATCAGTATTCGTCAAGCATCAAATGGAGAAAAGATCTATGAACATATGGGCGACGTACGGATGCGGCCGGCATCCAATATGAAACTGTTAACTTCTGCAGCAGCGTTGACTGTGTTAGGCGAGGACTATACGTTTTCCACTGAAGTGCTGACAAGCGGTTCCGTTAAAGGTAATACATTGAAAGGTAATCTTTATTTAAAAGGAAAGGGAGATCCAACGTTACTCCCTTCCGATTTTGATAACTTTGCAAAACGGATTAAGGAAAGCGGCATTAAAGTGATAGAAGGAGATATCGTCGGGGATGACACGTGGTATGATGATGTTCGACTCTCCCCTGATTTAATCTGGAGTGATGAGCATTGGTATTATGGTGCTCAAATTTCGGCACTAACCGCTTCACCGGATAAAGATTATGATGCGGGTACGGTAATTGTTGAGGTAACCCCCGAGGATGTTGGAAACAAACCGAAAGTAACAGTATCTCCTGAGACAGGTTACGTCCAAGTGAAAAATACTGCGTTAACTGCGGCTGCTGGTACAGAAGAAGATTTGACACTGGAACGAGTGCATGGCGGGAATACGATTACAATTGAAGGTGAAATCCCTGCCGATTCAGCACGTGTTAAAGAATGGATGGCAGTCTGGGAGCCAACCGGATATGCGATGAATTTATTTAAAAAATCGCTTAAGGAACAGGGAATCACCTGGACTGGTAAGGTAAAAACAGGTATGGCTCCGCAACAAGCAAAAGTTCTTTTTTCCGATCAATCAATGCCACTCGCTGAATTGCTCGTGCCATTTATGAAATTAAGCAATAATACGATTGCTGAAATTTTGGTAAAAGAGATGGGAAAAGTTGTACATAATGAAGGCAGCTGGGAAAAAGGGCTGGAAGTTGTTGAAGCGGAATTGACCAAGCTTGGGATGAATACCGATACAATACTAATCAGGGACGGGTCCGGAATTTCGCACGTTAATTCAATTCCTCCCAACGAGATTTCAAAACTGTTATATAAGGTGCAGAGTCTGGAATGGTTTGACGCTTATCTGAAATCACTACCTGCAGCCGGAAAAGAAGACAGGATGGTTGGAGGAACATTGCGATACCGGATGGAGGATATGGATGTTCAGGCTAAAACCGGAACCATCTATGGTGTCAGCACGTTGTCGGGCTATGTGAAAACAAACAGCGGGGACAAGATTATTTTTTCAATCATGCTGAATAACTTAATGGATGAGGAAGACGGGCCTCAAATTGAAGATGAAATCGTGAAAATCATTGCGGATAGATAATTGGCTGTTTCAATCATTATTGGGGCAGCTTAATTTTATTATTATAAAAAAACTAAGGGAAGTCCCGAACCTCGGGACTTCCCCAATGGACAACTTATTGAAAATTGTTGTTGTTCTGTTGCGCTTGCTGAGCCTGGTTAGCCTGCTGGCGTGCCTGTTGCAGTTGCTGCTGAGCCTGCTGGACCTGTGGATCCTGTTGTGCAGCTTGACCAGCCTGGGACTGAGCATTTTGTAATCCTTGTTCTGCCTGCTGCAATTGCTGTTGTGCCTGCTGCATTTGTTGCGGATCAGCACTGGCCTGCGCTTGTTGTACTGCCTGCTGCGCCTGTTGCGCCTGCTGAACAGCCTGTTGTAATTGCTGTTGTTGAGGATTTTGTTGTGCCATAAAAGTAAAACCTCCATTGATATATTTGAGCTGCATAATGCTCCGTATCTATCGTTCGTTACTTTTCCCCAAATTATGTATATAATTGAACTTAATTTTCCTGAAACTTTTTGTGAGATGTCGGACTCTAACTAGTAAGAAGGGAGGAGTGGAGCAAGTTGGATGCTGTAAAAGAAGTAAAAAAAGCTAAAAAAGGCAACAAAGCATCATTCGAGAAACTGATTTATGAATACCAGGATGTGATGTACCGGGTGGCAAAATCAATTGTTAAACGGGATGAGGATTGTGCAGATGCAATCCAGGAGGCAATCTATAATGCGTACCGCTCCATCCCGAACTTACGGGAGCCGCAATACTTTAAAACGTGGCTGCTCCGGATCGTTACCAACGAATGTTATTCCATTATACGAAGCCGGAAGAAAGTGGTGGAGTTAAAGGAGTGGAACGAGGGCTTTGAGGAGGATAAAGGTTTTGATGCGGTAGAAATGGAATTGTTGCTTGCCCGTTTGCCACAAGAAGATTCAGAAATACTGGGGTTATTTTACATAAATGATTTAACAATTAAAGATATTTCAGGAATTCTCGACATTCCTGCGAATACGGTGAAAACACGAATACGTCGGGCAAAGCAAAAACTGCATCATTTTTTGACTGAAACGAACAAGGAGGTGAGTGGTCAATGGAAAAATGGGAAGACCAGATGAGAAAGATGCGTAATCAGGAAACACCTGATATTGTGAAACAGCGTGTTTCTGAGACGTTGGATGCTCTTCCGGAAAAAAAGAAATATTCCAAGCTGAAATACGCTTCATTGGCTGCTGCGATTGCGTTAAGTATGTTACTGGGAGCATCTGCAATAAGTCCTGCATTTGCGGAAACGATAAAGTCACTGCCGATTATCAGCACGGTTACAAGTTACATCAATGATCTTGGTATGAAGAATGGGTATGAAAAAGGGCTTTCCGTTCCTGTCGATGAGCAGTATGAAATAAATGGCAAAAAGGTAGCCTTTACAGAAGTAATGTACGATGGTACGGATGTTTACCTTGGCTATTTAGTGTCACCGGGGTCGTTGGAAGAGCAGCGTGCAGCACTCTTTAATATGCGGATAACTGTAAATGGTAAGCAGCTTGGATCTAGTCCCAGCTTCAAGGGTGAACAGCGAAATGACATGGTTTATGCTGGAAGGCTAAAGATTAGATTTATTGATGAAGAGTTACCTGATCAGTTCAAATTGGGACTCCACTGGGAAGGCACAGATGCTGAATTTCAAGTGACAAAAAAAGGGAATACGGAGGTCTATGCAATAGACAAAAGCAAACGAAATGACAGAATGCTGATTAATTACAACAGTGTTTCGTTTACACCAACTGCAACAATTATTAAATTTGATGAAATCGCTCAGTCATTCTCAGGATACATGGTCCATTATCTGGTTAAAGATGATACGGGAAGAATCCTGAAGAACACTGACTTCCGGGGTATAGGGTACGGCGAATTATATAAAGATACCGATGGAACGAAAAAATCAATTATGGAAATGAGTGTCTTTGTTGAACCTCTGAACGAAAAACCAGAATCGCTGACTGTTATTCCTTATTTGGAGCATGAAAATAAAGGTTCATATGAAAAGAACAGGGAACAGTGGAAAGGAAAGGAGTTGAAGTTATCACAAGGTGAATCAGGTGACGTCGTGGTCACTGATGTTGTCCGAAATCGTGATAAGATAACAGTGAAATTTGAAACAACCGGAACTGACGAATACAGGCAAGGCCGGAATTTGACCATCCGGGATGAGGACGGAAACTATTTCAATCCTAGGTTAGAGCAGGTCGGCAATCAGAACTATAAGAAAACGTTTGAAGGATTTCCGCCTGAATCACCAGTATTCCTTGTAACACGGGAAGAACCGGATCATATTTATCTTGATGATTTGAAAATTACACTACCAATAGAAGAATAAAAAAGAGGATTGGCGTAAAGGTCAATCCTCTTTTTGGTAGCATGCTTTTCTGAGAAACGCATTATATTAAGCTGGTTAATTTAAATCAGAATTTCCCCGCTACTTTTTTATGTTTATAACTTGAAGGCCTAAGATTGATTGCTGAGAAAATATGAATAGAACTTCATTAAAGCTATAGTAGAAAGGTCACTCACTGGGGTTATGAGTGCCCGAACGAAGCTTGAATTCGGAAGAAAGGTCACTCATCGGGGTTATGAGTGCCCGAACGAAGCTGGAAATCTGGAGAAAGGTAACTCATTGAGGTTATGAGTGCCCGAACGAAGCTGGAAATCCGGAGAAAGGTAACTCATTGGGGTTATGAGTGCCCGAATAAAGCTGAAAATCTGGAGAAAGGTAACTCATCGAGGTTACGATGAAAAGTCCTTCATTCGTTCTATAATCAATTGCATATTTAATTAGTTGCAATAACTAAAAGGTGGTGCATTTTAACCATCCAGCTGATTGCATAAGATACCCATATATTCTTCATACTATAAGCATGGATGTACATAAAAAGAGGATGTTCCTATGAAAAAGAATGCATCAGAAAAGAAAATGCAACGAGATTTTGAAAAATTTCTTGAGAAAATGAAACAGAATGCCGATTTCAATAACTATCAATTTGAACACAATGAAAACTTTATGTGTCTTGGATATTTAAAAACTGCCATAAGCCAGGAAAAACTGGAAAAATTCATTTTACCGTATGTACAGCAACACGATTACAGCGATTTGTATGAACTGAAAAGTATTATTCCTGTCACCCAAACCCAGTTAATAGACAAACCAGAAAAAGTGCGAGAAATGATGATTCAGGGTTTTGTGTTTGTCTATATGGAAAATGTCAGTACGCAATACTTGTTAGTACCGGCGCAATTGGCAAAGACAAGACAGGTGTCTAAACCGGAAGTGGAATTCAGTGTTGTAGGCCCGAAAGAAGCTTTTGTTGAGAGTATTGATGTAAATTTAAATTTGATTCGAAAGCGACTTAACATCCCTGAGTTAAATATCGAAAAGTTGAATGTCGGTACCATTACAAAAACTGAAGTTGCGGTCGTATCCATTGAAGGGATAGTAGATGAGGAAAATGTACAAACTGTGCTTCAGCGATTAAAGGACTTGCAGATCGACCAGGTCATCGACAGTTCGTATATACACCAAACGATTGCGGATAATCAAAATTCACCTTTTCCGCAATTACTTGATACGGAAAGACCTGATCGGATTGCTGCTATTTTATCCGAAGGGAAAGTAGCCATTTTCGTCGATGGATCGCCACATGTTCTTATTGGACCGACAACTTTGGTGGAATTCTTTTCGGCGTTTGAGGATTATTTTTTAAATTGGACACTTGCCTCAGCGTTTCGTCTTATCCGATTATTTGCGGTTTTTTTCTCTATATTGATTACGCCGTTATATGTTGCGGTGCTTACACATCATTTCGAATTAATACCGAAATCCCTTCTTGGACCATTAGTCAGTTCCAGAACACAGGTGCCATTCCCACCAATCCTGGAAGCAGTAATTCTTGAACTGACAATTGAGTTACTTCGGGAAGCAGGTGCAAGGCTTCCTACTAAAATCGGTCAAACGATTGGTATTGTGGGTGGTATTGTCATCGGAACAGCTGCTGTTGAAGCGGGGCTGACGAGTAATGTACTGCTGATTCTAATTGCCCTTGCTGCATTAGGTTCGTTTACAACGCCGGTTTATCAGATAGGTAATACGATTCGTCTGTTCCGGTTCCCATTGCTGCTTTTTGCACATGTATACGGTCTTTTGGGTGTAGCTATTTGTATCGGATATATTATGGTTCACTTGTTAAAGCTGACATCGTTGGGACGACCATTCATGGAACCGATTTATCCGTTTCGGTACAAGGATTTAAAGGATGCAATGATCCGACTTCCGTTTAATGTACAAAATAAGCGGCCGATTCAGGTTCGTCCAACTAAAGTCAATCGGCCTACTGCACATAATGATGATAAATAGAGGAGTTAGCTATGATTAAAGTAAGTGATCAAGTCCCTGCATTCATGGTATTTTTCCTGATAACCGGTGCACAGATTGGTGTTGGTGTTCTTGGCTTTCAAAGTATCATAAATAAATATGCCGGGCATGATGCATGGATATCTGTAATTGTCGCGGGACTTGGTTTAAATATAATCATATGGATCATGTATAAGATTTTAAACAATAATGACAGCCCGGAGACAGATATTGTTGCGATTCACCGATTTACTTTTGGAAAATGGCTCGGGGGTTTTTTTACCATTCTATTTTCAGTATATTTATTGTTTATGACAGTGGTTGTGTTGCGTACCTATGCTGAGATTATCCAGGTTTGGATGTTTCCATATATAAAAGTATGGGGGTTGTTATTATTAATTGTTCCGCTTATGTATTACACTATCTCGGGTAAGCTGAGAATCGTTACAGGAGTCTGTTTCCTGGGGGTTGTCTATCCGTTCTTTTTGGTGTTTACGATTCTTATTCCAGTGAAATATTCACATATAACAAGTATTCTCCCGGTTTTTGATCACTCCATAATTGAGATCGTGCAGTCTTCATCATTGGCGATACTGAACTTCCTTGGTGTGGCAACCATACTTGTCTTCTATCCTTTTATCCGTGAATCCCAAAAGTCCCAGAGATTTGCGCATTACGGGAATCTGTATACGACTGTTTTATATGTCTTTATTTGCTTTGTTTCATATATTTATTACAGTCAGAGTGAGCTTGAAAACGTGATCTGGGCAACACTCGGACTGTGGAAAATAATTGAATTGCCGATTATGGCACGTTTTGAATATTTTGGGATTGCGACATTGTTTTTCAGCATATTGCCAAATCTCGTACTATACTCATGGGCATGTACGCGGACGATACACAAGCTATTTAATGTATCTTACAAAAAAACGGCGGCTGTAGTACTCGTTATTGTCTACTTTGCAAGTATATTTTTTACAGGCAGGGAAGGGGTAAACCTGCTGAACAACACAATAGGTAAAGTTGGTTCTGTATTTTTGTTTATTTATATTCCAGCGTTGTTTCTAATCAACTTCATTCGGAGAAAGGTGAAGAAGAATGCGCAGTAAAAAATATGTTTTATTTTTTGTTCTCCTGTTAACAGGTCTCATTGCCAATTTCGGTATGCCTAAATCGATAATCGATCAGATTTTGATGATTACAACAGTAGGTTATGACTATGTTGAAGAAGATACCATTCGGTCAACCGTGATCACCCCAACGTATACCCCTGAAAAAACAGTAGAGGATTTATTATATACAACTACAGCTTCCATGGTATATGAGAACAGGGAAAAGTTGAATGCCCAGGCTTCTGAAGAACTTTTAAGCGGGAAAATGGAAGTAGCCTTGTATAATGACGAGATGGCTAAACGGGGGCTCAACGATTATATTGATCACCTTTTAAGAGATCCGGGGATAGGCTCCGGCTTATATTTGGGAATTGTAAAAGGGTCAACAGCTGATTTTATGAGTCATGTGAAAAGCAATAAGGGTGCAGGTATCTTTCTGTCAGATTTATTGGAGCACAATATAAAGGACGGAAGTTTACCGACAACCAACCTGAAAATGTTTTCCTATGCTGTCAGCAGTAAAACTTATGATCCATTTTTACCGATGCTGGGTATGAAGGAAGGAGTGCCGGGTCTTACTGCATTAGCTTTTTTTGACAATGATAAACTTGTTGAAACTATACCTGTTGAAAAGGGATTTATTTTTAAAATACTATATGAGAATATCGGCGAGGGACAATATAATTACGTGACAGAGGAATACAAGACAGCAATTGATAACATCCAGTCCACAAGAGATGTCCATATAACAAAAGAGAATGGAAATTATAACGTTGTATTCGACGTTAAATTTCGTGGGGCGGTTAGAGAATACACCGGAAAGAAAATGACTTCTCGAATACCTAAAATTGAAAAAGACCTGGAAAAAAATTTTAAAAAGAACGCACTGAAATTAATTAATAAATTTCAGGAATTAAATATTGATCCACTTGGTATTGAAGAACATGTACAGAGCAGCAGCCGGTCGTATGACAGAAAGAAATTCAAAGAAGGATATCAGGACCTGCCAATAGATGTGAAAATAAAATTTACTCTTGTAGAGATTGGTGTAAGACGATAGGTTCTTTCAAGCAGATGAAACTTCATAGGAAATAGTCAATAAAATAGAGGTGGATAATCATGCGAGCTGTAACATATCAGGGCAAATATTCGATAAGTGTTGAAAATGTTGAGTTTCCAAAGATTCAGGATTCAGAAGACGTTATTATAAAGGTAACCTCAACGGCGATTTGCGGCTCTGATCTCCATTTATACCAGGGGAATTTTCCGTTGCCAATTGGATATATGATTGGTCATGAGCCAATGGGGATTGTCGAGGAAGTCGGTAAGGATGTAACAAAGGTTAAAAAAGGTGACCGTGTTGTCATCCCTTTCACCGTAGCCTGTGGTCAGTGCCCATATTGCGAGAATCACCTGGAGGCTCAATGTGACAATTCCAATCCGCATTATGATTCGGGTGGTTATTTTGGCTATTCAGAGAAATTTGGTAATTATCCGGGTGGACAGGCTGAGTACCTGCGCGTTCCATTTGGTAATTTTACGCCGTTTTTAGTGCCGGAGGATTGTGAATTGGAAGATGATTCCCTGTTATTTTTGTCGGATGTTCTGCCGACTGCATACTGGAGTGTTGAGAATGCTGGTGTGAAAGAGGGCGACACAGTTGTAGTTTTAGGCTGTGGCCCAATTGGACTGATGGCACAAAAGTTTGCCTGGCAAAAAGGGGCATCACGAGTGATTGCAGTTGATCATATCCCATTTCGACTCCAACATTCCAAAAAAATGAACCGGACTGAAATTTTCAATTTTGCCGAGTATAAAGATATGGGAGAAGAGCTTAAGGAAATAACAAAAGGCGGAGCAGACGTAGTGATCGATTGTGTCGGCATGGATGGCAAAAAGTCACCACTTGAATTCGTCGGGCAGAAAATGAGGCTGCAGGGTGGAACACTTGGTGCCATTCAGATTGCAACAAAAGCAGTGAAGAAATGCGGAACCGTCCAGCTTACCGGTGTTTATGGCGGACTCTACAATATGTTTCCACTCGGGCCATTTTTCAGCCGGAATATTACGTTAAAGACCGGGCAGGCCCATGCCAGGTCCTATATGGATAAACTTTATCATCAGATAGTACAAGGTGAAATTGATCCAACAGAAATCATCACGCATCACATGATTTTAGACGATGCTGCGGATGGGTATAAGATGTTTAATGGAAAAGAAGATGATTGTATTAAGGTTGTATTGCGGCCTTGAATTGGCGGGGAATTGGTGTCGGATTATGTCGAAATGCCGAAGTTCACAGGGATTCCGCCGAAGTTCACAATGTTTTCACCAAAGTTCACAGTTGGTTTGCTCGAAGTTCACAATCAAAACGCTAAAGTTCACAATTCAGGCTAACAACGGGTGGCCTCCAATACCAGCCACCCGTTGAATCAACAGCACATTTATTAAAATCGGTAATTTTCACTGTCCAAATTCGTAGTTAAACAGAATATAGACCATGAACAATATTTCCTCCTCGTCTTTATGGAAATCTGAAACCTCCAGTTTGTAAACAAACCCACTTGAGCGTTCACCTGTTGCGATTGGTGTGTGATCCAGTGTGATTTCCGTTTTTGACTTAACACTTAATGATTGATAATGATATGTCTTGCCGTCGTATTCGAGATAGAGACTTTCCCTAAGTTTTTTTGCATTCTTGAACGAGTAATCCGTCTGAATCGTGCCAACTTCCTGGTCGTTCCACAAAATAATCCATGAATTGTTGCCGCGTATCTTATTTTCATTAATTCCCTGCAGTTTAATTTGATCGCCATTCAACATTTCAAACGTCAGATTAAGATACCATTGTCCGGGCGTATCCATGATGTCTGCAACAATACGCTTCCACCAGCTGTTATATGAACGGTGATATGTACCAATTTGGTTCTCGCCGTTATATATAAGTTTTTTTGTCGTGGAAACGCGGTCACCCAGGCGTGTTACAAGAGAATTATGATCTGATACCGGTTTGTAGGCAAGATCTTTATTATGCTGGTATTTCATTATGAAAAATATGATTACAGACGCAACAGGAAACAGAATTAATAATAATAATTGATTGAGTTCAAACTCTCCCTTCAGAATGAAACGTAAGGATAGTCCTATGAATCCAAAAATAAATAATACCAATAATCTGGCCAATAATATGCATCCTTTCTCTGTCTAAGATACTGCAGGCAGTAGTACGGGCAGTTTTGAAAAATGTTTCATATTTTTTCATGCCACCTTTTTGATTTCAGAAACGATTGTAATAGTAGAAGGTTCTATTAAAGATGGATATTACGGCAGAGTTATTACGATTAAACACTAAACGTGCGAGTGACAGCCTTAAACGTGCGAAGAACAGCCTTAAACTTGCGAGAAGCCCACCCGAACGTGCGAGCAATAACTTATTAAAAGCATTCTTCATCCTATTAATCGTTTCCCGGAATCAATAAGTGGCATTTTTTCAAAAGAAAAACAATACATGATAGACTGATTCATAAAGGAGGAGAAGTTTTATGACGAATTTACAAAATAAAACCGCAGTTGTAACAGGTGCGAGCAGTGGAATCGGTGCTGCGATTGCCGAACATCTGGCAAATGAAGGAGCTAATGTAGTACTGGCTGCCCGGAGAAAAGAGAAATTGGATGAACTTGTGGAATCAATTAATAAAAAAGGAAATGGACAGGCTATTGCAGTTGAAACAAATGTCACCGAAAAAGAAGATGTGAATCGGCTTAGTGACAAGGCTGAAGAAGCTTTCGGTGAGATTGATATTTTTGTTAACAATGCCGGACTGATGCTGCTTTCCCAGGTCCAACAGGGTAAAACAGATGAGTGGGATCAGATGATTGATGTAAACATTAAGGGTGTTCTTTACGGTATCAATTCTGTTTTACCTAAGATGCTGGAACGTTCAGCGGGACATCTTGTTAATGTCTCCTCAGTTGCGGGACATGAAGTTTCCAAAGTGAATGCTGTATATGCTGCAACCAAATTCGCAGTGCGTGCACTATCAATGGGACTGGAAAAAGAACTTGCCAGAACCGGTGTGCGTATCACAAATATTTCTCCTGGAGCGGTGGATACAGATCTTGCCACACATGGATCCGTTGACGAACTGAAAGAAAAATTCAATAACAGCAAGCGTAAACTGGATGTTAACGATATTGCACGTGCAGTTGTTTATGCAGTAACACAGCCTGATAACGTGAATGTGAACGAAGTAACGGTACGCCCTGTATAAAAAATGGAAGAGGCTGGGACAAAAGTGTTTTATCAAAAACAGAAACCGAACATAGTGGAAATGGTGTATAAAACCGCTCCGGGAATATACTTCGCTTTCACACCTCCGGGTACCAAGGCGACATCTGCTCAAAAAGTGCGTTTTCGCAGTGTCTTCTTAGCCGGGGGCGGCTGGTGGGCCTACGAAGCTCTTACGCACTTCGTAGTCTCACCGATGCCTTTCCTCCCCCAGGAGTCTACGTATATTCCCTCCGCTGTTCCCATACATTGTTCGTCTTTTGTGAACACTTTTTTGATATGTCTCAGCCTCTTTCAAAGCTTACATATGCTTCTTTAATTCTTGCGTAATTTCCTCAACCATTTCCGGTCGTCCGTGATATTGAGCAGGGGTATTTTGGAATAATTCTACTTTCCATTCGCCATCTCGGTTGACGGCAACCAAAGTTTGATAGGCGTTTAAGTCAGGGTCCAATTCTGTTTTATCAGGTGGCACCATTCCAACGATGGCTCGCAGTATTGCCGAGTCCTCTCCGATAAAGTGAGCTTCCTGAACTACACTTATAAACGGTGGTGTTGGATGGCTGTCAAAAATGGCGCTAAGTTCTTTAATAATTTTATCCGGACCTGTCAAAAGACTGCCATCAAAGCCAATCTGTTCACCGGATTCGGTAAACAGTTGCGCCATTTGATCAGCATTCCGGTTATTCCATCCATCAATCAATTTCTCATAAAGCTTTTTGATGTCATTAATGTCATTCATTTTTATTTTCCTCCTTGTATCTCGTCAATTGAATTATACTTTCGTTCAAAGTCGAGATGGACAACCTCCCACAAATAGAACGAAGCTATGGTTAAATGCGGATTCCAAATCGGTTCTTTGTCGATTAATATTTTCCGCCGTTCTGATTTATCGACTTCGTACAGCCATTTTGCGCCGCGCTGGATTCCAATATCATCGACTGCCAGTACATTCATTCTCCCCAGGGAAAAAATAAGGAACATTTCAGCAGTCCATTTGCCGATGCCTTTTATACTTGTCAATTGTTTAATAATTTTTTCATTATCCTGTTCGTGTAACTTGTCCAGTTCAATCTTGTTTTTATGAACTTTCTCAGCAAGGTCACCTAGATAGGTTATTTTTCGTGCTGATAAGCCAATCGAACGTAATTGTTCATGGGAAGTTTCGAAAAATGCATCTGCTGTAATGTCGTAGTCCAACAGTTCTTCAAGCCGGCCAAAGATGGCGCTTGCTGCTGCAACGGAAATTTGCTGGCCAATCATGGAACGTACCAGTGATTTAAAAAGATCAGGACGCATCTTAACTTCAATATCACCAACGATTTCCACCAGCTTTTTCATTTGTAAATCAACGTCGCTTAACTCCTTAACTGCCTGGTCATCTGTCCGTATAGTTATTTTATCCATAGTTACACCTCAACATAATTGTAGAATTAATTTTAGTTATTTACAAAAAATAGCGTTGTTGACGTTGGTTTGTTAGCCTATTATTTAAAACTTTGATATTATAGATAGAGTAGAAAAAGTTTTAATCATATTAGATTCTATTAATTAATTAAGAGAGGTGGATTTTATATGGGTAAACCAAAAATAGTCGTTCTTGGTGCAGGATATGCCGGAATGATGACAACAAAACGCTTAATGCAAAAATTAAGACCAGAAGAAGCCGAATTGGTACTGGTCAACAAGCATAATTATCACTACCAGACAACATGGCTTCATGAGGTTGCTGCAGGTACTGTAAATCAGAACCAGGCACGCATGATGATTAGTGATGTCATTAATCCAAATCGTGTAAGCTTAATCTATGATGAAGTTGTTGAAGTGAAAAAAGACGCTAATCGTGTCGTATTGAAGAACAGTGAAATTACATATGACTATCTTGTTATTTCACTCGGCTTTGAAACAAATACATTCGGTATCAAAGGAATGGAAAAAAATGCGTTTTCTATTACAGATATCGAATCAAGCCGCATGATCCGTGAGCATATTGAATATCAATTTGCAAAATACAGTACTTCCGACAAGAAAAATGATGACGATTTAACAATCCTTGTCGGCGGTGGCGGTTTCACCGGAATTGAGTTTGTCGGTGAACTGGCTGAAAAAGTTCCTGAGCTTTGCAAAAAATATGATATTGACCGCAGCAAAGCGCGTATCATTAATGTGGAAGCAGCTCCAAGAATTCTGCCTGGG
This sequence comes from Virgibacillus doumboii, assembly GCF_902806455.1. Taxonomy (GTDB): domain Bacteria; phylum Bacillota; class Bacilli; order Bacillales; family Amphibacillaceae; genus Lentibacillus; species Lentibacillus doumboii. The sequence goes on along the minus strand of NZ_CADCWQ010000001.1, from coordinate 2,204,632 downwards.
TTTAATGAAGATTTGGTTGCGTATGCTAAAAAGTCATTGCAGGATCGCGGAGTTGAAATCAGGGAAGGCGCAAAAATTTCCGAGTGTAAGAAGAACAGCTTCGTTATCGGTGAAGGTGACGAAACGGAAGAAATTAAAGCCGGAACGATCGTATGGACTGGCGGGGTAACAGGTAACTCCATTCTGTCAAAATCAGGATTCGAAATTACAAAAGGTAAAGTAACCGTTGAGGGTGACATGCGTGCTCCTGGGGAAGATAATATCTTCATTCTGGGTGACTGTGCATGGGTAATGAACAAAGAGGAAGGACGTCCATTCCCGCCGACTGCACAGGCAGCAATGCAGCATGCAGATACATGCTCATCAAACCTGAAAGCATTGCTTCATGGCGGACCGCTTGAAGACTTTGTTTTTGATGATAAAGGTACCGTTGCTTCACTTGGTGAAAAGGATGCCATGGGTACGGTATTTGATGATCATCTTCTTTATGGTACATCCGCTACTGCTATGAAAAAAGTAATTGACAACCGTTACCTGTTCTTGCTTGGCGGACCGAAACTTATCCTGAAAAAAGGTAAATTACGTATGATTTAATATTTTGAGGAGGGACATTTTCATGAAAAATGGAGTACTATATGTTTTATTGCTTGCGATTGCATCCGTAGTGGGGTATACGGTGGCAACCCGTACAATGGAGGATTCGCGAGATTTCCGTTAAATTAATAATAAACCATCCTGTTCCGTGCAGGATGGTTTTTAGTATGTGATAAATATCACTGTTTGTATAGTGTAAATAGTTTATATTGGTGTTATTAAAGGAGGGTTTTCCGTGAGTATTGAACTTATTATCCTTTTGGCTGTCCTATTTATTGCTGCATTGGCGGGGACGTTATTTGCATTTAAGCAGGAAGAAAAGAAAATGAAAAAGTATGAAGAAGAAGGTGACACGATTGAGGATCAACTGAAGCGGTCACACGAATACGAGTCATCATCACTGAAATCAAATGTGCCATTACAGATTGCCATTTATTCCGTTACGATTGTCCTTTCATTGGTTGTTTTTGCATTTTATATTTTTTAGTTTCCACAGTCGTATCACAATATTTTTTTGTGACAAACGAAGCTCGACAATGAGAATCGTCAATAACTCTTAACACCGATAATATGAAAATAATACAGCTACTATCTCCAAATGTTTTGCGTGTTATAGACTAGAGTAGTAAATGGACTTCTTGATCCAACATATACACATTTTTTTTACTTTATATCGAATACTAAAGACAGGAGGTGGTTTGATGATAACCGTTATCTTGTCTTTTTTGCTTGTTTCCACACCTTTAACCGTAACGCATGATGACAATGATGTAGGGGAATTGGTAAAGGAAGACTTTTCATTAGTCTATCTGGACCGGCTGTTTGTAAACAATAATAAGCTTGAATTGCAAATGGATATTCTGAATGAAAAAATATATCAAGCACCAACAAATGCAAAGCTTAATGATAATGGAGAAATAGTCGAGGAAAAGCCTGGCAAAACACTCGATCGGGTTAAGTTTCAGCAGCTTTTTCAGGATTATTTTTATAAGGAGAATGTTGATAAAATATCCCTTCCTGAACGCGAAATTTATCCACGGGTCGACAGTGAACTGCTGGCAGAAATCCGTGAAAAGGAAATTGGAAGTTATTTGACTTATTTTAAGGTAAGCAACAAGGAAAGGTCACATAATATTTCACTTGCAGCGGAGGCCATTGATAACTATGTTGTTTTTCCGGGTGAGAAATTCTCATTTAATAAAGTAGTCGGTAAACGGACGAAGGAAAGAGGATATAAACGAGCTCCGGTTATTGTGAAGGGTGAGCTGGCTGAAGATACTGGCGGTGGTATCTGCCAAGTATCATCAACTTTGTATAATGCGGTGGAGTTGAAAGGAATACAGATTGTTGAACGGTATTCGCACAGCCGCAGTGTGCCGTATGTACCACCAGGACGGGATGCTACCGTCAGCTGGTATGGTCCTGATTTTGTGTTTAAAAATAATTATAATCAGCCTATTCTAATCCGTGCCTCTGCTGACGAAGGGAAGATGAAAATCAGCATTTATTCTTCCGAGTCACTTTAAGTCAATTTTGCATCCGTCATCGTCACACTGATTAACAGGCACGAGCTTACGGTTTTTTGCGATTTTTTTATAAATGAAGTCGCCAAGGCCAATCCATTTGAAAACATACATGAGCGGCAGTAGGATCCACAGTAGTGGCAGCTTTTTGGAAATTTCCATTATTGCATTGTAGCCTTTATGCCATTCCTCACGATGATACACATGCAAACTTTTTTCCATTTCCTTCGGGTAGTTTTCAATGGTACGGAATGATTCAAATGTCAGCCGGTTCTTCCAGTCGATTTTTTTCCAGAAACTTGATGAACTTGTGCACATCCTGCAGTAACTGTCAAAATAAACTATCATCTCCATCACACCCCTCTTTTCTTTATTTTAACATGAAATTTGGTTAAAATTTAGTCAGGAGGGATGTTTTGATGGATATTCTTAATTTGGACGAGCATTTTCAAGATAATATATCAGATGAGAACAGAGAAAAAGTGGTAGAAATACTTGAAGAGTTTAAGCGTGGACACTATCCGAACGTCTTGACTAAGTCAGGTGCTTTACAGGAGGAACTTAAGACAGATAAAGCGCTTGTAGAGAAATTAAAGATGGTTGATGCGATATGTCATGCGGAAATCGGCGAAATGAAAGCAGCATCTGATATAATTTACGGCATGTACCAGGAAGAGGGCAGTGATTTGGCGCTGCTTGGTGAGCTGGCGTATATGTGTGACTATAAACTGGCACGTCGGATTATGAGTGCTGCTGTTAAACAGATGGAAGAAAATGATGAAGCAGACCGTATCAAGCTTGCACGTGGTTACCTCGTTCTTGCGGAAACGGAAGAAAAGCTGGAAAAATACGTCCGTTCGATAAAATATTATCAAAAAGGATTGAGTCATTTTCAGGAGGACTATAACCGCGATCAGTATATGATTTTGTATATCCATTTTAAAATCGGCATGCTTCAATCGATGCAAAATAATGCAGATGAATCTGTTTCTTATTTACATAAAGTGATTGAAATGGCGGGAGATTCGAATCCGGAGCTGAAAATTAAAAGTCTGGTCAGTATCGCTAAAACGTACGGCAGCAATAACCAGAACGAAGAGGCCTATCCATATTTGGAAGAGGCGTTACAGTTGCTTGAGGGATCAACCCTTGAGAATACGGTGTCACATGCAGAGGCGTTCACCGAGATGGCATTTTACTATTTTGATCAGTCCAAGCTTGATGAGGCAGTTCCGTATTACCGGGAAGCCATCGAAGTGTATAAGAAATTGCAGTATACGTCCCATCGTCAGCTCGGTATGATTTATATGCAGTATGCGTATTGTCTGGAGCATATGGAAAAGAAACGGATTCGTGATGCCGGGTTGAATTATGAAAAAGCAATTGAGCGTCTTGAGCTGACACAGGACAGGCAGCTTCTCGAAAATGCGCTGGCTGATGTTATTGCGTTTTTTGATAATACGAACAATGACAAGAAGAAACGGATGTACGAAGATAAATTTGTAAAAATGACGAACGCAAAAGCCTAAAATTATGTTGACAGCGTTTTAAATACACAGTAGTATAAAAGTTGAGAATGATAATCTTTATCAATTACACATCTGTGTCTGAAGTAGGTGAGAATGATAGAACTTCTTGATATTATGCGGGAAAGACGCACCATCCATGATTACAAACCTGAGAAAGTCGATCGTGATGTGCTTATTGAATTATTTGACCATGCAGCATATGCACCGACTCATCATGTAAAAGAACCATGGAAGTTAAAAATATATGAAGACGAAGCACGGTTGACTTTTGGCAGGAAAATTGTGTCTAGTTACATACGATTGGGTTTGTTAAATCATCTGTCAGAAGAACAGCTGACTAAAGCCCGCCGGAAATATGATCGTTTTTTCACTTCCATTCCACACCATGTTCTTTTTTACATGGATAAAGAGGACGATGGCGGCTATCAGGATGATGAAAATTATTCCGCGGTTTGTGCCTTTATCCAAAATTTCCAGCTTGCAGCGTGGGCAAAAGGAATAGGTGCGATGTGGACATCAAAACCTACTTTAACCGACGAAACGTTTATCAAAGATGTTGGATTATTTCCTGATGTACACCGGTTAGTAGCCGTTGTTCAAGTTGGATATCCTAACAGAATACCGCGCAGTCGCGGTCGGACACCGATGAATAAATCCATTGAGTGGATTCACTCAGAATAAAGAGGAGCGAGGCACATGAAGAAAGTAGTCATTTTTACATTTACTTTAATGTTGTTCCTGTTAGCTGCCTGTGGTGGCGGTAATGAGGAAAATAATGCAGGCAGCGATAATGAGGGTAACAGCGGTTCAGACGAACGGACGGTAACGATTCAGGATGCAATGGGTGAGCAGCCGATTAAGGGAACTCCGAAAAAAATTGTTGCACTTGAATGGTCCTATGCGGAAAATTTGCTGGCATTGGGAATCCAGCCGGCTGGTGTTGCTGACTTGGACGGTTTCCATCAATGGGTTAATATTAATAAAGAATTTGATGAGAGTGTAAAAGATGTCGGTACACGTCAGGAACCGAATCTGGAAGCTATTTCCCGGTTAAATCCGGATCTGATTATTGCGGTTAAATTCCGTCATGAGCAATATTTGGATAAACTGAAGGATATCGCGCCGGTTGTAACATTTGCACCATATGGGGAAGAAGCTATTCAGGATCATTATCAGAATATGATTGACGAGTTTAACAAGATTGCTAAAATAGTGGATAAACAGGATGAGGCTGAACAAGCTCTGGATGAGTTGAATTCGGTTATTGATAAACAGAAACAGCGGGTTGCTGATGCCGGTCTGGAAGGTTCAACATTCCTGGCAACACAGGCGTTTACAGCACAGAATACCCCGACAATCCGGATGTTTACAGATAATTCGATGGTTGGTAAACTCATGAATAATCTCGGATTTAAAAATGCCTATCAGTCAGATAAGCCGGAAGTGTACGGCTACAGCGAGGTAACCGTTGAGGCATTGCAGAATTTCCAGGAAAAAGATCTGCAATTCCTGTACATTGTTCAGGAAGAGGATAATATTTTTGAAAACCAGCTTAAAGGTAACCCGGTGTGGGAAAACCTGGGCTTTGTGAAAAATGGTAATACACACCAGTTGCCTGGCGATACATGGACATTTGGTGGTGTACTGTCAAATCAGGTTCTTGTGAAACAGTTAGTTGACGCTATGGTAAAAGAGTGATTGGATGAATAACGCCTTACGAAAATTTATTGTTGCGGTTCTCACCTTTGGAGGTGGAACCGCGCTTTTGTTCATGTTAACACTAATACATATTAATCAGGGAAGTGTATCGATTCCCTTGGGAACAGTGATTGATGCAATTTTTTCTCCCAAGGATAATCTGCAGCATCACACGGTTCGCATGCTCAGACTCCCGCGTGCGGTGATGGGCATTATTGCCGGTGGTGCACTTGCGGTTGCCGGGGTTGTTTTGCAGACAGTAACAAAAAATCCGCTGTCATCTGCAAGTACCCTCGGGATTCATTCCGGTACTTATTTTGCCGTTGTATTGTGTACGGTGTTTTTCCCATGGATGCTGGTCGGGAACGGGATTCTGGCTGCATTTCTTGGCGGAATTCTCACATTTTTGATTGTATTTATTTTGTCGGGCGGAAATAATGCTAAACCGGTTCGCATGGTGCTGGCCGGGATGATTGTCACATTTTTATTTTCTTCATTGACGAGTGTTCTGCAGATTTTTTATGAAAACGAAACGGCCGGGTTATTTTTATGGGGATCAGGTACGCTGGTGCAAAATGACTGGAGCGGTGTACAGTTTTCCCTGCCGATTGTTGTGATTGGACTTATTGTTATTTTGCTCATGACATTTAAAATGGACACGCTGACATTGGGGGATGACGTTGCAACTGCATTGGGGCAGAACGTGAATGTTGTAAAGTTCGTTTCAATAGTTGCAGCTGTACTGTTGACATCGGTGACGGTCAGTGTTGTCGGGCCGATCGGGTTTGTTGGACTGGTTGCACCGCACATTATCAAATTGCTTGGTTTCCGAAAACATCTGCCATTGGTAATTGCCTCGTTCATCTGGGGGGGAAATGTATTGCTGTTTGCTGATATTTTGGCACGCATCATTGATCCGTCATTTTCCGAATTACCGGTTGGTGCGGTTACTGCCCTTATCGGGGCACCATGGCTGATTTATTTGGTACTGCGGATGCGACGATCAAGATACGGAGAAGAGAACACGGCTGTTATGGCAGGTAAAACAACGATGGGTATGTCAATGAAAGTAGTCATTCCTGTTTTGTTTGGTGTTATTTTGATAGCCATGTTAGTCAGTATGGCATCCGGTAATTATGGATTTGAACCACTATTATTGTGGAACACCTTTTTTGGCGAATCGAATGATTTCATGCTCGGTTTAATTTTTGATCTGCGGCTGCCAAGAGCGTTGGTGGCATTGTTCAGCGGCATGGTACTTGCTGTCAGCGGGCTAATTTTCCAGGGAGTATTGCGGAACCCGCTCGCCGACCCGTCGGTTATTGGTATAACCTCAGGTGCAGGTGTCGGGGCACTCTTAACCATGTATGTGTTCGGTGTGTCTGCTGTCTGGATTCCGGTCGGGGCAATGATCGGTGCGTTTGTATTCTTTATAGCAGTCATGCTGTTGGCGATTCGCGCACAGTTTCAGCCGACGATATTGGCACTGTTGGGAATTGGCGTTTCAGCATTTGGCTCAGCAATTATTCAGATTTTAGTTGTACAAGCGGACATGAGTGTTGCTTCTGCATTGACATGGCTATCCGGGACGACATATGCGCGCGGCTGGTCAGAGTTGTTTGATTTTCTCATTTGGCCTGTCGTGATTATTTTTCCATTATTATTGATGCGCATCCGTATACTGGACACCTTATCTTTGGGTGATGACACAGCGAAGGGACTCGGGCTGAATGTGATGTCAGCACGATTTCAACTGGCGTTTCTGGCTACTTTGTTGGCTTCGTTCTGTGTCGCTGCAGTCGGGGCGATTGGTTTTGTCGGACTGATTGCACCGCACTTATCACGGCTGCTTGTGGGACCATCCAATCAGCGGCTGTTGCCGGTAACGATTTTGGTCGGCGGTGCGCTGCTGGTAGTGGCGGACCTGTTCAGCCGGACACTGCTAGCGCCGAACGAGATACCATCGGGAATACTGGTCGCAATTATTGGTGCGCCGTACTTTTTGTGGTTGATGAAGAAGCGGGCGTGATTTTGTGGAAAATGTGCTTCGGTGTGGTGTGCCGGGGCGCTTTTTTTATGGTAAGGTGGCTCGTGGCGATTGGAGATGGGTGGATATCAACCGGAGACGCATGAACATCGGCAGCAGAAGTGAACACTCGTCCAAGAAATATATGGTCCAAGAGTAAATATATCAACCCGACAGGAAATATATCGACCCGAGAGCGAATATATCAGCCCGAGAGCGAATATATCAACCCGTCAGGAAATATATCGACCCGAGAGCCAATATATCAACCCGTTAGAAATATATCGACCCGAGAGCGAATATATCAGCTCGAGAGTCAATATATCAACCTGTCAGGAAGTATATCGACCCGTCAGGAAGTATATCGACCCGAGAATAAATATATCAGCCCGTCAGAAAATATATCGACCCGAGAGCGAATATATCAGCCCGAGAGTCAATATATCAACCCGTCAGGAAGTATATCGACCCGAGAGCTAATATATCAACCCGTCAGAAAATATATCGACCCGAGAATAAATATATCAACCCGTCAGAAAATATATCGACCCCATAGAAGAAATATACGGACGACAATTAAAAAATCAACTCGAGAGCTAAACTCAGTACACTTAAAAAACGGGACCCCTGTCCAAGGAGTCCCGCTGAACGCTGTGCAATTGCAAGAGGCTTTACCCTGATTAGCTGACTTGCTGTTTCCCTTTAATCCAGTTAATCAATCCGCCTTCCAAAATAATTTCCTTCTGGCGTGGGGATAGACTGTGTTCAAGGGTTATTTCCTTATCCGTACCATCAACACCAGCTATCAGTGTATGCCCATCCTTCAGTTGTTCCCGCAGATTATCAAACTTGAGCACTTCACCTTTTCCCAGTTTCTCATAATCTGCTTCATTAGCAAACGTCAGTGGCAGTACACCAAAGTTTACGAGATTTTGCCAGTGAATGCGGGCAAAGTCTTTTACCATTGCCACACGTAAGCCGAGGTAACGAGGTGCCAGTGCGGCGTGTTCGCGGCTTGAACCCTGTCCATAGTTATAGCCTCCGACGATGGTGTGACCTCCGAAATCTTTGTTATCGCGGCTGCGTTCGACGTATGTTGAATCGACATCCTCAAATGTGAACTTGCTGATTTCCGGCAAGTTGCTTCGATATGGGAGGACGCGTGCGCCGCCTGCCAGTATTTCATCGGTGGAAACGTTGTCGCCGACCTTCAGCAGTACCGGCAATTCAAGTGAATCCGGCAAAGCCTCCATGTCCGGAATCGAAACGATATTCGGTCCTTTTACGAGTTCAACCTGTTTAGCTTCTTCCAGTGGGAGTGGTTGATCCAATAGGTCTTCTTCAATATTAGGATCGGCCGGATCGCTTACATCAGGATAGTCTATATCCATTGTCCGCGGATCGGTTATCACGCCTGTTAAAGCGGAAACTGCAGCGGTTTCGGGTCCGCATAAAAATACACTGTCTTCTTTTGTACCTGATCTGCCCGGGAAGTTTCGTGGTGTTGTTCGCAGGCTGTTTCTTCCGGATGCAGGTGCCTGCCCCATACCGATACAGCCGTTGCAGCCTGCCTGGTGGAGCCTTGCACCAGATTGCAGGAGACTGGCAATATGGAATTCTTTTACCAGATTCGTAAGCATTTGTCTTGAAGTAGGATTGATATCGAATGACATACCATCAGCAATATGGCGGTCTTTTACAATTTCTGCCGCTATGGCAAAATCACGATAACCAGGGTTTGCTGAAGATCCAATGTATGATTGATAGATTGGGGTGCCGGCGATTTTGCATACCGGCACAACATTTCCCGGGCTTGATGGTTTTGCAATCAACGGTTCCAACTCGGAAAAGTTTATTTCATCATGAATGTCATATGTTGCGCCTTCATCTGCTGTCAGTTCACTCCATTCATCACCGCGGTTTTGCTGTTCCAAAAACCGCTTGATTTCCTTGTCTGACGGGAATACGGTGGCAGTCGCGCCCAGTTCTGCTCCCATATTGGCAATGACATGGCGGTCCATCGCTGATAAATCTTCCAGTCCCGGACCATAATACTCAATTATTTTCCCGACACCGCCTTTTACATCATAGCGTCTGAGCATTTCCAGAATGACGTCTTTCGCGCTTACCCAGTCAGGCAGCTCACCGGTCAGTTTTACGCCCATAACTTCCGGCATTTTAATGTAAATAGGTTCACCGGCGATGGCCATCGCGACGTCAATTCCGCCGGCTCCCATGGCAAGCATGCCCATACAGCCATTTGCGCATGTGTGGCTGTCTGATCCTAGTAAAGTTTTACCTGGTGCAGCGAGTCGCTGCATATGAACAGGATGACTTACACCATTTCCCGGACGGCTGTAATACATTCCGAACCGTTGTGCTGCACTTTCCAGAAATAAGTGGTCATCGGGGTTCTTGTTATCTACTTGAATTAAATTATGATCGACATATTGTGCGGAGGCTTCGGTGTTGGCATAGTCAAGTCCCATTGCTTCCAGTTCAAGCATGACCATCGTTCCGGTTGCATCCTGGGTCAGGGTCTGGTCAATTTTCAGGCTGATTTCCGAGCCCGCTTCCATTTCACCTGATAAAAGGTGGTCTTTTATTAACTTTTGAGCAACATTTAAAGCCAATGTAATTCCTCCTTTATATTCATGGCTTTAGTAATGTTTACCTCATTTCCGCTCGTATCAAACAAAATAAAAAAGGATGCCGCCATTTATGACGACACCCTTTCCTGAAAAATAATTATTCTGCTTTATGAGCTTCAATTTCAAAAGTGATTTTAACTTCATCACCTACAAGTACGCCGCCTGTTTCTACTGCAGCGTTCCATGTAAGACCGAATTCCTTACGGCTGATTTTAGTTTCACCGCTGAAGCCGGCAACAGTGTTACCGCTCATTGGGTCTTTGCTTTGTCCTTCAAATACAGTATCAAGTGTAACTGGGTTTGTTTTTCCAGCGATAGTTAAATCACCAGTAACATCGTAATTATTGTCTGATTTTTTCTTAATGTCAGTTGCAACAAATGTTACTTTCGGGTAATTTTCAACATCAAAGAAGTCAGCAGAACGCAAGTGATCGTCACGATCCTTATTGCGTGTGTCAATGCTCGCTGCATCTATCGTTACTTCAACTTTTGAATCTGTTAAATTATCCACATCGGCTTCAATAACAGCATCAAAGTCATTAAATGTTCCTTTCGCTTTGGAAATCATCATATGTTTTACTGTAAATCCTATCTCACTGTGTACTGTGTCTACGTTAAAAGTTGTTCTTGCCATGTATAATCCCTCCATTAATTTTTTCAATACTTACTTTCTGTAACTAAGTATATAATCATAAATTGATGGTGTCAAGTAATTATTGAAAATTATTTTGATTTCAGGATATTTTTTTCCCGAAATTGTCTATGATTAAACATCCTGCTATAATATTTACTAGATTAAAAAATGAGGTTATACAGTATGAAACAGTTAAGCATAATTCCATGTGGCAGGAAAAAAATCTGGGATAAACATCCGGATATAGGGGAAGTCCCGGCGAAAGATGCTTATATCGGGACATTACATAACTATTGTCAGTCATATGCAGAGAAGTTCACGGATCAATGGGTTATCCTTTCTGCAAAGCATGGTTTTCTTTTGTCTGATGATATCGTCGATGGCAATTATGATGTTGCCTTTGGACAAAAAAGTGATGAGATTATTACGTTCGACAGGCTGAAAGAGCAGATTCATCAAAAGCAATTGGATCAGTTTGATAAGCTGGTTATTTTAACAGGAAATAAATATAAACGGGTAATTGACGGGTGTTTTGATGACAGTATGCCAAGAACATTTCCACTTTTGCAATATGGCGGGATTGGTTACATCATACAGGCCTTGAAACAATCTGTGGAAAACAATAGACCCTTACATTAATGGAATAGGAGATTTTACAGTATGATTCGTATCGTTCTGGTAGGACTAGTTTTGGTAATATACATGATTTATATCGGATTCAAGCATAAAGAAACATGGCAGCAATTGTCATTCTCACAAGTTCTTGGTGTCGTTCTTACATTTGTTGGTGTGATAGGTGCCGGATGCTTTGTTCTTTTCTATGGGGTCCGGTATTTGGATGATCTAATAGCCAGTGATGTTTTCAGCGGTATTGTCCAGTATTTTATTGCATTTGTTCTTTTAATCATTTGTGTGGTTATTTACAACAAGATTGTCGGGAAAATAACAAATGGGGTTTTGCCATTTAAACGGAAAACAAAAAAATAATATTGTGAGCTGACCAGTAGAATTTGCTGGCAGCTTTTTTTATTTTCATGCCACCTTTTCCATCTGAGAAACGATTGTAGTAGTGAGAACAGTTATACCGGATTTCCCGTACACATGCCGTTCCAAAACAGTACCTGATTGAAAATAATATTACAAGACTAAAAAACAAAGGAGGAAGAAAAGTGGACAAAGGTACGATTATTCGAACGGCGGCACTTTTATTGGCACTTGTAAACCAGTGTCTTGTCATGTTCGGGAAGTCACCATTGCCGATTGACAGTGAATTTTTGGAACAGGGAATTTCTTATGCATTTACCCTCGTGACATCGATAACAGCCTGGTACAAAAATAACTATGTAACCAAGACGGGGGTTAAGCAGAAAAAAGTATTAACTGAAAAAGGATTAACAGGGAAGGGAGGTAATCAAAACGAAGCCGATACTAATCATTGACCCGGGTCACGGAGGTAACGATCCGGGCGGCGGGTCCAACAAGCATTGGATTGAAAAGGATCTGAATCTATCTATCTCACTTTATCAATATGAACGCTATCGGGAGCTTGGGATTCCTGTGGCCATTACCCGGACAACGGATGTTACGCTGACGCCCGATGAACGAACAAGGATTGTGCGCGAGAGCGGGGCAACCTATTGTCATTCCAATCATATCAACGCCGGCGGGGGAGATGGAGGAGAGATCATCCACTCCATTTACGGTGGAAAAGGAATGGCCGAGCAGATTGCTGACGAACTGCGGAATGCAGGGCAGAATATTCGGCGCGTTTTCACAAGAACATTGCCAAACAACACCAGTCGTGATTTTTATTTCATGAACCGGAATACAGGAAAAGTCGTTACCAATATCATTGAATATGGATTTGCCGATTCTAATGGTGATGATATCCGTCAGCTGAATAATCATTGGCAGGATTATGCGGAAGCGGTCGTTAAAGCCTTCTGTATTTTCAGCGAGTACCCGTATGACAACGGCAAGGGAAAACCAGCAAATGGAGAAAAGAATAAATATCTCCATTTGCCGGCCAGTGATGACACGTGGCGGGTTTACCCGTTGGATGCACATCCTGTAAAAGCGAATGAAAAAGGATTTCTTCGTCCGTCTAAATTCGGCGGGCTGACGTATGAAGTCCTGGGCAGTTCACAGCCGCATGTCTATCTGATTCAAACCCGAGATTTCGGAAAAGTTCAGATTTATGCACATCCGAAGACTGGGGCAACGTTTACCCATAAATAAGTTTCGCTGCACTATATGTAATTATTCAAATTATGCTATAATTTGGATAATTACCAAAATAGAGCATTTCTATAAAAGGGGAGTCTCAATTGGGTCATGACATAAAGTGCAGTGATGTAAATAAAGTGTTTCAGGGTGATGGAATAAGCACGTATGCATTGGAAGATGTCAACATTACATTTGAGGAGGATGAATTAGTTGCAATTATTGGTCCATCCGGGTCTGGAAAATCTACATTGTTAAGTTTACTTGGTGCATTGGATGTGCCGACAAATGGAAGCGTTACATATGGAGACAGTTCCATTAATACGTATTCTTCCAAAGAGTTAGCTGATTTTCGTTTCGAGAACATCGGGTTTATCTTTCAGCAATTTCATTTACTCCCTACGTTAACTGCTTTAGAAAATGTGATGTCACCATTGTTTTCTCGTAAGGTTGCATACAATAAAAAAGTACGTGCTGAAACGGTGCTTAATCAGGTAGGTTTGGATGATAAATATAATTCCTTAGCATCTCAGCTTTCAGGCGGACAACAGCAACGTGTGGCAATTGCCAGGGCCTTAGTTCATGAACCGCGTTGGCTGCTGGCAGACGAACCCACCGGAAATCTGGATACCCACACAGAAGAATTGATATTTGACAATTTGATTCAATTAAACAGGAGTAAAGAATGTGGCGTTATATATGTTACCCACGACTCTGATCTCGCAGCACGTGCGGACCGTATGGTTGAAATGAAAAACGGCAAGATAATCAGGGATTCGCGGAGTGAAGTTTATGCTTAGGTTCATTTGGAACTCGTGGTGGCGAAATAAAGAACGGTTCATATTGTTGATTATCGGCGCCTTGATTGTGAGTATTGGGCTCAGTTACCTGGTGGGGATTACTCAAGCTTCCAACGCTACAATTGTGGATGAACTCCAGAAACGGTGGAAGTCCTCTTATCATATCGTTGTTCGCCCACCTGATTCCCGCAGTGTGACGGAAGAAAAGAATCTGCTTGAGCCAAACTATCTCAGCGGGTTATCCGGAGGTATTACTCTTGAACAATATGAAAAAATAAAAGGAATGACAGATGTTGATGTAGCTGCTCCTATTGCCATGATGGGATATATTAGGAACTCTATTAATCTGGACCGTGTACAATTCACTGAACCAGGTATCTATCGTATGAAAATTAAAGAAACTACAAATACCGGTGTATCTAGTGTTGTTGATGAAAGTAATATTTATTTCACGGTAGGTTGGGGCGCTCCAAACGATGCTCGTGAATATGGAGTAACACATTTTAATGGAGCAGTTGATTATGGCACATATGTTCTTGTTGCTGGAGTTGATCCTAAAGCCGAGGCTGAACTTGTTGGTCTGGATGAAGCTATTGTAGAAGGTGAGAACAGTCACTATTTCACCGATGAGAACAGCGTGAAAACGGAAGAGGTAATTAAAAATATTCAAGAGACTCAGATTCCTGTGATTGTAAGTAATAAGGAATTCGTCGATGGTAAAATGAATTATACATTTGAAAAGCTGGATATTCCATTCGAGAAAGATCCAAGCGGTACAATGGAAAAAGTGAAAGAAAAAGGAGGAAAAAGTTACCTAGATAAACAATCTGGAACACAGGTCGATCAAGTAGTATCCACTACAGAACAAGCACATAAAAAAATAGTGAACCAAGTTAGTGAAGGAAACAGTTCGCTCCAGGATTTTTACTGGATGTCATTTAAACCTTCTTCCGTTAATTACAGGGAAGTAACAAGTCCCTTTCCCGAACGCTGGCCTTTTTCTTATGAGGTAGAGCCATATTTTGTTCCAGAGGACTCTTTGCTTGCAGTGGATAACGCATATCGTCCAATTTCAATGTTCAGTGAGGACAGTTCTGGCTGGCCCAGACTTCAGCTTAATTTTAAAGGAATATTTGACCCCAGTGATTTGGACATATCGAAGGACCCTTTAACTGAACTGCCAATGGAAACCTATTTTCCTTCAAAAGCTCAATGGGTGTTAGACAAAGACGGAAACCCGGTAAACCCACCGGAAGACATGAAACCTTTAAACAATCCATATGGCTTTTTAACAAAACCCCCTTTAATGCTCACAACAATAGAAGCCGCATCTGAGGTTTTGGGTGACAAACCCATTTCGGCTATTCGTTTAAAGGTAAAAGGAGTGGAACAACTAAACGAAGAGAGCGAACAAACATTACAGGCTGTTGCAAAAGATATAGAAGACACAACAGGATTGATTACTGATATTACTTTGGGTTCTTCCCCACAGCCTGCATTAACCCATATCCCAGGGGTAAATGAGCAGAAAAGTATTGGATGGATTGAGCAGCCATGGATTAAGTTAGGCTCATCTGTTACAATCTTTCAGGAATCCAAGGTAGGTATGTCCGGCGTGATCGCAAGTGTTATTGTTGTGGCGATTGTATATGTGTTTTCATCCAATATCATTATGATGTATGCAAGAAAAAAAGAATTTGCAGTACTTCTATCAGTCGGTTGGCGGCCAAATAACTTAGCAAAATTGCTTTTTATCGAAGCAGCATTGGTTGGACTTTTTGTTTCCATGATAAGTTGGCTTATATTAGGACTGATTTATGTAATACATGATATTCAAACATCAGCATTACGTCTGTTTTTAATTGGAATATTTGGTATTACGATTTATGTATTAGGTGCTCTTATTCCAGCACTGTTGGTTAGAAGAATTTCTCCTTATGAATCGATGAAAACAGGTGAAGTTTCAAAGCTTAAAAGACACCTTTTTAAAACGAAAACACTCTTTAGTATGAGCTTAAAGAATTTGCTTGCTAAGTATAAACGTAGTGTTTTATCCGTTATTGCCATTGCTTTGCCAACAAGTCTATTGATTTTCTTTTTGTTTGTCACTTTCAAATTGCGTGGAACAATGTTTACAACATGGTTGGGTGAATATGTAGCTTTAGAAGTAGGTCCCATGCATTATGTAGCAATGGGTGTCGCGATTGCTATTGCCATTCTTACTACAGCAGAAATTATTTGGCAGAATGTTGCTGAGAGGCAACCTGAGCTTGCAGTATTAAAGGCAGTTGGTTGGCAAAACCGAACTGTTCGACTGTTGGTGTTAATTGAAGGAGGACTAAGTGGATTAATTGCGGGAGTACTTGGAATAGTAATTGCTTTAGGGGTAATCTGGGGTATGTATAACCAATTTCCTGCAGAGCAGTTGCCATTCTTCCTGGTAACGATTCTTATTCCAATCGTTACTGGTATCCTTGGAGCAGTACTACCTGCGAGAAAAGCTGGGAATATTCAACCTTATCAAGGATTGACTGGTGGATTTGTCAATACCAAAAGAACGGAGAAGAGTTTTCAATATGTGTTTGGAGCAGTAAGTATTTGTTTATTTATTGGTATTATTGCTCTATTGACTCAAGCAATACCTGATGTTCAGGAAACAAACGCAAATAAACCAAGTGGAACTGCAAAAACAGAAGGTACATCTGGTGAGGTAAAAGAAGTGTATTCCCATAGAATAGATTCTGAAAAAGAACCAGAGGACCAAGATGTTGGGGTGGATAGGGATAATCCATATGAAACCATTATTGACACCAAATATAAAAATAAGGAAGAGGATGAGATTATAAGCTTAGGAGAAACATTTAATGATGAATTATTAGGAACGAAATTAACATATAACCTAGTAAATGACACTCCAGATGGGCTGGAGACGAAAAAGCCAAACACTAAACTAATAACTATTAAGACTAAAATAAGGTTGGAGGTTGCTGAGGGAAGGAAAAAAGGTTCTCTCGTACAATATCAACCCCAAGTCGGCGGTTTTTATTTGTTAGATAAGGAAGGCAACAAGTACGAGCGGATTGATTTTCGAAAGGTAGATGCAAAGAACTGGAATAAAATATATTTAGAGACTCCAGGCATGATGACATCATTGTTAACGTATGAGGTGCCAAAGGATATAGAAAGCTTAATATTAGTAGATAATCAATCTTGGTTTCCCTTATTTCCTGGAGGGTTAGTAGTTGATATTACTGGAAACGTAATTGATTCTGCCTCACAAAATGAGGGGGAAACAGAGAAGTTATCTGAAAAAAGTAACTCCGAAGAGAAAAGTCTTTTCGAGTCAAAACTCGATGAAGATCCCGTGATTTTGAGTTTAGGAGAAACGTGGGGTAAGAATCCTGGTGGGCAAGAAAATATATTTACCTTTAATATAGTACCTGATAAGCCTGAAGAAGTTAAGCCGGAGAAAAAAAACACTGAATTAATAACCATTTCTGCAGAATTAATTATGAAAGGAAAAGAAGGATTAGGTGAACAATACCAACCCAATGTAGGGGGCATGTATCTGCTTGACAAAGATGGAAATAAATATGAACGTATTCATTATGAGTTGGTAGAGGCCAAAAATTGGAATGGAATTGAATTAACAAATCCGGGAAGGATGAAATCCCTATTAACCTATGAAGTACCAAAAGATTTGGAAGCGCTTATAATGGTTGAGTGGTATACCTGGATTGCTTCCAGAACTAACGAAATAGTGGTTGTGGTTAAGGGGTATGTCAAGGAAATGACTGAGAAGATTCAAAGTGGTTTTTAATAAACTCATTAAAAAGCTGTCAAATATAAATTTTAGCCGCTTAACGAAAAGTTGCTAACAAAGGAATAGTGCTACTACGACCATGCAAGTAGTCCGTCACATTTCTATCCATTTATAAGAAACACATATTGCCAGCAACAAATGAATAAGTTATAATACACCTAACGAAAAAAGCAGATTAATAGAAGCCTACAGGGGGAGCCTTTTTGGCTGAGAGTGAACGTTTTTGTTCTTACCCTTAGAACCTGTTAGTTAGTACTAGCGTAGGGATGGTGGCTTTTTTGATGGAATAAAAGCAATGTGAGCGGATTCCCCATCAGGAAGCTTCCCCTTTGGCATTGCTTTTTTTGTGTGCAAAAAATTCCGCACGGCAGGATGTGCTGCCGGCAAAGGGGAGGAAAATTGAATGAGTTCGAAACGTATTTTGTTTTTGGTTGAGGTTGCTATATTTACGGCTTTGGCGTATATGCTGGATATTATTCCGTTCCTGTCGTTTAAAATATGGGCATTTGGCGGTTCGATTTCGTTAGCAATGATTCCAGTTTTTATTGTAGCATTTCGCTGGGGCATAAAAGGCGGATTGTTAGCCGGGTTCCTGTGGGGGATGCTGCAGATGGCTATCGGCCCTAATTATATTTTGCATCCGATACAAGGGATCCTGGATTACCCGGCAGCATTTACGGTGCTCGGGTTTGCAGGAGTCTTTGCCAATCGAATTCAAACAGCGGTAAAATCAGGAGATAAGTCCAAGTATCTTATGTATATCATGTTCGGTGTATTGCTTGGATCGATGCTGCGGTTTATTTCGCATTATTTTGCCGGTGTCTTCTTTTTCGAATCGGCAATTGAAGGTGTAAATGTATGGGTTTATTCCTTACTGTACAACGTTTCGTATATAATTCCATCGTTTATTATATGTACGATTGCCGTTTTTCTGTTGTTCCACAAACAGCCGAAAACGCTGGTACAGCAGACTGCATAATTCATAATATATTCCGCTCACAGAAACTGGCTCTTTGCATGGGAAGAGCCAGTTTTTATATACTGGAAACAGGGGTGACGATAATGAGAGAGTTAATTGGGCAGTGCCAATCATGTGGCGAAGATGTTTTTTGTGAGAATGGTTTTTTTGACGGGGTTCAAAAAAACGGTAAGTTGCTTTGTAATGAATGTGCGGAGGAGAAAAAGTCGGAGTAATTCAGCCATACAGCTTCATAAAAACTTTCACCGCTTCCTTTCGATGTGCATAGGCTATAGCACACTTAGAAAGGAAGTGTTTTACGTTGGGGCTTACTGTAGCGCACTGGTTATATGGTTTATTCACGCTGATTATTATTCTGACGATGATTTTCAAAAGAGGGGTTGTCCTTCCTTCTTTACTCGGGACGTTTGTGATTGCCTGGGTATTTAAAGGAAGTGTAATCGAAGGGTTTACTGCGATTTTTAATGCCAACTTAGTTGCGGCAAAAGAACTGTTCAGTATTTTTCTTATCATTACATTTATGATGGCGTTACTGCATTCACTAAGAGATTTGGGTGCAGACCGCAAGATGATTCAGCCGATCCAGAAGGTAATGGTTAATGGTCATGTTTCCTTCTTTGTTCTGGTTGGTGTTACGTATGTAATTTCGTTGTTCTTCTGGCCGACGCCAGCAGTTCCATTGATTTGTGCACTGCTTGTACCTGCTGCTATACGATCCGGTTTGCCTGCGATTGTGGCTGCAATGGCTGTTGCGCTTGCCGGGCAGGGGATGGCGTTATCTTCTGACTACATTGTTCAGGTTGCTCCAAGCTTATCGGCAAAGTCAGCCGGGATTGATGTAGGTATGGTTACTGATAAAGCATTGCTGCTGTCAATTATTACCGGAGCAGTAGCGATCGGGTTGGCTTATTTTCTATATCGAAAATCAATCCGCTCCAAAGACAGTGAACTGATTGAAGTTGAACTCGAGGCAATGCAGGCAGACGAGGAATCAGAAAATAAAGCGAAAGCTGCACATTTAAATACGTGGAGCAAAGTGTTTGCAGTACTGGTGCCGATTTCGCTGTTGGCCGTTGTTATTTATATGATGTATGACAAATTGTTATCCGGCCGAATGAGTGGCTTTGAGGGTGGCGATGGTGCTGCATTCATTGGTGGGGTTGCGGTCATCCTGCTCCTGCTGTCAACGGTCGCTTTTGGTCGCGAGCGGGCACTGGATTACATCAGCAACCACATTACAAATGGCTTTGTGTTTGCGTTTAAAGCGATGGGGCCGGTAATTCCGATTGCGGGATTCTTTTTCCTTGGCAGCTCGGACTTTTCGGGAAGTATATTAGGTATTGATGAAAATGCACCCGGATTACTGTTTGACCTTGTAAAGTCCACGCAGGAATTTTTACCGCAGAGTGCACTGCTTGCGGCATTCAGTGTATTGATCATCGGTATTATTACCGGGCTTGATGGATCCGGCTTCTCAGGACTTCCATTAACCGGGGCACTTGCGGCTTCATTGCAAAATGGAGGCATTGATGCGGGAACGCTCGCAGCTATAGGCCAAATGGGCTCCATCTGGACTGGTGGCGGAACGATTGTTGCCTGGTCCTCAATGATTGCGATTGCCGGTTTTTGTGGCGTTTCCGTAATGGATCTGGTCCGGAAAAACTTCATACCGGTTATCCTTGGGCTGGTTATTTCCACATTGCTTGCAGTATTGATTTTGTAGAATAACAAAACCTTCTTCATGGGATGATTATAGTTGGTTTGACTCATTGCTTTTGGTACACTCTAACTAATAGAGGTAAAAATTTCTAATGATGGAGGTTTTGATATATGGGAAACAGTACGGCAAAAATTGTTGAAGAATCGCTGGATGCCCTGTTGGATGATAAATCGTTCTTACCGGATTTAACAGGTCAGGCACGTCAGAAGGCATTTACTTCATTGGTATCGATCCTGTCCACTCCCAACCATGTCAACAAATCGTTTTTACGGATTGCGCTTGAAAATGGAAAAGTGGAGCGCGTTCCTTCTTTCCGGGTTCAACATAACAATATTATGGGTCCGTATAAGGGAGGGATCCGCTTTCATGAATCCGTAAATGAGGATGAAGTGGTTAATCTTTCATCACTCATGACACTGAAGAATGCGTTGCACGATGTTCCGTTTGGCGGGGGAAAAGGCGGAGTAGTTATCAACCCGCGGGAATATAGTGAAAAAGAATTATATATGATTTGTAAAAAATATGTGCAATATTTCAGTGAGATTATTGGCCCTGACAAGGATATTCCGGCTCCGGATGTTGGAACCGGTGACCGTGAAATGGACTGGATGATGGGAGAGTACAAAAGCATCCGTCCCGGGGAGCCATACAGAGGCAGCTTTACCGGTAAAAGTGTCGTAAACGGCGGATCACTTGGACGCAGGGAAGCAACTGGAAAAGGGGTATATTTCGCCTTTCGTTATATGCTTCATAACTTTGTTGGGAATCAGGAAAAATGGCTTTCAGAGCGTGATAATATATTTGCCCAGACGGCACTCGAGCAGAAGGATAAGACGTTGTCATTGGCCTTCCAGGGATTTGGAAATGTTGGTTCGGTAGCAGCACTTGAAGCATTCCAATGTAATCATCTGAACAACAAAATCGTTGCCGTCAGTGACCGGAATGTAACTTTATACAACTCAGACGGTTTGGATATTCCGGGTCTTGTGAAATACACATCAAACAATAATGGCGATCTTCCTGTTGATGATGATCAATTGAAAGATGCAGACGTGAAAGCTTCGATTAAAGACCGCGACGATGTACTGACACTGGATGTTGACGTACTGTTTCTTGCAGCGCTGGGAGGCCAGGTGCACCAGGAAAACATGCAGGACGTGAAAGCCAGTATTATCGTTGAAGGCGCAAACGCACCTGTAACAAGCGGAGCAGATAAATATTTCAATGAAAAAGGCGTCATCATCATCCCGGATATTTTGGCAAATGCCGGTGGTGTAATCGTATCCTATTTAGAGTGGCTGCAAGGAAGGGAAACGCAATTCTTCAGTGAGGAAGAAGTGTTTAAGCGTCAGTTTGATAAAATGCAAGAGACGTTTGATACCATCTTCCCGCAGTTTTTCGGAGATCCGTTTCCGTTACGGCAAAACTGTTATATCCATGCTGTTATGAAAATATCGACGATTTTGTATCGGCAGGGGAAGTTGTATTAGGGTATTTGATAGAGTTTGTGGCTGGATTGACCTTCATCGGTTTGGTGGAGGTCTTTTTGTTTTTTTGGATCTATAATCCGTATGAGTGCCCGTGCGCTTGGAATTTATGTTCGTTCGGTCACTCAAAAGCTCGATGAGTGCCCGAGCGCATGGAATTTATGTTCGTTCGGTCACTCAAAAGCTCGATGAGTGCCCGAGCGCATGGAATTTGTGTTCGTTCGGTCACTCATAAGCTTGATGAGTGCCCATTCACTTGGAATTTAGCTTTGTTCGAGCATTCATATCCAAGATGAAAGATATTTTTTGGTTTCTGTAAAAAATTTTATTTTCATAGATTGTTGAAAGACAATTATAAAGGCTTCAAAGCGAATTTTGGCCTTCATACCTATAGCAAAACTTATTCACAGGTAGTTCATCAATAGAATTCCAAAATCGTGATGTCTTTTTTTAATATAAATATGTTATAATATTCTGTAAAATAGATATGTTTTTCATCTTATAGCAGGGGGTATAAGGATTTAAATTAGTTTAAGTGAAAGCGCTTTACTAAAAGGGAGGGGGATATATGAATGACGAAAGTTTGCTGCGGTGGCAAACGGCAAAATACCATCACCATCTGAAAATGAACGAAGAGGATGAGATTGCCAGGGAATCTGCGGTTACTGTCATGATTAATGAGGAGCAGTACGCAACGATTGTCTGCACGCCGAACAATATACGAGAGATGGCATTCGGATTTTTGGCATCTGAAGGAATCATCCGTTCACCAAAGCAAGTTGAGAAAATATCCGTTGATATGGCGAAGGGCTTTGTTTATGTTGATTTAGTCGGCCCCGTGGAGTTTTCCGAGCGGACCGAGCGCTGGATCGGCTCGTGCTGCGGGAAAAGCAGGGAGTTTTATCTAAAGCAGGATGTGAAAACAGCCAAAACGATTTATTCCAACATGATGATATCCACCCAGCAGATATATGAACTGATGAAAAAATTCGAGAGGAATGCTGAGGTGCACGGCCGGACAGGCGGGGTTCATCAGGCCGCATTGGCAACTGCCGACGAATTAATTGCTTCCTATATTGATATTGGCAGGCATAATGCACTAGATAAACTGTACGGATATATTTTGCAAAATCGCATTTTCTTGAAGGATAAAATTATTTTATTCAGCGGAAGGATTTCATCGGAGGTTATTTTAAAAGTATCAAAAATTGGTGCGGGAATATTGATAGCCAAGTCGGCGCCAACTGATCTGGCACTAAGACTGGCTGATGATCTGCAAATAACGGCAATTGGGTTTGTCCGTGAAAACAGTCTGAATGTATATACCCATGAAAACAGAGTGTATGGTGATGCAAGAAAAGATTTTCACTATAGCAATTAGAGGAGGGGATTTTTTTGCAAAATCAGGACCATATTATCGTTACAGTTAATGGGAAAGAGTACTTGGCCAAGCCGGAGCAGAACTTGCTGGATTTGATTAATACGACGGGAGAGTTTGTGCCGCAAATTTGTTACAACGAGGCGCTCGGCCCGGTACAGACGTGTGACACGTGTATGGTTGAGGTTGATGGAGAAATTACGCGGGCGTGTGGAACAACTGTAAAGACAGGCATGAATGTGAACACGATAATCGAGCCGGTTGATGCCGCTCAGAAAGAGGCGCTTGACCGGATATTGGAAAATCATGAGCTGTATTGTACGGTTTGTGACTATAACAATGGGTCATGCGAGATTCATAATACGGTTGCGGAATTTGGATTGGAACATCAGTCAAGACCATTTGAACCAAAGCCATATGAGATTGATAACTCAAGTCCCTTTTATCGGTACGACCCGGATCAGTGTATTTTGTGCGGGCGCTGTGTGGAGGTATGTCAGGATGTTCAGGTGAATGAGACGTTGCTGATTGACTGGAATCGCGAGCAGCCGCGAGTTGTCTGGGATAATGATGTGCCAATTGATGAATCATCATGTGTCAGCTGCGGGCAGTGTGTTACGGTTTGTCCGTGTAATGCATTAATGGAAACTGAAATGGTTGGTGAAGCGGGTTACATGACGGATCACAGTCCGGGTCTGCTCCGGTCGATGATTGATGTAACGAAAAAAGCGGAGCCTGGTTACGGGCCGTTATTTGCAGTGTCTGACACGGAGGCATCAATGCGGGAGGAACGGATTGAAAAGACGAAAACCGTTTGTACATACTGCGGTGTCGGCTGCACATTTGATGTTTGGACAAAAGACCGGAAAATCTTGAAAGTGGAACCGCAGCAGGATTCACCGGCGAATGGTATTTCCACTTGCATCAAAGGAAAATTCGGCTGGGATTATGTGAATTCGGAAGAGCGTTTGACCAAGCCGCTGATCCGTGATGGTGAGGCGTTTAAGGAAGTGGAGTGGGATGAAGCGCTGGACTATGTGGCGAAGCGTTTTTCTGAAATAAAGGCGGAAAAAGGTGCCGATGCACTTGGATTTATTTCATCATCCAAAGCAACAAACGAGGAATCCTATGTCATGCAAAAACTGGCACGTCAGGTTGTCGGGACAAATAACGTGGATAACTGCTCGCGCTATTGTCAGTCACCGGCAACGAAAGGTCTTTTCCGGACGGTCGGGCATGGCGGTGATTCCGGATCGATTGATGACATAGCTGAGGCGGACATGGTGATTACGATTGGCTCTAATACAGCGGAATCCCATCCAGTGCTGGCTTCACGGATTAAACGGTCCCAAAAGTTATTTGGTCAAAAGCTTTACGTGTTTGATTTGCGCAAGCAGGAAATGGGGCAGCGGGCTGACCGGTTTTTCCAGCCAAAAAGCGGAACGGACCTGGTATGGTTGTCTGCCGTAACAAAATACATTATTGACCAGGGATGGGAAAATCGTGCGTTTGTTGAAAAATGGGTGAATGGTTTTGATGATTATAAAGAAAGCTTGAGTCAATTTACACTGGAATATGCCGAGGAATTAACCGGCATTTCAAAAGAAGACCTGATTGGAATCGCTGAACAGATTGTCAGTGTGGAAAAGGTTGCAATTTGCTGGGCAATGGGTGTTACGCAGCACCAGCTTGGCAGTGATACGAGTACTGCAATCTCAAATCTATTACTTGTTACCGGCAACTATATGCGCAATGGCACCGGTGCATATCCACTAAGGGGTCATAATAATGTGCAGGGCTGCAGTGATTTTGGAAGCATGCCGAACTTCTTTCCGGGATATGAAAAAGTTTCTGATGATGTGGTGCGGGCACGGTATGAAACTGCGTGGAATGTGGAAATACCGGGTGAGCCGGGAAAAGATAACCATGAGATGATTGAGGCGATTCATGAGGGTGAACTTAACTCGCTTTATGTTCTTGGCGAGGATACGGGTATTGTTGATGCAAATATCAATTACGTCAGGGCTGCTTTTGAAAAGCTTGATTTCTTTGTCATTCAGGATTTATTTTTAACAAAGACGGCTGAATATGCGGATGTTATTTTGCCTGCTGTGCCAAGTCTTGAGAAAGAAGGAACGTTCACCAATACGGAAAGGCGTATCCAGCGTTTATATAAGGCGCTTGATCCGGTAGGGGATTCCCTTCCTGACTGGGAAATTATCACGGATATTGCGTCGCGTATGGGATATGACTGGGGGTACACGAACCCGTCTGAGATCATGGATGAAGCTGCATCCCTAGCACCGTTATTTGCCGGTGTTAACTATGATAGACTGACAGATTACAATAGTCTGCAGTGGCCGGTCGCAGCCGATGGTACAGATACACCGTTGTTATATGTAGATGGGTTTCCATTTGAGGATAATAAGGCTAGGTTCTATCCGCTTGAATATAATTTGCGGTACGAAACGAATGAAGAATATGACTTACATGTGAATAATGGTCGGGTGCTTGAGCATTTCCATGAAGGGAATATGACGTATAAATCACCGGCGATTACCAGAAAACTGCCGAATGCATTTATTGAAATTTCACCGGAACTGGCAGAGGAACGCGGTGTTCGAGAAGGTGCAGAAATTAAACTGATTTCCCATGCTGGGGAAGTAACAGGATTGGTGCACGTGACTGATCGGGTCAGGGGAAAAGAAGTCTATCTTCCGCTGAATGATAACGGAAGAACGGCGGTCAACTTCCTGACTGATAATAACGTCGACAAGGATACCAACACGCCGGCATATAAGGAGATTGCCGTGAAGATGGAAGTGATTAAGAAAAAAGGAAAGAGTCCATTGCCGCCAAACAATTACCGCAGAGGCAATCCGCAGCCGCAAATTGGTGTACGGGTGGACCGGAAGTGGAACCGCAATGACTATATTTTCCCGGGAAGTCAGGTGAAGCATGATGTCTGAACCGATATCAAAAATCAAGCGGATGGAAGTTCCGGAAGAGGTCGCACATGAGCAGAATCTGGATGAGGTTTCAAAGGCGGTCAGCGAAAATAAGGATGCTATTTTAAAAGGAATTGACCTGTTGGCATCTTTGGAGAAGAACGGTTCACTGGATATGGCAAATGCCATTGTGAAGCATAAAGAGGATGCGCTGGAAAATATCATGGGTGAACTGAACAAGCCGCAATACTCGGGAACGTTGGAGAATATCGGTAAACTGTTTTTCCTTATTGGTGAGCTGAAAATAGATGAACTTCAATATTTTGGAGATAGATTAAACCGTGGATTGGAAGTAGCGAGTACAATCGAGGATGCTGAGCGAACATCGTATATGGATCTGTTGAAAGCATTGAAAGATCCGGAGATTAATCGAAGCGTTACGATGCTGCTGCAGTTTCTGCGCGGTATGGGAAAAGAATAGATTGAGAGAATGTCCCGAAAGTTGGAAGTGCCGCTTTCGGGGTGTTTTTTTGAATAAAGTCTGGCGGAGAGAGATTGGTGGTAGAGGGGGACTATCGGCAAAAGAATCAGAACATCGGCAAAAGAAGCGGAACATCAGCAGAAGAGGCGAAACATCGGCAAAAGAGGCGAAACATCGGCAGAAGGAGCGGAACATTAGCAGAAGAGGCGAAATATCGGCAGAAGAAGCGGAACATTAGCGCTGGAACAAAAACTTCCCGCATAAAAGGAAGTTGTACTAAAGAGCACCACTCACGCATAGATTGTACTGGGAAAGGCTCTATTCAAAGAGATTTCTCAATAAAATAAGGGGAGGTAAATGACGTGAGTGGTATTGTTGTTGCGTTAATCGGGATAATTGTTTTCGCCTTGGGTTACCGGTATTATTCCAAGTTTGTTGCTGATAAAATTTTCCGTCTTGATCCCAATTATGTTACACCGGCACACCGATATAAAGATGGCGTTGACTTTGTACCTACAAATAAGTTCGTCTTGTGGGGCCATCATTTTACATCAGTTGCAGGTGCGGCTCCAATTGTTGGACCGGCTATCGCGGTTTATTGGGGGTGGCTACCGGCATTTTTATGGGTAATTCTTGGAACCGTTTTTGCAGCTGGGGTTCATGATTTTGGAACATTGGTTTTATCTGTCCGGAACAAAGGTCAGTCGGTTGGTACACTTGCAAATAAACTGATTGGGCAGCGGGCGAAGATTTTGTTTTTATTCATTATCCTTATACTGGTTCTAATGGTTAATGCGGTGTTTGCCTGGGTGATTGCAAATCTGTTCATTTCATTCCCGGCAAGTGTTATACCAGTGTTTATTCAAATTCCACTGGCGGTTTGGATTGGTTTTGCGGTTTATAAACGCCAAAAGAAGATGCTTGTCCCATCGTTACTGGCGCTTGCTGTTATGTACTTAACTGCTGTAATTGCCAGCAGGGTCGATTTCCTTAAGATTGACCTCGTTCAATATATGGGGGGAGAAGGTGGAGCTGGTTTATTTGGCCTTGGTGCGGTATCGACTGCATTTTTCATTTGGATCATTATTCTGATGGTATACGTCTACATTGCTTCAACTTTACCGGTATGGAAGCTATTGCAGCCGCGTGATTTTATTAATTCCCATCAGCTTGTTGTTGGGTTGGCCATTTTATACTTAGGGTTGTTGTTTTCCAACCCGGAAATAACTGCTCCATTAACAAATACGGGTACAGATGTTTCCTGGTTCCCGCTGTTATTCATTACGATTGCATGTGGTGCCATATCAGGATTCCATGGGCTTGTGTCTAGCGGAACATCCAGTAAGCAGTTGAATAAAGAAACCGATGCGCGCTTTGTAGGATATTTAGGTGCAGTAGGAGAAGGTGCTTTGGCGTTAATATCCATTATAGCTGTTGTTACATTCTTCTCTAATACCGATGAATTTATGGCGACATACTCCAGTTTTACAGCTGCGGGTGGGGCAGGTCTTAATGTATTTGTGGAAGGTGCAGGACAGTTAGCAACTGGTCTTATGATTCCACCGGATATTGCAGCAACCATTGTTTCGGTAATTGTCGTCAGTTTTGCAGCGACAACATTGGATACATCAGTTCGGTTAATGCGCTACATTATTGCGGAGCTTGGTGTTGAATACAAGATGCCTGGACTTTCCAAAATGCATGTAGCAACGAGTCTAGCAGTTGTTTCAAGTGCTGCATTGGTATTGCTTCCGGAAGGGCCAAAGGGTTTTGGGTCAGGCGGTTATCTGTTATGGCCACTATTTGGTACTTCCAATCAACTGCTTGCGGGCATCAGTTTATTGCTTATTGCAATTTGGCTTAAACGCCAGGGCCGAAACTACATGATTGCCTTCCTGCCAATGGTATTCCTGATGTTCATGACACTGTATGCGATGTTCCAGCAGGTTGTTTTCCAGTGGTCATGGTGGGGATCTGAATCCAGTACATTATTGTTCGTTTTTGGGGCAATTATTTTTGTATTTGCTGTCTGGATTATTTTGACAGCATTTACGGCACTTACCGGAAAGATGGATATACCGGATAACAGGGACGATTAAATAGTTGGAGGGGGATCATTATCATTAGTGATCCCTTTTCTGATTAAAGGAGAGGTGAGGATCGTGCTGGATAAGCTGAAGATGCTGATTGATTATTATGAAGAAGTATTAAACATGCCGCACCGACAGGAAATTGCCCGCGAACTGCGTGACCAGGATGACTTGTTTCTGCTGCTCTTATATTCCGAAATGATCGGCATTCCAAATCCTGTTTATTACTACACGCTCGAGTTGTATCCATATATGATTGAACAATTTCATGACTGGCACTTGCGGATGGGGATGGAAAAATCACCTATGACAGGAATTCGTTGTTGTTAACTAACTGGTATTTTAAAAAAAACCTGTTTTCTAAAAAGTTGATGCTTTAGAAGAAATATTTAGGCTTACATTTTCTACAAGCAGCCCGGATACACGTAGACTCCTGGGGGAGCTGAGGCATCGGTGAGACCACCGAGTGCGGCAGCGCGAGGAGGGCTCAACAGCTGCCCCCGGCTAAGAAGACACTGCGAAAACGTACTTTTTGAGCAGATGTCGCCTTGGTACCCGGAGGTGTGAAAGCGAAGTGTATCCGGGCTGCGGGTCAGAGCATTAATCCATGCTAAAACAGCCTTAAAAAAAGGAGTCGTACTATGCAAGTTCTTGAGAAAAAAATCATATTTGTTGGTGGTAAAGGTGGGGTAGGGAAGTCAACGTCTGCTGCGGCAATCGCCTGGAAATCTGCTGAGGAGGACAATAAAACGCTGCTTATTTCAACGGATCCGGCACACAATCTTGGCGATATTTTCAATCAATCGGTTGGTGGAAAAACTGCAGAAATTTCAGACAATCTGTATGCACTTGAGATTGATCCGGAAATCGAGACGAATAAATACATTAAAGGGGTCAAAGAAAATATTAAAGGTGTTGTGCATTCAAGCATGATGGAGGAAGTGCACCGCCAGCTTGATACCGCGAAGGCTTCACCGGGTGCGGATGAGGCGGCATTATTTGATAAACTGATTTCTATTATCTTAGAAGAAAGTGAAAACTATGATAAGATTATTTTTGATACTGCACCAACCGGACATACAATCCGTTTGCTTTCGTTGCCGGAGTTAATGGGAGTATGGATTGAAGGAATGCTGCAAAAACGTCAAAAGACCAAAGAAAATTACACCCAGCTGCTGAATGATGGCGATCCGGTGGAAGACCCGATATATGATGTTTTGAAAACGCGGCAGGAGCGATTCGCCAAGGCAAGGGAAGTACTTCTGGACGGTAAGGTCACCGGATTTATTTTCGTCATGAATCCAGAACGTCTGCCGATACTGGAAACGGAAAAAGCAATTCAATTACTTGATAAATACCACCTGCATGTGAAAACATTGATTATAAATAAAATATTGCCGGAAAATGCAGATGGGGATTTTTTACTGCAGCGAAAAGAACACGAAAGGCAATATATGGAAATGATTAAGGGAACATTCCAAAAGCAAAATCTAATCTATGTACCATTATTTTCAAACGATATTGTAAACAAAGAACAACTGGAGGAATTCAGTAAATATTATGTGGAAGGGTGACCGGTATGAAGGCATTTGTACATGAACAAGGTGGAATGAAACTCAGAGAAATGAATGAACCATTTGCTGACCATGGGCAGGTATTGGTATCGATTCGTGCAGCAGGACTAAATCGCCGTGATTTGTCCATTCCGAAACGCCGGGGAGATAAAACAGATCCGTTAATTTTGGGATCTGATGGTGCTGGTGTTATCGAATCAGTCGGTGAAGGTGTTTCTGAATTATCTGTTGGGGATGAGGTTATTATCAATCCTGCACTCGGCTGGGAAAAAAATAGTGATGCCCCGCCGGAAGGATTCGATATTCTGGGTATGCCGGATCACGGCACGTTTACGGAAAAGATCGTATTGCCGGCGGGACAGGTAGAGCCGAAACCGGAACATATGACACGGGAAGAAGCAGGTGTCCTGGCACTTGCCGGACTTACCGGATTTCGTGCGTTGTTTACGAAAGGTGAATTGAAAGAGGGTGACACCGTATTTATCCCTGGGGCTGGAAGTGGTGTCGCGACCTATTTAATTCAGTTTGCTAAGAATGTTGGTGCACGGGTGATTGTGACTTCCCGGAGCGAGGAAAAACGTCAGCAGGCTGAGTCGTTGGGAGCAGATATGACGCTGGATACGAATAGTGACTGGCCTGAGGAGTTAAAAAATGAAACGATTGATTTAGTAATCGAAAGTGTCGGCCGCGCTACGTTTAATCGTTCATTGGACGTTCTGAAAAAAGGCGGTCGCATTGTCGTTTTTGGTGCTACAACGGAAGATACGGTTAATTTGAACCTGCGCAAATTTTTCTATGGACAATATCAATTGTTTGGCTCAACGATGGGAAGCAGAGAAGAACTTCAGGCAATGCTGGAACATGTGACGAAGCATAAAATGCATCCAGTAGTTGACCGGACATTCTTGTTGGATGAGGCACAGGATGCGATGGACTATCTTGGGGAAGGAAAGCAGTTTGGGAAGGTTGCATTGCGGATTAGTGAATAAAAGTGATTAGGCTCTCTTGTGGGGGGCCTTTATTTGTTTATGGATATATTTAATTCTGGAAAAAAGTCTCGTGATGAAGAAGCGAAAATATCGGCACAAAGAGCGAAAATATCGGCAGAAGGAGCAGAACATTGGCAGAAGGAGCGGAACATCGGCAGAAGGAGCAGAACATCGGCAGAAGAAGCGGAACATCGGCAGAAAAGCGAAACATCGGTTTGAGAGCGCAAACATCAGCTTGACAGAATCAACATCTGCCCGAGAACAAAAAATATCAAACCCACAGCACATATATCAACTCCACACTAAATATATCATCCCGAGGCCACAACATGTACCTATTTCATTACAATCCCTCACACACAAGTCCATCACCCTCACCATCAAGGCGATGCGGATCTTTTTCCGGTCCACCGGCTGCTTCGAAAAACGCCTGTGCCGATTCCTGGGAATTAAAATCGCCGCAGTCCCGGTCTGGTCCGGACGGGTCATACGGAAGTTTCGGATTCGCGGGCTGATCTTCCACAACATTACCATTAAAGCCATCCTCAGTTACATATCCGGAAATACTCCATATTCTTTTTTCCGCTTCCTTTGCCTTTTGTTCTATTTTCCGAAACCCCCCGACATACTTATCATTCGGTGGATAAACATATGCGACACGCGCCAATCCTTTTTTCAGGAGCAATTTATTAAACATTTGGCCGTCATCGGAATATAAATATGCAAGTAATCTATCATATTTATCACGTTTTTCGGTACCAAATTCCAGCTGAATAGATTCTGATTTGGAGAAGGTATCCTCCATTAATTGACTGGCTTCAGGGCCAAAAGGCTGTACCTCTTTATCCGGATGTTTCGTTTCAGGAGTGTCCACTAACAGCAGGCGGACATACTCTTCTTTTCCATCGACATTGGCAATAAAAGTATCCCCGTCAACGGCACGAACAAAAGTAACTTCATTACCTGATGCTGCTGAACAGGCTGCAAGAAGTGAAAGCAATAGTAAAATAATTATTTTCCTGATCATTTAAAAACCCCGCTAGTGTATAATCAAAAACCAATTATACACCATTGGGAGCTCTTTCACTACAGCTGAAGGTTTATTTTAAATATGGTGATACCTTGTCTATGGCTTTTTGCATCAGCCGGCTGTTTTTTTCATACAATGCTTTTGATTTTTTGCTTTCTGTAGCCAGGGCAAACAATTCCAGGTCTGCCTGACATTTTTTCATTGTTGCGTTAAGGAGAGGTTTTTCAGATGGACTCGGTACTGCTATTTGGTCATCATACAAATCAACAGTTAATTGCCCATCACTATCCACCTGGCCCAGGAAAACATTTTCAAGACTTACGTTAATTTTTTCAAGTTCCATTTCCAGCCAACTTTTGCTTAGTGATGCATTTGCCAAAGGTTCCAGTAAAATTTCACCATCCATAATAACTGTCTGGGGTTCTTTATCCGGTGAGAGTTTTAAACCGAAATCTTTGGCCGTTAGTGGCTGGTATTCTTTTTTAGGCAACACATTTACTTTCCCTGTTGGTTCAAGAACAGCAAATTCCACATCAGCTGCATTATAAATTTTGTTATTACGTAATTCTTCAAGCAGGTCATCTGTTGTAAATCGTTCTTTTTTCAGATTATCCTCCATGATTTTTCCATTTTGAATAAAAACTGTTCCTTTGCCCTGGCTGAAATTACGAAATCGTTTGCTTTTCAGTGATAAAAACTCCACACCTAATGGTACGAGAAACCAGATCAGAAGCGCAATAATCGCGTATTCAAACTGGGTTGATAAATCTGTTACATGTGTTGCAACAATACTGCCAATAACAATCCCGGTTATATATTGAAAAATATCCAGTTGTGCCATTTGCTTTTTACCAAGCATTTTAGTAATAAAAAATAATGCAACCAGTAAACTCAATGATCGGATTACAATCTCAACCCACCCTGGCATGGAATCCCTCCTGTTCCGTGTTTAGTTTTTATACTGTGGTTCCTCTTTGGCAAGGTATATAACCTGGTTTTTCAAATCTTCCTTAACCTGAGCAATGATTTCCTGTGCTTCTTCAAATGCTTCTCCAGCTTCTGGACTTTGTGTTTTGTTGGCTAATGATTCAAGCGTTGCATCAACGTTTTTCACCGATGAATAACAGCTTTTTACCTGTGATCCGACAGTCATTTCTTATCCTATCCTTTCGGTTTAAAGATGATTGCACCAATCATTCCAAAAATAATGGCAGCAGAAATACCGGCACTCGTTACTTCGAACATTCCGGTTACAACACCTATCAATCCATGTTTTTCTGCTTCATCCATCGCGCCATGTACAAGTGAATTTCCAAAGCTTGTTATTGGTACGGTTGCACCGGCGCCTGCAAAGTCGATTAATGGTTCGTACAGGCCAAAACCGTCCAAGATGGCACCTGCTACAACAAGAATGCTGAGGGTAAGTCCCGGATTAAACTTGAAAACATCAAACATAATCTGTCCAATTACACAAATCAGCCCACCAACGACAAATGCCCAGAAAAAAATCATTGTATATCACTTCCTGATTCGATAGAAACTGCATGTGCAATACAAGGAATGGAGTCGTTCTGCTGTACACTAAGCGGTGAATGCAGTGAACCTGTTGCAACAACGAGAATACGGTTTAGTTCTTTTTGTTTCATCAGATTTAAAAAATGTCCGTATAGCACTACTGATGAGCAAGCCGCTCCACTTGCTCCGGACAGGACAGGCTGGTCTTCTCTGTAGATGGTTAACCCGCAGTCTTTATAATTCTCTTCGGTTACCGCAATGTTTTTTTTCTGGAGAAGATCCAATGAAACCTCGCGGCCGACATGGCCAAGATCTCCGGTAATGATTAAATCATAGTAAGAAGGGTCAACATTGCGTTCACGCAGATGTGTTTCGATAGTATCAACGGCAGCAGGGGCCATTGCACCACCCATATTAAATGGGTCAGTCATTCCCATATCAATAACTTTACCGATGGTTGCCGATGTAATTCTTGGGCCATCTCCTTCTTTGGCAACCAGTGCACATCCTGCCCCTGTTACTGTCCATTGTGCAGTTGGGGGTTTTTGTCCGCCATACTCAGTTGGGTAACGGAATTGCTTTTCTGTAGCTGCATTATGGCTGCTGGTCCCGCTTAAAATATATTCTGCTCCGCCGCTATTTATAAGATAGGCGGCAAGTGCCAGGCTTTCAGTTGTTGTTGCACAGGCACTGAACAGCCCAAAATAGGGCATATCCAACGTTTTGGCTGCAAAACTGGTTGGTGTTATTTGATTAATCAGGTCACCGCTGATAAAGAATTGTACTTGTTCTTTTTCTATCAGACTGTTCTTTATGGCAAATTGGGATGCTTCTTCCATCATAATCCGCTGGGCTTTTTCAAACGTTTCCTGCTTAAGCCACATGTCATCATGTAATATATCGATATCATTTGGGATGTTTCCGTTTGCTTCAAAAGGTCCTCCAACGGTACCAGTTGAAATAATGACCGGCTTATTTTCGAAAATCCATGTACGGTGTCCGGCTAACATTACAAGCCACCCCATTGAATCAGAATTGTTTTAATTAAAGAAATGATAAACGCAGAAAACACCCCAAACAGGATTACCGATCCAGCAAGTTTAAACATGTTGCCACCAACACCTAAAACAAACCCTTCCGTCCGATGTTCAATTGCAGCAGAAATAACTGCATTCCCAAATCCGGTGACAGGTACAGCAGAACCAGCTCCGGCAAATTGGCCGATACGATCGTACACCCCAAACCCGGTTAAAAACATGGTAATAAAGATCAGGGTGGCAACGGTTGGATTACCAACCGTCTGTTCGGTGAATTCAAAAAAATAGATATAAAACGTAGAGATAATCTGGCCGATAAAACAAATAAATCCACCTACAAAAAAAGCTTTAATGCAGTTCTTTACAATAGGTCTCTTTACTTCTCTATGCTTTTGGAACGCTTGATATTTTTGTGCGCTTGGCGGTAATTTTTTCTTTTTCTTATCTGCCATGATTCACTCACTCTTTTCCCTATGTTTGTTCATTATCCAATTTGACGAGATGTTTCACTTTTTTCTTAAGCTTTTCTCTAGAGATATTTCCCTCTTCAATTTGTTTTTCCAGCTTATCTACTTCAATAATTAATTTTTTGTCTGTTGATAGCTTAACTTTGTGGCTGGGAAATGCTTTTTCCATTTTTTTGTGCAATTTTTTGCGGATATCCGCTAATCCGAAACGTTCATTCTGGTACACATCAACTGCAATAATAAGGTTTTCTCCAACGTTTACTGCGTTAATGGATTTCAGTTCCTTATAGGGTTTTAGGCTTTGTTTGGCCATATTTGACACCGACTGGTCAATGGATCGTTTAGCAGAAATGTTAGTAAAGTTGACATTATTATTATCATTTTGCGATGTATCTGTTTCGGGTGTGCAACCTATCAGGAAAAAAATCAGTCCTATTGCAAGCAATATTCGAAAACCGTTCATTAGCTATTCCTCCAGGTTGTAGAGGCTGGCAGTTGCCAACCTCGTATTAATATTAAAAACCTTTGTATTGTGGTTCTTCATTCTCCATCTGGGTTATTCGCGGTTCAACACTTTGTAAAATACTTTGTGTTTGTTGTGCAGCATTTTCATACATCTGTTTAGCTTGTTTATTTTCGGTCTGCAATGCAAATTGTTCAAAACTAGCCTGTGCACTTTTTAAACCGGCGATGGTTTGTTTAACCTGAGTTGAAACAGTCATGGTAAACCTCCTTTTTATAAACGCCTCACTATTATAATTTAATTTAATGTCGGTAATTATACGTTTTATTTTTTTCTGTATATGATAATTTTTTGGAAACTTTTTGGAAGGTCAATACGTCATATATAATAGAATGGAGGCTTGGAAAATGAAAAAGGGGATCCTTGTTGGGATTATTGTTTTGTTTATTTGTGTTTCGTGGTCGTTTTGGTTTTATGGACGGGCAGGGGCAGAGTTGACGACCAATAAATCAGGTCAAATACATAAAGAGGATTTTACGTTGAATATTCGAGTGGAAAAAATTGATGATGGATTTCGTGTGTTGCGCTCCATTCAATATAATGGGGAAGGTGAAATTGAAATTGAACATCAAACCCCGCTGATCTCTGTGTCGTTTAAACATAAAAATCATGATTATACCGGAAGTACTGTTACAAAAGTATTGAAAGCCGGCAACAGTTATCATCCTCAAGATCCTGTAACCTTTGAATCACCAAGCGGAGGAGAGTACACCTTATATAGTGAGTCCAGGTTTAACGTGAAAGGTAAAGAAATAACGATTAACCATGAAGAAAACTTAATTTTTGAATAAAAAACAGCATCCGGATTAAACGATGCTGTTTTCTTATTTTCTATTAATTTGCTTCTATAGAGAATTCAATACGTTTTGTTGGTTGATCACTTTCATTCCACTGTTGAAGATTCGGTTCTCCAATGTCTGGAATGGTAGCCGAAATGGTTTGATCCTCGTTCCAGTCAGCTGTAATGATCGGCCATTTATAATCGAGTATTTCTTTGTCACTTGTCTGGTTTACAAGTGAAACAGGCTCCCATTTTTCCAATTCGATTACAACAATGTCTGAAGGCGGAACTGGTGATTGAATATTCCTGTCAAAATGGAATAAAATTTTTGTTTCGTCAAGTGAAACTTCCATTTGGATTAATTTTGCCAGATCAGCAATTAAATATGCCTGATTATCTTTTGTTTGGTCAAGCAACATATAAGAACAAATATCATTATGGCAGGAGAACTTTAGTAAATAGAGGCTTTTACCGGTAACATCCATACGATCAATACTCATTTGCTCTATTACTTTTTTGCGGTCCTGGGATGCATGCAAATATTCATTCAGAATTGGCACCATTTCCAAATTAATCATTACTTTTTCATCAGGTAAAACAAATTCAATAAATTCATCAACTTCTTCTTCATTATCATGCTGCTGTTCCACGATTTCCGGTTTCTTGTTGGGATCTTCCGGCGGAGTGTCTTTTTTTACGAGTACCGGTTCATTTGTGCAGGCTGCAAGAAATATAATCAATAATAATAATAGCCGTTTAAACATCATAAGCATCCCCTAAATTGCGAATATATAATTTAATTATACTAAAACGAATATTAAAAAAACACCACTATAAGTGATGTTTTTTGGGGGATGCTTGTCTTAGTTTATTGACTGGTCAGTTCGTCCGGCTCAAACTTAGAGCATTGGGAAGACGTAGCTGATCAAAAACCATAGTATTCCAAAGAAGATAATCAGATAGGTTGCGTACTTGATTAAGGCAACACCGACTTTACTGGAATCAGATTTCTTTTCTTTGCGTTCTATTTCCATATCTTTATCTGCCATACGTATCACTCCTGTTTAGTCAGTCTTAATGTCTTTGTGATTAAGTTCCCAAAAGAAAAAGACATGAAACATTCACAATTAACTGGGCGTTGTAAATATCAATTTTCCACTGTTTTTGTTACACTTGGAGTAACGAATTGCAATGGAAGGTTTGATACGAATGGTTGAGAGACGAAAACCTATTCCGGTACAGGAAGCGATTAATTATGTGTGGAAACATCGATTGCAGGGAAGTACGGAATATGTATCGATAAATGATTGCGATAATAGAAGACTCGGGCAGGATATCGTGGCAACACATCCATTGCCGCCGTTTGCCAAATCACCATATGATGGGTTTGCATTACGTTCAGAGGATACGTTGGAAGCTGGTTCGGATAATCCGGTGGAACTTGAGGTTGTTGAACATATTGGTGCCGGTCAGGTTCCAACAATTAAACTGGGTAGAGGACAGGCGACACGGATCATGACTGGAGCAAAAATTCCTGAGGGTGCTGATTGTGTTGCCATGTTTGAAATATGCAAGGCGTACGAAAAAAATAGCCAACCATATATGTCCATTAAGCGAACAATGAAAGAAGGACAAAATATAATCCAGGAAGGCTCCGAAATGTCTTCCGGGAAAAAGCTGATTGAAAAGGGAACACTAATAAATCCCGGCGTTAAAGCAATTCTCGCTACTTTCGGTTACAGTGAAGTGCCAGTAGCAAAAAAACCGGTAGTTGGAATAATCGCAACTGGTACTGAGCTGCTTGATGTTGATGAAGAACTTCAGCCGGGAAAAATCAGAAATTCCAATGGGTATATGATTGAATCACAAATTATCCGCGCAGGAGCAGAGTATAAATATTTCGGGAAGCTGGCAGATGAGTTTGATCCAAGCTATAAATTGATTAAGCAGGCATTAGCGGAAGTGGATATTTTAATTACTACTGGAGGTGTTTCAGTTGGTGATTTTGACTTAATGCCCGCCATTTATGAAAAATTGGGTGCAACTGTACTTTTTAATAAAATTCAAATGCGTCCGGGCAGCGTAACAACGGTCGCTTCTGTTGGGAATCAGTTATTATTCGGTCTGTCTGGCAATCCCTCTGCATGTTATGTAGGGTTTGAATTGTATGCCCGACCGATTTTGCAGCATTACCTGCAAAGCCGCAATCCTTTCTTAAAGCGGATTAAGGCAACATTGGCAGATGAATTTCCAAAACCAAATCCATTTATGCGATTTGTACGGAGTTACATAACCTATGATGATGAAGGAAGGGTCAATGTACACCTGGCAGGAATGGATAAATCAAATGTTGTAACTTCATTGGCTTATTCCATAAGCTTAATGGTTCTGCCTGGTGGCACACGTGGCTTCAAACCGGGTGATCAGGTAGATGTATTGTTGCTGAACGATGATGGAGGGCAGCCGGAATTTTAGTACAAAAAAGGAGTGTTTTCTGTGCAAAATAATGCAGCACCAGTAAAAGATCATTTTGGAAGAGTACTGAAGGACCTCCGTATTTCAGTTATAGATAAATGCAATTTTCGTTGTACATATTGTATGCCAAAAGAGATATTCGGCAGTGACTATGTATTTTTATCAGAAGAAGAATTGCTAAGTTTTGATGAAATTGTACGCCTGGCCAAAACGTTTGCAAAATTAGGGGTGGAGAAAATCCGAATTACAGGCGGTGAACCCCTTATGCGCAGAAATTTGGACCAATTAATAAAACAGCTGGCAGATATTCCTGGTATAAACGACATTGCCTTAACAACAAATGGAGTATTTTTGCCAAAGCAGGCTCAGAAATTGAAGGCAGCAGGGCTTAAACGTGTTAATATCAGCCTTGATGCTATTGAGGATGATGTGTTTAAAGAAATCAACGGAAAAGGTGTTGGTTCCCGTCCCGTTCTGAAAGGAATTGAAGCAGCCCAAAAAGCGGGATTACAGGTGAAATTGAATATGGTTGTTAAAAAAGGAATGAATGAAAGTCAGGTTCTCCCGATGGCCAGGTATTTCAAAGGGAAAAATATTATCCTCCGTTATATTGAATTTATGGATGTCGGCAATCATAACGGCTGGGATTTTAAACATGTTGTTTCCAAAAAACAGATTATTGACATGATTGACAAAGAAATGCCGCTTGAGCCTGCTGAAGAAAATTATTATGGTGAGGTCGCATCAAGATATCGCTATAAAGATGGCGGAGGAGAAATAGGTGTTATTTCTTCTGTTACCGATTCATTTTGCGGGTCGTGCACACGAATTCGGTTGTCGGCTGATGGCAAGCTGTATACATGCTTATTTGCATCAAGCGGATTTGATATCCGGGAAAAGATGCGTAATGAGCTGACTGACGAACAACTTGAAGATGAATTAACAGGTCTCTGGGGAAGAAGGAAGGACCGTTACTCCGAAGAGCGTGCGGAGCATACGAAAAGTAACCGTAAGAAAATCGAAATGTCTTACATTGGAGGATAAGGGGCAGGAGGTGAATGGATGAAAACATTTAAACTCGCTTCATTGGGAATCCTTGATAATCAAAATTCCAACATTGTTCGTGAATCATTTCCACTGTTGGATGGGTTGATTATTAATCGGGAAGATGAAACCAACCAATGGATTGTAGAAGCATACCTCCAGCATGAGTACTATGATTTTTTCGCCAAATTAAATAATAAAAAAGAAGAAATATTAATACAGGTGAAAATCACTACAGAATCGAACGAACCGGCAACTTTTATTACTACAATAACAGGTGTTAACAAAATAGGGGCACATATGAACGTCCTTTTCCGGGGAACTATTATCGACCAGCATAAGGAAATTATTGAAGAAAAGTTAAAAAAGCTGATTGATCAAGGTTACAGCGGAGATAAACTATTGGAAAAGTTTAAAGAAGAAACTTAAAAGGTTAGCCTGTGACTAGCCTTTTTTTGTTTTCCAAATATTTTTTGCTGCAATTAGAGAATGAAATCTAACTTCGTAATTTCCATAAACTGCGACATAACTTTATATGATTGTTAGTCCGCCGCTGCGGAAATACACTTCGCTTTCCGTGGGCGGCTGATGAGCCTCCTTGCTCCTTCGTCGCTGCGGAGTCTCATCTAGGCCTCTGCTCCCACAGGAGTCTCCGTGTATTTCCTCCGCTGGTTTCACGTTTATGATCCATGGTAGGAGCAGTAATCGTTATAAAAAAACACATCAATTCCACTTCACTAGTCCGGGTGAGCGGAGGGCGGTGATTCTTGCGGGAACAAAGGTTTTCGGTGGGACGAGTAATCGCAGTCCCAGCACGAGTCTGAAGACCCCGCAGAGTGGTTTTCGCAACGGAGGCTGAGGCAGTGCCCGCGGCTAAGAAGACACTGCGAAAAAGAATTTATGAGCAAATGTCGCCTTGGTACCCTGAGGTGTGAAAGCATCCGCCCGGAGCAATCCCGGACGGTGGGGCGAGGAGTGGCCTTATAGCAAACATTCCAACAGTTACTTCGCAGTTTATGTCAACTGTATACATATTAACTTCATTCACAAAGAAGCTTTTCTTTAAAATAATTTTTTCTTTCTTATAATTGAATTTTAGGCGTGGATTAAATGGGGAAAAGTAGTTTTGTGTACACAATATTCCGTTTTTAAACTGATTTTTTTTACAAAAGTGATTAGAAATTGTCGAAAAAACAAGCAAATATTGGATTTGACTGCTATAATGTTATTAAGTTTTTTCAGAAACTGACCTATATTATGACAGAAGGTTCCAAGGAGTAACGCTATGTTTCAGAGTAAATCGATTTTTCACTGGTTAAATAAACTATCCCCGGTGCAATTAATTTTGTTATTTTATTTTATCGCAGTAGTTATATCAACAGCAGTATTAGCGTTGCCAATCGTATACCGGGATGGTGTGGAAATACCATTCATTGATGTATTATTCACAGCGGTAAGTGCAATTAGTGTAACAGGTCTCAGTTCCATTACGATTGCAGAAACCTTTAGTCCAACAGGCTACATATTACTTGCTGTGATACTCCAGTTAGGTGGAGTAGGGGTAATGGCGGTCGGAACATTTATCTGGCTGATAATCGGTAAAAAAATTGGCCTAAAAGAACGCCGTTTAATAATGACTGACCAAAATCAGACATCCTTTGCGGGCATTGTTCGATTAATTAAGCAGATAATAATTGTGATTTTGACGATTGAATTTATTGGATTTATTATTCTTGGAACACATTTTCTGCAATACTATCCAACCGTCAAAGAAGCATATTTGCACGGATTCTTTGGCTCAGTCAGTGCAACAACTAATGGTGGCTTTGATATTACGGGGCAATCATTAATACCATATAAAGATGATTATTTTGTTCAATTTATTAACATGTTGCTGATTATTTTCGGGGCAGTTGGTTACCCGGTTCTAATTGAAGTGAAGGAATTTATGTTTGCAAATTCCGAGAAACGTGAACATCTGCGGTTTACGTTATTTACAAAAGTTACAACACTTACGTTTTTCGCGTTAATTATTGTTGGTACTATTTTTATTATGTTGCTTGATCTAGGCAATTTTTTCTCCGATAAGTCGTGGCATGAAATCCTGTTTTATTCATTATTTCAATCGGTTACAACCCGAAGCGGCGGTCTTTCAACAATGGATGTCAGCCTGCTGACGGAACCGAATCAATTCTTTATGTCCCTTCTGATGTTTATTGGGGCATCCCCAAGCAGTGCCGGTGGTGGAATTCGTACAACAACTTTTGCACTGGTTGTCATATTCATTATTACATATGCCAGAGGTGGGAAGAGAATACGGATTTTTAACCGGGAAGTTTACGATGAAGATCTCCTTAAAGCAGTTACAGTCTCACTTGTGGCAGGAATCATTGTATTCTGTTCTGTACTTGTCATTTCGATTGTTGAACCTTATCGTCTAACGGCAATTTTATTTGAAGTAACATCTGCCTTTGGAACGGTGGGCTTGTCAATGGGAATCACAAGTGAAATTTCAACGTTGAGCAAGGTTATTTTAATGATACTGATGTTCATTGGAAGGGTAGGAATCATCACCTTTTTATTTATGTTCAAAAACAATAAAAAAAGCGGAAAATATCGTTATCCAAAGGAAAAAATTATTATAGGGTAGTGGTGTTAGCAGTGTTAGGGGAGGAAGTCAATGTCTAGTGAAGTGTTACCAATGCATTATCAGGTTTTGACAAGTTTGAAAGAAGCAATTCTTTTTGTTCGCCAAAACGGTGAGATAATTAAAGGTAATAATGCTGCGTACTCCTTATTAAATATGGAAGAAATGTATTCGACATCTGTGTATGACTATCTGGATTTTGGACTATTGCAGGAAAATGATGAAACCCATCTACTGATGGAACAGAAAAATAAAAATGGTAAACTGATTGAAGTAAAATCCATTCGTGTGAAAAAAGATGTCTATTGTCTTATTATGAGTGAACTGTCCTTACTTGATAAAACCGATGAAGTGAAAAGATATATTAATCAGCTTACCTATTCAAGTGCAGAAGGTATGGTAATGTACGATGATGAATTTATTATTGATTGTGACCAGACATTTGCAAATATGTTTGGATACTCGGAAAACGAAATAAGTAACATGAAAGTCTCTGAGCTGATCGATAATAACAGTACACACAAACTAGTGGAGACAATTCACAGTAACCCTGACAAACCTTATGAATTAACAGGAGTCAGAAAAGATGGTACAACATTTTATATTGAACTAATGGAGCATCCATATAATAATTTGGGTAATATTATCCGTGTTGCCATTGTTAAGGATATAACAGTCAGGGTCGAAAATGAAAAAAGAATTGAATTCATGGCTTATTACGATGAACTTACTGATTTACCCAATCGTAATTTTTTCAATAAAGTCTTGAAGGAAGCCATTCATGATGCTGAAAAAAATGATGAGTCATTGGCTGTCTATTTTATAGATTTGAATTATTTTAAAGAAATTAACGATACGTTGGGCTATTCATTCGGTGACAAATTGCTGAAGGCGTGTGGGAAAAGGTTTAAGGCATTTTTGGATACGGATACTTTTATCGCCAGAATGGGCGGTGACGAATTTCTGATTCTCAAACGATGTACAAA
The DNA here is from genome assembly GCF_902806455.1 of Virgibacillus doumboii. Classification (GTDB taxonomy): domain Bacteria; phylum Bacillota; class Bacilli; order Bacillales; family Amphibacillaceae; genus Lentibacillus; species Lentibacillus doumboii. The sequence goes on along the minus strand of NZ_CADCWQ010000001.1, from coordinate 2,160,980 downwards.
GGATAAAGACGATGCCATCAACCTTGCAGAAAGTTTGATAGCTGAATTTGAAAAGCCGGTTAAAATTGATGACTATGAAATTTTTATATCAATCAGCATAGGGATAAGCATGTTCCCTGAAAACGGGAAAACCTCAAATGATTTAATTAAACATGCTGATTCAGCGATGTACGTTATCAAAGAAAAACACCATAATAATTACAATATGTTTGAATCATCCATCTCGGAAAATTTCAAGGCGATGCTGACAATGGAAAGCGAACTTCGGAAGGCACTGAAGGATGGACAGTTTGAGCTTCATTATCAGCCGCAAAAAAATCTGCGCTCCGGAAAAATCGTTGGCATGGAGGCGTTGTTGCGCTGGAATCATCCAATAAAAGAATATATACCCCCGGATGAATTTATTTCTCTTGCTGAAAAAACAGGCCTTATTATTGATATAGGGGACTGGGTGCTTAATGAAGCATGTAAACAAAACAAGGCTTGGCAGGAAAAAGGATATCAGCCAATAATAGTGAGTGTAAATTTATCCGCCAAGCAATTCCATCAAAAGGAATTGGTTGAAAAGGTAGAAAGAATTTTACATGATACCGGCTTGGATCCAAAATACCTGGAGCTTGAAATAACTGAGAGTATGGAAATGACAAATGAAGCATATATTCTAGAAACGATCCAGCGTTTACGGAATCTGGGTGTACTTGTATCAATCGATGATTTTGGGACTGGTTATTCATCGCTCAAATCATTGAGTCTGTTTCCAATTACTAAATTAAAAATTGATAAAATGTTTATGAACGAAAACCAAAAGCAAAATCAGGCTATTGTTAAGTCGATTATTCATATGTCACACTCTCTCAATATGAAAGTAATCGCTGAGGGTGTTGAAACAGTTGAACAGCTTAATTTCCTTGAGAATGAAAAGTGTGATGAAATGCAAGGGTTTTATTTCAGCAAACCATTACCGCCGGAGAAACTGACAAAATTGTTTAAAACAGTTGGATGAAAAGTAAAGCTTGTGCTGCTCCCAGCACAAGCTTTTTTTACCAATTTATTGTTTAACAGGTGATTTTGATATCTTCAGTATTTTCAACTGGTCATTTTCAGAACCGACTGTCATTACATAGTTGAAGGTTTCTTTTACAGTTTTTTCTTTCGTGTGCAGCCTTTTTTCAACTGTTACTTTTAAGGTTGTTTCCACGTGATTGTCCTCGATTATTTTACTGGACAGGTTGTCATATTTCATGTCTACAGTATGAATATAGCCCTCACGAAAATCGGAATAGGAATTACCGGACTGCATGGAACTGCCCAGCAAAGTATATGCACCAACATAATCTCTTATATCTATACTTTCAAAGAAATAGTTTATCAGATACTCAGCATTTTCTTTCAATTCATCCGGTTTTGAAGTGGATCCTATATTGGCAGTGCTTGCGAAATCCAGTTGGTCATTTTGTGTTTCATTTGACCATTGTGTCACTTTTTCATATACTTCGCTTATTGGAATGCTAAAGCCGATTGTCCCATCCTCAGTTCCCACTGAGTTGATGCCAATTACATTACCTGTCCCTCTATTGATTAGCGGGCCGCCACTGTTACCGTGTGTTATTTGTGCAGAAATTTGATAAACATTTTCATAATCAAATCCATCGACTGAAAAGTTTCGTTCTGTTCCGGATATAATGCCTAATGTAACTGTGTTCTGAAATCCATGGGGACTTCCAAGTGCAATTACTTCATCACCTATTTTGGTTTCTGAGTCCGTTTCAAGCGTCAGGCTATTTTGGCCCGCCAGTTCTGGTACACGGATAACCGCTACATCCGTATTTTTTCCCATACCGATTATTGCTGCAGGATAAACACGGGCATTGGCAGTTCTTACGTATATCACATCAGCATCTTTTACAACGTGCGCATTAGTGATGATATCTCCCTTTGAATTATATAGAAAGCCTGATCCGGTCAGTGTACTGTTTTCTTTTTGCGCTTCAATTTGCACGACACTTTTTTCAGTTTCGTGAATAATTGATTGTAAGTCAGGCGTTTTAGAACTTGATTCAACTTTATTAATAACTGGATTATTAACGGATATAGTCTGAGAAGTCCAGTAATCATTGATATAGAACAGCAGAAATACTCCGGCGATGACAGCAAGAATTGATGCTATTGCTGGCCCGATGTGTTTTTTGTGCATATGTTCACCTCATTACCGACATATAAATTATTTATCGGTATACCATTTTATTTTATCGACTCTAATGTCAATATTTTTACCTTCCTGATTTATGTCAAAATGGGTGAATTCAAATTCTCCAGTTTCATCAGGATATAGTGTTTCAGGATATACATAAATCTTGTTTGATAAAAATGCTTCTCCTTTTTTGGACAGTAATGAATATTCCACAAGAATCGTGTTTATCGGAATTGTTGCGACGCTTTTCACTTCACCTTTTACAACTAATTTTCCCTGGTCATCACTTTCAACATTAACCGAAACAAGTTCTATTGCATTATTTTCGTTCAGCTCACGTTCTTCCTCGGCGGTATTGATCGCCTGCTCAATTCGCTGACGCTGTTCTGTTTCGAAAGCAGTTTTTTCTTTCTCAATCGTTGTTTTCAGGCTTTGAAGCTTTTCAGAAGCTGGTACATATTTTAACCCATCTTCCACAATGGCCAAAGCATCCGAGAACTGTTTTTCGTTCAATTCTTCACTTGCTTTTGAGTAAATATAATCTACAATCTGATTGCGAATGGTTGAAGTTATTTCTGCTGCTTCATCAGATTTTATTGCTTCAGCTTCCCATACGAGTGTTTTCAGCTCGTCTATGCTTGGATTCTGACGAAGTTTATATTTAAGTTCTTCCGTTTTTATTGTGCTTCGTGTTGATGTAAGTTTGTTAATTAGTTGTGTAACTGCTTTTCCGTTGTAATTTTTTAATGAATCTTCAGCTTGATTGACAAGGGATAGTGCTTTTTGAAATTCGTCTTTATCTAAATGGTCGATTGCTTTTTCCAAACTTGATTGTATTTGTAATGCTTTATCCACAAAACCTAGTGCAATGTCGGCCTGTATAAATTTGTCATAGTTATCAAGTGCTGAATTAAGAAAATCTTTTGCTTCTTCATATTGGCCGTTTACTGCGCTGTCTTCAGCCTTGTTGTATAAATCTTTTGCATCAGCGGTTTGATTTTGCAGGAAAATATAATAAATCCCTGAGGATAAAAGGACTGCTGCTGCGATGAATATAGGGATATACCAGAATTTATTAAATGTTTTCTGATCTTCCAGGCGTTTACTCATATCTTCAGGTAATTGTTCACCGCATTTTATACAATATAACTCATTATCTTTTACTTTTGTGCCACAATAAGGACAGTGGTGCATAGTAAAACCTACTTTCGAAGTAACTTTCAGGCGCTTCCGCTTTTCCTGACCCAGCCTGCTCCGCTTTTCCTATTATTTTATCATATTTTTGCTTTATTTAGGGTAGGGAAATTGGTATTATTGAGAGAGTGGGGTTAATAAAAATGTACATAAAATAAATAAGGGAGGTACTGCTGATGTGGGAAACTGCTTTCGGGATTGTATGTTTAGGCTTGGTTGTCCTAAATATTGGATATTGCATTTTTGATAATGAATAAACTGTAGAAATAAAAAGGGGCAGACAGTCTATATGTCTGACCCTAGCATTATTGTGTCATGGTCCATTCATCAAACGGGAAGACAACAAATTCCGATTTTCCAACAATATTCTCTTCTTCAATAAAACCAAGGCCATTTCGGCTGTCTTTACTTAAAGCACGGTTATCACCCATTACAAAATATTCGTTCTTTGGAACCTTTAAGGGTCCAAAATCTCCGGTATCCTGCCGGGCAGCTTGATTTATAAATGGCTGTTCATATGCTTCACCGTTAATATAGAGCGTGTGATTCTCGGCTTTGACCGTCTCACCGGGCAGGGCAATGATCCGCTTTACATAGTTTTTAATTGGCCTTTGTATAATAACAATGTCACCACGTTCAGGCTCATCAAAAAGGTAAGTGAATTTATTAAAAAGTATTGTTTCCCCGTCTTCAAGGGTTGGCTCCATACTTTCACCATCGACGACGGAAGTTGCAAATACGAATGATCGAAGGCAAAAGGCTAGAACGATGGCAATCAAGATGGCTTTACCCCATTCTGCCAATTCGCTTTTCTTTTTATTTTTAGTCAATGAAGTCATCCTTTCTCGTCGACCTTGTCTAACATGAATATAATAGCATAATAAGAGCCATGTTACGAGTGCAAGTTCTCAGTTTATTTCTGTTTTTTATTGTTCTGTTTGGCAATATCTTTCAGTTCCATTATCATCATGTTTCTGTATTCGTCATCAGTATTCAGGTGTAATCCCATTTCTGACGTATTTTGAAAGTTTTTTATCCATTTTATATTGCCTGTTGCATGAAAGGAACTTGAATTCAGGTTGAATGAGAGGGTTATATCTGTATCTTTTTTTAGATTGACAGGTGTTCGACAGATAATCTTTGCACCCTGATTGCTCACATCCATTAGTTGAACTTCAGTGGTTACCGTATTATTATTTTCCTTCTTAGTTAATTTCCCTTTAACAGGTTCATTAAATACGAAACGGTAGGATTCATTTCTTTTAAAATACAACGGAAATTCCCCTTTCGATTTATCTGAATAGGTGGATAATTTAATTTCTTACCATTATTTTAACAGAAACTTGTCAAAATTTGTTAATCTGTGCTAAAGTAAGATAAGCTGAAAAAAGGAGGTACCAATAATTTTACTATGTGTTCCACTGAAAACCTTTTAGAACAAATTGAATTTTTGCGTAAACAAATGTCTGATGTTGCATTAAAAAAAGGATTTACAAGTATTGAGTCCATATCCCTCAGTCAGGAATTGGACAGGTTATTAAATCAATACAATGACATGAAACGGACACAGCACCATAAGAAAATAGATTAATATTTATTTTCGATTATATTAATTTTTCCATCTGCAAAAAAGCTTCAAGACGATCCAGTCCAGTTTTAATTGTTTCGATATCATATGCATAGGAAAGACGCATATAACCTTCTCCAATGGAAGAAAAGGAATCTCCTGGAACCAATGCTACTTTTCCTTTCCGAACTAAATTCAACCCCAGCTGAAATGACGATAATTCTTTAATAGGGAACTGTGGAAAAAAATAGAATGCGCCATCAGGTTTGTTTACATTGAGCCCCATGCTTACTAAACGTTCATAGACCAGATCGCGTCTTTTTTTATATTCGTCACGCATTGACTGCGTGTCGGTCAGGCCATTTGTTAAAGCTTCCAGTGCTGCATACTGGCTGATTGATGATGCGCACGATACGTTATACTGGTGCACCTTCAGCATCTCCTTTGCAATCCATTCCGGTGCAAGTGTATATCCAATCCGAAAACCAGTCATTGCATGTGACTTGGAAAGCCCATTAATAACAATTGTTCGATCCTTGACCTCATCTAAACTTGCAATCGATGTGTGTTTCCAATCATATACCAATTCACTGTAGATTTCGTCTGCCAGGATAAATATGTTTTTATGCTGGAGTGATGCAGCCAATTCCTGCAATTCTTCTTTTGTAAATGATGCCCCTGTTGGATTGGAAGGGTAGGGGAGAACGACGCATTTTGTTTTACTCGTAATATGATTATTCAGGTTTTCCTTTGTAAGCTTAAAATTATCGGATGTTGTATCTGCATAAACTACGTTTGCTCCGGCAAGCTTAATCAGCGGTTCGTACCCAGGGTAAATGGGAGCTGGAAGAATCACTTCATCACCTTGATTTAATATGGTGCGAAATGTTATATCAATTGCCTGTGATGCTCCTGTTGTAACAATAATTTCTTCTTTCGGATCATAACTGATTCCATATTTATTTTTGTAAAAGTCAGCAATTGCAGTTCGCAGTTCCAAAATTCCAGCGTTATGTGTATAAGTTGTTTTATTATGATCCAAAGCGAATTTTGCTGCTTCTTTCACATGTGCCGGTGTTGGAAAATCGGGTTGTCCAATTGTAAGAGAGGTAACATTATTTTCATTTGCTACCATGTTAAAAAACTTACGGATACCTGATATTTCAATGTTTTTAACAGATTTATTAAGATTTGGCCGCATGAATAAACCTCCGTGAGAAAATTTTTATAAAATGTTCAAATAATTTTGATTTGTTATACGAAAAATAGGGTATAATTAAAATGAGCAAATAAAGGAGTGTGAAAATATGCGCCCAAAATATCAAAACTTTGAAGAACTTGTAAAGCAAAATAAACAGGAACTATTAGAAGACGAAGATAGATTAAAACAACTTGAGCTTCGTCTGGACAAAAAGCAGTCAGCAATTAAGTCAGATAGGATGGACCATTTACTTCATAGATAATCATAACATAAGCAGGATTAGCTGAACCATTCTCAAAACGAAAAAAGAACAGGGCAGGCATGTAAAACATGTGACCCTGTTCTTTTAGTATGTTTATTACAGATTTTTAAACAGTATGTTGTTTTCCAAATGAACATGCTGGAATGTGTTCGTTTCCATTTCAGCTAGACGTGCATATGTGATTCGGTAGGAGCTGCATGCATCTGCAGGCGGTTCGAAGCCATTGGTGACTTCCCGCATCCGCTTCAGAATGTTACCGGAAGTTTCATGTTCGTCTTCCAGTCCGCCATTTGCTTCACGAATAGCTTGAAGAAGCTGCTCGCTTGGTTCTTTTTCATATTTTTTAATCAGTGGGAATACTTCACTTTCTTCTGTAATCATGTGTTCTTCCATATCCACTTTAAAATCATTGTATAGTCGATGCAATTCTTTCAAATGTGGATGATTTGCACCATGGACACGTAATATTTTTGTGACAAATTGCCCTAAAGCGGGAAGCTCGTCGTTCAAGTATACATGGTGTGTATGGACAATATGGTCAATTAACTCGGAAGCGGGAATAGCGTCCCAATCAACCACATCATGGTCTTCTTTCTGCCATTCTCAATATGCATTGTTAAGCTCATTCAGAATAATGGAGTCATCCATGTCTTTTTCTTCAAAAACGTCACTGAGTGGACGGTTGCCACCACAGCAAAAATCGATTCGTCGTTCTTTAAATAAATCACTCGCCTTGGGAAATACCTTTACGATCTCAGCGGGTGTATGTTCAGCAGTAAATTGACTCATTACTATTACCTCCTGTTTGTGGACTTACCTCGATAATAGTATTTTTTTGCCTTTACTGACGTGATGGATATCACTTATGTACGATTTATTTTTCCAGGTTTTGCGTATACCTGAATCAGTATCACTGCTCCGATAATGCAAGCCATTCCAAGCATTTGTGTAATGGAAAAAGCCTCGTGAAATATATAAATTCCAATCAGCGTTGCTACAACAGGTTCTATAGTTGTCAAAATGGATGCTGTGGATGCCTCTGTCTTGTTTAATCCGTACGTGTAAATGATATAGGCAAATGCAGTAGGAAGAAAGCCTAATCCGAATGCATAGAATAGAACTGCCGGGTCAAGCAGTAATGTGAATTTTTCTTTATATGGAAAAAACGGCAATAGTGAAACGGCAGCCACGATAAATGTATACGTTGTAATACTCAGGCTTGTGTATTTCTTTAATGCGAATTTACTGAAGATGCTGTACAGGGCATACCCAATCCCTGAACCAAGCCCAAAAAGAATAGCAGCAAGCTTAAAGGTTTCCAGATTTAATGGGATTAATCCTACCACCAGCGCTGTACCTGCAAGCGTGATAAAAAGAGCAACAATTTTACTTTTTGTCAGTGGCTCTTTGAAAAACAGGAATGATAACACTGTCACAAATGCTGGCGCTGTATAAAGCAATGCAGTGGCAACAGGAATTGTAGCTAATTCAATGGCAGTAAACATACAGTAGTTGAAGAAAATGATACTGAAAACTCCGGTGCCAATAAAATATTTTATATCGCTGGCTGAAGTAAGTTTTAATTTCTTTGGTGCAGTTATTAATAAATAGATAACTAGTATGATAGCAGCTGACCATGCCCTAAGTGTCACGACTTCCATCGGGGTGAACCCATATGTATATAAATTTTTAACATACCAGCCGATTGTGCCCCAAAGCCCTGCCCCGATAATGATATAAAGAAACGCTTTATTCAAGGCATATTTCCCCCTTTTATACCCGATTACAGCGATTATATCAGATTATTATCATGTATATTACCAAAATGGATTGTTCATATTGAATAATAAATCTTAGGAAAGCAGATGAGAAAAATGTTTGGAAATTTCGATTGGTTAAACTTAAATCATTTGATTCCAATGGAGTATGTATATATTTTTATTGGAATGATAATAATCTATTTAATTTTGCGTCCGTTTGTCAATTGGGTTGTTTCTGTTCAATCGGTTAAATTACTGAATTATGTTGTGAGCAGCCTGGTATTTCTTGTCGTATTCTTACTTGTATTTGTTTTAGCAAGTATTGCCGATTTACAGTTATTTGAAATCTTATTGCAGTGTCTTGCTATATTTGGCGGGTGTTTGATTTTAATTCACACAATTCAATATATGTTAAGGAAAAACAAAAAACGCGCATGAACAGTATGCGCGTTTCTTAGATTTAACTTATATCCGTAACATTGAGCAGTTGCTGCATGTTTTTGTACCATTCATATACTTGTTGATAATGATCTAATGGTAATGGCTGATTAGGAGGAAGTTGTTTCTTTACCATTTCTTTTTCAGAGGGTGATAGTCTTTCATAAGCATCCTTCAATATATGTGTCTGTTTGAAGTGTTTTTGAAGCTCATACAGGAAATCTTCTGACTCCATTGACATGGTTAGAACCTCCTTTATTTGTTCCTGTACCCTTATTTTATTAATTAAAACCGGAAAAAAGCACCTGAAATTAAAGGTGCTTTTAATAGTTCCGATGCGTATTTTTAGGAGGCCATTCCATTTTCCCAAGTGACGTTGGGATAAAATAAGAGGATCTGTTTTTCTTCTTGGAGGCTTTGTATGGTTTTTTTGCCGGCTGCCAATTAATATAGCGATACACGATTTTTTTTGCATGTGAAAGTGACATTTTTGTTTGGGGATTTCGATGGTTCTCATCAAGTTCACCTAGGTGTTTAAGTTCTTTGAAGTCATCTTTTGATGGGGGAACATGGAAATAATAATTGTCTACTTTTACAAGAAGTGTAGAGTGCTGGTTACTGAATTTAGGGTGATTCGAGAAATGCAGACCGATTTTCTTTGCACGCTTTTCACGTAAAAGACGATTAATCGTTTCCTTCTTTATATAATACAAGTGTTGCGGCTCCGGAGCTGTTTTTGCATGCCGGTTAATTGTGTAAAGAGCCTTGGCGAGTTCGCTTAGTGGAATCGATTGGTTTTCATCCATACACCTTTCTCCTTTCCGTCTACTAGAATACTTGTCTATATCGTATCGCAAAGCCTGTCCTATTGCAATAAAATAAGTGTAAGTTTCTAAAGTTTGGAAGACATAAAAAAAGGGAGCGTGGGTACCTGCTCCTGCTGAATTCAGGACATATCTTTAATATCCTGAACTATTTTTTTCATTTCACTTTTGTCATTACCGTTATATTGCTTAATCGCGTTTCCTTCCGGTGATACCAGATAGAAACCTGTTGAATGGATAAACTGGTCTGAGTCAGCAATTTTATCGACTGGCGCTTTAAATGATTTTATGGAAAACTCCTTAATTTTTTCAAATTCGTAGCCGGTGAATAAATGCCAATTATCTAATGTTCCACCACGATTTTTAACATATGTTTTCATTTTTTCATGTGTATCACGCTTGGGATCAATACTGAATGATAGAAGTTGAACGTCCTCAAGTCCGGCTTTTTTTAATTTACCCTGCAGATACACCATGTTTGAAGTCATTGGCGGGCAAACAGTTGTGCAGTTTGTGAAAATAAAATCTGCAATCCAGAACTTTCCTGCCATATCTTCTTTGCTTATTGTTTCGCCATTTTGATTTGTGAAGGTAAACTTCTTCACATCATACGAGAAATCACCTTCATATGTATTGCCGCAAGCGCTTAATAAAATGAACAAAATTAATAAAGGAAGTATTATCTTACTTGCTGTCATTTTCGAATTTCCTCCTATATAAACTTCTATCAAGTGTAGCATGCAGTCAGGTAAAAAACTATGAATAATCTGTTACGATTTAAATGAAAGGTTATTTTCGTATAGAAATTTGCTATTTGCGCCGCGGTATATACATTAATTTCCGGTTTGCAGAGGAAACGGTAAGGAAGCCGGGTTGTTCCTGAACTTCTGCTTGCGTATAAAGTCAGCTTACCATTTTTCAAGGTGTGTTTTCCTTGTACGTATTTTTTTCAGCAGATAAAACAATCTTAATTATCTGTTAATTTTTTGACTTTATCGTTTGATGTCAATATGATGGAAGTATAGATGAAAAGGGGGATATTATGAAAAATAAAACTGTTATTGTTACAGGCAGTTCGAGTGGTATGGGCAAATATATGGCTGAAAAATTTGCAATGGAAGGTGCAAATGTCGTTCTGACGGGCAGAAATGAAGAGCGTCTGCTGGCTGTTAAAGACGAATTGGATAAAAAGTCAAATGGTGAAATACATACGGTTTCCATGGATGTAAGAAAACCTGAAGATATTGAGCAAATGGTTGCGGATACAGTTGAAAAATTTGGAACGATTGATCATCTGGTGAATAATGCTGCTGGTAATTTTATTGTGGCAGCGGAGGATTTGTCCGTAAATGGCTGGAATTCTGTTATTGATATTGTATTGAATGGAACGTTTTACTGCAGCAGAGAAGTTGGGAAGTACTGGATCGAGAATGGTATTAAAGGATCGATTATTAACATGGTAGCTACATATGCATGGAATGCCGGAGCGGGTGTGATTCATTCATCGGCCGCGAAGGCAGGGGTCCTCAATCTGACACGGACACTGGCAGTGGAATGGGGGACAAAGTACGGTATTCGTGTGAATGCAATTGCACCGGGGCCAATCGAGCGAACTGGTGGAGCTGAAAAATTATTTCAGTCGGAAAAAGCTGCGGAACGTACACTTCAATCTGTTCCATTACATCGACTGGGTAAACCGGAAGAAATAGCTGACCTTGCCTATTTTCTATTATCAGAAAAAGCAGGCTACATTAATGGCGAGGTAGTAACTATGGATGGAGGACAATGGTTGAATAAATTTCCTTTTTAAAAAGGACTGTTTTCGTATAGATTGTTGTTTTTGATACAAAATCTGTAAACTGCGAAACAGTATATGAGGCTCTCAAACCGCCGCAGCTGGAATATACTCGCTTTCCGCGGGCAAGCCTCCGAGCCTCCTCAGCTAGTTCCTCACTTCCAAGTCTCGCCTAGCTTGTTCTTCCCGCAGGAGTCTCGCATATTCCAGCTGCTGGTTTGTTTTTTTTCACAGTTCATATTCAAGGTCAAAAGAGCAGAATACAGCGGAGGAAATACACGAAGACTCCTGTGGGAGCAGAGGCCTAGATGAGACTCCGCAGTGACGAAGGAACAAGGAGGCTCATCAGCCGCCCACGGAAAGCGAAGTGTATTTCCGCAGCGGTGTTGTAGTACTCAACTCTATTCAAAGCAGTTCGCATTCTATACCAACTGCGAGGTTACTAAGCAACAAAATTTCGAAATGAGCTTTAAAAAAAGAAGCGTGCTTTAGGCCTTAGCACGCTTGCATATTATCAATATCCGTTTTAATGTTTTCAGCATATATTTATCATATAAAGCTGTGTCAACAACAATAGTTCAGTTACAAAAATCACAATCATTATGTGAAGCAGTATTTTGACCTTCTATTTGTATTGTGCTGTGGGATATCTGAAACTGTTCTTCAATCATGTCATTTGCTTTTGTGAGAACTGTGTCCCGTTTAATTGTATCATCAACAACAAGATGACAGCTCAATGAAGGAAAGCCAGACGTTATCGACCAAATGTGCAGGTCATGCACATCGTTTACACCGTCAAGTCCTGATAAAGCTTCTTTCACTTCATCCATATTGATATTTTCCGGTTTTCCTTCCATTAGAACATGAACCGAGTCTTTTGTGATTCGAATACCTGATATCAATATTAAAATAGCTACTAATACACTTGCAATCGGGTCAGCTATGTACCAGCTGAAGAAATATATTAAAATACCGGCGACTATCGCACCAATTGATCCCAGTAAATCACCAAACACATGAAGTAAGGCACTTCTGACATTTAAATTTTCTTCAGAGTCGCCGCGCATCAAAATCCAGGCAACCACCAAATTTATCACTAAACCGATTGAGGCAATAATCATCATACCTGCACTTACATTTGGTGGGTCAACAAATCTGTGGAAAGCTTCGTAACCTATATATAACGAAATGACAATTAATGTAATACCGTTTATGAATGCTGCAATAATTTCAAACCGCTTATAGCCATACGTTTTATTTCTGGTGACATTTTTTTCGCCAATTTTAAATGCAAGTAAACTTAATCCCAATGCTGCTGCATCACTTAACATATGACCTGCATCCGACAGCAGTGCAAGACTGTTTGTTACTATTCCACCGATAACTTCTACTACCATAAAGGAAGCTATCGCAATGAAACTCCAGAATAACACTTTGGTATTATCCGTATGATGGTGATCGTGGTTATGTCCCATGTTAATCACTCCTGTTTAGTATGCTTGGTATGCTCAATCGTTTGTTCAAGCAAATTTTTCACATGATAGTCATCAGGTGAATAGTAGTACTTTGTTTTTTCTCTGCGTGCTTTAACAAGGTGCAATTGCTTTAAGTATTTTAATTGGTGTGAAATAGTGGACTGCTGCATGCTTAATATGTCGGCAATTTCACTGACTGAACATTCTTTATGAAAAAGCAGATGCAAAATTTTAATACGGGTTGGATCTGATAATACTTTAAATGTTTGGGCTACATTATCTATCAAATGTTCATTAATCGATTTATAAGTCAAGTTCCACACTCCTATACTATATGATCATATGTTCATATTATAAAATAAGTCATGGAAAATTTCAAAGTTATTTTTGAGTAAAGATGATTCTTATGTATTGATTATGGTAGAATATGTATGTGGAGAGTAGCTTCACAACTCCTTTTTAGCATTTGATTAAAACAAGGTGTTTGTTAGTATTCGAAAAGGAGCGTTTTATTATGAGTACAATTCAAGATAAACAATTGACGGAAATCTTAATTGAAGACTTAATGATTTCATCGGAAAAAGTGGCCCATGTTCAGTTAAATAATCCTTTGGAACATGCGTTATTGGTATTAGTAAAATCGGGCTACTCAGCTGTTCCAGTACTGGACGCGTCCTATAAGCTGGCAGGAACAATAGGAAAAACACTTATTTTAAATGAAATATTGGGACTGGAACGCTTTGAAATTGAAAAACTGTCTGAAATGCAGGTACACGAAGTAATGAATACAGATATACCGTCCATATCAAAACAGGATACGTTTATGCAGGGCTTAAAAGCAGTTATTAATTATCCGTTTGTTTGTGTTTCTGATGACGAAGGATATTTTGACGGCATAATAACCAGAAGAGCCATTTTAAAACAATTAAAACGTGATTACTATACATCCAAAAATAATCAGTCATAGAGCAGGCTGTACTCTGCACCCTTGCCGATACATGTTAAGCAAGGGTTTTTTGTATTTATCTAAAAAGGGCGACAATAGCTGGTTGTTGCACGTCGAATAATGGTCTGCTAAAGTAAAATAAATACGTGAAATTGGAGGATATTATTGTGAAAATGATGGATGCAAATGAAATTATCAGCTTTATATCAAATAGTACAAAGAGTACACCAGTGAAAGTATATATTAAAGGTGAACAATTGGATTCCCTGAATTATGGTGATTCCATTCAATCTTTTGTTGACAAAAACAGTGGTGTATTATTCGGACAATGGAAAGATATCAGTACATTTTTGGAAAATAATAAAGAGAAAATTGCTGATTATGTACTTGAAAATGACCGACGAAATTCTGCTATTCCATTACTTGATTTAAAAGAAGTAAATGCCAGAATAGAACCTGGTGCTGTTATCCGTGACCAGGTCGAAATTGGCGATGGAGCAGTTATTATGATGGGTGCGATGATCAATATTGGATCTGTTGTTGGCGAAGGAACTATGATTGATATGAATGCAGTTCTGGGTGGACGTGCAACAGTAGGGAAGAATTGTCACGTTGGTGCCGGAACAGTACTTGCAGGAGTAATTGAGCCACCATCCGCACAGCCTGTTGTGATTGAAGATGATGTTGTTATTGGAGCAAATGTGGTTGTTCTGGAAGGTGTTACTGTTGGAAAAGGAGCAATCGTTGCTGCCGGATCAATTGTTACAAAGGATGTTGCGCCAAACACGTTGGTTGCTGGAACTCCGGCTAAAGTCCTTAAGGAAATTGATGATAGTACAAAATCAAAAACAGAGATTAAGCAAGAACTTCGTAAATTGGATAACTAAAGCAGGGATGAACATGAATTTTACCACTTTACAAACGATTAGAAGGGAATTGCATCAAATACCGGAATTGGGATTTCAGGAGGTCAAGACGCAAAGTTATTTGTTAAAAAAAATCCATGCGATGAAAACGGATGGAGTAGAAATTAAAGAATGGCGCACCGGAATCCTTGTCCGTATAAAGGGGACCAACCCGACTAAAACGATTGGCTTCCGTTGTGATATGGATGGTCTGCCGATTACCGAACAAACGAACTATTCATTTAAATCGGCTCATGTTGGCCAAATGCATGCGTGCGGCCACGACTTCCATATGACGATTGCATTGGGTTCACTGAAATATATGATTGAGCATCCGGTAACTGATCATGTAGTTTTTGTATTTCAGCCGGCAGAGGAAGGTCCGGGCGGTGCGTTGCCAATGATCGATTCCCAGGAATTCATGGAATGGAAGCCTGACGTTATTTTTGCCCTGCATATCGCGCCTGAACTGCCTGTTGGAACTGTTTCCAGTCGTACGGGGTTATTATTTGCCAATACAAGTGAGTTGTTTCTGGATTTTGAAGGAAAAGGTGGACATGCCGCATATCCACATTTGACAAGAGATATGACGGTTGCGGCAAGCAGCTTTATCGTCGAAATGCAGCAAATCGTATCGAGGGGCTTGGATCCTCTGGAAAGTGCTGTTGTTACAATCGGAAAAATGGAAAGTGGATTTGTTCAAAATGCCATTGCAGAAACAGCAAGATTAGAAGGTACGATTCGTACACTTCAACCAGCCACAATTGACGTTGTGAAACAAAAGCTTGAAAGATTGGTACGTGGATTTGAGATTTCTCACGATTGTTCGATTTCGATTGATTATGGTTCGAACTATTATCAGGTTTATAATGATCAGGAACATGTGGCGTTATTTTCAAAAACGATGGAAGAAAGCAATATTAATTTTCTTGAAGCAAATCCTGCAATGACAGGGGAAGATTTCGGTTACATGTTAAAAGAAATTCCTGGTTTCATGTTTTGGCTTGGAGTTGATTCACCGTTTGGTTTACACAGTGCACAATTGCAGCCCGATGAAGATGCCCTTGAAACTGGTCTCAATGCTGTTATACAAACAATTAAGGCTTTATCCTCCCATTAGGATTCTGCATACCTTTTCATCTTTTGGAAAAACTAGATGCGAAAATGTTTAGTTTCCAGAGGAGGTAAGTAAATGGCACGAATTGGTGTGGAAGAAAGCCTGACCGATGTGAAAGAAGCGTTGATGGAAATGGGTCACGATGTGGTTGATTTGCATTCAGAGGATGACACTGCATATTGTGACTGCTGTGTGATTACCGGGCAGGATAAAAACGTAATGGGAATGGCTACCACCAGTATCGCAGGACCCGTTATAAATGCAGAAGGTTATAGTGCAGAAGATGTATGTCAAATGGTGAATGATAAATTAAACAGGGAATAATAAGTGAAAACCCGGTTCATTACTAATGAACCGGGTGATTTTTATTAATCATTATTCTTTTGAAAAATAACCTGATGCGGCAGTGAAAGTTCAATTCCATTATTGTCGAATGCTTCTTTAATAGCTTTTCTCATATCACGTTCGCATGCCCACTGAAGTCCATTTTCAGTTTGTCCAACAACACGCAGAACAATATCAGATGAACCAAAGCTTTGAACACCAATTGCATTTGGACCATCTTTAAATCGCTCATCACTCTGAAACTCCGCACAGACCTCTTCTAAAACTGCGATAGCCTGATCAATGTTATATTCATAGTTTATACTGATATCCACAAGCGCCCGCATATTACCGCGAGAATGGTTGGCAACTCCCTCGATATAACGGTTTGGTACAAAATTTAATGTACCGTCAAAACTGCGGATTTTGGTTGTCCGCAGCCCGATTTCCTCTACTATTCCATCATAGCCTGCAGTTGTTACATAATCATCAATTTCAATCTGACGTTCCAGTAATATGAAGAACCCCGTCACAATATCACTGACAAGTCCTTGTGCGCCAAAAGCAATAGCGAGGCCAACGACACCTGCACCAGCAAGCAGTGGTCCAATTTTAACTCCCAACGTTGCAAATAACATCACTATTAAAATAAAGATCATAACGTAGGAAAATATGTTGACCAATAGTTTTTCCAGTGTTTTCATTCGTCCAGGACTGTTTTTTTGATTTTTAGCTGCATTTTGCAGTGTTTTTTCAATTATTTTCTTTCCAATCGGAACAATAATTAAAAATGCTATAACCAATAATAGAATTCTTGCCAGGACTGGTACAACTGCACTAAGAATTTCACTCAGATCAAATGATATACCAAATAAGTTCATATGTAGTCCCCTTTCTAATTTTCAATATTTATCATACAGAATTCGATAGACTATATCAATATTCCACAATTAATAACATTGTAAACCAGTTTTTAAATGTTAAAAGGTATATTTTCCAAAAAATATGTCAATGATGAGAGGGGTTCCTGACACATTTGAAGCTTCATACTAAAAGATGGAGGGATTACATATGGCGGAAAGAATGGTAGGAAGACAGGCGCCGAAATTTGAAATGGATGCCGTCATGCCTAACAAAGAATTTGGCAAAGTAAGCCTGTCGGAAAACATGAAAAATAATAAATGGACCGTGCTCTTTTTCTATCCAATGGACTTTACGTTTGTATGTCCGACAGAAATCACGGCAATGTCTGACCGATATGAGGAATTCGAGGAGTTGGATGCTGAAGTGATTGGTGTATCAACCGATACAATCCACACCCATAAAGCATGGATCAACACAATGCGTGAAGATAATGGACTGGGTGCACTGGAATATCCATTAGCAGCCGATACGAATCACAATGTATCAAAAGATTACGGTGTGCTAATTGAAGATGAAGGGGTTGCACTACGTGGGTTATTCATCATCAATCCAGAAGGTGAATTACAATACCATACAGTATTCCATAACAACATTGGACGTGATGTTGATGAAGTTCTTCGTGTACTGCAGGCGCTTCAAACCGGGGAGCTTTGCCCGGTGAACTGGAAGCCTGGCCACGAAACATTATAACGTATTATTCATATATAATTATGAATAAGAGAATGAGCTGACACTTATCTTTAGGGTCAGCTTTTTTATGATACCGGCAGGAGGTGGACTTGATGCGGTTAAGAGACCCAATGCCTGAATTGGAAGGCGCAGAAAAATGGTTTAACAGCAGACCAATGAGCAGGAAAGATTTAATTGGAGAAAAACCAACATTAATACATTTCTGGTCTGTAAGCTGTGGGACGTGCAAGACTGCAATGCCAAAAGTGAACGATTTCCGTGATGAATACAAACGTGAACTGAATGTTATTACAGTGCATATGCCCCGTTCGGAACAGGATAAGGATCTTAATGAGATTAAAAGCGTTGCACGTGAACACGATATTTCACAGCCGATTTTCGTTGATAATGAACGTAAACTAACCGATGCATTCAAAAACAGGTATGTACCGGCATACTATGTTTTTGATTCTGATGGTAAGCTGCGGCATTATCAGTCGGGAGGCGGCGGCATGAATATGCTGCGCAAACGAGTGAATCGGGTGCTTGGAAAATCAGGAAAATAAGTATGCTGGTATTGTGCTCCTATTACTAAAGTAGGAGCTTTTTTTATATTATAAAAAAGTTTTAAAAAATTGAGTAAAAGGAGTGGAAATTTATTTCGGAACCCGTTATATTAGATATTATGGAAAATCATCAGGGGGAGGGAATACATTGGATACTTTCAAAAAATTAAAACAGTTTTACTGGCCGTATAAGAAGTTTTTCTTTACGTCATTAATCTTTCTAATCTTTGTCACGGCTGCAACTGTCGTATACCCAATTGTGCTCCAACAGACAATTGACAATGTAGTAATGGAAAACAGATATTCATTAATACCTTATATTTCGATTGCATTTTTACTGATTATGATTGTGAAAGGAATATCCAACTTTTTTCATCAATATCTTGGTGAATTATTTGGGATTAAAGCTGTATATGTCATTCGGGAAGCATTATACAAAAAACTTCAGGTGCTATCATTCAGGTATTATGATAATGCAAAGACAGGCGACATCATGTCACGACTGGTGGAAGATGTCCGGGGCTTTCGCTTTTTTCTTTCGTTTGGCATTTCTGAACTAATACGGATTATTTTATTGATTCTGTTCAGTTTATCCGTTATGTTCTATTATTCAGTACCGCTTGCATTGGTAACGATGGCGGCGATGCCATTCCTGGCTGTTGTGGTATTTAAATTTGATAAGCAGGTTCACCCGGCATTCAGAGGAATCAGAAAGTCACTTGGACGATTGAATACACGTGTGCAGGAAAATGTCAGTGGCATCAATACGGTAAAATCCTTATCCAAGGAAGATTTTGAGATTGGCAGATTCTCGACCAGTAATGAAGATTATAAAGAAAAATACTTGACTACCTCAGCTATATGGTCCAAATATATGCCGCTTATGGAATTTATTGGGAACTTTTGTGCGGTGGTACTGCTTGCTTATGGTGGTTTCCTCGTTATCAATGGTTCTTTGGAACTTGGCGAATTGGTGGCGTTCTTTACTCTGGTTTGGTACATTATGGGGCCATTGATGGGTCTGGGGTTTGTTATTAACCAATTTTCCCAGGCGAAAGCGTCCGGTGAGCGGCTGCTGGAAATTTTGGAAACAAGAGAGGACATTGCTGAAAAAGACAGTGCACTGGATACACCTATTAAAGGTCATGTCACGTTTAATGATGTTACCTTAACATACACAAAAGATGATGATACGGCACTAAAAAATATTACATTTGATGCACCTCCTGGAAAGGTTATCGGACTGATTGGTTCAACAGGGTCAGGAAAAACAAGTATAACTCAACTGATCACTCGATTTTATGAGCCCGAAAAAGGTGAAGTCCTGGTTGATGGAAGTCCTGTGGATCACTATAAGATAAAAACTCTTCGCAAACATATCGGGTTTGTATTGCAGGAATCATTCTTATTTTCCACAACCATCAGGGAGAATATCGCTTATGGTATGCCAGATGTATCTGATGAGCAAATCATTGATGCAGCAAAGCGGGCGCAGGCGCATGACTTTATTATGGATATGCCGCATGGCTATGACACGATGCTCGGGGAGCGCGGTATGGGACTTTCCGGCGGTCAAAAGCAACGAATTGCAATAGCACGTGCAATTTGTATTAATCCAAGTATTTTAGTACTTGACGATGCTACATCAGCCGTGGATATGGAAACAGAATTTAAAATTCAGAAAGCACTGAAGGAAGTAATGCAGGGAAGAACAACCTTTATTATTGCCCACCGTATTTCATCCTTAAAACATGCTGATGAAATTTTGGTAATGGAACATGGCGAAATTGCTGAACGTGGCACACATGATTACTTGATGAATAATAAAGGACCATATCAGCGGATTTACGATATCCAGTATCAGGACAGAGAAGCCATTATGGAGACAGCGAAATAGAAGGGGGGAGAACAATATGGCCAAAGCGAAAAAACAATCGAAAGAAAACAGACATTTAAAACGTTTTCACTATACAGTTGATCAGGCGGTTGAAAAGCCGTTTAACTGGCAACAAATGTGGCGGCTGCTTTCTTATGTAAAACCATATTCGAAAACGTATTTACCTGGTGCTTTAATAGCAATGCTTGTATCAACCGCAGTACGCCTGATCGTTCCAATACTAATTGGTAAAGTTGCCATTGATGTGGCGATTGCCAATAAGGATGAGACACTGCTTACGTATCTTGTTTTTATTGTTGGAATCCTGTATGTATTAAGCTATGTGGGAAATGTCTTCCGGATAAAGTGGGTAAACATTCTTGGACAAAATGTAATCTATGATTTACGAAAGCATTTATTCTCGCATGTTCAGCAGTTATCACACCGGTTCTTTGATAAACGTTCAGCGGGTTCAATACTTGTTCGTATCATGAATGACATAAACTCGCTGCAGGAACTGTTTACAAATGGAATAATCAATTTACTGATGGACATTGTTACCTTAATTGCGATGATCGTTATTCTGTTTGTATATAGTCCGCAGCTTGCTCTGGCAGTACTGGTTATTTTGCCGGTTATGTTCTATATTTCAACCAAACTCAGGCGAAATATCCGTCGATCATGGCAGAATGTGCGTATTGAACAGTCACGGCTGAATTCGCACCTGAATGAAAGTATCCAGGGTATCCGGATTACGCAATCTTTTTCTCAGGAAAAAGAAAATACGGAATACTTTCAAGGTGTTAACTCGGACAACTATGAAAGCATGCGGATTGCAACGAAAAAAAGTGCCATGTTTGGTCCGGTAGTGGAAATGAGTAATGCGATTGGAACAATAATTTTAATTTCCTTTGGTTCCTTTTTAATTTTGAACAGTGGTATGGAAACAGGTACATTTGTAACATTTGCTTTCTATCTTGGTATGTTCTGGGATCCGATTTCCCGTTTAGGTCAAATGTACAATCAGCTTTTGATGGCGATGTCTGCATCGGAACGGATATTTGAATTTCTTGATGAACAGCCGAATGTCAAAGAGAAAGAGGATAGTATTGACATCACAGATATGAAAGGCCGTATTGAGTTTGACCGTGTGCAATTTACCTATGATGAGGAACGAATTGCATTACATGAAATTTCATTGGAGATTAAAGAAGGTCAGACAATTGCACTTGTTGGCCATACTGGAAGCGGGAAATCGACTATCTCTAACCTGATTAGCCGCTTTTACGATCCTACAAAAGGTGCTGTAAAAATTGATGGTCATGATTTACGGGATGTTAAATTGGATAATCTGCGACAGCAAATAAGTGTTGTATTGCAGGATACATTTATTTTTTCAGGAACCATTATGGAAAATATACGATTCGGGCGTCCGGATGCGTCAGACGAAGAAGTTATTAATGCTGCAAAAGTCGTAGGAGCGGATGAATTTATTCAACGCCTTGCGAACGGATACGAAACAGAAGTAGAAGAACGAGGGAATATCCTTTCAGCCGGCGAGCGGCAACTGTTGTCTTTTGCCCGGGCATTATTAGCTAACCCTAGAATCCTGATCCTGGATGAAGCAACTGCAAGTATTGATACTGAAACAGAAATGAAAATCCAGGAAGCGTTGCAAAAACTGTTGAAAGGCAGAACTGCAATTATTATTGCTCACCGTTTATCGACAATACGGGAATCAGATAATATTTTCGTTTTGGAAAATGGTAAAATTCTTGAGAATGGGAATCATGATGAGTTAATGAGTCAGCACGGGGAATATTATGAACTGGTAAAATCACAATTCCAAATGCTCGATGCTATATAAGAATAAGGGCAACTTCCGAAATGGGAGTTGCCCTTATTTTTTTACACAAAAGATAGATTATGCGCAGTAACTTTATATGAGCGTTGGACCACCGCTGCGGAAATACACTCCGCTTTCCGTGGGCGGCTGATGAGCCCCCTTCGTGCTGGCGCACTCAGTGGTCTCACCTAGGCCTCTGCTCCCACAGGAGTCTCCGTGTATTTCCTTCGCTGGTTTCACTTTTAGTGAACTATTAGTTGGAGTAGGAATCGTGTTAATAAATACATGACACCACTTCACTAGTCCGGGTGAGCGGAGGGAGGTGACTTCTGCGGGTAGAGCACTAGTCCGAAGACCCCACAGAGTGGTTTTCTCGAGGAGGCTGAGACCGTGCCCGCGGAAAGCATCCGCCCGGAGCGATACTGGACGGCGGGTATAAAGAACTTTCAAGTTACTGCGCATTATCTGTCAAATACGATGAAAAATAACGAACTGTTATTCCCGAGTCAATTCGAGTAAGTATATCTCCAACCATCCACAATCTTTCAAGATCTTACGTGTCAATTTCACACTAAGAAAGTTGAGATATTAATTCCACTTCCAAAAGTAGTATGGTAGACTGAAAAAAGACACTGTGTGATGGAGGAAATAGTATGAAAAGAGATTATGCAGTTATTGGATTAGGGCGTTTTGGCGGCAGTATTTGCCGTGAATTAAGCATGGAAGGCAGGCAGGTGCTTGCGGTTGATATTGATGAAGATAAAGTGAATGAATATAAGAATATCGCCTCACATGCGGTAATCGCAGACTCTACCGATGAGGTGACGTTAAAAGAACTTGGGATAAAAAATATTGATCATGTAATCGTTGCTATTGGTGATAATATTCAGGCCAGTATTTTAACGACAGTTGTTTTAACAGATTTAAATGTAAAGAAAATAACCGTTAAAGCACAAAATGATTATCATGAAAAAATCCTGAACAAAATTGGAGCGGATCAGGTAGTACACCCTGAGCGTGATATGGGGAAACGAATTGCCCACAATATAATCTCAAGCAATATACTCGATTATCTGGAGCTTTCCGATGATCACAGTATAGTTGAGGTTAAAGCAGGAAGAAGAATGCAGGGTAAAACGTTGGTTGACCTTGACATACGGGCAAATTATGGATGTAACGTAGTGGCTATAAAGCGGGGAAAAGACATTAATGTATCGCCAAGCGCTGATGATGTTTTGGATGGGGACGATATACTCATTGTAATTGGAGCGGATAAGGATATTTCCAGATTTGAAAAACACCTGGTAATAGAAGAGTGAACCTGTACCTGAATTGGTGCAGGTTTTTTTTGTGGCGAAATAGGCAATAGAAATTTGCGGTGATGTTAAATATGTTCTTCCAAAACTGTCGTCAATGGTGACACCGAAGAATGAAAACCCATTTTTGAAGAAGCGGCAGGATAAATGAAGAACTGGCATATTTATATGCAGGAGGATAAAAAGAAACATGAAGATCCAATTCAGGCACCACAGGTTATGTATGCACTGGAAAATGTACTTGATAAAAATGCAATCGTATCCGCTGATGTAGGAAATGTGACTGTCTGGACAACCCGCTATCTTCCGTTTATCAGTCAGGAGTTTGTTATATCAGGCTGACTCGCAACAATGGGATCCGGTTTACCCGGTACCATTGCTGCACAGGTGGCAAATCCTGATAAACAGGTAGTTGCAATTTGCGGGGATGGTGGCTTTACAATGGTAATGCACGATTTTGTAACTGCTGTACAATATCAGCTTCCAATCAAAATAGTTATATTAAATAACAGTAAAATCGGTATGATTAAATATGAACAACAGGAAATGGGACACCTGAACTATGAAACTGAATTAGGTGAAATAGATTTTGCTGCATTTGGAAAAGCATGTGGGGGAGAGGGATATCGCGTTGAAAATATCGACGATCTATCCACTTCAATGGAGCAGGCTTTTTTATCGGAGAGGCCGGCAATTATCGATGTTATAATCGATGATTTAGCCCCGCTGCCGGGAAAAATAACATATGACCAGGCAGTCCAATATGGAGAGTATTTAATTAAAGTTGAAGTTCCCGATATGAAAAAATCATTGGAACGGTTGAAATAGAACTTTCAAATGGGTAGTTCAATTTAAAAGGATCTTTTCACAAAGGTTGTTGCCGTTATTCCACAGTTGACATAAAATGCGAACTACTGTAAAAGTCGAGTGCAATAACACCGCTCCGGAACACTGTGGTGCTCGTCGTGTTGCAAGTAATTCGATGAAGTAGCACTCCTCGCAACTTGAAGCTTATTCGGTGGATGTTTAGCTCGTCGCTTTCCGTGGGCGGCTGCCCGAGTCCTACGTCTTTCGCACTGCGAGGCTCAACTTGAGAAAATCATTTTAGAGAGGTTTCCGTTTCCTTTTTCCCTTCGTATTCATGATGAACCACTTTTCATCGATGTTTCTGCTCTCTTTCGTGCTTCATAACCCCGATGAACCACTTTTCATCGATGTTTGCGCTCTCTTTTGTGCTTCATAACCCCGATGAACCACTTTTCATCGATGTTTCTGCTCTCTTTCGTGCTTCATAACCCCGATGAACCACTTTTCATCGATGTTTCTGCTCTCTTTCGTGCTTCATAACCCCGATGAACTACTTTTTATCGATGTTTGCGCTCTCTTTTGTGCTTCATAACCCCGATGAACTACTTTTTATCGATGTTTGCGCTCTCTTTTGTGCTTCATAACCCCGATGAACCACTTTTCATCGATGTTTCTGCTCTCTTTCGTGCTTCATAACCCCGATGAACCACTTCTTATCGACGTTTGCGCTTCCTTATGTCCTTTAAACCCTTGTCTTCTCCCACAGGACTCGCATATATTACAGTTGAGGGGGTATATTTTCACTCAAACTGGTTCGCAGTTTATGGAAATTGTGGGGTAAGGCTTTATTCAGAATGACACAAATAGCAACAGTCTTTTAGAAAACAGCCATTTAAAAAGAATGACATTGTTCTCGAGCAATCCACGTTATTTATTGGATGTGAATGCTCAGTTAACAATGTCATTCTTATATTTAGAGAAATTCTTATATTTCCATGATAATCGGTAAAATCATTGGTCTGCGTTTTGTTTTTTCATAAAGAAATGGTGCAATGGTATCGGTTATCTCATTTTTAATTTCCGACCATTGGGTTGTCCTGCGTTCCATTACTTTTTCCAAGTGGGCTGATACCAGCTTTTGCGCTTCATTTATCAGGTCTTCTGATTCCCTCATGTAAACAAATCCACGAGAGATGATGTCAGGACCTGACGCAATTCTGAATTCCTTCATATTGATACTTACAACCACCATAACAAGTCCTTCTTCAGATAAAATACGGCGGTCACGTAATACAATGTTTCCAATATCACCAATGCCACTTCCATCAACATAGATAGATCCTGATGGAATTTTGCCTGCAACCATCGCATTATCTTTATCTAATGCAAGAACATCTCCATTATCCATCACAAATCCATTTGCCGGATCGACATTACATGCTTCGGAAAGTTTGAGGTGTTCTTTTAACATCCGATATTCACCATGAATCGGCATGAAATATTTTGGCTGTATCAGTCTCAGCATCAGTTTCATTTCTTCCTGGCTGCCGTGTCCTGAAGTGTGAATATTGCTTAATGGGCCATGAATTACATCAGCACCGGCCCTGTACAGTTTATTAATTGTACGACTGACACTTACCGTATTTCCAGGGATTGGAGATGAAGAAAATACTACAGTGTCTCCGGGAATTATTTGAATTTGCCGATGTGTACCGTTGGCAATACGAGATAATGCAGCCATTGGTTCACCCTGTGATCCTGTGCATAATATGGTTACTTCATGTGCAGGAAGACGGTTAATTTGATTCGGCTCAATAAACGTATCTTTTGGTGCCTGGATATAGCCAAGTTCCTGGCCGATACGGATGGACGATTCCATGCTGCGCCCAAATACTGCTACCTTACGATTGTGTTTCACAGCAGCTTCAACAACTTGCTGCAGGCGGTAGATATTCGAGGCGAACGTTGCAAAAATTAAGCGGCCGTCAACTCTTCCGAAAATATCGTTAATGTTTCCGCCAACGACACGTTCGGACATCGTAAAGCCTGGCACCTCGCTATTTGTACTGTCTGAAAGCAGGCAAAGTACGCCTTCTTTACCTATTTCAGCCATTTTGGAAATGTTGGCAGGTTCCCCTACTGGTGTAAAATCAAATTTAAAGTCACCGGTATGAACAATGTTGCCAGGTGGTGTTTTTACAACAATCCCATATGAATCAGGGATGCTGTGGGTAGTACGGAAAAAAGATACAGATGTTTTACGGAATTTAATAATATCGTCTTCTTGAATTGTGTGTAATTTGGCATTTCGTAATAAGCCATGTTCTTCGAGTTTGTTTCTGATTAGTCCGATCGCAAGCTTTCCAGCATATATTGGCACATTTATTTCACGCAAGAGGTACGGAATTCCTCCGATATGGTCCTCATGGCCGTGTGTTATAAACAATCCTTTGATTTTGTCCTGGTTTTGAATCAGGTAGGTATAATCCGGAATAACGTAGTCGATACCAAGCAGTTCATCTTCGGGAAATTTAATTCCGGCATCGATTAAAATTATTTCATCCTGGAATTGAACACCATAAGTGTTTTTCCCTATTTCTCCTAACCCGCCCAATGCAAAAACAGCTGTCTGGTCATTTTTGACAAACTTCATCTGTTAAGCGGACTCCAGCTTGAATTTATCGGTTTGTTTTTCATAATTTAAATGTGCTTCATCCAATACCTGGATATATTCAATATTATAGTTGCGATCGTATAATTTATTACGTACCTCTTTTTCGGATTCAGCCTCGATATAAAGGCTGTTTGTTCGTTCACGCACAGGAACTTCATCTGGTGATTCCTGATAAAAAACTTTAAAAATCATCTCATCTCTCCTAACTTCTTTTTTTACTCTGTAAATTTTATATTCCGTTTTTGTGCATACGATCCATTGGGATTTAATTCATTACTTAATAAGCTGACGGCAATAGGGCGAACAGCTGCAAATTTTATATTTACATGTACGTTATTATCCGATCACTTATTCTAAATCCTCAATAGATTTTTCTGCATCAATTTTAAATTAAATTTAATTACATGATTGGTCTATTCCAGGTAGTCATCCTCACAAGTAGTAGGTACACGTCCTCTGCCTAAAAAGTCTTTCCACCGTTTTTTCAGCTTTTCTTTTAGGCGTTTTAACATGAAGTTCGCATCTCCTTTCTATAAATTAAGAAAAGCAAATAAAACGCTCTACCGATCCAATCCCTCTTATCTATAGTATAATACTGTTTGAGGTAAATTTGAAACAAAAATACTGTATTTGTTAAAAAAAGATTCGTTTTTCATATTATAAGCGTACTTGAAACAAGAATTACCGTATGTATATTTTTAACATAAAATTGTTTATTATACTGAATAAAATAACAGGGACCCGCATTACATAGTCCCTGTCAGCAAGGTCTTTATTCAATTGCTTTCGAGTTATCCGGTACTGCGAATGGTTTTTCCTTATTGATGTGATCATAAAACATAATCCCATTCAAATGATCTATTTCATGCTGGAAAACAATTGCCGGGTAATCTCTTAACCGCAGTTTCAGTTCATTGCCATCCAGGCCAATTGCTTTTACCGTTATTCTTGCATTTCTCGGTACATACCCTTCAACATTGCGGTCTACCGAGAGACAGCCTTCTCCTGCTGCTAAGTATGCTCTTTCAACTGAATGGCTGACTATTCTCGGATTTATCAGCCCGTAACTGTACAAATTCCCTTTTGCGTCCTCCAGATGAACAGCGCACATTCGTTTATTTATTCCCAATTGTGGTGCAGCTAAACCCACGCCAGGTCTTAAATTATATTTACTTGCCAATTCTTCGTCCTGACTATTTTTTACAAAGGTCAATATATCATTTAGGAGTTGTATGTCCTCTTCAGTTGGAGGGACAGGTACGTCCTGGGCTTTTTCCCGTAATGAGGGATGGCCTTCACGCACTATATCATCCATTGTAATCATTGATTGACACTCCTTACACTACGTAATGTTAATATTTTAACATAATATGTATTTTCACATCATAAATTTACTATAGGACAAGCAGAAATATTTATTCAGTGTCCTGTTTTTTCTCTGAAATGTGTTATACTAGGGTATAAATTTTGCAACAGAGAATGAGGGAGGATATCGACACGTGGTGATTAAAAAGTCATTCGTATTTATTGTATTTATTATAATTGCATTACTTACCGCATGCAGCGGGACTTCTACGTCCGAACAGATTTATAATCATTTGGAGAAAGCTGTGGAATTGGAGGCAACCTTCGAGGAACAGCAGGATCCAATTGTGGAACTGGAAAAGAAGGAACAGGAAATATACGCTCAAATTATAGATTTGGGAATGGACGAATTTGATAAAATAAAAGAACTGTCAAAGCAGGCAATTGATACAATAGAAAAAAGGTCAGAGAAGATAGAGCTTGAAAAGGAAAGTATTCAAGCTTCCAAAGAGGAATTTACAAAAATAGAAAGCATGATAAAAGACCTGGAAGACAAAAAAGTGAAGAAAAAAGCAGAAGAAATGTACAGTGTAATGATGGACCGTTACGAAGCTTATGATAAGTTGAACAAAGCATATTCCGATTCGCTTAAGCTTGAAAAAGAACTATATACGATGCTGCAAAAAGAAGACCTGGAGCAGGAGACGCTGACAGATCATATAAAGAAAGTGAATAAAAGTTACGAAAAAGTTATCGAAGCAAATGAAAAATTCAACAAATTTACTACCGAGTATAATAAATTAAAAGAAGCGTTTTATGAGGCTGCCGGTATGAATGTGGAATACAAAAATAATGCTCCGAGCAACAGCAAGAGCAAATCCGATTCACAAGAATAATATAAATTAATCGTAAAAAGGAACCAGAGATTCATTTCGTCTGGTTCTTTTTTTATTGGCTCTTCTCGCAATTTTTGTTGTTATCTATATAAATGCGGCGTATACATTTGTAATGCTCTCTGATGCCGCAGCTGGATTATACTCGCTTTCATACCTCCGGGTACCAAGGCGACATCTGCTCAAAAATTCGTTTTCGCAGTGTCTTCTTAGACGCGGTCTAGTACAGAGCAACCTCAGCTCGCACCTCGCTTCCGAGTCTCGCATATTCCTGCTGCTGGTTTATAATAACTTTACTTATGCCCCGTTGTATTAAATATCAGAATAAATTGAGCATAAATTGAGCAAAACCCAGCGCAGGAAATTCACGTACACTCCTGGGGGAGGAAAGGCATCGGTGAGACACCGAAGCGCGATAGCGCAAGGAGGCTCACCAGCCGCCCCCGGAAAGCGAAGTGTTATTTTAAAAAATCCTTTTTATTAGCTGTTTTCAAATAGTTTGTTGCTATCTGCTGTCTAAAAACCAGCTATTCATAATTATAATCGTTTCCCAAGGGCAGAAGGTGTCATAAAAATAATTTATTTTTCATGACACTTTTTTGTGTTCAGAATCCGATTGTAGTAATAAGAAGGAAGGTTATATAACTGTAAAAAAGTATATATTTTCCAAAGGTTTAATTATAAGAATTACTAAAAGAACAGGGGGCAGAACAATTAATACAGTTTTATTTTTTTGTTATAACAGATTGTTGCTTTACAGAGTCAAATAAATACATCTTATGTAAGCCTTTAAAAAAATGATAAACATCAAAACAAAGTTATTGACCAAATTGGCTTATATGAACTATTATTTAATTAGATTATGAATTGTACCAATAAATTTCTCGTTTTTTATGTAACAGTTTTGCATTTGTCTGAAGGAGTGATTAGTTAAATTCAAAACAGGGAACAAGAATAAGAGTAAAAGGTACAGTTTTTTTCACATTTTGGGAAGGCTAGTAAAGGGTATTTAAAAATGTATCAGGAAGGAAGAGGTGAACTATTTTGAAACATGTACTAGAAAATGTTGAAAAACAGTTTGAAATGTTTCAAATTCTCAATGAAGACGGAGAAATTGTTAATAAGGATGCAATGCCGGATCTTTCAGACGATGATTTGAAAGAGTTAATGCGCAGAATGGTTTACACCCGAGTGCTCGATCAGCGTTCGATTGCATTAAATCGCCAGGGACGACTTGGTTTTTATGCTCCAACTGCAGGACAAGAGGCTTCGCAGTTAGGAAGTCAATATGCATTGGAAGCAGATGACTTTTTATTACCGGCATATCGTGATGTGCCACAACTTATTTGGCATGGTCTTCCACTATATCAGGCTTTCTTATTTTCAAGAGGGCATTTTCATGGTAATCAATTCCCCGAGGACATGAATGCATTAAGCCCGCAAATTATTATCGGTGCTCAATATACGCAAGCAGCCGGTGTGGCATTAGGTTTGAAAAAGCGTGGTAAAAAAGCAGTTGCTGTAACATATACCGGTGATGGCGGTACTTCACAAGGTGATTTCTATGAAGGGATCAACTTTGCAGGTGCATATGGTGCTCCAGCTATTTTCTTTGTGCAAAACAACCATTTTGCTATTTCGGTTCCAGTAGAAAAACAAACAGCTGCCAATACGTTAGCTCAAAAAGCGGTTGCGGCGGGAATTGAAGGTATACAGGTTGATGGCATGGATGTTCTCGCCGTATATGCGGCGACAAAACATGCCCGTGAACGTGCAATTAACGACGACGGGCCAATGTTAATTGAAACATTAACCTATCGTTATGGTCCGCACACCATGGCTGGTGATGATCCAACGCGTTACCGTACAGATGACCTGGATAACGAATGGGAGAAAAAAGACCCAATTGTTCGTTTCCGTAAACTTCTGGAAGAGAAAAATCTTTGGTCAGAAGATGAAGAGAATAAAGTAATTGAAGAAGCAAAAGACGAAATTAAAAAAGCTATTAAGAAAACAGATGAGTACCCTAAACAGAAGGTTACTGACTTAATTGGAAATATGTATGAAGAACTTCCGCCGAATTTAGAGGAGCAAATGGAAGAATATAAAGAAAAGGAGTCGAAGTAAATCATGGCGCAAATGACAATGATTCAAGCAATCACTGATGCAATGCACAATGAACTGAAAAATGATGAAAATGTGCTTGTTTATGGTGAAGATGTCGGTCAAAATGGCGGCGTTTTCCGTGCGACAGAAGGATTACAGGACGAATTTGGCGAAGATCGTGTATTTGATACGCCGCTCGCTGAATCAGGTATTGGCGGTTTGTCAATAGGTCTTGCACTGCAAGGTTTTCGTCCGGTACCGGAAATCCAGTTCTTCGGCTTCGTTTATGAAACGATGGATGCAATCAACGGTCAAATGGCTCGTATGCGTTACCGATCAGGTAATACACAAACGATGCCTGTCACAATCCGGTCACCTTTTGGCGGAGGGGTTCACACACCTGAACTGCACGCAGATTCATTGGAAGGATTAATTGCACAGCAACCGGGCATTAGAGTTGTTATTCCATCAACACCTTACGATGCAAAAGGATTGTTAATATCTGCTATACGTAACAATGATCCGGTTTTATTTTTGGAACATATGAAACTGTATCGTTCATTCCGCGGTGAGGTTCCGGAAGAAGAATATACAGTTGACCTTGATAAAGCGGACATCAAACGAGATGGTAAAGATGTTACATTGGTTGCTTATGGTGCTATGGTTCATGCTGCATTAAAAGCAGCAGAGGAACTCGAAAAAGAAGACATTGATGCTGAGGTTATTGACCTTCGAACTGTTTCACCTGTTGATGTGGATACAATTGTTGAATCAGTTCAAAAAACAAATCGAATGGTTATGATTCAGGAAGCACAGCGTCAGGCAGGAGTAGCAGCACATGTTATCTCAGAAGTTCAGGAAAGAGCTATCCTGCATCTGGAGGCACCAATTTTACGTGTAACTGCACCAGATACTGTATATGCATTTTCAGAAGCGGAAGAAATATGGTTACCAAGTCATAAAGACATCCTGGAGAAAGTGAACCAAGTTATTAACTTTTAACATTTTGGATTGGAGGTAATAAACATGGCGTTTGATTTCAAGTTGCCTGATATCGGTGAAGGTATCCATGAAGGTGAAATTGTTAAGTGGTTTGTAAAAGAAGGCGACGAAGTAAAAGAAGATGATGTACTTTGTGAAGTACAGAATGATAAGGCTGTCGTGGAAATACCATCTCCAGTGGATGGACCGGTTTTAAAAGTTCATGCTGAAGAAGGTACGGTAGCAACAGTTGGTGATACAATTATCACAATTGATGCGGAAGGCTATGAATCAGAAGAAAGTGATGCTGATGATTCCGGTAAAGAAGAAGCACAGGAAGAGTCTGCTCCGAAAGAAGTGAAGGAAGAAAAAGAGTCAAAAGACGATGCAAAAGAAAAACAATCTGATAGTGACGACGATAAATCAGATGATAAACGGGTTATCGCAATGCCATCTGTCAGAAAATACGCCCGTGACAATGAAGTAAACATTCAGGATGTAAGTGGCTCAGGTAAGAATGGCCGAATTTTAAAAGAAGATGTTGATAAGTACTTAAGCGGTGACAAGCAGGCAGACACTGCAGAAGATGCTGAAGCAACAGAAGAATCTACTGCTGCAGCACCAGTTCCAAAGGGTGATTACCCTGAAACCCGCGAGAAAATGAGCGGCATCCGTAAATCAATTGCTAAAGCAATGGTTAATTCGAAAACAAAAGCACCGCATGTAACACTAATGGATGAAGTGGATGTTACAGAACTGGTGGCCCACCGTAAGAAGTTTAAAGAAGTAGCGGCTGAACAGGAGATTAAACTGACGTATCTTCCTTACGTTGCCAAAGCACTGGTTTCTGCATCGAAGAAGTATCCAATTCTGAATGCGGCTGTTGATGATGATTCAGATGAAATCATCTATAAGCATTATTACAACATCGGTATTGCAGCAGATACGGATAAAGGATTGCTTGTACCGGTTGTAAAAGATGCTGACCGTAAATCAATCTTTGCGATTTCAAAAGAAATTAATGAGTTGGCAGAAAAAGCCCGCAGTGGTAAACTTACTTCTGAAGAGATGAAAGGTGCATCCAATACGATTACTAATATTGGATCTGCCGGCGGACAATGGTTTACACCGGTACTGAATTATCCGGAAGCAGTTATTCTTGGAATTGGCCGTATCGCTGAAAAACCGATTGTTCGTGATGGCGAAGTTGTTGTCGCACCTGTTCTTGCGGTATCATTCAGCTTTGATCACCGTATTGTTGACGGTGCAACGGCGCAATTGGCACTGAATCAGATCAAGCGTTTATTGAACGATCCACAACTAATTATGATGGAGGCGTAAATTATGGTAGTAGGAGATTTTCCAATTGAACTGGATACACTGGTTGTGGGTGCCGGACCTGGCGGCTATGTAGCTGCCATCCGCGCTGCCCAAACCGGTCAAAAAGTAACGATTGTTGATAAAGGCAATCTTGGCGGAGTATGTTTGAATGTCGGTTGTATCCCATCAAAAGCCATGATTCAGGCCGGTCATTTAACTGAGTATGCCCGCGGTAATGAGGAACTGGGGATTAAAACAGAAAATGTATCCGTTGATTTTTCCAAAGTTCAGGAATGGAAAGGCAAGGTAGTTAACAAATTAACTTCAGGTGTCGAAAGCCTTTTAAAAGGAAATAAAGTGGATATCGTAAAAGGCGAAGTATATTTTGTTGATAAAAATACAGTTAAAGTAATGGACGAGAAGCAATCACAGACATATACGTTCAATAACTGTATTATTGCAACCGGGTCAACACCAATTGAAATTCCTAGCTTCAAGTTTTCTGACCGTGTTCTTGATTCGACTGGAGCATTGAACCTTGATGAACTTCCTGAAAAGATGGTTGTTATTGGCGGTGGTTACATTGGAACTGAACTTGGAACGGCTTATGCCAACTTCGGAACCGAAGTCACTGTATTGGAAGGTACCAAGGAAATTCTGGGTGGCTTCGAAAAATCTATGAAGCAGGTTGTTAAGAAGCGTCTTAAGAAAAAAGGTGTAAATGTCATTACTGAAGCAATGGCACAAGGCGTCGAGGAATCAAAAGATGGTGTCAAAGTAAAATATGAAGCCAAAGGAAAAGAAGAAACCATTGAGGCTGATTATGTACTGGTTACTGTTGGACGCCGACCTAATACTGAAGAGATCGGTCTGGAACAAGTAGGCATTGAAGTGGATGATAAAGGACTTATTAAAATTGATAAGCAATGCCGTACAAATGTAGACAACATTTATGCAATTGGTGACATTGTAGAAGGACCACCACTTGCACATAAAGCATCCTATGAAGGAAAAGTTGCTGCAGAGGCAATCAGCGGAGAAAAATCAGCAATTGATTATCTTGGTATTCCTGCTGTTGTATTCTCTGACCCTGAGCTTGCTACAGTTGGTTATACGGAAGCAGCGGCAAAAGAAGCTGGATATGATGTAAAAGCTTCTAAATTCCCATTCGCTGCAAATGGTCGTGCATTATCATTAAATGATAGTGACGGGTTTACAAAACTTATTACCAGAAAAGAAGACGGACTTGTAATTGGTGCACAAGTTGCCGGTCCGAACGCAAGTGATGTAATTGCGGAAGTCGGCCTTGCTATTGAAGCAGGTATGACTGCTGAAGATATTGCACTTACCATTCATGCACATCCAAGCTTGGGTGAAACAGTAATGGAAGCTGCTGATGTAGCATTAGGTATGCCAATCCATACGATGTAAAAAAAGCATGTTAAATGAAAACCTGATAAATAAGCCACGTCCGGTTGTTGGACGTGGCTTATTTTTATGCTTTGATTTGATTGAGTATTTGAAATGAAAAGAATATGGAACAGCACCTGGAAGCTAGTTGGCATCCAGAAAAATAAAAAAGCCAGGACTTTCAACATGTGCCGGTGTTCAACGAAAAAGCTGTCCAGAATTGGAAATTCCTTCTGGACAGCCATTGTTTATTAAGATTCTCTTTCCTCTTCAGCATCAGGAAGTGTTTCCTTAAATCCTTCCCGCATTCTCCTTAGTTCTTTTTGCTGCTTTTCACGGAACTCCGGATCGAGTTCGCGCTGTTTTCTTTCCATTTGCAATATGCCATGCTCGCTTTTCAGTGCTTTAAGGAGCGAAATACACATAAATACCATTAAAATCGCAAACGGGAATGCTGCAATCAGCATGGCCATTTGTATTGCTGTCAACCCGCCGGACCACAATAGAACCGCAGCAGTTCCGGCAAGGACAATCCCCCAGATAATCTTTACGCCCGTTCCTGGGTTTAACCTGCCTCCTGTTGTCAGCATGCCAAGCACAAATGTACCGGAATCGGCTGAAGTAACGAAGAAAGATGCAATCAAGAGCACTGCGACACCCATAATGACGGCTGCCATAGGCTGTGACTCAAGAAATGCAAATAATGCTACTTCATTGCCCGCCTCATTCATTAATTGATGGATAATGCCGCCTTGAGCTTGATCCATTTCCAATCCGGCAATACCGAAGACGGAAAACCAGAAGGCGCTGAATATTACCGGAATTAAAGTTACCCCGATGACAAATTCACGAATCGTCCTTCCTCTGGAAACCCGGGCAATAAAGGTTCCGACAAATGGCGACCAGCCGATCCACCAGGCCCAGTAGAAGAGTGTCCATGAATTAAGGAACTCTCTGTCACCGGTAAAAGTATTCATTCCCAGCGTCATGCTTGGAAGGTTTTGTATATAATTACTTACCGTTGTTGTAAATGACTCGGTCATACGTACAGAGTTACCGAGAATGAATACAAAAAGCATCAATGCGACGGCAAGAACAATATTTGTCCAGCTCAGGTAACGGATACCCCGGTTAATCCCTGTAGAAGCAGAAAGCATAAATAATACCGTGATAACGAAAATAACGATCAAATTGGTTGTCAGGTTATTTGGAATGCCTTCAAAGGTATAGTTCAAACCTGCTGTAATCTGTGTAGCACCAAGTCCAAGCGATGTTGCAATACCAAATACAGTAGCAAAAACGGCCAGTGTATCAATCGCAACCCCCAAGCCGCCTTTAGACCGATCACCAATCAGTGGTGCAAAAGCGGAACTGATCAAAGCAGGAGCCCGGTGACGGAATTTAAAATAAGCAAGTGCCAATGCAAGCACCGCATATGTAGCCCATGGATGGAATCCCCAGTGGAATAAGGTGTACTGCATGGACTCTTCCGCAGATGCTACTGTTTCAGGATCAGCAGAAGGAGGGGAATAATAATGTGTTACAGGTTCAGTCACACCATAGAATACGAGACCAACCCCCATACCGGCGGTGAACAGAAATGCAAACCAGGTAAAATAACTATACTCCGGTTTATCATCAGGTTCTCCAAGCTTGATCCTTCCATAAGGCCCGAAGATCAAATACAATGCAAGGACAACAAATCCTGTCATAACCATCAAATAAAACCAGCCAAATGTGTTCGAAATAAAACTGTCGACTATGCCTAATACATAACCCACATTATCGGGGAAAAAAGCTCCCCAAATAATAAATACAGATATTAACGGAATAGATACCCAAAAAACAGATGTAATTGTTTTGGATTTAATAGTAAGACCTCCCTATATAGTTTTGTTAGAATCTTCAGGTTTGTTTTTACTTTACTTTGAAAATAAGTTCACAAATCCTGAAGCACTCAAAAAGTAAAAACTGCTAAATTATTCTACTATGAATCCCTGGATAGTGTTTGTTTCCCTGCTTATGTTAGGATTGCAGTTGTGCTTACTACGGATAAACGAGACGTATGTGTTATTATTTTTGGCTCCTTTCTATTGTAATTGTGAGAATGAAGTCAAATTGCCACACAGTAAGGAATTAAAACATAAATACAAAATGTATTCAACCAAAACAATGCAGTTTTATTCTGTCTCTTCCTATCTAATTTATACTGTATACGTATACCCAAATAGAAAATATATAAACAGTTATATAAAAAAGGTATAGTCAACATCCCATCCTTCATTTATAATTGAATTGTTATATAGAGACATCAGGAGGGGGACTACGTTGAAGAAAATAGTATGGATTTTAGTTGCAGTGCTTTTATTTATTTCAGCATGTGCAGACAGTAAAGCCGTTTCAGAAAAAGAAAGCACCAACCAGGAAAATGAACAGGAGCAAACAGAAACAGATAAACAGAAAGAGGAAGAGCAAAAATCTGCAGATAAAACAGTAAAGGCAGAAGAAGAAAAGCAGGAAGAAACCGAAATCGAGCAAGTAATAGAGGCAAAATATAAAATAAATGAAGAAACCTCTTCAGTTGTTCCTTTAAAAGAAAGCTACAATGAAAAAGTAATTTTGTTGACAATAGATGATGCACCGGATAAATATGCGCTTGAGATGGCGAAAACATTAAAATCGTTAGATGCAGGTGCAATCTTTTTCGTAAATGGGCATTTTTTGGATACACCCGAGGAAAAAGAAGTATTAAAGCAAATTCATGAAATGGGATTTCCGATTGGTAACCATACATACAATCATGCTTTTTTGCCTGATTTGTCAGAGGAAAAACAAAAGAAGGAAATTATTAGCTTAAGTGATACGATTGAAGAAATTATTGGAAAAAGACCTGAATTTTTCAGGGCACCGAATGGGGCAAACACAGATTTCACAAAACAGACTGCCAAAGAAGAGGGCATGGTATTAATGAATTGGACTTACGGTTATGATTATTTCGAACCGTACATGGATGCAAAAAAATTGACCGAAGCAATGGTTACTGGAAAAGGTCCTGAAGTTGATGTTCCCTACAGCCTGTTGAAGCCTGGTGCCAATCTTTTGATGCACGACCGTGAATGGACAGCTAAA
Source organism: Virgibacillus doumboii (assembly GCF_902806455.1). GTDB lineage: Bacteria > Bacillota > Bacilli > Bacillales > Amphibacillaceae > Lentibacillus > Lentibacillus doumboii. The sequence continues at coordinate 2,123,159 of NZ_CADCWQ010000001.1, read as the reverse complement.
GCATTAAAAGATATTGTCACGGGACTCCGCAATAAGGGATATGAAATTGTAGATCCAAATTTAATACAAAAAATAAAATAAACATATACAGTCAGTTATTTTTTTATAACTGGCTTTTTTAATACACAAAAACATACTTTTTATAATATGTTATACTAATTAACAATTGATTTTCTTAATATGTCATACTATAATGCTATTATGGAGTAACAATTAAAAGTAAAGGAGTTGGACCAGATGGGTACTATCGTTTGTCAGGATTGCCAAGAAGTAATCGAACATTTTGATGATGAAAAAGTTACTACGCTTTACGGTACATGTCCGACTTGTGAACAAAAATAGATTGATTTGAACGCCTGAGGCTGCATGGATTCACATGCAGCTTATTTGTGCTGTTTCTTAGCCATAAAGATGTATTTAATGATACGATAAAAAGAAAAAGAGGTGTATTTGTTGAAGTGGGAAACGAGCGTGACAAAACTATTAAATATTGAATACCCGATTATTCAGGGGGGACTTGCCTATTTGGCATATGCTGATTTAGCGGCTGCCGTTTCCAATTCTGGTGGATTGGGCCAAATAACTGCAATGAGTCTTTCAAGTCCGGAAGAATTAAGAAATGAAATCCGCAAGTTAAAATCAATGACCGATAAACCATTTGGTGTAAACTTCGCAATCGGACAGCATGGAAGGCCATTTGAACATATGGTGCAGGTGGCAATAGATGAGAAGGTACCGGCAATATCGGTAACCGGTGGTAATCCTAAAGGTGTACTTGATATGGTTAAGGACCATCCTATTAAAAAACTTGTTCTTGTTGCAGCACGCAGACAGGCCGAAAAAGCAGAGGAATTAGGAGCAGATGCAGTTATGGTTGTTGGCCAGGAAGGTGGAGGACACCTGGGCCGTGGTGATATAGGGACATTTGTATTGACTCCACAAGTTGTTGATTCCGTATCAATTCCGGTAATTGCTTCTGGCGGTGTTGTTGATGGGCGAAGCATGATGGCAGCACTGGCACTTGGAGCAGAAGGTATAGAAATGGGGACTCGATTTATTGCAACAAAGGAGTGTGTCGATGCACATTGGGCATATAAACAAGCATTACTTGATGCAGACGAAAATTCAACCGTCGTAATCAAGCGTTCGCTGGGAACACCTGCACGAGCATTAAAAAATACCTGGACAGATACAATATTGGAGATAGAAGGCCAAAAAGGTGATTATGATTCACTTAAATCCTACATAAGTGGGGAAGCTAACAAACAATATATACATAAGGGTGAAGATGATAAAGGATTCGGCTGGGCAGGTCAGGGAACAGCACGGATTCATGATATCCCGACAGTAAAAGAGTTAATTTCTTCAATGGTTGAGGAAGTTGAAGCAATTAAAAGGAAATGGACAGACTGAGGTGAGTAAGAGCTTTGAATTATCATTATCCACTTGATGAGACATGGTCAAAACAGGAAATAGTTGATGTGGTTAACTTTTTTACAATCATTGAAAAAGCATACGAGAAACAAGCGGGTCGTGAAGAAGTATTGGCTGCATACCGACGATTCAAGGAGATTGTACCTTCCAAAAGTGAAGAGAAAACCTATTTTTCCGATTTTGAAAAGGCTTCAGGCTATGCAAGTTATCCTGTTGTTAAAAAAGCACGTAATACTGATGAGCGTTCCATAAAGATGAAAGAATAAAAGACCTTTCCGCGGAAAGGTCTTTTCATATTATTGCATTGAAATTTTATAAATAGGAGCCAGAGTCCTAAAGGTTTCTTCAGCCTCATTTATAAATGCCTTGCCGCTCTTAAGAACAGGATCATTTGGCTTTATGTGTTTTCCGATAAGAAATTCTGCTTTCTTCACATCACGGAAACGTGTAAGGGCCTTCTCCAAATCAATATCTCCAAAACTTGTAGCATCTTTCTTCGTATGATCCAGGGAAATGACATAATCATCCGGTACAATTTGTTTAATGTCATCTATATGATTAAGAAATGTTTTGGCAATCTCCTGTTTTCCCGGCATTTCATAAATATATGCCAGCCATAGAAACAGATGATCATCGAACAAACCAATTTGAAAATGCGGATGTTTTTTATAGCCGCGTTTGTCATGACAAAACGCCATCCACGTATCATTCGGCGGATTTTTTGTTCTACGGGCATGCTGTGCAATATGTATGTGCATGTCAATATCCGTTATTTCGGAAATATCATCACCCAGTTTTTCACCGATTGCCCTGAATTTAGGCTGTATGCTTTCCCTTATTGCCTCCATTCGTTCTTCCAGGCCATCTATATTGAATGTATTAAAATCTTTTTTTGAGAAGCCTCTAAATCCCATCTTTTACACCCTTTCGATGTTGCTTTTTCATAGATTATAATAATTATTATTAATTAAATAACACCTATAGTCAAGCTATGTACCCAGAATTTATCGTTTGGCTGTATCGTATCTTAACTCACCCACGGAAAGCGAAGTGTATTTCCGCAGCGGTGTTATAGCACTCACTCTTTTTTTAAAAAAGTTACGTCGCAGTTTATATCTTTTGTGCCAAAAACAACAATCATTACAAAAACAGCTTAGCGTTTGAAAAATTAAAAATCGGGGAATATAGAAATACTAACTAATTACTTATCACCAAATGGGAAATTACTTCATATAAATAATAAAAGCCATTTGAAAGGTTGTGGGTGTTGTGAAATTTGTAATGGAAGCCCTCAGAAGGAAAGAGGCCCAGGAAAGACTCCCAGTAATCCGCATGGAAATCGATTATGAACTGGTAACATTACATGATGCGATGCAGGCGAATGACAAAATAGAAATAATCAAATCCAAGGAACGGCTAAAGCAATTACGTGAACAGTTGCTGGAAATCGAAAATGAATAATCATGGAAAAATGACCCCAACTTTACATATGTTTATCACTTAATGATAAAACAGAAAATTGGGGTCATTTGTATGTAAATAATTATTACACATATTCTTTTCAGATTAAAAAAATGAATCACAGCCCTCAATTTGGTATGATAATAATAGACAGGAAACTTATTGGAGGCTTACATATGAACATGGAGACGCGTAATTCGATATATGATCAGGCAAAACAATGGGTACTGCAGGCCGGCGCCAACATTAGAAAGAAAATAAATGATCCACTGGAAATTAATACAAAATCAAACCCCAATGACCTTGTTACACATATGGATGACGAAACAGAATATTTCCTGACTTCCAATATTAAGGAAACATACCCTGACCATTTCATTATAAGTGAGGAAGGGTATGGTGATGAACTGCAATCACCTGATGGGACTATCTGGATAATCGACCCGATAGATGGAACGATGAATTTTGTTCACCAGAAACGAAATTTTGCCATATCAGTAGGAATATATCATAATGGTACAGGCGAAATTGGTTTTATTTACGATGTTATGAACGATGTGCTATACAGTGCTAAGCGAGGTGAGGGGGCATTTAAAAATAATGTTCTTTTACCTAAGCTTAATCCGGATAAAAAACTCCTGGAGTCGATTATCAGTATGAATCATTTCTGGCTGTGCGAAAATCGGCATGTTGAAGAAAAGGTGATGCAGAATTTTGTCAGAACCGTACGAGGCACAAGAACGTATGGATCTGCAGCATTGGAACTTGCGTATGTCGCTGAAGGAATTGTCGATGGATATATTACAATGAGCCTGGCACCATGGGATATAGCAGCTGGAATCGTGATTGTAAATGAAACAGGCGGTGTTACAACAAATATTTACGGTAGCCAGGTAAATATGTTAGAGAAAAATTCGATATTGGCATGCAACCCTTCTATACAAGAGCAGATTATTAAGGGATACATGCTGAAAGGAAAAAAGTAATCTTTAATGAATGAAAAACAAAAAGCTTGAACTGAAAATTTCAGTTCAAGCGTATTTATGTATTCGGAAACCTCTTGCTGGCATACTTATTTTGCCTTTACTACTCTTTCAATAACAGTAGTTACTTTTTTTTCTTTTTCAGAGAAATGCCATATCCCATAAATGCAAAACCCAATAATATAAATAATATGACTAACCAAATATTACGGTATGCTATGGCAATTCCGACAAAAATAAACATCATAATTACCAGAGTAGCTAGTAGTAACATGGGAATATTAATATTTTTCATAGATCACACCTCTTTTACACGTGAACTAGTATATATGAAATTCCAATAATGTTCAAAAATTGACGATTTTTTAACTAGCGTGCAGAGGGAGGATTTAGTATGATAGAAAAAGAGTTTAATGTATTAGGGTAATGGAGGATATGGATGAATACAAACTTCAGTTTACTTTATGACTTTTTAGTAGAGAACTTTCATGGACATGAGCTGGCAATCTTTTATGTCCTGAATTTAATTTTTGCAGCAATTGCATATAAGTTAGGATTTGCCCGGCAATTACCAATTTTAAAATCGGTACTGGTATACATAATGTTAGCATTTGGTTCAATCATCATAACGTTTTTCAGTGTAGTCGGTTATCCGATTACAGAGAGCTTAATTATTATGTCGATAGTTCTTGGTATTTATCGTTTCAGGTTACACCAGGAAAGGAAAAAGAAAAAGGAATCCTAATATAAAAAAACTCCCCAATGCCGGGGAGTTTCTCTTATATTAAATCTTTCTTTTTCTTCTTTTGTTCATACAAGCGAAAGTTTCCTGTTGCATGTCTTTTCTGTGTTTTATTGTATATTCGATCGTAGCATTCCTGACATAAAAACATATGGATTTTACGATTTCTCAATCTTTTAGCTTGTAATGAATCATCTTCAATATTTTCAACAGTATCACAAAGTACACATTTGACTTGCATATTTTCACCTCTTAAATTAGGCTTCTGTCCTATAACTATAACATGACATTCATTTGTATAAAAGAGACCGCTCAATGTTTAACATGAAAATGATGGGGAATATTATTACAAATTATATTAATAATCTCGATGGAAAGGGCGATTCGATGAAAAAAAGATATCTCGCTTCTGCGGTTGGGGCAATCGGAGCAGGAGCTGCAGGGTACTTATTGAGAAATGAAGGAAACAGAAACAAACTTAAGGAAAAGGCGCAACTTGCAGTAGATAAAATGAAAAATAGCAATCAAGAGAATTCAACATTTGAAGATGCGGGGGTTCCGGATCAGGCACCAAATAAAGATGCCGCACAGCTGGAGAATTCAAAAATGGTGTCTGAGGGATCGCAATTTGGAGTGAAGTATTATAATGAGGTGAAAGAAAAGAATAAATAAACGAAAGGTGCTTCCGGTTATGATCGTGAAGCACCTTTGTAATTACTCATTATTTTTATTATTTGATTGATCTTCTTCAATGTCATCCAACTTTTTCTCGTCTTTTTCCGGCAACAGTTCCTTATTTTGGTCCGGTTGCTGCGGCTGATCTTCGTTGATTGGAAAATCAGGCATATACCGGCCTACAATAGCAGATAACTCGTCCACTACGCCTTGTACAGGATGACCTTGGCTAATCTTGTTTCCCATCATGCGAATTCTTTCAACCACATCTCCATCAGCGACAACTACTGCTGTTTTCCCATATGGATCATGTTGTAATGCTTCCAAAACCGAATACTTTATTGTTCCAACACGAGAACGATCCAAATCCTTGTCCACGTTTATACCGACGACTGCATACGGACCTGCTACGACGGACGTGGCATCCATTACATTAGGTACATCACCAGCAACATTTGCCAGGTGGTCGGCAATTTCTTCATTTGAAGGATTTTTCCTTTTTACAGGATTGGAATCTTCCACCTGGATAATTCGGTTATTATTGTTTCGATCTTCATTTGGCAAGGATTGTTCATTATCGTTTTGCTGACATCCAATTAACAGTGAAAAGCTTAGTAAAGACAGTATCCCTAGACGTAACAACATGTGTACTCCTCCTTTAAATGTACAACCGGAATTACTGTCTTATTATTTTGGATTGAAAATAGTAAATTATACGAACAAATGTAAAAGGTCCTCTTTTACAAAACCTGCACAAATAAAAAAAGCTGTTTATATTTGAGAATGTAAACAGCCTTCATTTATTCAGTTTATAACTATTTTCTTTATTCCTTTAACAGGATTATCTTTATTGGAACCATCGCGATAAAAGAAATATACCGGTCCGTCCTCTTTTAACGGCTTACCGTTGAGTGAAAACTGCAGATAACATTTTTGCAGTTCCTCAAGTGAAATGCGGACGTCTCCATCACTTGTTTCGAGTGTGACATCTTCAGCATCACCATTTACTTCTGCATAGTCAACAAAATTGCTGATCGGCATCACATAGGAACTGGAAAGAATTTCTTCCCGCTCGGAACGGGGAATTCCCTTATTTCCGTTTGAATTGAGGTTTGGCTTTTTGACTGCCCGTTCCCACCGTTTGGATGCTTCTTCAACCTCATTCTCTGCATCAGTTTCTGCTGTCTGCTCTGTAAAAGCTTCATCCAAAAGTATTTTGCGGTCATCAAAGATCCATGCTGTAGGATCCAGTGTAATCGTATATGTAACATTTCCGGTTATTGGTACTATCATGTTCTGCCACCTTTCTTAATGTGTCTTTACCAAGAATAGCAGACATGCTAAAATTTTTCATTATAAAAAGATTGGATATATTTTATTTTTATTTGCATTTTCACGGTGCAAACGATAATATGTAATAGAAGAAAGTCTTTTTAACGGAGGGGATATAATTGATTCCTGAGGTGACTGAAACTCATCGTGAAAAAGCCTATGCCCTTCTAAAGGCTGATGCTGATAAGATATTAAGGCTAATAGAAGTTCAGATTGAGAATTTAACAATGCCGCAATGTCCTCTTTATGAAGAGGTTCTGGATACACAAATGTTTGGTCTTTCAAGGGAGATCGATTTTGCTGTGCGTTTGAACCTGATCAGCGAAAATGAAGGTAAAGCACTTCTCGAGAATTTGGAAAGGCAGTTAAATATATTACATGAAGCAGCACAGAATTCAGTGTAATGTCATGTCATGTTACAAGTTAGCAAAAACTTTGCCTGATAGTGGATAATGGCAAGGTTTTTTTATTTAAGAGGTTGTTTCAAAAAGTCATTTTCAACCCACAGGACGTCGCGAATTTCGCCGGACGGTCCTTTTTATCCTCCTTTTTGAACACGAACTTTATATGAACAGTAACGCGGTGAAAAAATGATGCACGCTATTACCGAAAATATGTTATACTAATTAAAATTTCTATTTCATCCGTTGCGATTACTACATATGCCGAGGGGAAGTATGATGATAAAGAAATTAAAGGATTATGATTTTTCGCTAATGATCACACCAATATTGCTGGCGGCGTTTGGGATAGTAATGGTTTACAGTGCCAGTATGGTAACAGCTGTTGTGGACGGCAAAGAAAGTACATATTATCTGGTTAAGCAATCCCAGTGGTTTTGCCTGTCACTTGTAGGATTTGCTGTGACGAGCGTTTTTCCATACAAGTATTACCAAAAGTTAATTAAAGTGATTACATTGGCTGTCCTGGCATTATTGGTTGGTGTTTTGATATTCGGAGAAGAAGTTAATTATGCCAAGTCATGGTATGATTTTGGTTTTGCCAGTCTGCAGCCGGCAGAGTTTGCTAAATTGGGACTGATTATTTATTTGGCTGCAATTTATTCAAAAAAACAAGCTTATATTAATGAATTTAAAAAAGGTGTAGTTCCTCCGTTAATTTTGACAGCTATCATTTTAGGCCTGATTATGATGCAGCCGGACGTCGGAACAGCAGCTATTATTTTTCTTATTGCCTGCTCAGTTATATTCAGTTCCGGAATACGGTTTAAGCATCTGCTTATTCTCGTTATAATTGGGATAGCGTTAGTTGCTTTTGCAATTCCAAGTATGGTAACCGATGAACGCATTGCAAGATTTACCGGTGCATACCAGCCTTTTGAAACACCGGATACAGATGGTTATCAATTAATCCAATCCTATTTGGCTATTGGCGGTGGAGGAATAACCGGTGAGGGGCTTGGTCAAAGTGTGCAAAAACTTGGTTACCTGGGGGAGGCCCATACTGACTTCATCATGGCAGTAATCGCTGAAGAACTGGGTTTTGCCGGTGTTGTCATAGTTGTTGGAATGCTCGCAATAATTGTATTACGAGGATTCTTTATATCCAGGAAGTCTTCCGACAGTTTTGGTGCATTACTTGCAATAGGGATATCAGCTATGGTTGGTGTCCAGGCTTTTATTAACCTTGGGGCAATTAGTGGTCTTCTTCCAATCACCGGGGTTCCACTGCCGTTTGTAAGTTATGGCGGGTCTTCACTTCTGGTTATGATGGTTGCAATGGGGATTATGAACAATGTTGCAAAATCAGTGAAACAGAAAGAACAGGAACCTGTACCTGTGAATTCAAGTGAAGTGAATGAGATAGATAATAGAGGAGGAAAAAAATGGGTGAAGTAAATCGTATAAACAAAGTATTAGTAGCAAATCGTGGCGAGATTGCCATACGTGTTTTCAGGGCGTGTACGGAATTGAATATCCGGACTGTTGCGGTATATTCCAAAGAAGATATTGGCTCATATCATCGTTATAAAGCAGATGAAGCTTATCTTATTGGTGAGGGTAAAAAGCCGATTGATGCATACCTTGATATAGAGGGGATTATTGAACTTGCCAAACGTGTCGGGGTTGATGCAATTCATCCAGGGTATGGTTTTCTTTCCGAGAATATCGAATTCGCAAAACGCTGTGAAGAAGAAGGAATCATTTTTATTGGCCCAACAAGCGAGCACTTAAATATGTTCGGTGATAAAGTTAAGGCGAGGACACAGGCGATAAATGCGGGACTTCCGGTAATCCCCGGAACTGATGGACCTGTTTCATCGCTGAAAGAAGTATATGAATTTGGAGAAAAACACGGTTATCCAATCATAATTAAAGCTTCTCTTGGCGGCGGCGGACGCGGTATGCGTATTGTTCGTAATGAGAGCAGTCTGGAGGAAGCGTATGACCGTGCAAAATCAGAGGCTCGTGCGGCATTTGGCAGTGATGATGTTTATGTTGAAAAGTTAATCGAAAATCCGAAGCATATCGAGGTTCAAATCATTGGTGACCAACATGGAAACATTGTTCATTTGTTTGAACGTGACTGTTCAGTTCAACGGCGACATCAAAAAGTTGTAGAGGCAGCACCAAGTGTTTCTTTACCAGAGAAGCTGCGGTTTGAGATATGTGAGGCCGCAGTTAACCTGATGAAAAACGTAGATTATCTTAACGCGGGAACAGTGGAATTTTTAGTGACAGATGATTCCTTTTATTTTATTGAGGTTAATCCGCGTGTACAGGTGGAACACACCATTACAGAAATGATAACAGGCGTTGATATTGTCCAGACACAGCTAAAGATTGCAGAAGGACAAAATATTCATAAACAATCAATTGGAATTCCACAGCAGAAAGACATTACAACAAATGGCTTTGCCATTCAATCGAGGGTAACTACAGAGGATCCATTAAATAATTTCATGCCTGATACTGGTAAAATAATGGCTTATCGTACAGGCGGGGGTTTTGGTGTACGACTGGATGCGGGTAACGGATTCCAGGGTGCAGTCATTTCACCGCATTATGATTCACTCCTGGTTAAGGTCTCGACATGGGCTCTGACTTTTGAGCAAGCTGCACAAAAAATGGTCAGAAATTTAAAAGAATTCCGGATACGCGGTATCAAAACGAATATTCCATTTCTGGAAAATGTTATATTGCATAGTCAATTTTTATCTGGTCAGTACACTACGACATTTATTGATCAAACGCCGGAGCTTTTTGTGTTCCCGAAACGGAAAGACCGTGGAACAAAAATGCTTACTTATATAGGTCATACAACAGTAAATGGTTTTGAAGGTATCAATAAACAGAGAAAACCAGCCCTGGCGCAACCGATTATACCTAAAATCGACAAGTCAAAGGATATACCAGCCGGTACAAAACAGATTCTGGATGAGCATGGTCCGGATTACCTGGCAAACTGGTTAAAAGAACAGAAAAAAGTGATGCTGACCGATACTACTTTTCGTGATGCACACCAATCATTACTGGCAACGCGAGTCAGAACAAAAGATTTACTGCAGATTGCTGAACCGACTGCCCGCCTTCTGCCACAGCTCTTTTCTGTTGAAATGTGGGGGGGAGCGACATTTGATGTAGCATATCGCTTTCTGAAGGAAAATCCGTGGCAGCGGTTATTAAAGCTGCGTGAGAAAATGCCCAATGTATTATTTCAGATGCTATTGCGTGCGAGTAACGCGGTTGGCTACAAAAACTATCCGGACAACCTCATTAATGAGTTTGTTGAGAAAAGCGCGACTGCCGGTATTGATGTATTCCGGATTTTTGACAGTCTGAATTGGCTCGATGGGATGAAACCAGCAATCGCGGCAGTCCGGGAAAATAATAAAATAGCTGAAGCATCGATGTGTTATACAGGGGATATTCTAGATGCCGGACGATCGAAATATGACATTAATTACTATACAAATCTTGCAAAGGAGTTGGAGCAGTCAGGAGCACATATTCTGGGTATTAAAGATATGGCAGGACTGTTAAAGCCTGAAGCTGCTTATCAATTGATTTCAACCCTGAAAGAAACGATTGATATTCCTGTTCATTTGCATACACATGACACAAGCGGAAATGGTATTTATATGTATGCCAGAGCTATTGATGCTGGAGTGGATGTCGTCGATGTTGCTAACGGTCCAATGGCGGGAATGACATCACAGCCAAGTGCTCAAACATTGTATCATGCATTGGAAGGGAAGGAACGTCAGCCGAAGTTTAATATTGATTCATATGAAAAGCTATCCCATTATTGGGAAGGAATCAGAGTTTATTATCAGGATTTTGAAAGTGGCATGAAAGCTCCACATACAGAAATTTATTTTCATGAGATGCCTGGCGGACAATACAGTAATTTAAAACAACAGGCGAAAGCGGTCGGATTGGAAAATCGCTGGAATGAAGTCAAAGCAATGTTCAGACGAGTGAATGATATGTTTGGTGATATTATCAAGGTGACACCTTCCTCAAAAGTGGTAGGGGATATGACGCTGTTTATGGTCCAGAATAATTTGACTGAGGACGATATCTATGAACGGGGCGAGTCGATTGATTTTCCTGCGTCTGTAATCGAATTTGCTCAAGGATATATCGGTCAGCCATATCAAGGGTTTCCACAGGAGCTTCAGCGAATTATTTTAAAGGGAAAAGAACATATTACTGTACGCCCGGGTGAACTGTTGGATCCCGTTGATTTCAAACAATTAAAGGAAACGCTGTTTAAAACACTTGATCGACAGGTAACGAGCTTTGATATGATTTCATATGCGCTTTATCCAAAAGTATTTATGGATTATCACAGGTTCCAGGAAACATATGGCGATATGTCTGTGCTGGATACGTTAACATTTTTCTATGGAATGAAGCTTGGAGAAGAGATTGAAGTGGAAATTGAACAGGGAAAAACATTGCATGTAAAACTTGTATCAATTTCTGAAGTAGCTTCTGACGGGACGCGTGTCATTTACTTTGAACTCAATGGTCAATCAAGAGAAGTTGTTGTCAAAGATGAAAGTGTCCAATCACAAATTGCGACAAAACCAAAAGTTGATAAAGGCAACAATAAACATATTGGTGCAACAATGCCCGGGACTGTAGTTGATGTTATTAGTGAAAAAGGTCAAAAAGTAAATAAAGGGGATCACTTATTAATTACTGAAGCAATGAAGATGGAAACTACCGTGCAGGCTCCATTTACCGGTGTTATTAAGGACATACATGTGAAAAGTGGAGAAGAGATTGCGGTCAATGATTTGTTAATTGAATTTGAATAAAAAAAGGAATCAACAAAATAAAAAAAGATAATGGAAACTGGATTGTTTCCATTATCTTTTTTCGTTTCTGGCACTTCTGGTGGATAATAATATAAAGTAGCTTAACATTGCAAAGTAGCAGGATATTACGAATGCATGAAGTAACGCAATCCAAAGGTTCAGCATTGTAAAAATAATCAAAGCTCCCAACAGCACTTGAAGAATGATAAGTGAAACAGTAGTTATCCAGCCCCAGAACATGACACGATTTCTTCGATAATTTGTCATAATATTTATAAATAGTACAATCGTCCAAATGAATAATATACCAGCAGCGAGTCTGTGACTCATCTGAATCCATTGCTGGAAATTATAATCAGCAAGTGCAAGAGGTGCATCATTAGAACAGAATGGCCAACTGCCACATACCATACTTGAATTCGCGTGCCGAACCAATGCACCGGTGTATACAACTATTAAAGTATATATTGTAAGGGCATATATTTGGATTCGGTGTTTCTTTTGAATAATTAATGATTCCGCATCAAATTTTGTATCGATTTCAAATATTAACAGCATAAGCAGAAAAATAGCTGCAAATGATATAAGTGAAATACCGAAATGTGTTGCCAAAACAAAATCTGATTGATTCCAAATTACTGCAGCCGCACCGATCAGTGCCTGCAGAATTAAGAAGAATGATGATAAAAATGCCAGGAATTTCACTTCACGGATGTGCCCGTAGTATTTCCAGGACAATATGGATAATGCTAAAACCGTAATACCCATAATTCCTGATATCATACGATGACTAAGTTCGATAACGAGTTCAGGATTGATTTCAGATGGTAAAAATTGACCGTGGCATAACGGCCAGCTTGCACCACAACCCATACCAGATTCAGTCTTAGTAACAAGAGCTCCGCCAATTAATACAAATACCATGCCTATCGTCGATACTACAGATAGCCACTTTAGCGTCTTAATCATATAATACTGCCTCACTTTTATGTGTAAATAATCTCAATAGAATTATATTAATACTTCTATCGTAACAGAGCAATGAAAAATACTGAAAACATAGCAAAAAACACACAATTGTCATCTTATCACGATTTATTACTATTTTCACTATAAAAAAATAAAAAACTCTTGCATTGTTGAGCGTTGTTTGCTAGAAATATTGTAGGGGATATTTGCTAAGCTTCATATCATTGTGCCTATTCTCATGGGAAATCTGCATATATTATTTTACTTGATAAAGGCTTTTACAGCCTTTCATTTTATTTTAGGTCGCGATTTCACAAATTTGTCACATTTGGCGGTCTTATAAAAAGTAAAATTTGGAATGCAGTAAATAGATTGAATTTCAATTCCATGATACAATTAGGATAATTTGTAGGATAGTTTTGAGAGTTCTTTGGTATGCTAAATGGTATACTTGGAATTTATTATGTGCCTTTTTGTTGGGTTTGAAGGGGGGATATATGGAATGAACAAAGTGGAGACAACTTCTTCACCTCTAATAGGTAAATCAGCTGCAGTAAAAGATACATCTTTATTTGCAGACTTAAAAGCACTTATCAAAGTAGGAATTGTTAATTCCAATCTGATCACGACATTTGCCGGTTTTTGGCTGGCTTTATATTTCACCAATACTGCATTTGCTGCCAACTGGGATGTTTTTCTATTGACTATGGCAGGTACAGCACTAGTGATTGCTGGCGGATGTATCATGAATAATTGGTATGATGTCGATATTGATCCTGTTATGTCGAGAACAAAGAAACGACCGACAGTCACGGGGAATATTTCATTAAATAGTGTTCTTGTTATGGGTATTTCATCTACCGCATTGGGATTAATTCTTTTATTGTTTACGACAATAGAAGCGGCTGTAATTGCATTTTTCGGCTGGTTTACATACGTGGTACTGTATACAATGTGGTCAAAACGCAGATATACCCTGAACACAGCAATAGGCAGTTTTTCCGGAGCGGTACCGCCTTTAATTGGATGGGCGGCCATCAATCCTGAACTGCACTTGGTAGCGGCTGTATTGTTTCTTATCATGTTCATATGGCAAACCCCACATTTCCTTGCACTGGCAATGAAAAAATCCAAGGAATATGCAACTGCAGGAATTCCAATGTTACCTGTTGTACATGGCTTTGAAATAACAAAGCGGCAAATTGTTGTCTATATAGCATGCTTACTGCCATTACCATTTTTTCTTGCAGCTTTAGGAACAACATTTATGATTATCGCTTCTTTACTCAATGTTGGATGGCTGGCTTTGGGTATTGGCGGGTTTTTCATGAAGGATGATTTGAAATGGGCAAACATGATATTCATCTATTCCTTAAATTACTTAACCATCCTGTTTTTGCTGATGGTTGTCGTGACGCTTGAACTGCCCTTTAGTTAAGCTGGTCCTTACTTTAATTAAAATATAAGGAACTTACAAAGAGAAAGAGAGGTATAAATACATGAAAGGCTGGATGGGAAAATTCAAGGCATTGTTTCTGTTAGGCTTAGTAGCGCTTATTCTTTCAGCGTGTGGTAAAGAGAATTTATCTGCCCTGAAGCCAGAAGGTTATGGTGCACAAACTGCAATGGATTTAATAATTCTTTCAACCGTTGTCATGTTGTTTGTCTTACTTATTGTAGTAGTTATTTATGTTACAGTTTTACTGCGTTATCGCAGGAAAAAAGGTCAAGAAGACTACATTCCAAAACAAGTTGAAGGCAATAAGACACTTGAGACAGTTTGGACAGTAATTCCAATAATCCTATTAATAATTATTGCTGTGCCTACTGTTACTGCCACATTTGATTTAGCAGATGAAAAAGGTGCAAGTGATGGCTTGAATATTCAGGTTACCGGTAACCAATACTGGTGGCATTTCAACTATAATGGAAAAGAAATTCAAACAAGCCAGGATTTATACATTCCGGTAGATCAGAAAGTATATTTAAACATGAAGTCTTCAGATGTAATCCACTCACTGTGGGTACCTTCTATTTCAGGGAAAATGGATGTTAACCCTGAGAACGAAAATACGATGTTTATTGAAGCATTTGAAGAAGGCGTATACTGGGGTAAATGTGCTGAGCTTTGTGGCCCTTCCCACTCACTAATGGACTTTAAAGTGATTGCAGTTAGCCAGGAAGAGTTTGATCAGTGGGTAGAGGACATGCAAAATGTTGATCCGAAAGCACAGCCACAGGATGCAATAGCACAGGAAGGTCAGGCATTATTCCAGGAGAAGAACTGTATGGGCTGTCACGCCATTGGTTCATCGCCGGTACAGGTTGGTCCAAACCTTACTAATTTTGGCAGCCGTTCTACACTTGCCGGTGTAGAAGATATGACAAAAGAGAACATGGTTCAGTGGATTACCGATCCTGAATCCATTAAGCCAGGAAATAAAATGACAGGTAATTATCCTGAAGTTTCAGAAGAAGAAGCTGGTAAGATTGCAGAGTACCTAATGCAATTACAACCTTCTGAAATCACACCTGAGAGTGCAGGTAATTAATAAAAACACATAAACAACAAGGGATGTAAATTGTAAAAGGGAGGTTTAGTCGTGAGTATTGCAGCTACTCAAAAGAGAGGCTTCGGCGCTGTGCTATGGGATTACTTAACCACTGTGGACCACAAGAAAATTGCACATTTGTATCTGTTCGGTGGTGGTTTCTTTTTCCTGCTCGGCGGTCTGGAAGCTATGGTTATACGTATTCAATTAATCAAACCTGAAAATGATTTTGTCAGCGCAGGTTTGTATAATGAAGTTCTGACAATGCATGGAACGACTATGATATTTCTTGCGGCCATGCCGTTATTGCTTGGATTAATGAACGCAGCCATGCCATTACAAATAGGAGCACGAGACGTTGCTTTTCCATTTTTAAATTCATTGGGATTTTGGCTGTTTATGTTCGGTGGACTTATTTTAAACTGCAGTTGGTTTCTGGGTGGTGCTCCTGATGCGGGCTGGACTGGATATGCCCCGTTGTCAACCACATCGCCCGGGCATGGAGTTGACTTCTATGTAATCGGGCTTCAGATATCAGGTGCAGGAACGCTTATTGGTGGTATTAACTTCCTGGTAACAATTGTTAATATGCGTGCACCAGGAATGACGTATATGCGTATGCCATTATTCTCATGGACAACATTTATTACAAGTATATTGATTTTATTTGCTTTTCCGGCATTAACAATCGGGTTATTCCTGCTTATGTTTGACCGGATGTTTGGATCAGCATTTTTCGATGTGTCGTTGGGTGGTAACGCGATTATCTGGCAGCATTTATTCTGGATTTTCGGTCACCCGGAAGTTTATATTTTGATACTTCCAGCGTTTGGTATATTTAGTGATGTATTCGCTACATTTGCTAAAAAGCGCTTATTTGGATACACAGCAATGGTTTTCGCAACCATGTTAATTGCTTTCTTAGGTTTCATGGTTTGGGCTCACCATATGTTTACAGTTGGTTTGGGACCTGTAGCTAACTCAATCTTTGCGATTGCAACAATGGCAATTGCGGTACCTACAGGGATAAAAATATTTAACTGGCTGGCAACTCTTTGGGGTGGAAGTTTACAAATAAATTCCGCCGTACTGTGGGCATTAGGCTTCATTCCGACATTCACCATTGGAGGTATGACGGGTGTAATGGTTGCATCTGTTGTTGCTGACTACCAATATCATGATACTTACTTCGTCGTAGCCCACTTTCACTACGTAATCGTTGGTGGTACGGTATTTGGTATTTTTGCAGGTCTGCATTACTGGTGGCCTAAGATGTTTGGGCGGATTCTTAATGAAAAACTTGGTAAATTAACTTTTTGGTTATTCCTGATTGGTTTTCATTTAACTTTCTTTATCCAGCATTTCCTTGGACTGATGGGGATGCCGCGTCGTTACTGGGTATTCCTGGAGGATCAGGGATTGGATACAGGTAACCTGATTAGTACAATTGGAGCATTCTTTATGGCAATCGCTGTTATAATTTTCTTCTATAATATTGTATTCACAGCGGTTAAAGGAGAACGCCCAGGCAATGACCCATGGGATGGACGTACACCAGAATGGGCAACAGCTTCACCGCCTGCTCACTATAACTTTAAGCAAACACCGCTTATTCGTGGGTTGGATCCGCTTTGGATTGAGAAGATGGAAGGTAAAGGCGAATTGACACCGGCAGAACCATTGGGTGACATTCATATGCCAAATGGATCAATCCTGCCATTCTTGATGTCTTTCGGTTTATTCATCGCAGGATTTGGTTTCATCTTCCAGGTTGATTATGATTGGGCATACATTCCATTATTCGGCGGTATGGCTATGTTACTTGGGTGTATGTTAATCAGATCACTGAAAGACGATCATGGCTACCACATAACGAAAGAAGAACTAGAAAGGGAGGCTGACTAAGATGAGTCAAGATCATTCCTTAAATCCGGAAACAATGCCAAACGAACCTGAAAAGGCTACGCTTGAAGGAAAAAATAAATTTCTCGGGTTATGGTTCTTCCTCGGTGGTGAAACAGTTCTTTTTGCAAGTCTGTTTGGAACATACATTGCCCTGAGAAATTCGACAGCTGGTGGACCAACGTCAAATGAACTATTTGGATTGGAACTGGTTTTTATAATGACAATCCTATTGCTTACAAGTTCATTGACGAGCGTATATGCAATGTACCACATGAAAAATAATGACTATAAAAAAATGCAACTGTGGCTGGGGATTACAGCACTTCTTGGCTTTGGATTCTTAGGTTGTGAGCTTTATGAGTTTACACACTATATTCATGAGTACGGATTCACTTTCCGCTCATCAGCATTCGGCTCAGCATTTTACACATTAGTCGGCTTTCACGGGGGGCACGTTACATTTGGCCTTGTGTGGCTGCTGGGACTGATGCTTCGTAATGCTAAACGAGGTCTAAACTTGTACAACGCTCCTAAGTTCTATACATTCAGTTTATACTGGCACTTTATCGACGTTGTATGGGTATTCATCTTTACAGTTGTATACTTAATGGGAAAGGTGGGTTAATTGATGGCTGAGAACACCAATTCCAATGAAGTAAATCCATTCCAAAAACAAAAGAATAAAGAGGAAATGCAAAAACAGCTTATTACATTTGCATTGATGATTATATTTACAATCATTGCATTTGTAATTGTGGCGACTGGCGCAATGCAAAAAATGTTTGTTATACCAGTGCTGCTAATCCTGGCAATTATTCAGGTGGCATTTCAGTTTTATTACTTCATGCACATGAAAGATAAAGGACATGAAATGGCATCCTTCATGATGTACGGAGGAATTTGGGCAGCATTGCTGACTCTGGCAGCATTAGGAGTAATCACATGGTGGTAATCATTACAAAATGATCGGGAGCTATTCCCGATCTTCTTTTTTTGTACTGGTTATATTAAATTCAGGTAAAATAATATTCGTTGCTGTTACGTCATCACAAGCCAGGCTAACCCTGCGATTGTGCTATTGTTTTTAAATTGTCACATTACCAATGTGTAATTGATAATAAATTGCGTTATAATGTGAACTATAATTGATTTTTGGAGTGAGTTATTATGTGGCTGGAATTACAGATTTTTGGTTTTCGGGCTTTATGGAGTCCTTATTATCTATTATTCGTATTAGGACTTGCTCTTCTATATTTTTTAATTACCGGGCCATACCGTCATAAATTTGGCGGGGGAGAAAAGCCTTCCAAAAAGCAGCAAACCTTTTTTTATATAGCACTAGTATTATTGTATGCAGTCAAAGGATCACCAATAGACCTGCTTACACATATTATGCTGACGACTCATATGGTTCAGATGGCAATCTATTATTTGATATTCCCGATATTTATTATAAAGGGTATTCCAACATGGTTATGGGAAAAAATTGTTCTTAGACCAATAGTGAAACCTATTGTTAAGTTCTTTTCGAAACCGCTTATTTCGCTATTGTTATTTAATACACTGTTTTCCCTTTATCATCTGCCGGCTATATTTAATTTTGCCAAATCATCACAACTAGCGCATTCGTCTATTTCGGTAGTCATTTTAATTGCTGCGTTTATTGTATGGTGGCCTATATTGACACCTTTAAAAGAGTTTGACCGTATGCCTCCTCTGGGAAAAATATTTTATATATTCGCAAACGGTGTTTTGATTACACCGGCGTGTGTATTGATTATCTTCGCTAATGTTCCAGTATACGCAACTTATACCCAGGACGGGGCTTGGATGCAAGCGTTGGCTTTATGTGTGCCAAGCGGTGTATTACAGGGTTTGGCACCTGCAATTTCAGGTCCTGAAATGTTTTCACCGATGTCCACGATGGAGGACCAGCAACTTGGTGGTATTATTATGAAAATAATGCAGGAAATTACGTATGGTGTCATATTGGCGAAGATTTTCTTTGGCTGGTTTACCCGGGAAAGTTTACGGGTCGATCCACTTCCTGCGACAAACCCAAGCGAGCAGAATTAAAATAAGAGCATGAATCGCAAAGGTTCATGCTCTTCAGCTCCTAAATAGAAAGGAATCGTATATGTATGCCGTTTTTACCGACGTTAAGTACATTTTTTATAATAGTTAGTGCAATTCTGGTAGCAGTCGGATGGAGATTTATCATCAAAGGAAACGCAAAAGCACATAAAAAGACAATGGTTTCCGCTGCTATCAGTGCCCTTATCTTTTTTATCATTTATGTTTCCCGTACTGCATTTATCGGAAACACCAGCTTTGGCGGGCCGGAGGATATTGAGATTTACTATACCATCTTTTTAATCTTTCATATTATCCTGGCTACAACCGGGGCAATTTTTGGTGTAGTTACCATTACTTTAGCGTTAAAGCGCAAAATAAAGATTCACAGAAAGCTTGGTCCAATTACAAGTGTGATCTGGTTTTTCAGTGCCATAACTGGAGTAATGGTGTACCTGTTTCTGTACATTATATATGATGGTGGAACGACAACAAGTATGATTAAAGCAATATTGGGTGGATAAAAAAGTGTGCGGACATTATATCCGCACACTTTATAATTTTGTACTCCATTTAATAATTCCAGCTTCTCTTGCCGAATTAAACGCAATCAGGAATAATGGCCCCAGAATAAACCCGAGTAATCCCAGCAATTTTACCCCAAGAAACATGGCAATCAGTGTTGCCAGTGGTGATAAGCCGATATGCTGCCCCATCACTTTCGGTTCGACCGTTCTTCGTATCGCAAGCAGAATAATTGCGAGTACAGCCAACTTAATCCCTAGTACAGTTTCACCTGCTATAAATGCAAACAGTGACCATGGTCCAAGAATAGCAATTGAACCTATAATCGGAATAAAGTCAATCAGCCAAATAATCAATGACATAATAATAGCTACATCCGGAGTGATTAAAAATAACCCCAATAGTGTAACCAGGAATATTATAATACTTACGAGAAATTGTGCTTTGAAAAATCCAAGAATGACGTCTGAAAGTCTTCTGTTCATGAAGGTTACTTTTTCTGCTGTTTCCTTCGTCATCAAATTATATAGTTTAGCTTTAAGTAAAGGCAATTCAAGCATAAATAAAAATAGTGCAATCAGGTAAACAAGGAAACTGATCAAATACTGTGGTATTTGAGCAAAGATTTGTGCAATCCGCTCGATTGTTATTTTTTCTTTTGCAGCATTACTCAGTGTTGTAAGCTGAGACTCAATAGCAGTTGTGACCTGATTGTAAAATTCTGATGGCAGGTTTTCTGTATATTTTTCAAAATTGGTTTCCCACCCCTCATAAATTTCGTTTAATTCCTGAAAATGTTCAGGAATATCTTCTACAAAATTTACGACTTGTGTAACTGCTTTTGTCACGACAAACGTTCCGGAAATTCCGACGAAAATCAGAAACAGAAGAAATACGATGATAACCGATGCTTTCCTGCTGATTTTCGCTTTTCGCTGTATTAACCTTACAAGCGGATTAAGAATTAACGCCGTAACAAGTGCTACTATTAACGGTACAGAGACGGGGAGTATAAAGTAAAGAACCAATATTAGAAAAATAGCCAGAAAGATAAGTGTCCATTGGCGTTTAGTTATAGATTGAAACAATTTAATTAGATGACCCCTTTCGTCCAAAGTTCAGAAAGCACGGAATTTTCACAATTCATTTTTGGCAAAATAAATTAAGCAGTAACAATCAGCTTCAAATTTCTGCCACAATGATAAATTGCTTTGCAATATGTACATATAAAATATAGCACTAAGATTAATCTTTTAACAGTTAAATTATGAAAAAAACCAACCGCTCATAAATACGGTCGAGCAGTTGGTTTTATAGTTGTTTTTTATTTTTTATAAATTTCGATTTCTTCTTTTACTTTAGCTACAAGGTTTTTAGCCCGTTCCACCAGATTTTCCGGGAAATTTTCTTCTTCTCCATACTCTACACCATGCGGATAATAATGTTTACCAAGGAGTGGCGTTAACAGTTTGATTACTGCGTTTCCACGATCTACATCACCCTCGACAGCATATCCCTGAATGCGAATATAATATGTAATATTTTTTTCTTTGGAATCAATTTTATAATCATATGTTACACGTTCATAATCCCATTGCCCTCCGCGAATAAAGGCATGTTTCCCCATAAGTCGATCTAAAGGCTTTACTTCTACGATAGAATCTTCAATTCCTGTACTTTCTAATTTCATCTTATCCACCTCTTATAATTGTCCTCATATAATTATAATAATAAAAAAAAGCTCAAGTTGCAATTAAAAAGGAATTTTATTTAACAATGAAAGAAATTTTAACTTTGGGGAAAAATAATGCATGACAATTTAATTATCCAAAGGAGGCTTAAAATGAGATCAGTACAAAATATTATGACTACTGATTTAGTATATTGTCGAAAAGAAGACACGTTGTATGAAGCTGCAACAAAAATGAAAGAAAGAAATGTTGGGGTTATCCCGGTATGTTCCGACAACCGTGATTTGCTGGGGGTAATCACTGATCGTGATTTAGTTTTAAGAGGGTATGCTAAGAAAAAGCCGGATACCACAACAGTACAGGAAGTAATGAGTGAACGGCTTCACTATGTTTCACCAGAAACTTCTGTAGAGGAGGCAGCCGATTTAATGGCTCAGGAGCAAATTCGCCGGTTACCAATTGTCGATAATGGAAAACTGGTTGGTATAGTCTCACTTGGAGATCTATCCAAAGAGGACAAATCCAATAGAGCGGCCGGTGATGCACTTGGTGAAATTTCCGAAAGACCGGAGCTTCATTAATGTAGTATAATAAAAACAACCGTATTGACTATAATACGGTTGTTTTATATTAAATAATAGAATGTAACAGGGTTCCTATACATATAGATGACTATAAGAGATTAAATAGAAGGGGAAGCGTTTATGCGATTAACACGAATTTTAGTACTGTTATGCTTAGTGATTATCGGCGGATATTTCTTTCTCGAGAAAAATAACTTTACACCTGGACATGCTATTGATGACTTCAGTAGAGTTTTTGAGGAGAAGAAAAATACGCTGGAGACGAAACAGGTGCCGGAAAAACGTACCACAGTTCCATTGGATGGGGATCTTTTTCAATGGGTAAACAAAACAGCAGATGATGTTACTGAAGCTTTTGGTGAACCTGTCCGAAAAGACAAGAGTGCTTACGGGTATGACTGGCTTGTTTATAAGAATAAGAATGAGCGGTACATTCAGTTTGGAATTATTGATAATACAGTTCAATCGATTTATGCGATTGGGAAAAATTTATCGTTGGAACCGGTTAAAATTGGACAGAATTATGAAGCGGTTAAAAATGAATTTTCATTTAAAAATGAAGTGACATATAATCAGGGATTTTCCTCATATACGTTTCGTCTCCGCGATGAAGAATTGCAAACAAGACCATTAGTTAAGTTAACTGATGACATATTTATGCAGTTATACTTTGATAACGTTACAAAGAAATTATCATCCATTCGTGTAGTATCTGCTGATATTCTGCTGCAGCACCGACCTTACGAAATGGAGTACCGTGGTGATTTGCCGAAACAACCGAATCTATCTGATAAACAATGGGCAAAAGTAGAAAATGGAATGGAACAACAAATTTTTGACATTACAAATGTTATGCGTACTTACTATGGGAAAGATCCGTTAGACTGGGATAAAACAGTGAGCGAAGTTGCGTATTTGCATAGTAAAGATATGGCCGAAAATAATTATTTCTCCCATTATGGATTGAATGGGAAGGGGCTGAAAGAACGGCTGGCTGCTAAAGAAGTATTCTATCGGGCAGCAGGGGAGAATATTGCTGCACAATATCCGGATGCACCATCGGCAATGCATGGGTGGTTAAATAGTGAAGGACATCGAAAGGCATTGCTGAAGGATGATTACACACACTTAGGGGTTGGGGTTTATCACTTTTATTACACACAAAACTTTTTAATAAAACAATAGATAGTCAAAACGCATATGCCGTTATGCGTTTTTTTATTTTCCTCGGGAAATGTATAGATTGTAAGTTAAGTAAATAACTGACAACCTTATCAGCCACGTCCAGTTCCGGCGCCCAGCGACTAGCGCAACTTCCCTCACCTCCGTACGATAAGTCAACATCGATTCACTGGTTAAAGGAAGGCCGACTAAAACCGGCCTTTGCGGCCAACTCACGGCTCCCCTGATGCAGGGTCATGTTTCCTTTATCTCCTTCGGCTCAGTCCAGTTCGTACGTCAATAACCGGGCGCCTCCACTTTTGGTTTTATTTCGCACAGTATTCTTTTGTACTACATAAATTAATTAGTAACAGATAACTATACCGAGGTGAAAAAAAGTGAGCAGTGATAAGCTTCATCCAAGTGTCAGGGAATTCAAGACGTTTATGAATAATCATCCATTGCTTATTGAAGAAGTGCGAAGAAGTGGAAAAGGCTGGCAGGAATACTATGAAAAATGGGCTTTGCTTGGTGAAGATGATCCGTTCTGGGATGAATATAAACGTGAAAGAAATGAAACATCCGGCGGGAAGTCAAAAGAGGGAAAGGCAGAATTGTTCAGTCAGTTAATGAAGCTTTCGGAAAACATTGATTTGGATAAAGTACAAAAACAGGTGCAACAGGTAAGTGGCACTATAACAACTATCCAGGAGCTGCTGGGACAATTTCAATCAACAAAAAAACCCCCGCAGCAGCAATTCAGAGAACCAAATCAACCATTTAACTGGTTTAGAGATTAGAGGTGATTCAATTGCAGGCATCTGTATATCAATACTTGCAACAAAACCCGAGATTGGCTAATTTTGTGCGATATAACCCGGAATGGTATCGGTATCTTTCAAGAAACCCCTATAGTTTATACGAAATGGAGAAAGAAGCTAAAAAATTTTATGGAAAAACAATCCCCCAGCAGGTTGAAAAAATAGGCAATCAGGTACAAATGGTTAATATGCTTGTTCAATTTGCCGGGGCAATGAAAGATTAGCAGGTAACCGTTTCTTTAAAGTAAAATAAATGATAAGATATAATTGGAGGTGAAACAATGATAGGTACTTTAGAGTATGCAGATATACTTGACCACTCTGAATTAGTCAGTGAAATGGTTTTAAAGTCAGATGTCATGGAGGCCTACAGAGATTCCCGCAAAACGCTTGAAGAGGATCAGGAAGCACAGGAGCTTATTAAAGCTTTTCAGGATATAAAGAGTCATTATGAAGATGTCCAACGATTCGGGAGATATCATCCTGATTATAATGACATTATGAAAAAGGTACGCTCCACAAAGCGTGAAATGGATATGAATGATAAAGTAGCGGCATTTAAGGTTGCTGAACGCAATTTGCAAAAAACGCTTGATGAGATAAGTGAGCAAATTGCATTAAGTGTCAGCGATGATATCAAAGCGCCAAAAGATGGAGCAGCCTTGTCTGATCATGGCTGTGGAAGTGGAGGAGCATGTGGCTGTAAAGCATCGTAAATTTATTGATTAACACGTCTCATTCTGCTACACTTAATTGCAAACATAAAGTTAGCGGGGATATTTGATGAGAACGAAACGTCAAGGTCTTATTGTTTGGTTTCAGCATATGAAAAACTTAAAGCAGATTAAACGATATGGACATCTTCTATATGCATCAAGGAAATTAAAGTACGCGGTAATCTACGTGGACCAGGAAGACCTGGAAGTAACCGAAACAAAATTACTGAAGCTTCCTTTTATATCAAAAGTAGATTATTCATATAAACCATTTATACGAACTGATTATCAAAATGCCATACCTGATGAGGCAAAACAGTACGACTATAAAATGGGCATATAAACCTTTGCGAACATACATAACGTAATTCGCAAAGGTTTTTTTGTTAAAAAGGGTGTCTACGTATAGATTGTTGTTTTTGACACAGCGCATTAACCGCGGCGTATGTTTTCCGCTGCGGGCTGTCGCTTTCACACCTCCGGGTACCAAGGCGACATCTGCTCAAAAAGTACGTTTTCACAGTGTCTTCTTAGCCGCGGGCAAGTGTCGAGCCTCTTCAGCTCGTACATTCCAGCTTCTGGTTTAAAACAGCTTTTTTATCTATCAGAATATATATATTGCTAAATTTTCTAGTCTTTTATAATAAGATCCAGCGGAGGAAATACGCTGAGACTCCTGTGGGAGGAAAGGCCTAGGTGAGTCCACTGAGTGCGTAAGCACGAAGGGGGCTCAACAGCCGCCCACGGAAAGCGAAGTGTATTTCCGCAGCGGTGTTATAGCACTCAATCTTCTTTTTCAAATTACGTCGCATTTTATATCTGCTACGCGGTTAGAAAGAAAATGAATTTACGAAAAGAACAATAAAAAAGAAAAAACCTGCAGACAATAGTTCTGCAGGTCCCTTTGTTTTCTTGTTAGAAAACAAAAAGGCAAAGGGAGAGGAGAAACCGGAAGAAGAACTTATGGGGAAGTGTAAGTCTTCTCCGTGTTTTGAAACAGCCAAGCAATTCTTAGCTGCTTCACTATGTTATTATGTACATGGTAAAAATTTATATACACTTCCTTTTATTTTTTTAGCAGAAATTATAAAATATAAGTGCTGTGTATTATCGGACTAACGAATATGTCCTGGTGAGGTGATTATTTGCGGGTAATTGCGGGAGTACATAAAGGAAGGAAATTGAAAGCAGTGCCTGGTAAAGCAACCAGACCTACTACAGATAAAGTAAAAGAAGCTGTATTTCAAACATTAGGACCTTTTTTTGATCAAGGACTATGTCTGGATTTGTTTGCCGGAAGTGGAGCCTTGGGAATCGAGGCTTTAAGCAGAGGAATGGAAAAAGGAATTTTTGTTGATAAACAACCTAAAGCCATACATACTATTAATGAGAATATTAGAGCACTAAATTTGGAAGAGAATGCTGAAATTTATCGCACGGAAGCATTCAGGGCGTTAAATGCTGTGGCCAAAAGAAACTTGCAATACGACTTAATTTTGCTTGATCCACCATATGGCAAGGTGAATTATGAAAAAATGTTGAATGAAATCGAAGAACATCAGCTATTGAAGGAAAATGGTATGATATACTGTGAACATGATTTATCAGAAAAGTTTTCCACCAATGAGTTTTCGATGGTAAAACAAGTCAATTATGGTGGAACAACAGGTATTACAATTTATAAGAAGAAGTAGAAGGGAGAGCTTGTCATTGAGCAAATTGGCAATTTGTCCGGGAAGTTTTGACCCGGTTACATATGGGCATCTTGATATCATCGAACGAGGTGCCAAAATTTTTAGTGAGGTTATCGTAGCGGTTTTTAATAATCAGTCAAAGGCACCATTATTTTCAGTTGATGAAAGAGTAGCGCTCCTTCAGGAAACGACAAAACATTTACATAATGTAACAGTTGATACGAGTAATGGACTGCTTATTGATTATGCCAAACAGCATAAGGCTGATGCAATACTCCGCGGTTTGCGTGCTGTCAGTGATTTTGAGTATGAGATGCAGATTACATCAATGAACAGAAAACTGGACGAAAATATCGAAACGTTCTTTATGATGACAAATAATCAATACTCATTTTTGAGTTCAAGCATTGTGAAGGAAGTAGCCAAATATAAAGCAGATGTTACAGATCTGGTACCTGAACCGGTCGCTGAAGCACTGCAGAAAAAGTATAAATAGTCTTAAAAGATGTTGATCAGCAGAAATGATTCAACATCTTTTTATATTTTTCTCCATCTCCTTAGCAAAATAATTGCAGCAATCAGTAAAAAGGCAATGGTTATTACAGGTCCGATATCTTTTAAATGATACAATGTCGCGACCCATGGATTTTCATGTATATTATTGGAAACAGGCACACCATTAAAGTCAAATGAAGTCCGGTTTAAATACAGTTTCTCATATAAGACAAAAGTCAGTATCCCGGCAAATGTACCATGAAGGATACGTGCAAAGAAATATGGAGCGAAGCGGATATCTGTAGGTGCTATAATACTTGCAACTTGAGCCTGAATGGAAAATCCGTTAAAGCCTAAGATAAAACTGACGGCAATCATTTTTGCCAGCAAGCTGCTTGTTTCAATCTGAGATATTTCTCTTGCACCAAGTGTTATTTCAAACAATCCGGAGAACATAGGCAAAGCAAGTTCAATCGGCAATGAAAGAATCTGCAGGATAACTTGAAATAAAACAGCGATTATGGAGGATACACCTATTATATATAATAATTTGGTTAGAACAGAAAAAAGGATAATAAATCCGCCAACCATAACCAGCGTTTGAATTGAATTCAACACGGCATCTCCAACAATTTTACCGAAAGGACGGGGATCATTCATTCTGGTACGGTGCATTTCCTTAAATGCCAGTATAATTGAAGGCTTTTGTTTCTTTGTTTTATCAATATTCTTTTCTTTTCTTCGGCCGTGAAACCGCATGCAAATACCAACCAGTGCATTGCCAATATAGTGTGAAGCTGCCAAGAGTACACCTAGTTTAACATCATAGAAAAAACCAACCGACACAGCACCAAATATAAAAAGCGGACTTGAAGCATTTGTAAAGGAAACAAGCCGTTCAGCCTCAATCTGTGATAGTTGATCCTCTTCCCGTAATCGTGTTGATATTTTTGCTCCAGTAGGATAACCGCTTGCCATTCCCATGGCCCATGCGAAACTTCCTACGCCGGGAACATTAAACAACGGGCGCATAATCGGTTCAAATAGAATGCCAATAAATTTGACCACACCAAAGCCAATTAACAGTTCCGCTGTAATGAAAAAAGGTAGTAATGAAGGAAACACAATTTCCCACCACATATTCAATCCGCGGATACTGGCTTCAAGTGATTGGTCCGGATACTTTATCAGGCAAAAAGCAATAAAGACTGTAATTCCTGATAGCATTATTGTTTTGACTTTTTGTATCAACATAAAGCCTCCTAAAGTATGAGCTAACTCTGTACTTCTTTTTTTGATAGTAGTAGAATGATGCTAGCTTGTTATATAAATTTGTCAAAATCATATTATGCAAATTTTGTACAAGTCTATATCAATATACGCACATACATCATGTTTTTATGCCATACACTTTTAGGACTTTACTAAAAAGTAATTGCATCATGAACGTTTGGAAGGGGAATTCCGGTGAAATTTACGAAAAAACATATAATTTATTTAATAATTGTGATTGCAGCAGCATTTTTTCTTTCAGCATATCAGCTTCCATACTACATATATAAACCAGGTGGTGCTGACGCGCTTAACCCAATGGTAGAAGTGGAAGGCGGCTATCAAAGCGAAGGGGATATGCATCTGGTTACAGTACGCGGTGGACAGGCAACCCCAATTCAATATGCATGGGCAAAAATTTTGCCGCATCAGGAAGTAATGCCACTGAGGCAGGTTCGGCCGGAAGGTGTATCAGAGGATGAGTATTTTCATGCACAGCTTCGGATGATGGAGAGTTCACAGGAAGCTTCAAAAGTAGTTGCCTATCAAGCAGCAAACGAAGATATTACAATAAGTTATGAAGGGGTCTATGTTGTTTCTGTTGTTGAAGGAATGCCGGCAGACGGAAAGTTAAAGTCAGGTGATCGGATTACTGGGATTGATGGAAATGAAATTAAGCAATCAGATGATTTAATCAGCTATGTGGAAAATAAAGAGGCAGGGGATATGATAACGTTAGAGGTTATGCGTGACGATCAAAAACTTTCAAAGGAAATAAAGCTTGAGAAATTTGAAGAACTGGATAATAAAATTGGTATTGGGATCAGATTAGTTACTGATCGCAGTGTAACTGTTGATCCGAAAGTAAATTTTTCAAGTGGAAGTATTGGCGGACCTAGTGCCGGGCTGATGTTCTCACTGGAAATTTATGATCAATTGACTAAAAAGGATTTAACGAAAGGCTATCAGATTGCCGGAACCGGTGAAGTGGATTATAACGGAAATGTCCTGCGAATTGGTGGAATCGATAAAAAAGTGATTGCCGCTGATGAGGAGGGTTGTGATATCTTCTTCGCTCCCAACGAGGATGGCGCAAAAGATTCAAATTATCAAGTGGCAAAACAAACAGCTGAGGAAATTGGTACAGATATGAAAGTTGTGCCTGTTGAAACCTTTAAAGATGCGCTTAACTACCTGCAGGAACTCGAATGATTTATGGAGAAACGATGCTCTGTTTTCGCAGGCGAAAGTGCACAATGAGAGTTAGTCCGCCGCTGCGGAAATACACTTCGCTTTCACGCCTCCGGGTACCAAGGCGACATCTGCTCAAAAAGTGAGTTTTCGCAGTGTCTTCTTAGCCGTGGGCGGCTGATGAGCCTCTCCGTGTTGTCACACTACGAGGCTCACCAGCTGCCCGCGGAAAGCGAGTATGTTCCAGCTGCGGCGTCAAAGAGCCTTATTAAATAATTCAAATCAGATCAGATTTAGTTCACAGTTTATGTCAACTGCGATGGAAAAGGAGCAACATAATTTACGAAAAAGTTAAAGATATACAATACTATCCTTATTACTATAAAAAAACTGCAATATGGATACAACGTCCATATTGCAGTTTTTTTACTTCATGATAATCGGTGGCTGGAGTTCCTGTCTGTGAAATTGATTTCTCTTATTTGGCGGCAGGATACTGAAATAGGCGTTAGTGGCCTTTTCCTCTATTGATAGCATTTGGTTCATCCCCCTGCCCAGGCTCGAAATAAGTGGAACATCCATCTTCTTTTTTCTGTAATTCAAGTAGGATTGTCCTTTTTCAGTCATTCCTAACAGCCTTACGTAAGGAACAGATGGTAATTCTTTGGCATATTCCATGTCATCCTTGGTTGTATTTGTCAAAATATGTACGAAAATCCGCTGCAGTCTTGTCCACGTATATCGTTTTGTTTTGATTTTGTCTACCCATTCGGCAAAGGATGTGACATCGTGTGCGGTTTTTTTAATACGGTATTCAAGTCCTTCGTCAACCCCATGAATACAAGCGATTTCTTCGGGCGACATTGTCATGACACGGTAATGAATCAGGTTGAAGTAGTATTCCCATGTGTGCCAGGTAGTTGATTTATCTTTATATTGGTTAAGTTGTATAATCGTTTCTTCCGGCAATGTATTTGCTGTATCAACAGAGATTTTTCCGTCCGTAAACAACTCTTTTCTTATACTTGTTGCGCTTGCAATATCACCGGCCATAACCTGATCATGATAACCACTTTTTGTTCGTGTGATTGTTAAGGGTTCAATTGATAACTGATTTTCCAATATTGCTTTAACATAGCTGAATCCAAGAATATTATTCGGCTTTGATAAATCGATTCCAGTCGCTGTTAAGCCAATTTCCTCATAGGCTGCTCTGCTTGCTTCGGGAAACGAACTTCCTTCGTCCAAATGTGATTTAAGTGATTCCTTATAGCCTTTTTCTTTTTCCTTATATATTTCATACCCATTGGTGAAATATGAAATTTCTCCGGATTCACTGCCAAAACAAATGCTGGACACGCCAATTTCATTTAATGTATGAACAGATCCTTTGGCAAATAAGTTACTGCTTTGTACCGCATACAAATATGGCAGTTCCAATACAATATCTACTCCGGCTGATAATGCAGCCTTAGTACGGTGAAACTTATCAATAATTGCAGGCTCCCCACGCTGTAAGAAAGATCCGCTCATTACAGCAACCATACAATCTGCACCGGATTTTTTTTTAGCTTTCTGTACATGGTATAGATGACCATTATGAAATGGATTATATTCAACAATTAAACCACAAGCTTGCATACGTCCAACTCCCAGGTTTTTGATGGTATTTATTGTACCAAAAAATGGATGGTCCTGCATTGTTTGTTCTACACGATTACCGATGCATAGAAAGGGCATACTGGTATTAAAATCCAACAATGGATAATATTAATCCTGTAAAGAAAATATGTTGACAAAAGTTCATTTTCCTTTTAAAATAACTCTTGTTGCCTTGAGGTGATAATAATGAAATTTACATTAGGTGAAATTAGGAAAAATACCCATAATGGAACATTTACTTTTGATGACAGAGTAGATGTATCTGAACTCGAAATTATGAATAATGATATTCGGGAAATTAACTCTGTTCATGTCCAGGGTAACGCGTTCGAACAAGGAAACGAATTTATTTTTTCATTTACCATTAGTGGAAAAATGATCTTACCATGTGCCCGGACTTTGGTTGATGTACCATATGCCTTTGAAATAAAGGCAACTGAGGTATTTTCTGAGTCAGCCTACTATGATGAAGAAGCAGATGACGAAATTCATCAAATTGATGGGGAAGTACTTGACTTAACCCCATATATCAAGGAAAATATTCTTTTAGAGACACCTTATCGGGTGTTTTCAGATGATGATGCAAATCGCCTTGCTCCTTCTGAAGGAGAAGGATGGGAATTTATTTCAGAAGAAAAATCAGAAAAAAAGATTGATCCACGTTTACAAAAACTGGAATCATTACTTGAAGATAATGAGAACGGGAAAGATGAATAGTAATTCTGGTTTGCTCTCATAATTGAAGGAGGTGTAAGTCATGGCAGTACCAAAGAGAAGAACTTCCAAAAAAGTTAAAAATCAACGTCGTACGCATAAGAAACTGCACGTACCTGGCATGGTTGAATGTTCAAATTGTGGTGAACTGACTAAGCCGCATCGTGTATGTAAATCGTGTGGTCATTATGATGGAAAAGAAGTAGTTAACAAGTAAATTGTAATAATAACCTGATAATAACAGATCACTATATAAACAGTGGTCTGTTTTTATATGTTCGGAATTAATATATGCTAGTATTAGTATAGAATAGTAAATTATTGAGGAGATCTTATGACGAACACAATTCAATATACTAAAAATGAAAGTAGTTACGGTGTAATTCAACTTAATCGTCCCGAAAAACGAAATGCAATATCAATGGAAATGGCGATGGAATTAAAAAAGACGTTGGAAACTGCCAAGAAAGATTCCATTAAGTTTCTTGTCATAACCGGAGCGGGTGACAGGATGTTTTGTGCAGGTGGTGACCTGCAGAATCTGCACGGCGATTTAAGTACAGATGAAGCATTTTCGAATCTCTACCCAATGAAGGAAGTTCTCTATGAAATTGCTTCATTTCCGGTTCCGACCGTTTGTTTGTTAAATGGCGATGCATTGGGCGGGGGATGCGAAATTGCAACCGCGTGCGACTTCAGGATAGGCAGGGAAAATACAAAATTCGGCTTTGTTCAAACAAAGCTTGGAATAACACCTGGCTGGGGTGGCGGAGCGCTTTTATATGAGAAAGTTCATCCAACCTTTGCTTACCAGTGGCTTGTGGAAGGAGAAGTATATGAAGCCTCCTATCTGCAAAGTAAGGGTTGGCTTCAAAAGGTAGCAGACGAAGCGTTATGGGACAATCGTGAACATCTGCTGAAACCGTTTATAGCAAAATCATTAGAGCAAATGAAAATATTAAAAATGCAATATAAGAAAAAACTATCGATGCTGGGTATCTCTGCATTAATGGATGAAGAAGTCCGAAACTGTGCAACATTATGGGATTCACAGGAACATAAGGATGCCGTTGAACAATTTTTTCAGCAAAAGTAATAATTAATGTTAACAAAAATAGTAAAGATTTATTCTATCACTCCTACTTTTTGCATACATTGATAGCAAATAAGTAAGGAGGGATGTTATGAATGCAACACGCCAGGATGCATGGACAGATGATGAAGATATAATATTGGCAGAAACAGTACTTCGCTATATTAGAGAAGGCAAAACACAGCTTGAAGCGTTTAAGGAGGTAGCCGAACGACTGTCACGTACTTCGGCAGCATGTGGATTCAGGTGGAATGCCTCCATCCGTAAACGGTATCAGGAAGCTATTGATTTTGCCAAAGAAGAACGTAAACAGGGAGGAAGGCGTAACGTACAGAATTATACCGAATCCCAAAACATGGATGAGAATGATCCGATAGATACTGCCATTTTATTGCTGGAGAGAATGCGAACTAATTTTTCAAGTGAAAATCAATTATCCCAAAAAGAGCAGGAAAAAGTAGTTGATCTTTTGCAGAAGGAAAATCAGGAATTAAAGGCACAGCTCAAACGGTATGAAGATGCCTGGGATGAAATGGGGAATTTGTGGAGCTGGGTTAAAGAAAATAAGTAATTTAAAAAGACATGAATGTTGCAAAAGCCATTCATGTCTTTATTTGTGCTATTTTATACTATACATCTTTTTCTTGTACACCTTCAGGCATCCAGATGAGCGGGTTTTCACCAAGGTCTCTTTCCATATCATATTTTGCTTTTTGAAAGCCCATCTTTTCCCAAAAATCGTGTGAGTTAATCCGTGGATTTGTTTTAATTGGCAAATTATAGCCCTTTGCAAAATCCACCAAAGCTTTACCATAGTTCTTTCCACGATAATCCGGCAACACTTCAAGTTTCCACAGTTCCAGATAGTCCTGTGTTGGCTCAAAATAAGCATCATATTTTGCCGTTACCTTGTAAAGACTCATCCGGGCAATAAGGTTATTTCCAATATAAATCCCGTAAAATGGTGATTCACTGTTATTTTCAACTATGTTGCTTTGCAGGTCTTCCAGCATGGACAGTTCCTGATTTCCATATTCTTTAAAACGCTTAAATTTTTCCAACGTTTTATAATTGATTAAGAGCTTCTCAACTTTAATTTGGTTCATCGTTATTTCCCCCTTAAAATCAGAAGTATTTGGTTTTTCTATATATTTTATTATAGTATAAAAAAATACAGAAAGAAATGAAGAAGGGGGAGAATCTTTGATTTCCTCAAAAAATAGCATTCATTCTGCTACAATTGGTTAAGAGAGGTAACGATGGAAAGGCGAGGTGAAATATGAAACTTGGAATAATAGGTGGAGGATCTGTAGGTCTGTTATTAGGAGGTTTTTTGGCAAAAAATCACCAGGTTACTGTATATGTTAAAAGAGGGGGGCAAAAGCAGCTTCTAAATAAGCATGGAATTTGGTTGGTAAACGCAACTGAACCTGTACCAGTGAGGTCACTCCTCCTGGATGAGATGAGGAATGAAGAATGTTTTATCGTATGTGTGAAACAGCCGCATATTTCGCGGGTTATTCCGGCTATAAATAAAACAAATATGAATACTCCGGTTATTTTTCTGCAAAACGGCATGGAGCATATCAAGCTATTGGAAAAGGTGAGTCAACCTGCAATCGTAGGAGTAGTGGAGCATGGCGCAATTCGGAAAAACGATTATTCGGTCGCACATAGAGGGAGAGGTAACATAAAATTAGCAGTATTCAAAGGGGAAAGAAGTACGCTTGATTCTATTGAAAGACAATTGCATCAGCCCGACTTTCCAATCGAATCATTTCATGACTGGGAATTGCTGCTCCATGAAAAATTGATTGTCAATGCTGTTATTAACCCTATAAGTGCGTTGTTTGACATAACAAATGGTGGGATTCTTAAAAATGTACATATACAAAAATTGGCGCGCGAAATATGCTGTGAAGTTTCATTTGTTCTGAACCTGGATTTCAATGAGCAATGGAACCGTGTTCAAACTATTGCAGAACAAACAGGGAACAATGTGTCATCGATGCTTAAAGATATCCGGGAAAATAATGAAACTGAAATTGAGGCAATTTGCGGATACTTAATTAAACGAAGTAAACAGCCCATCCCATATACGTCTTTCATTTATCAGAGTATAAAGGCTTTGGAGGAGAAAAAGGAGAAAATTAAATAGCATGTTGGATATTATCATTTATTTTATAGGATTTATCATTACAGCACCAGTTGCAGCAACAGTTATTGTTTATCTTATTTCATTTCAACTTTATAATCACAGGTGGAAAGCAATTCATAAGTCTGTGAACTGGACGACCCTTTTATATATCATTGCGGTTGCAGTATTATTCAGGATAATTTTCGGGAACTCGTTTATTGGTATACTTTTTGTTTTATTGATTAGTATATTTATATTCATTGCAGTCGCCCAGTGGAAAATTAATACCGAAGTTGTTTTTAATAACATATTTAAGATTTTCTGGCGAATATGCTTTCTGCTGTTTTTATTTCTTTATATAATATTGGTGATATTTGGTATAATTCAGCGTCTCTTTTTCCAGTAAGCTATTTTTGTATATTACTTTGCTTTTTTAATTCCTGGTTGAAATAAACTGCGAACCAAACCCATTGCTAATAAGTTAGAGAGGCTCTTTGACCACCGCAGCTGGAATATACTCGCTTTCACACCTCCGGGTACCAAGGCGACATCTGCTCAAAAAGTTCGTTTTCGCAGTGTCTTCTTAGCCGTGGGCAAGTGCCGAGCCCTCCTCGGCTCGTACCTCGCCTGCGGGGTCTCGCCTAACTTGTACTTCCCACAGGACAAGGAAGGCTACGTCAGCGATACATCGCACGAAGAAAAAGTGTTTTTCTTTTTCGAGGAGTCTCGCATATTCCAGCTGCTGGTTTCTACTTTTAACCATCACAAAACAAATCTTTACCAAGATATGTCGAACAATTTTCAGCGGAGGAAATACGCTGAGACTCCTGGGGGAGGACAGGCATCGGTGAGACCACTGAGTGCGCCAGCACGAGGAGGGCTCACCAGCCGCCCCCGGAAAGCGAAGTGTATTTCCGCAGCGGTGTCATAGCACTCAACTTATTTCATAGTAGTTCGCAGTTTATATCTTTTGTGTCAAAAACACCCTTCCAGTAACACACGATAAAACAGATTTAATGAATTTGTTGCCAGTTTTATGTACAATACGTTATGGATACATTTCATTACGGTAAAAGGAGCATGAATTTAATGCGAATCGATACGATTAAACAGCAAAAGCACAGCCCATTAATAGATGATTATCGCAGAAACAAAAACAGTATTATGCAATATTTTGATTATAACCCTTATACAGGTTCAACATATAAAGCAAGGTTGGAAGAACTTAAAAATCGAAATTTCGATCGCGAACAACTTACTGAAACACTACTTACCATGAATCAGCAATGGAATGCTCCTCAATCTACATATCATAATATTGAACGTCTAAAAAGAAATGATAGTGTTGTAGTTATCGGAGGACAGCAGGCTGGGTTGTTAACCGGTCCTATGTATACAATTAATAAATTAATCTCCATTATCCAGTTTGCCAAACAACAGGAATCCGAACTTCAAATACCAGTTATCCCTGTCTTTTGGATAGCGGGAGAGGATCATGATTTTGAGGAAATTAATCATATCTTTCTGCCGGAAGAATCTACGATGAAAAAGTTCAAGTTGCTGCAGCGCGTTATGGGAAAGCAATCTGTCTCTGATATCCCAATTGACCAAAAGTATGCTGATCAATGGATAAATCGATTGTTTCAGCAGCTAAGTGAAACACGGTATACGAAAGAACTTTATAAAACGATTCAGGATTGTTTGGAAAAATCCGATACGTATGTGGACTTTTTTGCGCGGATTATATTCCATTTATTCGATGAGGAAGGTGTGGTTCTGACAGATTCAGGAAACCCGCTGATACGTAAATTGGAACAAAATTATTTTTCAGTAATGATTGAAAAACAGCAGGAAATCAGTGAAGGTGTATATACATCACTTCAGCAAATCAAACAGGCAGGATATGCTGTTTCACTTGATGTAGAGCCAGATGATGCACATCTTTTTTATCATGAGAATAATGAACGTATATTGCTCACCCGTAATGAGGATGGAGACTGGCAAGGGAAGCAGAATGAAGTCCTGTTAACAACCCAGGAAATGGCTGATATTGCAACGAATAATCCGGATTTACTTAGCAATAATGTTGTTACAAGACCGCTTATGCAGGAATTATTATTCCCGACACTGGCATTTATCGGCGGCCCTGGTGAAGTTGGTTACTGGTCCGTATTAAAACCGGCCTTCCAGGCAGCTGATGTGAAGATGCCGCCGGTTCTTCCAAGGTTATCTTATACATTTATTGAGCGCCATGTAAGTAAAGCATTAAATAAATATGGAATCACAAACGAATTCGCAATTAATCATGGTGTAGAAGAATTAAAGACAAATTGGTTAGCATCACAGAGTAATCCGCCGGTGCAGCATGTTGCTTCAGAAATTAAACAGGCGGTTGACAAGGTGCATCAACCATTGCGTGACATTGCCAAAGATATTCGTTCGGATCTCGGAGAATTGGCAGACAAAAATCTGTATTACCTTCATTGTGATATTGAATTCCTTGAAGGCAGGATTTTAAAAGCGCTGGAAGAGAAGTATAACAAAGACCTGCAGGAATATGATGTTATTCAAAATGCCTTACATCCGAATAACGGACTCCAGGAACGTACATGGAATCCTTTACCATGGTTAAATGAATATGGTCCGTACTTTATAAAACAACTGGCAAAAGAACCCTATTCATTCATGGAAAGTCATTATGCGGTTTATTTTTAACAAACACCATCCACTATCCCCCACTTTTATATTAAATGCGGGGGATAGTGGATTTTTATATATATTCAGTAACCTAAAAACGTCGGGATACTTTGATATCCCGGCGTTTTTATAATGTATAGCTTTTATTGATATACAGTGTTTCAGGTGGCATGACACTAGATAAATAGACCTATTTTATATTTTTGAATAAAAAATATTAAAAATAAGTGGTGAATAGTGGGGGGTTGTGGTAACATAGTGATATGAAAGTGGGGTGCAGTCTATGTTCATGGGTGAATTTCAGCACAACATTGATACAAAAGGCAGAATAATTGTCCCTGCAAAGTTCCGTGAAGGGCTTGGGGATAGTTTTGTTGTCACCCGTGGACTTGATAAGTGTTTGTTTGCTTATCCGATGGACGAATGGAAATTGCTTGAAGAAAAGCTGAAAAAACTCCCACTAACCAAAAAAGACGCACGAGCTTTTACAAGATTCTTCTTCTCAGGAGCAGTTGAATGTGAAGTGGACAAACAGGGAAGAATAAACATTCCCCAGCCACTTCGTAATTATGCCGTTTTGGACAAGGAATGTACCGTGATCGGTGTATCCAATCGAGTCGAATTCTGGGCAAATGAGAACTGGGAAGATTATTTCAGCGACTCAGAAGAATCGTTTGGTGAAATCGCTGAAAACCTGATGGATTTTGATATTTAAAGCACAAAAGAGGAAGCGCCCGGGTAGCGACGTATGGACTGCGCCTGTGCATCGCAGGTGGTTCGACGTTGCCGCGCATAGCGGCGGTCTTAGTCGAACTTCCGAACTTGCCGAAGGAGATAAAGGAAACATGCCCCTGCATCAGGGGTATGCCGACGTTGGCCGGCAAGGCCGGTTTTAGTCGGCCTTCCTCCAACTTTCGAATCGATGTTGACTTATCGTACGGAGGTGAGGGAAGTCCACTAGTCGCTGGGCGCTGGAGCTGGACGTGGCTGATTTGATAGCTAAATTAACCTTAGTCTTATTTTATAGTTAATTAATTAGTATTTTTAAAAAGCGGGTGTTTCAATGTTTGACCACTATAGTGTTCTAAAAGAAGAAGCGTTGGAAGGAATGGCCGTTAAACCGGATGGTACATATGTTGATTGTACAGTAGGTGGTGGTGGTCATTCAGAACAGATTGCTTCCCGTTTAGGAGAAAATGGCCTGCTCGTTGCTTTTGATCAGGATCTGGATGCCCTGAAAGCCGCAGAGTCAAGACTGCAGCACTACCGTGATCGGATATTGTTCATTCATTCAAATTTCAGAAACCTGGAAGAATCCTTAACCAGCCATAAAGTCGAGAGCATTGACGGGATTCTTTTTGATCTTGGTGTATCTTCACCGCAATTGGATCGTGGCGCTCGGGGATTCAGTTATCAGCACGATGCGGAACTTGATATGCGGATGAATCAGGAACAGGAACTGGATGCAAAAGAAATTGCAAATACGTGGCCATATAACGAACTGGTCAAAATCTTTTTTAAATATGGCGAAGAAAAATTTTCGAAGCAAATCGCCAGAAAAATTGAAATGTATCGAAAAGAGAAGCCAATTGAAACCACACATCAATTGGTGGACATAATTAAGGAAGCTATACCTGCACCGGCACGCAGAAAGGGAGGACATCCGGCAAAACGTATCTTTCAGGCATTGCGAATCGCAGTGAATGACGAATTAGAAGCGTTTAATGATGCTTTGCACCAGGCTGCCAAGCTTGTGAATGTAAATGGCAGAGTAGTTGTTATTACCTTTCATTCGCTGGAGGACAGGCTCTGTAAGCAGGCTTTCAAAAAATGGAGCACAGCTAAACAGGTGCCACGGAATTTGCCGGTAATACCGGAAGATCATAAAGCTCCATTCAAACTGATTAATAGAAAGCCAATACTGCCGGGTGATGACGAATTGAATGCAAATCGCAGGTCAAAATCAGCTAAATTGCGTATCGCCGAAAAAATCAATGAATGGAATGAAGACTTTACTTACGAAGAAGGGTGGAAAAAATCATGAGTGCAATTCACGCGCGAAACTGGGAACAATCTTATACGTCACAAGCTCCAAAAAGAGAAAAACAAGTTGCGGTTAAAGTTCGTAAAAAAAGCTGGATTTCAAAAGGTGAAAAGGTATTGTACACTGTAGTAGGTCTATGTTTGGTTGCCGCTTGTATTTACGTTATCTCATTTGCTTCATCTACTGATACAATAAACAGGGAATTACAATCACTTGAGCAAACCGTTCAGAAACAGGAAGTTAAAAACGAAGGGTTGTTATATGAGAAGAAGCAGCTCAGCAGACCGGAACGTATTACAAGGATTGCAAAAGAGAACGGCTTAAAGATTCAAGACGCAAAAGTGAAAAGAGCGACAGCATTCAACAATTAAGTAAGGTGAATAGATAATGGAAAAAAATAAAACAACTCACTTTATGTCCAGCATATTGATTCTTATTTTTGTCGTGATTTTTTTACTCATAGCCGGCAGGTTTCTGTATATTCAGGCTGCCGGTGAAATAAATGACGTTTCATTGAGCGAATGGGCTGAAGAAAAACGCACTGCATCTTACACCCTTGATGCGGAACGCGGAAAAATATTTGGTGAAAATGGAATGACCCTGGCATATGATCGGCCGGTATTCCGTATCCAAGCTATCGTTCGTGAATCTTATACCAAGGATCCTGAGGAGCCATTGCATGTAAAAAAACCGGAAAAAACTGCGGAATTGCTGGCTCCTTTATTAGATACAGATAAATCCTATATTCTTGAACAGCTCCGGGAAGGTATTGAAAGCAATGCTTTCCAGGTGGAGTTTGGCAGTGCCGGTAAAGAGCTCTCACAGCAGACGAAGGAAAAGATTGAAGCACTTGAACTCCCGGGAATTACCTTCAAAAAAGAAGCGGTCCGGTATTATCCTAACGGGTTGTTTGCATCTCATATAATCGGATTTGCACGTAAAGAAGAGGGGGAAATCACAGGCATAACAGGAATAGAACGTGAAATGAATAAACTATTAAGCGGGAAAAAGGGTTACATATCATACGAACGTGATAAGTTTGGTACAAAACTGCTTGACCCGAATGAAGTCATCAAACAGCCTCAGGACGGCCAGGATGTTTATTTAACAATTAATCAGAAAATCCAAACATTGCTTGAAGATGTCATGACGCAGGTCGATAAGGAATATAAACCGGAGCGAATGACTGCAATTGTGATGGATCCTAATTCAGGTGAGGTTGTGGCGATGAGTAATCGTCCCAGTTATAACCCGAATAATCCGGCGAATGTGGAGAATTGGTATAATGACGCCATTTCCACCCCATTCGAACCAGGCTCAACGGTCAAAATGTTTACGTGGGCTGCTGCAATTGAAGAGGGAGTTTACAATGGTGACGAATGGTTTAAATCCGGACGCTATCAAATTAGTGAGAGCGTACAGCCGGTCCACGACTGGGAAAGTGATTGGGGCTCGATTACTTTTGATCAAGGTTTTATAAGGTCTTCCAATGTTGCAGCATCAAAATTAGTGTGGGAAAAAATAGGAACTGAGAAATACCTGAATTATCTTAAGGCTTTTGACTTTGACCAAAAAACCGGTATTGATTTACCCGGTGAGGTAGGAGGAACGCTTGTTTATAATTGGCCACGGGATAAAATTACTACGGCATTTGGTCAGGCGAGTACACTGACACCAATTCAGCAAATGAAAGCTGCAACAGCTATTGCTAACGATGGGAAAATGGTAAAACCATATGTCATTTCAAAAATAGTCGATTCAACTTCCGGAGAAATACTTAAAGAAAAAGAACCGGAAGTAGTAGGTAATCCGATTTCCAAAGAGACTTCAGATCAAGTAATGAATCTTTTAGGAGATGTTGTCTCGTCAGAAAATGGAACCGGAAAAGAATATAAGCTTGATGATTATTCAGTGGCAGGAAAAACCGGTACAGCACAATTTATTGAAGATGGCAGTTATGTAACCGGACATGAAAATTACGTTTTTTCATTTTTGGGGATGGCACCAAAAGATGATCCACAATTAATGATGTATGTTTCGGTAAAACAGCCTGAACTGGATGGTTATGAGCCTGGTTCAACTCCAGTATCATTTATTTTTAAAAACGTTATGCAGAACGCTCTGCATTATTTGAACATTGATCCTGATAAAGAATCATCAAAATCTGTCCATGCAATCAAGCTTCCGGAAATCGTCGGTGAAAGCACTTCTTCGGTCAAAAATGAATTATCTGATAAGGGATTAAATGTTGCGGTAATTGGTTCAGGCAATACCATCAAAGCAGCTAGTGCTGAAGAAGGAGATGAACTGCTTCCAAAAGACCGTATTATACTTGTAACTGATAAACCGACAATGCCGGATATTACCGGATGGTCGTTACGGGATGTATTGCAACTGGCCGATTTACTCCAGTTAAAAATCGAGACAATTGGCAACGGATATGTTGAAACTCAAAGTATTAAAAAAGGTACTCCTGTTAAAAAGAATGATTATTTAGGAGTGGAGCTAAAACCACCTGGCTCTGTAAACAGCGAAAACGAATCAAATGAAGAAAATTCAGCAGAACAGACTGAAGAAGTACAGTCTGAAGAAACGGGCGCAACCCAATAGTAAATCAACTCCGGGCTTCATACCTGGTCTATGAAACAGTGTTCTATTCAGTTTTTTACATTCATATAGTGGATACAAGCCTACCTATGAAAAGGGGATGGAGAATGAAACGTGTATCTGCTGTCACTGTAAGAAAACGAATAGTTACTGTTTTTCTTTTTGGATTATTATTCTTTGCAATAATTGATGCCCGGCTTGGGTATGTCCAATTCATTATTGGTGATGAACTGATGAAAAAGGCAAATGAGTCCTGGAGCAGGGATATTACCTTTGAGCCGGAGCGAGGTAACATATTGGACAGGAATGGTGAAATTTTGGCCGAGAATGTTACAGCTCCTTCCGTTATTGTCGTACCAAAGCAAGTTGAAAATCCGCAGAAGACTGCCGAAAAGATAGCAAGTATATTAGATATTTCGGTAGAAAAAGCATATGAATATGTAACCGAGGATTCTGTTTATACCAAGGTGCATCCTGCTGGAAGGAAAATTAATGAAGAGCAGGAAAAAGCGTTCAGCACCCTTAATCTTGATGGAGTCTATTTGGCAAAGGATTCAAAACGGCATTACCCATTTGGTGATGACTTGTCACATGTACTGGGATTTGCGGGAATCGACAATCAGGGATTAATGGGGCTGGAACTTTATTATAATGATAAACTAAACGGTGAGGAAGGAAGTTTATCCTTTTTCTCTGATGCCAAAGGGAAGAAAATGGAACAAATTGCAGATGAGTATAAAGCACCGGAAGATGGATTGAATCTTAAAACAACGATTAACTCAAAAATCCAGACGATAATGGAAAGAGAACTGGATTTGGCTTTTGCTGAATATAATCCGGATGGAGCTTTGGCGATTGCAGTTGATCCGGATACAGGCGGAGTTCTTGGTATGACATCACGTCCAAATTTCAATCCGGAAAATTATCAAAATGTGGATCCGGAAATTTATAATCGGAACCTTCCTATTTGGAGCACCTATGAGCCGGGGTCAACATTTAAAATCATTACATTGGCTGCCGCGCTTGAAGAAGAAGTAGTGGATTTACATGAAGATGATTATCAAGATGATGGTGATATATCCGTCGGCGGGACGGAATTACACTGCTGGAAGAGCGGCGGACACGGACACCAATCATACCTGGAAGTTGTTCAAAATTCATGTAACCCTGGATTTGTAAATCTTGGAATGAAGCTGGGCGAGGAAAAAT
Source organism: Virgibacillus doumboii (assembly GCF_902806455.1). GTDB lineage: Bacteria > Bacillota > Bacilli > Bacillales > Amphibacillaceae > Lentibacillus > Lentibacillus doumboii. The sequence continues at coordinate 2,079,430 of NZ_CADCWQ010000001.1, read as the reverse complement.
TATTCAGCTATATAAATGATTTTGGATTTGGGCAGAAAACGGGAATAGATTTAAAGGGTGAAGAAAACGGAATATTATTTAAGCCTGAGAATGTAGGTCCGGTTGAATTGGCTACTACTTCATTCGGACAAGGTGTATCGGTGACTCCGATTCAGCAGGTAATGGCAGTTGCAGCAGCTGTCAACGGCGGTCACCTGTATGAACCTTATATTGCCAAAGAATGGATTGATCCACAGACGGATGAAGTAGTTGAGAAAATTGAGCCTGAACTAAAGGAGAATGTTATCTCAGAATCAACGTCCAAAGAACTTCGTAAAGCACTGGAAAGCGTAGTAGCAAAGGGAACCGGTCGTCCGGCCTATGTTGATGGATATCGTGTCGGCGGTAAAACAGGTACGGCTCAAAAGGTTGGACCGGATGGTAATTATATGACAGGAAACTACATCCTTTCATTTATTGGCTTTGCACCTGCAGATGACCCTGAAATTGTTGTTTATGTTGCAATAGACAATCCTAAAAGTGATGTTCAGTTTGGAGGTGTTGTAACAGCACCTATCGTTGGAACTATTATTGGTGACAGTTTAAGGGCCATGGGAGTGGAGCCTAGTGATAAGGGGCTTGAAAAAGAATATATGTGGCCGGAACAGCCGAAAGTGGAAGTCCCTGATTTAACTGGTCTAAAGAAAAGTAAGTTAACTGAATACCAGACGAATTTATCGATCGAAACAAGCGGGTCCGGTAAATATATAATCGACCAGGAACCAAGAGCAGGAGTAAAAGTCGAACAAGGAGCAAAAATCAGAATTTACCTTTCTGATAAAAATCAATCGTGAAATAGGATAATCTTTGCTATAATAAATAAGAATTAAGCGAGTAATACACTTCAATTTGGAATCAAAGTGAAATTTCCATAAAAGGACAGTTATCTATAAAAGTATCGCGTTTGACACAAAATCCATAAACTGCGACGTAACCGCCGTGTTTGGTTTCCGCTGCGGGCAGCAGCTTTCACACCTCCGGGTACCAAGGCGACATCTGCTCAAAAAGTTCGTTTTCGCAGTGTCTTCTTAGCCGCGGGCAACGCTTCAGCCTCCTCTGAAGAAGACCACTTCCTGCGGGGTCTTCAGCCGTTGCTTTTCCCGCAGGAGTCAACTGCCCTCCGCTCCAATCAAACACTGTTATAGCGGAGGAAATATACGTAGACTCCTGCGGGAGGAAAGGCCCTAGGAGTCTGTCCGATGGAATAATTTTTGTGAATATATATGCACTTACACTGAATAATCAATGTATATTCCGCCGTATTTCGAATAAAAATACGACAATTTCACTTCGTCGGACAGCCTCCTAGGTGAGACTCGAAGTGCGAAAGCACGGAGAGGCTCAACAGCCGCCCGCGGAAAGCGAAGTATATTTCCGGAGCGGTGTTATAACACTTAACTTTGATCGCATTTATATCAGTACGAAGATTAAACTAGCGACAAATTTCAAAAAAATTTTGTAAATATACAGAGCCAAAAAATAAATAAAGAGGGTCTTTGCACCCTCTTAAAAATTGATTATTACAAGAAAGTATATGTGGGATATAACTAAATGAATAGGATGTTTATAAATGAGACTATTAGAAATTCTTTCAGCTGTACCATTCTATGAAACTACAACAGCAATTGACAATGTAGAGATCAGTAATATTGAAGTGGATTCCCGAAAAGTGTCGGAAGGTAGCCTGTTTATCTGCATCAGCGGCTTTACTGTAGATGGCCATGGTTTCGTCGAACAAGCCATTGAAAAAGGTGCAACTGCTATACTGGCTGAAAAAGAAGTGGTATCATCTGTACCCGTTATTTACGTTGCTGATTCATCCAGGGCATCAGCGATGGTAGCAGCCAGATTTTACGGGTATCCAACCCAAAAGTTCCCGCTGATTGGTGTAACGGGTACAAATGGTAAGACAACTGTTACATATCTGTTGGAATCAATATTTAATCAGTATAACCAGAAAACCGGTGTTATTGGAACAATACAAATGAAGATTGGACAAGAATCATATCCCGTCAATAATACAACGCCCGATGCTTTATTCCTGCAAAAAACATTTAATCAGATGGTAAATGAGAATGTGGATAAAGGAATTATGGAAGTTTCGTCACACGCTCTGGATATGGGACGGGTACATGGGTGTGACTTTGATGTAGCAGTATTCACAAATTTATCACAGGATCATTTGGATTATCATAGAAATATGGATGATTACCTGCACGCCAAAAGTCTTTTGTTTGCACAATTGGGGAATACCTATAACATCGATAAGAAAAAATTTGCAGTAATAAATGAGGATGATCCCAATAATGATGTACTAAAAAGAAGTACATCACAGCATATAGTGACATATGGCTGTACTAATGATGCACAAGTGATGGCGACTGAAATAAATCTGGAAGTTACGAAAACAACTTTTACGATGCTTACTCCTGAGGGATTTTTTCAGGTCAACAGTAAATTAATTGGCATGTTCAATGTGTATAACATGCTTGCGGCTGGCGCAGCGGCAATTTCATTAAATGTACCGCTTCAGGTTATTAAGGAAGCCCTCGAAAATACCGGGGGAGTAAGCGGTCGTTTTGAACCAGTGGACGATAAGCAGCCTTTTGCAACGATTGTTGATTACGCACATACGCCTGATTCACTGGAAAATGTACTGCAAACGATTAAGGAATTTGCTAAACATAACATTTATGTTGTTGTAGGCTGTGGTGGTGATCGTGACAAAACGAAACGTCCACTAATGGCAGAGATTGCACTTAAATATGCCGACAAAGTTATCTTCACATCAGACAATCCGCGAACAGAGGATCCTCAGTCGATCCTTAACGATATGACAGAAGGAATTGAAGCAGACCATTATGAGGTAATTGAGGGGAGAAGAGATGCTATTTCCCATGCGGTCAGTCTTGCTGAAAAAGAAGATATTATATTAATTGCCGGAAAAGGACATGAAACGTATCAGGAAATAGGTCACACAAAATATGATTTTGACGACAGGGAAGTTGCCAGAGATGCAATTAAAGCTAAGGGGAAATGATCATGTTATTTACCACTGAATGGCTTACGACAATTTTTACTGATTATAAAGGGGCTGCCAGTGATTCAATAGGAATACATGAGGTGGCAACCGACAGCCGTAAAAAAACGGACAGATCCTTATTTGTACCGATTTCCGGTGATAAATTTGATGGGCATGACTTTATGAAGCAGGCATTCGACCGGGGTGCTGTGGCTGCATTGTGGGATAGAGAGATACCACTTCCGGATTTTCTGCCTGCAGATTTTCCGGTGTTTTTGGTGGAGGATACATTAAAAGCATTGCAGGAATTGGCAGGCTTCTATCGGGATAAAGTGAATCCTGTTGTAATAGGCATAACAGGCTCCAATGGTAAAACAACAACAAAGGATATCGTTGCCGCCGTTGTGAAAACAACGTTTAATACACATTATACGGAAGGTAACTTTAATAATCATATCGGTATGCCGTTAACCATTTTGTCCATGCCAAGGAATACGGACGTTCTTGTCGTTGAAATGGGTATGAATCATGCTGGTGAGATAGAAACATTGTCCAGCATAGCCAGACCGGAAATTGCAATCATAACAAATATAGGGGAATCACATATTGAATATCTTGGCTCAAGAAAGGGTATCGCACAAGCAAAACTTGAGATTGTAAAAGGTATGAAAGAAGAAGGCCCTCTTATTATTGATGGGGATGAAGCTCTGTTGGCAAAAATGCATGACCATGGCAATGTAATAACATGCGGATTTGATGCCAACAATGATTTAGTAGTGGAAGATGTTAATATTTCACATAACCAAACACAGTTTGAGCTTTCAAACGGGTTTAAATACACTGTTCCATTGCTGGGAAAACATCATGCATTGAATGCCACTTATGCAATCGCAGTTGCCAAATGTCTCAATATATCTAAAGAAAATGTAGTAAGGGCACTAGCATCACTGGAAATGACATCCATGCGATTTGAGCTGATGAAGGGAAGAAATGATGTCTCGGTTATTAATGATGCTTACAATGCCTCACCTACTTCGATGAAGGCAGCAATTGATGTAGTGAAACAAATGGATGGATTCAAAAACAAAGTACTGGTACTTGGTGATATTTTTGAGCTTGGTGATGAGTCAAAAGCGTTCCATCAGTCAGTAGCTGAAAGTATTGATGACTCGATATCTGCCGTATTTACGTTTGGTAACGATGCAAAGGAAATCTCAGCAATTGTCGGCGAAGAATACCCGGGAATCAACTGCAGCCACTTTGCAACTGAAGAGGACCTGCTGAATGCACTTCAAAACTATATATCAGAAGATACATTATTTTTGTTTAAGGCATCCCGCGCGATGCATTTTGAACTGTTTGTAGAAAAAGTTATGGATTAATTGTAATAAATTTTTGGACGGTTGTTGCACGAGGAGGAGAAACAGTGAATATATACGTATTAATGATGACAATAGCAATAGCATTTTTAATTACCGTCCTGCTTTCACCACTTTTTATTCCGTTTTTACGGCGTCTGAAGTTTGGACAAAGTATTAGGGAGGAAGGCCCGCAATCACATGTGAAAAAAACAGGTACCCCAACAATGGGCGGTATTATGATCGTTATCAGTGTGATTGTTACTTCGGTCATTATGATAAGTAAAATCAACTCTGATTCAATTGGATATGAGTTATGGCTATTGATTTTTGTACTTATTGGTTATGGACTATTAGGATTTTTGGATGATTTTATTAAAGTTGCCATGAAGCGTAATTTAGGATTGACATCCAAACAGAAAATGCTTGGACAGCTTGTTATTGCACTAGTATTTTACTTTATTCTGCAATATAACGATTTTGCTACTTATATTCAAATTCCCGGAACATCCATTCAGTGGGAGCTTGGCTGGGGATATGCATTGCTTATCATCTTTATGCTTGTCGGAGCATCAAATGCAGTAAACCTGACTGATGGACTGGATGGCCTGTTGGCAGGGACCGCTGCTATCGCGTTTGGTGCATTTGGAATTTTAGCCTGGTATGGATTTCCGCAAAGTGAGATAACTATTTTTTCACTGGCAGTTGTCGGGGCATTACTTGGATTTCTTGTTTTTAATGCACACCCGGCCAAAGTCTTTATGGGTGATACCGGGTCTTTGGCGCTGGGCGGATCCATTGCAGCCATCGCTATTTTAACGAAATTGGAAATAATTCTGATTATCATCGGTGGTGTATTTGTTATCGAAACACTATCGGTTATCATTCAGGTGATTTCGTTTAAAACAACAGGTAAAAGGGTATTTAAAATGAGCCCACTGCACCATCACTATGAACTGCTTGGCTGGTCCGAGTGGCGTGTTGTAACAACTTTTTGGCTGGTGGGAATTATCTTTGCAGCGCTAGGTATATATATTGAGGTGTGGATAGCTTGAAAAAATTAGACAATTTCCCGTATTCCAATGTACTGGTGCTGGGGCTGGCAAAAAGCGGGACAGCTGCGGCCAATCTATTACTGCAAAACGGGAAGAACGTACGGATTAATGACAAAAAAGTAACCGATAATGATAAAATTGTTCAGGAATTGAAGTCGAAGGGTGCAGACGTAATTACAGGCTCGCATCCTCTTTCTGTTCTGGAAAACATTGAGATTATAATTAAAAACCCGGGTATTCCCTATGATAACCCGATAATCGTCGAAGCTGAAACAAAAGATATACCGGTGATCACCGAAATAGAAATTGCCGGAAATCTGGTTGAAAGCTCGATTATCGGTATAACAGGGTCAAATGGAAAAACAACAACGACAACTCTGACAACAGAAATGATGGCAAAAAGTAATCAGCCGGTAAAGGTGGCTGGAAATATAGGATATGTTGCAACAGAGGTAGCTCAAACACTGAAAGACGATGAAAAAATGATACTGGAATTGTCATCTTTTCAATTGATGGGCGTAAAAACGTTTAAGCCGAAAATAGCGGTCTTACTCAATATCTTTGAAGCGCATCTTGACTATCACAAAACATTTAATAATTACAAAAATGCCAAGTGCAATATTTTTGTCAATCAGACGCAAGATGACTATTTAATTTATAATGCCGATGATCCAGTTGTATCGGAAGCTGTTTCCGATGCAAAATCGTTTAAAGTTCCTTTTTCATTGAACAAAAGACTTGAAAATGGTGCGTGGGTTGATGAATCAAGCGTTTATTTCAGGAATGAAAAAATAATTGACAGAAGTGAAATTGTACTTGTGGGCAATCATAATCTTGAAAATATACTTGCAGCGGTATGTGCTGCAAAGTTAAGTGGAGCAAATAATCATGGAATTCGTGAAGTACTTACTACTTTTTCAAGTGTCCGGCATCGTCTGCAATATGTGGAATCTATTGATGGCAGGCTATTTTATAATGACTCGAAAGCAACGAATATACTTGCAACACAAAAGGCGCTTTCTTCCTTTAAACAGCCAACAATATTATTAGCCGGCGGACTTGATCGCGGTAATAATTTTGATGAACTTATTCCATATTTAAGAAATGTAAAAGGTATGGTTCTATTCGGCGAAACGAAAGAAAAGCTCAAAAAAACAGCTGGCGATGCCGGAGTTGAATTGATTAAAACAACCGATAACATGGAAGAGGCTGTTAAAGAAGCCTATAATCTATCAGAGCGTGACGATGTCATTTTATTGTCCCCCGCATGTGCCAGTTGGGATCAATATAGCACTTTTGAAGAAAGAGGGGACATGTTTATACAAGCTGTGCATACATTAATGTAGGGGCTTGTTTAAATAGATGTCAGAGGCCGGAATTCAGAGGTCAGAAATTGAAGGCCAGAGATCAGAAAATGCATAAGCCCCAATTCCAACGAGTCAGGAAATGGGGTGTTTTTTTGTTCCGAAAAATTTTTAAAACCGAGAATGCACCGGACTATACATTGCTTACAGTTATACTGTCGTTGGTCATAATCGGAATTGTAATGGTTTACAGCTCTTCTTACGTTTGGGCAGAATACAAATATGGTGATACATTTTTTTATGTAAAACGTCAGTTATTGTTTTGCGGAGCTGGGGTTGCTGCCATGTTATTTTTCATGGCAATTCCTTATGGTACCTGGAAAAAATACAGCAAGATTATCTTATTGGTATGTTTTATCTTATTGCTTGCGGTATTGATTCCCGGGATCGGTATGGTACGTGGTGGTGCTCAAAGCTGGATAGGTGTTGGAGCGTTCAGCATACAGCCTTCTGAATTTATGAAACTGGGATTAATCATTTTTTTAGCAGTATTCCTGTCTGTCAATCAAAAGTATATAACCTCATTCAAAAAAGGATTCTTTCCATCACTTATTCTGGTATTTTCCGCGTTCGGTCTGATTATGCTGCAACCTGACCTTGGGACGGGAGTTGTGCTGGTGTTGACGTCCATGGTCATGATCTTTATTGCAGGTGCAAGATTATCTCATTTTTTTGGGCTTGCAAGTATAGGTATAGTTGGTTTCTTGTATTTAATCATTTCTGCACCATATCGAATCGATCGAATTACAGCATTTTTAAATCCTTGGGAAGACCCTTCTGATACCGGCTTTCAGATCATTCAGTCTTTATACGCTATTGGACCGGGGGGGCTGACCGGAGTCGGCCTTGGAAACAGTCTGCAGAAACATTTCTATTTACCTGAACCACAGAATGATTTCATCTTTGCAATATTAGGCGAGGAACTGGGATTTTTGGGAGGTACTTTTGTAATTGTTCTGTTCATGCTCTTGTTTTGGAGAGGGGTTAAAATAGCACTTGAAGCACCGGATGCTTATGGGCGTTTTCTGGCACTTGGAATTGTATCCATGCTGACAATCCAGGTTATGATCAATATAAGTGTTGTAATTGGCCTAATACCAGTTACAGGAATTACACTGCCGTTTCTGAGTTATGGCGGTTCATCATTGACATTAACGCTTTGTTCTGTAGGGATTTTATTAAATATTAGCAGGTATACCAAACTATAATTTTTTAGTTTAGTAAAGTCAGTTTTATTGCATATATTGTTGCTGTTATTTAGCTGTTGACATAAAATGCGAACTAAAAATAAATCTGATTAGTAACACAGTTGGCGAGACTCTCTGACCGCGCAGCTGGAACGCTTTCCTAGCCCTAGTTTCAGTATGAACTCCTGAAAGCACTTTTGTACCGGGATTTTCATTTCTTATTTGGTCACTGCAACCTTATATAAGCCTATTTCGAATTTTGTTCATCCTATTCATACAAAGAATACGCACCTTTACATTATTTCGGGATATCTATAGCAGAATGAAACTTTGGCTAGCCTAAATCAATCTCTTTTTCTTCAAGAGAACGTTCCTCACGGGGATTTCTAGCTTAAAACAGTCTCCTTTTCTTCGAGAGAACGTTCCTCACGGGGATTTCTAGCTTAAAACAGTCTCCTTTTCTTCGATAGGACGTTCCTCAAGGGGGTTTCTAGCTTAAATCGGTCTTTCTTTCATCAATAGAGAGTTCTTCTTGATAATATCTAATCCAACAATAGCAAATTTAAGCAGAGCGGAATACATGCACCTTCATAAGGGGTATGCTTATGCCTGTTTTAGTCGGCCTTCCTTCTAATGGTAGCTAGACATCGGTTAGACCCTGCAGCCCGATAGCAATCTTTTCTGGGAGGAGTGCCGTTTCCCGAAAATACTTGCTAGTCGTGTTACAAGTTGATTCGACGATGTTGCACTCCCTGCAGAATAGATTGCAACACGACTACCATCACAGTGTATTTCCGCAGCGGTGTCACAGCAATCATTTTTTCAAAGTAATCCGCAGTTTATGAAAACTTCCAAGTAAGGTTCCATTCTCTATTATGATGTAAGTAGCAGCAATCTTTTAGAAAACAGTATTAGCAAAAGAATACTTTATAATAAAAATAATTCAAAAAACCGCATAAACTGGGTAAAGTTTACTACATATGAGTACTCAATATATGATATAATTCATGTAACAAAAGAGAAACGGCATAGTATTGTGCCGTTTCGTTATTTTCAATACAGAAAAGGAAGAAACAGAAGTGGGGAAAAAGAATGTAGTTTCAATTGAGGAACGTATTCCAAAGCTAAAGCAGGAACGCAAGAAAAAAGCTAACCGCCGACTTGTATTTTATCTCTCTATTTTTTTCTTCTTAATATCTATTATTGTTTATCTTCAATCATCACTAAGTCATGTTAAAACTATTGAAGTTTCGGGGAACACTTATACGAATGATCAGAAAGTAATAGATCAAAGTGGTATTTCAGAAGAAACGAATATATGGATGGTCAACAAATCTAATGTGGTACAAGCCATAACCAAAAACCCTATCGTTAAATCAGTAGAAGTGAATCGAAAGCTGCCATGGACTATTGAAATTCAAATAACAGAAAATGACCGTGTAGGCTATGTAAAAAGGGATGATTCCTTTTATCCGATTTTGGGGAATGGCAAGATTCTCACAGGAATGAAACAAAAAACGGTAAACGGGAATTCCCCCTTATTACTTGGCTTTTCTGATGAGGCGTATCTGCATGAATTAACATCCGAACTGAAAAAGCTTCCTGAAAGTATTTTAAACCTGATATCGGAAATACACTGGAAGCCAAACGATGAAAATCAAAATAAAATCATACTGTATATGAATGATGGCTATATGGTTGATGGTACAATCAGGAATTTTGCGGATAATATGAAAGTATATCCATCGATAATTGCACAGCTTAATCCTGATAACAAGGGTATTATTCATATTGGAGTCGGTGCTTATTTTGAAAAATTTGATAAAAAATCAGAAGCATCCTCTGACGAAGAAAAACCTAATAATGACAATAGGGAATAAGTAGATTCGCCTAAGAAAGTCACATATGCCAAGTGATAAACGAACTGTTTAATACGGTATGTTGTATGTTCAAGGCATTGAGGAACATAGTTCACTTTAAAAAATGAGCTTTGTTTGAACAATAATGCAGCTGTTTTTACTGTGTCTGGAAATTAATTTTTTATGGAGCAAAAATTTTAGAAATCAATAAGGAAATTGAAGGATTTTGTTGATTTTTGTTGAATTACCTAATATATATTTTCTTTTTTCACAGATTCCTTTAAAATAGTAGATTATAGTATAAAATTATTAGAGAATGGAATAAGAGTAATCATCTGATAATTTAAAGGCAATATATCAGATGCTTCTGAATCAGGAGGTGCCTTTCTTTGAACAACAGCGAAGTACTAGTAAGTCTTGACATAGGTACATCAAAAATCAAAGTTATAATCGGAGAAGTATTAAATGACTCCCTTAATATTATTGGAGTTGGAACGGCAAAATCGAATGGGATGAAAAAAGGTGCAATTGTTGATATCGACCAAACAGTAAATTCTATCCGAAATGCAGTCGAACAGGCAGAGCGAATGGTTGGCATGCAGATTGATAGTGTAGTTGTCGGTATTAACGGGAATCACATACAATTGCAGCCATGCCATGGAGTAGTCGCTGTTCAGAGTGAGAACCGGGAAATCGGTAATGAAGATATTACACGCGTGATTGACGGTGCTCAAGTAGTGTCAATTCCACCTGAACGTGAAATTATCGATGTCATTCCAAAACAATTTATCGTTGACGGTTTGGATGAGATCACAGACCCAAGAGGTATGATCGGTGTAAGGCTGGAAATGGAAGGAACAATCATCACCTGTTCCAAGACAGTATTACATAATATTTTAAAATGCGTAGAACGTGCTAACTTGCAGGTTTCCGATATTTGTTTACAGCCACTTTCTGCTGGAACAGTTGCATTATCCAAAGATGAAAAGAATCTTGGAGTTACACTCATAGATATTGGCGGGGGAAGCACTACCGTTTCTGTTTTTGAAAACGATCATCTGGTTTCTACCAGTGTTGTACCTCTTGGTGGTGACAATATCACAAAAGATTTATCCATTGGCCTTAGGACGTCAACAGAGGAAGCAGAAGATATTAAGTTAAATTATGGACATGCTTTTTTTGATGATGCGCAAGAGGATGAAACGTTTGAGGCGTCCATCATAGGCAGCAATAATACAGAAACTTATAACCAATTACAGATTGCTGATATGATAGAAGCCAGATTGGAAGAAATATATGCTTATGCCGAACGGGAAATCAGACGTATGGGATACCAACAATTACCTGGTGGATATGTGCTGACAGGTGGTACAATGAAGATGCCCGGTGTTATGGAATTGGCACAGGATATATTTCAATCGAATGTTCGCATTGCCATACCTGACTACATAGGTGTACGCGAACCACAGTTTACTGCAGGTGTAGGAATCTTGCAATTTGCCTACCGTAATGCGAAAATACAAGGAAAAGAATTATTTCCGTCTGTAGTAGTAGATCAGAATGAGACAAAACCAAAACGTACGAAAAAACAATCGAAGACAGATGAAGCTGTTAAAACGAAGAAAAAAGAATCTGGAATTGCTAATTTGTTTAAGTATTTCTTTGACTAAATAAGCGTTCCCACTCAAAATTAGCTTCTGGAAATCTTGTAATTTTGCATATTAGGAGGAACGAAAATATGTTAGAGTTTGACACAAATATGGATCAACTGGCAACAATAAAAGTAATTGGTGTAGGTGGCGGTGGAAGTAACGCTGTTAATCGCATGATTGAACATGGTGTTGAAGGCGTTGAGTTCATCGCTGTTAATACAGATGCGCAGGCATTGAATCTATCAAAAGCGGAAACCAAACTTCAAATTGGTGGTAAACTTACTCGTGGTTTGGGTGCAGGTGCAAATCCTGAGGTCGGCAAAAAAGCTGCCGAAGAAAGCAAAGAGCAGTTGGAGGAGGCACTACAGGGTGCTGACATGATTTTTGTTACAGCTGGAATGGGCGGCGGTACCGGTACTGGAGCTGCACCTGTAATTGCTCAGATTGCTAAAGAAATCGGTGCATTGACTGTTGGTGTTGTAACACGTCCATTTACATTTGAAGGAAGAAGACGATCAACCCAGGCAGTATCCGGCATTGATTCCTTAAAGAGCAGCGTAGATACCCTGATTGTTATACCAAATGATCGTTTACTTGAAATCGTTGATAAAAATACACCAATGCTTGAAGCGTTCCGTGAAGCGGATAATGTACTTCGTCAGGGTGTACAGGGTATTTCCGACTTGATCGCAAAACCTGGTTTGATTAATGTGGACTTTGCCGACGTTAAAACAATCATGTTTGACAAAGGTTCTGCATTAATGGGAATTGGTATTGCAACTGGTGAAAACCGTGCTACTGAGGCTGCAAAAAAAGCTATTTCATCCCCACTGCTGGAAACTTCCGTAGACGGAGCACATGGCATTCTGATGAATATCACGGGGGGTGCGAATTTAAGCTTGTATGAGGTACAGGAAGCTGCTGACCTTGTTACCTCCGCAGCAGACAATGAAGTAAATGTTATTTTCGGGTCGGTCATCAATGAAAATCTGAAGGATGAAATCATTGTAACGGTTATCGCAACCGGCTTCGATGAGAACCAGAAAGTGGATAATCAGCCTAAACAGCGGCCTGTTATCAATCACAATCAGCATGCTGCAACAAAGCAGGCAGATGAGCCAGTGCGAGGCCACGGACAAAATGAACAAAGCCGTCCAGATCCGGATGATGAGTTGGATATTCCTACATTTTTAAGAAACCGTAATCGACGTCGATAGGTATACTATTTATAGTTAAGAGAAGCATTCAGTAAAACTGAGTGCTTCTTTTTTGTTACATCATGAATCCCGACAAAGTTTTCGATAAGTAGTTAAAATTAGCGGTATTACACATACAAGAAGTGACAGACTTTGCTGTTGAAAGCAGTTATACTTCTAAAAAAGGTAATAAATAAACTGAAAGGAAGAACGATGTGACCATTTATCTTGATGCTGTCTGGCTGTTAAATTTCTTTTTGGATATGATGCTTTTAATGCTTACGCAAGCTCTGGCAAGAGACAGCACAGGTAAAATCAGGATTGTATTTGGTGCATTTATCGCATCTTTGTTAGTTCCGCTGTCGATATTCTATCCGGATTCATTCTTTACCAGTGTGGCAGGAAAGCTGATTTATTCCATTGTTATCATTGTATGTACGTTTCAATTTCGTTCGATTTATCAGTTAACAAAGCTGCTTCTACTATTTTATTTTACAACATTTGCCATAGGAGGTGGACTGATAGCCACACACTTTTTGCTTCAAAATCCGGTTGGGCTCTCTTCCAGTGGTATTCTTACGTTTAATAGTGGTTATGGTGATCCGATCAGCTGGGTGTTCATTGTAATCGGATTCCCATTGGTCTGGCTGTTCACAAAGACCCGTATGGACAAGCATGCAGTGGAAAAAATCCGCTATGATCAGCTTTGCCCGGTTGCTATCAAAATTAAAAATAAAATCTATTCAACAACGGGTTATATTGATAGCGGTAATCAATTGACAGACCCGTTAACGAAAAAACCTGTAATTATATGCGATGAGCACTTTTTAAAACAATGGTTCACTTCGGATGAGTGGGAATTATTGGAACTATCTCATGAAAGTTTGGATTTTGAAAAACTTCCAAAAGGCTGGGAAAAAAGAATTCATATCATACCGTTTCAGGGTGTTGAAGGGAATCGTACATTTATGATGGCCATTAAACCAGATAATCTGGAAATAGCTTTAGGTGATCAGAAAATTGTTACAAGCAAGATCTTGATTGGAATTCAATTTGCTGAACTTACGAAGGACCAATCGTATCACTGTTTATTACATCCGCAGATTATTAAACTGGCAACTGTTCACTCAGCTTAGTAGACCTGACGGCAATGATGGCTATTACCGCCAATTATTGCGAAATAAATGCTAAAAAGGGGCGACTTAATTTGAAATTATGGAAACTCAAAATACGTTTATGGTGGTATAGACTGTTATTCAAGTTTGGATTTAAAACAGATGAAATCTATTATATTGGTGGCAGTGAAGCTTTACCGCCTCCATTATCAAAAGAAGAAGAACGTGAATTGTTGGAGTTACTTCCAAAAGGTGATAAATCAGCAAGAGCTATGCTGATTGAACGAAATCTGCGTTTAGTGGTGTATATTGCACGAAAATTTGAAAATACCGGTATAAATATTGAGGATTTGATCAGCATAGGAACAATCGGTCTGATTAAAGCTGTCAATACATTCAATCCGGAAAAGAAAATTAAGCTGGCAACCTATGCCTCCAGGTGTATTGAAAATGAAATTCTAATGTATTTGCGCAGAAACAATAAATTGAAATCGGAAATTTCATTTGATGAACCACTAAATATAGACTGGGATGGCAATGAACTGCTGTTATCCGATGTGATGGGTACGGATGAAGATATCATTACGAGGGATATTGAATCTAATGTAGACAAACGCTTATTGAAAAATGCACTTTCACAGTTGAATCCACGGGAAAAACAGATTATGGAACTTCGCTTTGGTTTAGTTGGCCAGGAAGAAAAAACACAAAAAGATGTTGCAGATATGCTGGGTATTTCCCAGTCATATATTTCCCGTTTGGAGAAAAAAATCATCAGGCGATTGCAAAAAGAATTTAATAAAATGGTTTGACCTACTGCTGCATGATTTCGCGTATTTTCAGATCACTTTAATACCGAATCACCTTGCATAAAAATCCTCCTATGGGGAGATACTGTCCATGAACAGCATCTCCAACCGGGAGGGTAGAACAGAATGACTAGACATAAAGTTGAAATTTGTGGTGTAGACACATCAAAATTACCTGTACTAAAAAATGATGAAATGCGTGCATTGTTCACTAGAATGCAAGAAGGTGATTTATCAGCTAGAGAGGAATTGGTTAATGGAAACTTACGACTTGTTTTAAGTGTAATTCAACGATTCAATAATCGTGGAGAGTACGTTGATGATTTGTTCCAGGTAGGTTGTATTGGACTAATGAAATCGATTGATAATTTTGATTTAGGACATAATGTGAGATTTTCAACATATGCTGTTCCCATGATTATAGGTGAAATAAGAAGATATTTGCGTGATAATAACCCAATCAGGGTATCAAGATCATTGCGTGATATTGCCTATAAAGCATTACAGGTGAGGGAGAAGCTAATAAGTAAAAATTCAAAAGAACCAACACCGATGGAAATTGCAGAGGAAATGGGTGTCCCATACTCAGATATTGTATTTGCGATGGATGCAATACAAGATCCTGTTTCCTTGTTCGAACCAATTTATAATGATGGTGGAGATCCTATCTATGTAGTGGATCAATTAAGTGATGACAAAGACAAAGATTCTTCCTGGGTAGATAAACTATCGTTAAAGGAAGGGATGTACAGACTAAACGAACGTGAAAAAAACATTCTGAACAAGCGCTTCTTTCAGGGCAAGACACAAATGGAGGTGGCTGATGAAATCGGAATATCACAAGCACAAGTATCACGCCTTGAAAAAGCAGCAATTGATCAAATGAACAAACAGATGTTTGAGTAAGGTTTTTTTAAAAAATTATTACTATTTAACGAAAAAGTACGAACCGACTATTTAACATTTTCCATATAATGCGAACTACGGTTGAGTGCTATGACACCGCTCCGGAAATATACTCCGCTTTCCGCGGGAAGCTGGTGAGCCTCCGAATCGCTATCGCGTTTCGTAGTCTCACCTAGGCTTTTCTTCCCGCAGGAGTCTACGTATATTTCCTACGCTGGTTTCGTACGTTGTTCGTTTTTTCTGTTACACGTTTTCGTTATGTCCCAACCTTCTAGCTTGCTCTTCTAGTTGACAAGGAATGCTGGACAGTGGCACATCGCATAAAAAAAGTGGTTTTACTTTTCGGGGAATTTCTCATATTCCAGCTGCTAGTTTGGTGAGTTTAAATATATTACTCTAGCCAGATGGTTAAAAGCAAAAACTTAGCGGAGGAAATACGCTGAGACTCCTGTGGGAGGAAAGGCCTAGATGAGACATCTGAGTGCGTAAGCACGAGGAGGGCTCAACAGCCGCCGACGGAAAGCGAAGTGTATTTCCGCAGCGGTGTTTTTACTCTCAACTGTTTTTAAAGTAATTCGCATTTTATGTCAACTGTGTATAAAGATAACAAACAAAAAAGTACCAGCCGGAAAAATATATCCCTTCATATATACTATCGTCACCAAACCCGATTTGGTGGCGTTTTTTTTGCGGAAAAATATTCATTTTGAATGCCACTTTTTTAATTTGGGATTCGATTATAGAAGTGAAAGGAAAATCAATAACATTTCCTGTTTTTTTTGTTCCTCTCTTGCATATATATCTGTACAAAGGCAGGTGTATTAAATTGATTAAGTTATCTGATTTACAAATAAAAGAGGTTATTGTTATTAATGATGGCAGAAGGCTTGGACATATTTCTGATTTAGAAATTGATGGGAACACTGGTAAAATAACAGCGTTAATACTTATTGTAAAAGATAAAAAGTCCGGTTTATTCGGGAAAGCCGGAGAGATGGTAATTCCGTGGAGTGATATTGAAACTATTGGCTCTGATGTTATCCTTGTGCGTGAACGGAAAACGCCGTCCCTGTATCCAGGGCAGTATCTTATCGAATAATGCAAAAAATATGATAGAATGGTACAAGTATAACATTAGGAGGAATCGACATGGCTGAACCATTCCTGCAAAATTCCGATTCAAATCTGCATATTGAAAAATGGCAAAACATGAACAGCCGGCTTAAAGCTGGTTTTACAACCAGAAATGGCGGCACCAGTCAGCGTCCTTTTCATACGTTTAATCTTGGTTTACATGTACCTGACAGGAAAGAGGATGTGATTACAAACCGGCATAAGCTGGCAAAGGATCTGAATATAGGGCTGGAATCATGGGTTTCCGGTGAACAGACACATCAAACAAATGTACACATTGTCAAGGACGAAGATAAAGGGAAAGGGGCAAAATCCTATTCCTCTTCTTTGGAAAACATAGATGGAATAGTAACCAATTGTACTGGTGTTTTGTGTACAGCGTTTTATGCTGATTGTGTTCCACTTTATTTTTTTGATCCTGATACGGAATATATAGGTATTGCTCATGCAGGATGGAAAGGAACAGTTCATCGAATTGGTGAAAAAATGGTCGATACATTTAAATCGGTTGGCACCGATCCGGCTAATCTGCTTGTAGTGATTGGTCCATGTATATCACAGGAAGTATACGAAGTTGACAAACATGTTACGAGCCATATTCCGGAAAAGTTTTTTGGGAAATCGGTTATTCCATTAGAAAATAATCGCTATTTATTGGATTTGAAGCAGTTAAATGTAGAAATTCTTTTACAACACGGTGTACAACCCCATAATATAGATATAACAAAATATTGCACATTCACTGATGAAGCATTATTTTTCTCACATCGGCGTGATCACGGCAAAACAGGCAGAATGCTGGGGTATATTGGTTATACTTCATGATTATACTCGGGAGGAGCGATGGTTATAATGGATGTAGCAGCAAATTTAAAGAAAATAGATAATAATATTAGACAAGCATGTACTAGAAGTAATCGAAATCGTGACGAAATAACCATAATTGGCGTAACGAAATATGTTACAATAGAACGAACAGAGGAAGCAATTAACGCTGGAATTAAAAATCTTGGCGAAAATCGTTTGGAAGGTTTTCTTGAAAAATATGAATACATACAGGATCAGGCAAAATGGCATTTTATTGGTACACTGCAATCCAGAAAAGTGAAGGAAATAATCGATAAGGTTGATGCTGTTCATTCACTTGACCGGATGTCACTTGCCAAAGAGATTAATAAACGGGCAGTAAAGCCGGTAGATTGCTTTGTACAGGTAAATGTCAGTGGCGAAGAATCAAAACATGGACTTGCACCTGAAGATGTTCTTTCCTTCATAGAAGAATTAAAGGTATATGAAAATGTTCGAATTGCAGGTCTGATGACAATGGCACCACACATTGATGATGAAGCACGGCTGCGAAAGATTTTTAGACATTTGGCATCATTACGGGATGATGTAGTTGCTAAGGACCTACCACATGCTCCATGTGCGTATTTATCCATGGGGATGAGTAATGATTATCAACTAGCTGTTGAAGAAGGAGCAACACATATTCGGATCGGTTCCAGCCTGGTAGGACAGTAAGAAAGAGGTGAAAAGATGAGCATAAAAAATAAAGTCAAAAATTTTTTTACAATGGATGACGAGTATGAATATGTAGAGACTCATGAGGATCTGGATATACCTGACTCGAAAGGCAATCCAAACCAGAAAAATCAGAATGTCGTTAATCTAACAAGTATGCAGCAGAAAACGTCAAAAGTTGTGTTATGTGAACCACGAAACTATGGTGAGGCACAGGAAATCGCAGACAGTATCGTAAACAGTCGGGCAGTTGTTATTAACCTGCAGCGTGTGGATCACAACCAGGCAAAGCGTATTGTTGACTTTTTAAGCGGTACGGTTTATGCAGTGAAGGGTGACATTCAAAAGCTGGGTTCACAGACTTTTCTTTGCACCCCGGATAACGTTGATGTATCAGGGACAATAACTGAATCATTTGCAGAGGAAGATGAATTTGAAAAAGGATGGTAGTGTAGTATGCAGCAATTGCTAATGTTATTATATTATGCGCTGGAAATATACAGCTTTGCATTAATCATTTATATTTTTATGTCATGGTTTCCAGGTGCGCGTGAGTCGGCTTTCGGAGAATTTTTAAGTAAGATTTGTGAACCATATCTTGAGCCATTCCGGAAGATTATACCGCCGATTGGAATGATTGATATTTCACCTATTGTCGCCATTTTTGTATTGTATTTTGCCAGAGCATATGGGTTACCGGTGCTGTTTGGCATGATGTAAGGCAGATGAGTATGGATATATATCAGCACTTTAGAAAAGAAGAACAGCCGTTTATTGACAGTGTCCTATCCTGGATTGATCAGGTTGAACGAACATATATAAAAAAGGTAACTGATTTTCTCGACCCGAGGGAACAGCAAATTGTTGACATGTTAATTGGAACTAACCGCGAAGATTTAAAGCTTTATAAATACGGCGGCAATAACTATACGGAACGAAATCGTCTGATAATTGCTCCGATGTATGATGAAGTATCCGATGAAGATTTTCAGATTACTCTAATGCAAGCTTCATATCATGACAAATTTGTTTCACTCAGTCATCGGGATGTAATGGGTGCATTCTTGTCATTGGGAATTAAACGAAAAAAACTGGGTGATATCTTCGTGGAAGACGGTTTAATTCAAATTGTACTTGCAGATGAAATTGCTTCCTATGTATTGGCCAATCTTACGTCAATTAAGAAAGCAAAAGTAACGTTTGAAGAAAAGCCGCCTTTATCATTTGTCAAAAAAGAATCAAACTGGACGGAATCAGATCAGACTGTCTCTTCATTACGACTGGATACCGTATTAAAAGCAATCTACAATATCTCCAGAAAAGAAGCGGCTGAAACGATTACCAAACGTTTGGTCAAGGTGAATTATAAAATAGTAGATGATGGAAAATTTCTGCTTGAAGAAGGTGACTTACTCTCTTTACGCGGGAAAGGGAGAAGTAAACTGGTACGTATTAATGGACGGACAAAAAAGGATAAATATAAAATTACTACTGCTCTATTAAAATAATTTATTTATTTTGCAGGATTATTTATTTTTTTGTCGAAATAAAACGTATTACAGCACTTTTAATTATTATTTTAATGAAAAGCGTCAAAATTATAGAGGAGGTGGCCTGTGTGTCATTAACACCACTAGATATTCATAACAAGGAGTTTACAAGAAGCTTCCGTGGATATGATGAAGATGAGGTCAACGAATTTTTGGATCAGGTAATAAAAGATTATGAGATGGCTATTCGTGAAAAGAAAGAATTAAAGGAAAAAGTTGAACAATTAAATGAAAAGCTGGGACATTTCACCAACATTGAAACAACCTTGAATCAGTCAATTTTAATAGCACAGGAAACTGCAGAGGAATTAAAGGGAAATGCAACAAAAGAATCGAAATTAATTATTAAAGAAGCTGAGAAAAATGCCGACAGAATAATTAATGAAGCATTGAACAAGTCACGCCGAATCTCCATGGATGTGGAGGAGTTGAAAAAGCAGGCTAAAGTGTTCCGTACCCGTTTAAAAATGCTTGTGGAAGCACAACTGGAAATGATTGATACGGAAGACTGGGAAGATTTATTTGATGAGGAATTGGGTGAGGAACTCGAATTTGTTGAAAATAAAGCATAGACCTTGACGTTTCATGGAATTTTACATATAATTCTTTACACAATAAGGTCTTATGAAATATGAAGAAACGATGAAAGAGACAGTATGTTTGTATAGACTGTTAAGCGAATCAGGGGTGGTGTGAGCCTGATACAGCAATACATTCAGAAGATCGCTCTTGAGTTTCCATTTTGAACTGAAGTAGAAATGGACGTATAGTTCACGTTACGGACAACGAGTGAATTTAAAATTAGTATATTTTAAATTTATAAGGGTGGTACCGCGAGTCTTCTCGTCCCTTTTGGGGATGCAGAAGGCTTTTTTTATTCTGGAACTATTTTAACGATAGTTTTGATA
Organism: Virgibacillus doumboii; assembly: GCF_902806455.1. Classification (GTDB taxonomy): domain Bacteria; phylum Bacillota; class Bacilli; order Bacillales; family Amphibacillaceae; genus Lentibacillus; species Lentibacillus doumboii. The sequence goes on along the minus strand of NZ_CADCWQ010000001.1, from coordinate 2,058,752 downwards.
TTTTATTAACATGGCTGATTTCTAAAATAACAAGGAGTGAAAAATTTTGGACTATAAAGACACATTATTGATGCCGAAAACAGAATTTCCAATGCGCGGGAATTTGCCGAACAAGGAGCCTGAGCGCCAGAAAAAATGGGATGAAAACCAAATTTACGAGAAGGATCTGGAGCGTACTAAAGGACGTCCATTGTTTATTCTGCATGACGGTCCTCCGTATGCCAATGGTGACTTGCATATCGGGCATGCATTAAACAAAATTTTGAAGGATTTTATTACTCGATACAGATCGATGACCGGCTATCATGCACCATATGTACCCGGCTGGGATACACACGGTCTACCGGTGGAAACAGCATTGACCAAAAAGAAAAAAGTTGACCGCAAAAAAATGAGTATTGCTGAATTCAGACAAATGTGTGCTGAATATGCTTTGGGACAACTGGATAATCAGCGTACACAGTTTAAAAAGTTTGGTGTCCGCGGTGATTGGGATAACCCGTATATTACGCTGACAAAAGATTATGAAGCAGCACAGATCAGAGTGTTTGGTGAGATGGCAAAGAAAGAATACATTTACAAGGGACTGAAGCCTGTTTATTGGTCACCGTCTTCAGAGTCGGCACTGGCCGAGGCAGAAATTGAATACTATGATAAACGATCGCCTTCTATTTATGTGTCTTTTCAGGTGACAGACGGAAAAGGGGTTCTTGACGGCGACGAAAAAATAATTATCTGGACAACGACACCATGGACGATTCCGGCCAACCTGGGTATTGCACTGCACCCGGAACTTGAATATGCCGTCGTTACTGTTAATGGTGAAAAATATGTCATTGCAAATGAGCTTTTGGAAACCATTACCGAAGAACTGGAATGGGAAAGTCCGGAAGTTGTGAAAACATTCAAAGGGGAAGAAGCGGATAAAGTCGTTACGAAACATCCGTTTTATGACCGTGATTCACTTGTGATGATGGGTGATCATGTGACAACAGATGCCGGTACCGGCTGTGTTCATACGTCACCAGGACATGGGGAAGATGACTTCTATATGTCAAGAAGGTATGGACTTGAAGCCCTTTCTCCGGTTGATGAAAAAGGTTACTTTACCGCTGAAGCACCAGGATTTGAAGGGCTGTTTTATGATCAGGCCAATAAAGTTGTAACGGAAAAGCTGGAAGAAAACGGATCACTGCTGAAACTGACATTTATCACACACTCATACCCGCATGACTGGCGTACGAAAAAACCAACCATTTTCCGGGCGACATCCCAATGGTTTGCTTCGATTAAAGATTTTCGTCAAAATATTTTAGACGAAATTAATCGGATTAACTGGTATCCGTCATGGGGTGAAACACGGCTGTATAACATGGTGCGTGATCGTGAAGACTGGTGTATTTCCCGGCAGCGGACATGGGGTGTACCGATTCCTGTTTTTTACGGAGAAGATGGCACACCGATTATTAATGACGAGACTATTGAACATGTATCCAAGTTATTTGCAGAGCATGGGTCAAATGTCTGGTTTGAACGGGAAGCAAAAGATCTGTTGCCTGAAGGGTTTACTTCCGAACATAGCCCAAATGGCGATTTTACCAAAGAGACAGATATCATGGATGTCTGGTTTGACTCCGGTTCATCGCATGAAGCTGTACTTATGGGACGGAAGGATCATAAACGCCCGGCAGATGTCTATCTGGAAGGAAGTGACCAGTACCGCGGGTGGTTTAATTCATCCATTTCAACTGCAGTGGCAGTAACAGGCAGAGCTCCATATGAGGCTATTGTCAGTCATGGATTCACATTGGATGGAAATGGCCGCAAGATGAGTAAATCACTCGGCAATGTTATGGATCCGTTAAAGATCCAAAAACAGCTTGGGATTGATATTTTACGACTATGGGTATCATCAGTTGATTACCAGGCAGACGTAAGGATTTCACAGGAAATTTTGAAACAGGTTTCCGAGGGCTATCGAAAAATCCGTAACACAGTCCGGTTCATGCTCGGAAATTTAGCCGATTTTGACCCGGCGAAGGATGCAGTTCCTGAAGCGGAAATGGAAGAAGTCGACCGTTATATGTTGCATCGCCTGCAGAATTTATTGAAGAATGTCAGGGATAGCTATGACATCTATGAATACTCGCCAATCTACTCACAAATTCATAATTTCTGTACGGTTGATTTAAGTGCATTCTATCTTGATTTTGCCAAAGATATTTTATATATCGAAGCAGCGGATAATCACCGCCGCAGAAGCATTCAGACAGCTTATTATGAAATTGTAACATCATTGGTGAAACTGTTGACGCCGATCATCCCGCATACAACTGATGAGATGTGGGAGTATATTCCTGGTGCGCGAGAAGAAAGTGTGCAGTTGACCGACATTCCGGAACCAAGAACAATTGACGGAATTGAGAATGTTCAAGAAAAATGGGATCACTTCATGAAAGTACGCGATGACGTGTTAAAAGCATTGGAGGAAGCAAGAAATGACAAGGTGATCGGTAAATCTCTGGAAGCTAACATTTCACTTGTTCCAAAAGACAATGTAACAAAAGAAGTACTTGAGGAAATCCCGAATATTCACCAGTTATTTATAGTATCAGGCGCTGATGTCACTGATGACAATCATGATGCGAAGGAATACCGTTATGTGAATGTTGCGGTTGAAAAGCATCCGGGTGAAAAATGTCAGCGTTGCTGGACCGCATCAGAAACAGTTGGAGAAGATAAGGATCATCCGGAACTTTGTACACGTTGTGCAGATATTGTAAAAGAACATTACAGTGCATGATGAATAAAAAAGTGTCTTTGCCTTTCGATTTTTTCGAAAGGAAAGGCGCTTTTTTTGTATTTATGGTAAAATGCATAAGGAACAGTTTTTTAGATTCGGAGGCTATGGGATGTTTTTATATTACATATTGGCACTGGTTATCGTTATCATCGATCAGGTAACAAAATGGATTGTAGTAAAAACAATGGATATTGGTGAACAGATTACAGTAATTGAGAATTTTTTCTATCTAACTTCACATCGTAATAGTGGGGCGGCATGGGGAATCCTGCAGGGACAAATGATGTTCTTTTACATTGTTACAGTTATTGTCGTAATAGGCATTGTTTATTATATGCAAAAGTATGGAAAAGATAGTAGACTGCTGGCAATTTCACTGAGCCTTGCCTTAGGTGGAGCTATTGGCAACTTCATCGACCGTCTTTTCCGTAAAGAAGTAGTTGATTTCTTTGATTTCATTTTGTTTGGGTATGACTATCCTATCTTTAATGTAGCTGATTCTTCATTGGTTATAGGTGTAATTCTTGTATTAATCGTTACGTTTATTGATGAAAAGAAGAAAGGAAAAGAGCAGTAATGACCTCACATCAGCACGTTGTAACTGAAATGGAAAATAAAATACGGATTGATAAATTATTGTCTGGCATTAATCAGGATGTTTCGCGTTCACAGGTTCAGACCTGGATTTCCGGTGAGCTTGTATTTGTAAATAAGGAGAACGTGAAGGCAAACTATAAATGTCATACCGGTGACGTGGTTGAGTGGACTATTCCAGACCCGGAGCCATTAAATATAGAGCCTGAAAACATTCCGTTATCCATCGTTTATGAAGACGGTGATCAGCTTGTAGTTAATAAACCAAAAGGAATGGTGGTTCACCCATCGGCCGGCCACCAGAATGGTACACTGGTAAATGCATTACTGTATCATTGTGATGATTTGTCGGGAATTAACGGTGTCGAACGTCCCGGCATTGTTCATCGCATTGATAAAGATACGAGCGGCCTATTAGTTGTTGCCAAAAATGACATGGCACATACAAGTTTGGCTGAACAACTGGCTGAAAAAGATATTGAACGTAAATATGAAGCGGTTGTTCACGGTGAAATCAATCATGACAACGGATTAATTGATGCACCGATTGGAAGGGATCCAAATAACCGGCAAAAAATGGCCGTTGTTGATAATGGCAAACCGGCAGTGACGCATTTTCGGGTTATAAACAGATATGAAAATTTTACACATGTTGAATGTCAGCTTGAAACGGGGCGGACCCATCAAATTCGCGTCCATATGAAATACATTGGTTTTCCGCTTGTTGGTGACCCCAAATACGGTCAGCGAAAAACATTGGAAACAAATGGTCAGGTGCTGCATGCCAAATCACTTGGCTTTACCCACCCGAGAACCGGCGAGTGGAAACAATTTATAGCGGAAGCACCTGATTATTTTCAAAAGCTGTTGAAGCAGTTTGAGAAAATGTATTGACAGAAAGATGCTGGTTTGCAATAATAAAGCAAGCAAATAAAATAAATGATCCTTTAACAGAGTCCAGTGAGGCGAAGAAGGAGACGGAATGAATTTGTATGTAGCGATACGTATATCCAAATCCCTTTTATCCTCATGGACAAAAAGGGATTTTTTGATTGAAAGAGGTGGGTTTGTGAACAAAAAAACAGTGGTATTGGATCAGACGGCAATGTCGAGAGCACTGACACGAATTGCTCATGAAATCGTTGAAAAAAATAAGGGCGGCGAAAACTTGTTGTTGGTTGGTATCAAAACCAGAGGGGTTCCACTGACAAAACGATTGCAGGATAAGATAAAGCAAATTGAAGGAATCACAGTTCCTGTCGGTGAATTGGACATAACGTTATATCGTGATGATCTGGAAGAAGTGACAGTGGACCATGATCCTGAATTAAAAGACACCAATATTGATACGGAACTTAAAGGTAAAAAAGTAATACTGATTGATGATGTTTTATATACAGGAAGAACTGTCAGAGCAGCAATGGATGCGGTAATGGATATTGGCAGGCCATCACAGATTCAGCTTGGTGTATTAATCGACAGGGGGCATCGGGAACTGCCAATCCGAGCTGATTATGTTGGGAAAAACATTCCCACTTCGGATAAAGAAATAATCGTCGTTAATTTACAGGAAGAGGATGACGACGACGAAGTAAGTATATACGAAAAATAAATAGATAGACCTTTAACTAAATCCAGAGAGATTTAAAAGGTTGCCTGAGAACGCGTGTATTCAATAACTTTCTGCACGTATACCTCTTTGCGGCCTTTTGCAAAGAGGTTTTTTTAATGCAATTTAAATGGGAGGAATGGAAATGAGACAGAAAGAAATGGCATTAGACGTTAAAGAAGTACCGAAACCGCAAAAATGGATTATTTTAAGTTTGCAGCATTTGTTTGCAATGTTTGGATCAACGATATTAGTTCCATTTCTTACCGGCCTGTCACCGGCAGTAGCACTGATTTCCAGCGGACTTGGAACATTATCTTATTTACTGATTACGAAAGGTCAAATACCTGCCTATTTGGGATCAAGTTTTGCGTTTATTGCACCGATTATTGGTGCGACTGCAGCTGGTGGAGCAGCCGGGGCAATGATTGGCAGCTTTTTGGCTGGACTTGTTTACGGGATAGTGGCAGTTTTGATTCGATTTTTTGGGATAAACTGGCTTATGCGAATTTTACCTCCGATTGTAGTCGGTCCGGTAATCATCGTCATTGGACTTGGTCTTGCCTCAACTGCTATTGATATGGCGATGTATGTTCCTGGAATTGATGAGCAGGTTTACAGCAGCACACACTTTCTGGTTGCACTTGTTACCCTTGGCGTTACGATTATAGCTTCCATTTTCTTTCGAGGATTTTTTGGACTTATACCAATCCTGATAGGAATTGCTTTTGGATATGTATTCGCTGTTTTTCAGGGGATTGTCGATACGGCCCAAATTAAAGCCGAGTGGGCAGATATAACAACGGCTGGTTCCATTGGCGAGTTTTTCCTGGCAATCTTTCAGAAACCCGATTTTATCGTACCATTTGTAAACTACTCTCCCTTTGAGGTCATCAGTGGAGAAATTATTTTCTTAATGGCCCCCGTAGCACTTGTAACAATTGCTGAGCATATTGGTGACCAGATGGTATTGTCAAAGGTCGTCGGCAATAACTTTATCAAGAAACCCGGACTTCACCGTTCCATTATGGGTGATGGGGTAGCTACAATAATTGCATCGTTCATTGGCGGACCTCCAAATACAACGTACGGTGAAAACATTGGCGTTCTGGCAATAACCCGTGTATTCAGTGTCTTTGTTATTGCGGGTGCTGGAGTCTTTGCAGTTACCTTTGGATTTATCGGCATTATTACAGCGACAATCAGTTCCATACCTTCAGCAGTTATGGGTGGTGTATCGATACTATTGTTCGGGATCATTGCCTCAAATGGTCTGCGAATGATGATTGATAATCATATTGATTTGAGTGATAAGCGAAACCTGATCATCTCATCTGTCATTCTGGTAATCGGAATCGGTGGTGCATTTATCCAGGTTACCGATAACCTGCAAATTGCAGGTATGGCATTATCAGCGTTGATTGGAGTTGTATTAAACCTTGTACTGCCAGGAAAGGAAAGTGGCTATGGCAACGGAGCAATGTTTGATGACACTACAGTATCCGAAAAAGATGAACGTGCAGCATAGAGAGGAAGAATTTTATGCGACATTTCGTATCAACGAAAAATTTAACCTGTAAATCTATTAGTTCTATTTTAAACAGAGCAGAAGAAGTTCGTTTGCAAGATCAAAAGTTTTCAAAACAATTATTCGCTGCAAATCTCTTTTATGAACCGAGCACCAGAACAAAAATGAGTTTTGTGGCAGCACAGAAAAAACTGGGAATGGAAACATTTGATTTTCATATGGAAACTTCCAGTATAACAAAAGGGGAATCTTTGTATGATACAGCCAAAACGTTCGAGGCAATTGGTGCTGATATGCTGATGATTCGTCATCAGGACGACAACTGGTATGACGAACTTTTACCGAATATCTCCATACCAGTCATCAATGCCGGGGCAGGAAAAGGTGAACATCCGACACAGTGTATGCTTGATTTATTAACAATCTATCAGGAATTCGGAACATTTAAGAATGTAAAGGTTGTTATTGCAGGGGACATAAAGCATAGCAGGGTAGCACGTTCCAACGCATACGCGCTGAAGACGCTTGGTGCCGAGGTATACTTTGCAGCGGCACCGGGTTTTGGGGATGAGTCCATGGAATTTCCCTATGTTTCAATCGATGAGGGGGTTGAAATGTGTGATGTAATGATGCTGTTACGTATTCAGCATGAACGACACGAAACAGACCAATATGATACGACTTCCTATCTGAAGCAATTTGGACTTACGATTGAACGGGAAAGGAAAATGAAAAGTCATGCGATAATTCTTCATCCGGCACCAGTCAATCGAGGAGTTGAAATCGCAGAAGAATTAGTGGAATGTGACAGATCAAGGGTTTTTAAACAAATGGAAAACGGTGTTTATGTACGAATGGCGATAATTAAAATATTAGCAGAGAAATGGGGACTGGCATGATGAAACTATTACTTAAAAATGCAAGAAGAATTTATGACAAAAATGAAACAGGACAATGCGACATTCTAATTGATAATGGAAAAATAGCTGAAATAGCACCTGAAATTTCAGTGGATACGGATAAAATAATCGATTGTCAGAACAATTTTGTATTCCCCGGATTTATCGATGTTCATATCCATCTCAGGGAACCGGGCGGAGAACATAAAGAAACAATAGAAACGGGCACGAAAGCCGCTGCACGGGGTGGTTTTACTACAGTTTGCGCAATGCCGAACACTTCCCCTGTTCCTGATGACGTTGATTCGGTCAATGGTTTACATGAAAAACTGGAAAAAGATGCCAGTGTACGTGTTTTACCATATGCAGCAATTACAACAAATTTAGCAGGTAATGAGCTTACAAATATAACTGAACTTTCAAAAGCGGGTGTATTTGCGTTTACGGATGATGGAGTCGGAATACAAACTGCCGACATGATGCTCCGCGCCATGAAAGAGGCAGCCGCTAATAATAAACCAATTGTTGCCCATTGTGAGGATAACTCGATTCTTTATGGCGGCGTTGTTCATCAGGGAAACGCAGATAAAACTTTGGACCTTCCAGGAATTCCTTCACAAAGTGAATCTGTGCAGATCGCCCGTGATGTATTACTGGCGGAAGCAACCGGATGTCATTACCATGTTTGCCACGTAAGTACAAAAGAGTCAGTACGAGTCATACGCGATGCCAAAAGAGCAGGAATTCACGTGACTGCTGAAGTAACCCCGCATCATCTATTACTGAATGAAGATGTAATCGCTGAAGATGATGCCAACTTTAAAATGAATCCACCATTAAGAAGTGAAGAAGACCAAGAGGCTCTGTTCGAAGGTTTGATAGATGGAACAATCGATTTTATTGCAACAGACCATGCACCACACGCTGAAGCGGAAAAAGCACAAGGTTTTCTTAATGCCCCATTTGGGATTGTCGGTTTGGAGACTGCTTTTTCACTACTGTATACGAATCTTGTAAAAACAAATAAAATCACACTGCACCAATTAGCAGATTGGCTGACGATTAAACCAGCACAAGTTTTCAATTTGCCTTATGGGGCTTTAAAAGTAGGGGACGTTGCTGATCTCACTATTGTGAATCTGGATAAAAAAGCAAAAATAGATAAAAACACTTTTCTTTCAAAAGGAAAAAACACCCCATTTCACGGCTGGGATATACAAGGAATTCCAGTAGCAACAATTGCTGAAGGAAAAATCGTTTACAAGGAGGATTTTCATGACTGAACGGCAGCTTATTCTCGAGGATGGAACAGTTTTTAAAGGAAAAGGATTTGGCAGTGATGTCAACTTAACAGGAGAAATCGTATTTAATACCGGAATGACTGGATATCAGGAAGTTATTTCAGATCCGTCTTATTGCGGTCAAATCGTAACGATGACGTATCCACTTGTCGGCAATTACGGAATTAACCGGGATGATTTTGAGACTGTTACCCCATTTATTCATGGCTTTGTTGTAAAGGAATTATGTGAACAACCATCAAACTTCCGGAGTGATGAAACACTTGATGAATACCTGAAAGCAAATAACATTCCGGGAATATCCGGAATCGATACAAGAAAACTGACGAAAATCATCCGGAAAAACGGGACTATGAAAGCGATGATTACGGACGCGGATGATTCATTTGATGAACATTTTGAGAAAGTAAAAAATCTGCCATATCAAACAAATCAGGTGAAAATGACTTCTGCCGTGAAACCTTATGTTGTTCCCGGACGGGGCATGCGAATTGTACTGGTTGATTTCGGGATGAAGCACGGGATTCTTCGTGAACTGACCAAGCGGAATTGTCATGTGACAGTAGTTCCATACAATTACAGTGCAGAATATATTTTACGACTGAAACCTGATGGAATCATGCTGACGAATGGACCGGGTGATCCAAAAGATGTTCCGGAATCAATTGAGATGATTAAAACGGTACTGGGCCAGATACCATTGTTCGGTATTTGCCTCGGACACCAGTTGCTTGCACTTGCATGTGGTGGCGATACAGAAAAAATGAAGTTTGGTCACCGCGGGGCAAATCATCCGGTTAAAGATTTGGAAAAGAATAAGACATACATGACATCACAAAATCACAGCTATGCAGTTACACATGATTCGTTGGCACATACGGACCTCGTAATCACGCAGCAAGCTTTAAACGATGATTCGGTCGAAGGAGTGCGCCATACTTTTTATCCGGCTTTCTCGGTTCAGTACCATCCGGAAAGTTCTCCGGGACCGGAAGATACAAATCACCTGTTTGATGCCTTTTTACAAATGATTACTGAAACAAAAGCCAAACATAAGGAGAATGTATATGCCTAAGAACAACAGGATTAAGAAGATACTTGTCATTGGATCAGGACCAATTGTCATCGGTCAGGCAGCAGAATTTGACTATTCCGGAACACAGGCATGCCAGGCGTTAACAGAAGAAGGGTACACAGTTATTCTGGCAAACTCCAATCCGGCAACAATCATGACTGATCAAACTATAGCAGATAAGGTATACATGGAACCATTAACAACGGATTTTCTGATTAAAATTATCCGCAAAGAACAGCCTGATGCAATTCTTCCCACATTAGGAGGTCAAACAGGGCTGAACCTGGCAGTGGAATTAGAGAGAATCGGCATTTTAGGTGAATACAAAGTTGAGCTCTTAGGGACATCGCTTGAAGCAATCGAAAAAGCCGAAGACCGTAAAAAATTCCGGTCGTTAATGCAGGAATTAAATGAACCTGTACCAGACAGCCAAATTGTGAACTCGGTTGAGGCAGCAATGGATTTTGCGAAGAAAATAGGTTTTCCGGTTATCGTTCGTCCTGCCTATACACTTGGAGGAACCGGAGGCGGGATGTGTTATAACGAATCAGAACTCAGAGAAATTGCGCGTAATGGGCTGGCATTATCGCCTGTCAATCAATGTTTAATCGAGAAAAATATAGCAGGATACAAAGAAATAGAGTATGAAGTGATGCGTGATAAAAACGACCAGGCAATTGTTGTGTGTAACATGGAAAATGTGGATCCGGTCGGGATTCATACCGGTGATTCGATTGTCGTAGCACCATCCCAAACGCTCAGTGATCGGGAGTATCAGCTGTTGAGAAATGCATCACTGAAAATCATCCGGGCGTTGGAAATTGAGGGTGGATGTAATGTTCAGCTTGCAATTGATCCCAACAGTTTCAATTACTATATTATCGAAGTTAATCCGCGTGTCAGCAGATCATCAGCGCTGGCCTCAAAAGCTACAGGCTATCCAATTGCAAAAATGGCAGCAAAAATTGCAGTTGGACTGACAATGGATGAAATTATTAATCCAATAACAGGAACGACTTATGCCTGTTTTGAGCCTGCCCTTGATTATGTTGTAACGAAAATACCACGTTTTCCGTTCGATAAATTCGTAAATGGTAATCGTTACCTTGGTACACAAATGAAAGCAACAGGGGAAATAATGTCGATTGGACGAAATTTTGAGGAATCTTTATTAAAAGGGATCCGGTCATTGGATATCGGAACGGAAGAATTATGGCTGAAAAGTTTGGTTGATTTATCGCTTGATGAATTGAAAACACGCTTACAAAAAGCTGACGATGAACGGCTGTTTGTTCTCGCGGAAGTAATAAGGCGGGGCATGACCGTTGAAGAAATATTCCAGTTAACTAAAATAGACCGGTTTTTCCTTATTAAGATACAGCAATTAATTGAAATTGAGACGAACCTTAATAAAAATAAATATTCACAGGAAGTTTTACAGGAAGTAAAAGAACTTGGGTTTGCCGATAAACACATTGCCCGTCTATGGAATGTAACAGAGGATCAGGTATATAATCAGCGAATCGAACATTCCATCACACCTGTCTATAAAATGGTCGATACATGTGCAGGTGAATTTGAGTCGGAAACACCTTATTTTTACAGTTCGTATGAAGACGAAAATGAGTCCATCCGCTCTGAACGTAAAAAAATCCTTGTGCTTGGTTCAGGGCCTATCCGGATCGGTCAGGGGATTGAGTTTGATTATGCGACGGTACATTCGGTTTTAGCCATTAAAGAAATGGGTTACGAAGCTATCATCATGAATAACAACCCGGAAACAGTGTCAACCGATTTCAGTATTTCGGATAAGCTCTATTTTGAACCGCTTACGCTCGAAGATGTCATGCATGTTATCAACCTGGAACAGCCAGAAGGGGTAATCGTTCAATTTGGCGGACAAACAGCAATCAATCTGGCAGAAGGCCTGCAACGACGTAATGTCAACATACTTGGTACGAATCTGGAGGCAATTGATAAAGCCGAGGACCGTGATAAATTCGAAAAGCTTTTAACTGATCTCAATTTACTGCGGCCAGAGGGTAAAACGGTTAAAAAACCGAGTCAGGTATTGGAAGCAGCTAACGAAATTGGCTATCCGGTATTGGTAAGACCATCTTATGTTATCGGCGGAAGCCGTATGGAAATAGTTTATGATGATGACGAACTTCACACATATTTAGCAAAATCCAACGGCGCGGATGATACGCATCCAATTCTTATAGATAAATATATAACTGGAATCGAAGTGGAAGTGGATGCAATAAGCGACGGCGAATCGGTTATCGTACCAGGGATTATGGAGCATATCGAACGATCGGGTGTCCACTCAGGCGATTCGATTGCCGTTTATCCTCCGCAGCGGATCAGTGAATCTGTCAGACAGCAATGTATGGAGGCAACATTAAAAATAGCCCGGGGACTAAATGTTAAAGGATTAATCAATATCCAGTTTATCGTTTGCAATAATGATGTGTATGTTCTGGAAGTTAATCCAAGAGCAAGCAGAACCATACCGTTTTTGAGTAAAATGACAGGTGTGACAATGGCGAACGTTGCCACAAGGTGCATTTTAGGGGATTCGCTAACCAATATGGGATATCAAACAGGGATGTTACCTGAACAGGATATCGTTTCTGTCAAAGTACCGGTATTTTCGTTTGAAAAATTACGAAGTGTCGATACGATCCTTGGACCTGAAATGAAATCAACCGGTGAGGCAATCGGCCATGATAAAACATTGGAAAAGGCATTATATAAGGGGCTTATAGCTGCTGGTTTATCCGTACCACAGGAAGGTGCAGTACTCCTGACTGTATCAGATAAGGATAAGGAGGAAACAACGGAAATTGCAGATCGCTTTCACCAGCTTGGCTTTCAGTTGTATGCAACAGAAGGCACCGCTTCTTACATGAGAAGGGCAGGTATTCCGGTTACGCAAGTAGAAAAAATTGGCTCACCTGAAAAAAATGTATTATCCATAATCGAAAATGGCGATGTCCAGTTTGTAGTTAATACTCTCTCTTCAGGAAAACAGCCGCGTTCAGACGGATTTATGATCCGACGAGAAGCTGTAGAGCATGGTATTGCTTGTTTAACCAACCTGGATACAGCAAGTGCTATTTTAAATGTGATCGATTCAACTACCTTTAGTGCTAAACCATTAACAAAGAAAAAGGTTGTCCTATCATGAAAAAACGTGTGTGTATGACAGTTCAGTCAGTTCAGGAAATCGCTTTAGATACAGTAGAAATGACGTTACACAATTCGTATGTAGCCAAAACAGCAATGCCTGGTCAGTTTCTGCATTTACTTGTTGATGGTCATACACTGCGGCGTCCGGTTTCCATTGCAGATGTTGAACCTGAAAACGATTTGATAACAATTTTGTTTAAAAAAATCGGTGAAGGAACGAAACGCCTAGCATCCTATAAACCTGATATGACCATCGATGTACTTGGCCCGAGCGGCAATGGCTTTTACTATGACGTCAAAATATTGAAAGAAGCATTGTTAATAGGAGGGGGCATCGGAATTCCACCGCTTTATAACCTGGGTAAAGAATTAAAACGTACAGGAATAAACGTCACTGCGGTTTTGGGCTTTCAATCAAAAGAACAGGTATTTTATGAAAAAAATTTTAAAGAACTTGGTCCTACGTATGTGGTGACAGACGATGGAAGTTATGGATATCAAGGTCTTGTCACAGATCTACTGGGTCAAGTGGGGAATTTTGATCGTTATTTTTCCTGTGGACCGATTCCAATGCTCAAGGAAGTAAAAAAAGAGCTGTCGAATTTCCCCGGTTCCATCTCGCTTGAGGAGCGGATGGGCTGTGGCGTTGGTGCATGTCTGGCATGCGTAATTCCGACTGATAATCAAGGCGGGTACCGGAAAATTTGTAAAGATGGACCCGTATTTGCTGCAGATGAGGTGATGTTATGACAGAACTGGCTCTGAGTCTGCCTGGATTAAAGCTGAAAAATCCAGTCATGCCGGCATCAGGCTGTTTCGGGTTTGGCAGGGAGTACAGTGAGTTTTATGATTTAAATAAACTCGGTGCTGTCATTATGAAAGCAGCAACAGGTAACGCACGGTTCGGAAATAAAACACCACGGGTTGCTGAAACTGCCTCGGGGATGTTAAACGCGATTGGGTTGCAAAATCCTGGTGTGGAAAAAATTATGGAAACGGAAGTACCATTTTTGAGTAAATATAATCTCCCTATCATTGCAAACGTGGCAGGGAGCTCAATTGAAGAATATGTCAAAGTTGCAGAAACTTTTAATAAGCATAAATCTGTCAGTGCTCTGGAACTGAATATCTCCTGTCCGAATGTGAAAGAAGGAGGCATCCAGTTTGGAACAGATCCCGAAATGGCTGCCAATGTTACCGAAAAGGTTAAAGCAATCAGTAATCTTCCGGTATATGTGAAGCTGTCACCAAACGTTTCGAATATCATTGCGATGGCGAAAGCGGTTGAGCAGGCAGGGGCAGATGGATTATCAATGATTAATACAATAACCGGCATGCAAATCCATCTCGCAAGCAAGAAACCATTATTGGCCAATAAGACTGGCGGACTATCCGGTCAGGCAATCAAACCGATTGCGATTCGGATGATTTATGAGGTGAAGCAGCATGTGAAAATTCCAATTATTGGGATGGGTGGCATTTTTACTGCCGAGGATGTCCTGGAATTTCTGTTGGCAGGAGCCAGTGCAGTTGCTGTCGGAACAGCTAATTTTCAAAATCCGTTCGTTTGTCCGGAAATTATTGATGCATTGCCGGGTGTTTTACAAAAATACGGATTTGATTCAGTAACAAGTGCGATTGGAAAGGGGAATATCTCATGACGGAAAACATGTACCTTGCTTTGGATTTTCCAACGTGGGATGAGGCAAAACATTTTATTGACGAAAATAATTTTCACGGTATTCCTGTAAAGGTGGGAATGGAATTATTTTACCGGGAAGGTCCGGATTTAATTGAAAGACTGAAGCAGGATAACCACAACATCTTTCTTGATTTAAAACTTCATGATATACCGGCAACAGTTGGGAAAGCGATGAAGAATCTTGCAAAACTGGGTGTGGACATCGTAAATGTACATGCTCTTGGCGGCAGTGAAATGATAATACAGGCTAAAGAAGGGTTGTTGTCTGGAAATGTGTCAGGCCATGAAACGAAGCTGATTGCGGTTACGGTGCTTACATCAATGGACGACGAAATGATGAACAATGAACTGATGATTCAAGGAAAGGTACAGGATAATGTTTTACATTTTGCCGACTTTGCAAAGAAAAACGGTGCGGATGGTGTCGTATGCTCTGTCCATGAAGCAATGCGTATTAAGGATGTTTGCGGACCGCAATTTTTAACCATTACACCTGGTATTCGGTTGCAGGAATCTGATAATAATGACCAAAAGCGCGTTGCAACTCCTTCTTTTGCGCGAGAAAACAAAGCAGATATTTTGGTTCTGGGCAGAACAATAACAAACGCACAGGATCCAAAAGCAGCATATAAAAAAGTTCTGGAGGAGTGGGGAAATGGGAACAAGTCGTGAAATTGCAAGGAATCTATTAGACATTGAAGCTGTGAAAATACGTACGGATGATTATTTTACATGGACATCAGGAATTAAATCACCAATATATTGTGATAACAGGCTAACCATGTCTTATCCGGAATTACGAACGAATATTGCTGAGGCATTTGTCCAACTGATCGAACAGATGGATCAAAAACCTGATGTGATTGCAGGTTGCGCAACGGCAGGTATTCCTCATGCGGCATGGATTGCTGATAAACTTGATTTGCCAATGGTATATGTCCGCTCAAAACCAAAAGGACATGGCAAAGGTAATCAGATAGAAGGTACTATTGAAAAAGGACAACGCGTTGTTGTCATAGAGGATCTGATTTCCACGGGCGGATCGTCTATTGAGGCGGCAAAGGCACTGCAACAGGAAGGTGCTGATATACTCGGGGTATTGGCGATATTTACGTACGGATTAGAAAAGTCAAAGCAGCAATTCAAAAAAGCAAAATTAACTTACCAAACGATTACTGGTTATGATGAAATTCTGAAGTTACTTGCTGCTGACGGGAAAATTGATGAAGAGGAAAAGAGGAAGCTGCAAGGGTGGCGGGAAGAATTGTAGTTTATTAAAAAATCAGGTGAAATTTGCAATAAAGAGATAGGATTTAAGACACTCTTCAATAGGAGTGTCAATTTTTTTGAATAATATATTCTAATTTTATTGAATTTTATATTCAAAAATATTAGAATAAAGAAAGGAGGTAATTTAATGGATTTATTTTCAATGGGAACAAAGAAAAAAGAAACGTACAAGATAGAGCTGAAATATTCGCTTTTATGGGAAGCTGCGTTAGGGATTGCGGCTATTACAAATACGTCTTTGGTAGATACGCTTGATCTGTCCAGTGAAAAGCGGAAGAGTATTAAAAAGTCGCTGTCTGAAAATATGATTGCCCAACTTGAATATGTGCAAAACCATAATACATGGAAGACCTTACTTCAATTATTGCATCAGAAAGACTTCAGGGATTTATCAACATTTGCTGATTTTGTTCGAAACCTCTCTTCAGAAGAGTTAATGGAAATCGCAATACCGTATCTTGGAAGAGATCATGAAGTGACAAAAAAAGAATTAATACAGGGTTCAGAGAAAGCTCTTAAGAAGTTGCAAGATAGTACAAAAGGAAATTCTTTTCTTCCTTCATACTTAGAATTTATTAGTAATGCAGATACAGAAGAATTAAAAGACCATCTGATTGAAGTAATGTCTGGTTGGTATAAGACAGTTATAGAACCTGAAACAGAAATGCTGCAACAAGTGCTTACCAGGGATATGGAATCAAAAGAAAGAATGATGAAAAAATTGGAGCCGGAACAATTTATCGAGTGGGCAACAGATGGCATGAGCTATCGTCCAGAACCTAGTGTTTATAAGGTCATCCTCATACCTCATTTTATTTATCGTCCCTGGAACGTAGAGGCAGATATAGCAGGGGCCAAAGTCATCTATTATCCGATAGCGAATGAGAGTATCTCACCTGAAAGTAAATATGTACCAAATAAAATGCTTGTACAAAGATATAAAGCACTCGGAGACGAGACACGATTAAAGATTTTAAAAATGATAATAGAAAAAAATTTATCTCTGCAGGAATTAACGGATGAATTAAATATGGGAAAAACAACGGTTCATCATCATTTGAAGATATTAAAGTCGGCAAGATTAGTGCTTAATGACGCTGCCAAATATGAAGTGAACGAGCAGACATTAAGTCTATTACCGGGAGAACTAAATCAATTTTTGCAGGAAAAATAATTTTTGGGGGAAAAGAGATGAGTGAATCGCATGTACATTTTTATTCAGATAAAGAAGCAGTACCTGAATTTAAAAGAAATTATCAGGTTTTCAGGTTCATAGGAGGGAATCTGGTTTCTTTTTTTGGAGATCAAATTTACTTAATAGCACTCCCATTAATCGTATTAGCCATAACTGGTTCTCCCATGAGCATGGGAATTGTTGCAGCATTAGAGAGGTTGCCGGTTTTGATTCAGCCATTCACCAGACTATTGGCGGATCGATTTAACCGCAAGAGGATATTAATAATTTGTGATATGGGAAGATTTTTTACGATAGGTGTAATGGGTTCCTTGCATATGGTCAACTCACTTTATATTTGGGAAATCTATATAGGTGCATTAATAGTTGGGGTTTTAACTCAAATCTATAATACTTGCCAATTCGCATCCATACCTAAGTTGGTCCGGAAAAAGGATTTGCAACTGGTTAATTCTATTAATACCGGGATACTTCATACAGCAGTTTTCGTTGCTCCGGGATTGGGAGGCATAATTATAAGTATTGCTGACCCTGGGTTGGGACTGCTAGTAAATAGTATAAGCTTTTTGATCGGTTTCCTTGTCGTCCTAAGTCTGGATATTAATAGTAATGCACAGCAAAATGAAAGAAAAGGGAATGCAATGGTATTTACTGAAATAAAAGAAGGATTTGACTTTGTGATTAAACAAAAACCTATTTTCTTTACTAACATTGCCATGCTCTTTTCAGTTTTTGGAACAACGCTTTTTTTAACAATGCTGGTGATTCACTTAAAAGCTTCAGTAGGATTTAGTGTGGAACAAATAGGTTATTTACTTTCCATTGGAGGAATTGCTGCGATAGGTGGTTCGCTATTGACAAACGTATTGAAGAAATATTTTTCATATAGAAGTATCCTATTTTTGTCAGGAACAATAGGAGGTATTTCAATCGTAGTGTTTGGGCTTTTTGATGCTTTTATGATATTAGTGATAATGAATGCATTGGGTACATTATCTGCTTCCATTATGAGTCCCTGTATTGTAACAATCCGGCAAACACTTAGTCCGGATCATTTATTAGGACGAGTGCAAGCTACAAGTCGATTTATGACGTGGATATTAATGCCAGTTGCAGCTTTGGCAGCGGGTTATATTGCAGATCAGTTTGGAACAGAAACTACAATTATATTCGGAGGTGTTATTGCTACCGTTGCATCATTTGTATACATACATCCTTCTCTTAAAACAAGTTCATAAATTATACATACTTAAGTTTAATGATGCTGTCACATCATTTTAAAGATTTATTTTTGATTTCAGAATTTCTCTGTGATATATTTATTCTGAATTCAAAATATCTAAACCAAGGTAAATTAAAATGACTTGAATAGAGTTACCTCGGATTTATGGGAGGAATTATAAATGAATGGCGTTAAAGGAATACACCATGTTACTGCCATTACTAGCAGTGCAGAAAAAAACTATGAATTTTTCACGTACATTCTCGGTATGCGGCTTGTAAAGAAAACTGTTAACCAGGATGATATTCAGACATATCACTTGTTTTTCGCTGATGATAAGGGCGGCCCTGGCACGGATATGACATTCTTTGACTTTCCGGGAATCCCTCAAGGTCAGCATGGAACAAATGAAATTTCCAAAACTTCTTTCCGCGTACCAAGTGATGAAGCGCTGGAATACTGGGTTAAACGGTTTGATCACTATGAAGTAAAACACACGGGAATTAAAGAACAATTCGGTAAAAAGACACTATCATTTGTTGATTTTGACGATCAGAAGTATCAGTTGATTTCAGATGAGAACAATGAAGGCGTTGCTGCTGGCACACCATGGAAGGATGGACCAGTACCTTTGGAATACGCGATTACAGGTCTGGGACCAATTTTTGTCCGCATCGCTAACTTTGATTACTTCAAGGAAATGATGGAAAAAGTACTGATGTTTAAAGAAATCGATCAGGAGGAATCATTCCATTTATTTGAGGTAGGAGAAGGAGGAAACGGTGCACAGGTAGTGGTTGAGTATAATGCTGTAATGCCAAATGCCCGTCAAGGATACGGAACAGTTCACCACTCAGCATTCCGCGTTGAAGATCGTTCTGTGCTGGAAGAATGGATTGAACGCATGCATAGCTTTGGATTCCGGACATCCGGTTATGTGAACCGCTTCTATTTTGAATCATTATACGCGAATGTGGCACCACAAATTCTATTTGAGTTTGCGACAGATGGTCCAGGCTTCATGGATGATGAGCCATATGAATCCCTCGGTGAAAAATTGGCTTTACCTCCGAAACTTGAGCCAAAACGGGAGCAAATTGAAAACATGGTCCGTCCAATTGATACCGTCAGAAGCACAAAAGATATTAAAAAAGAATATTTCTAAGAAAAAGGGGTTGGGACAAAAGTGTTTTATCCATAACAAAATCCGAACATATTGGAAATGGTGCATAAAACCGCTCCGCGAATATACTTCGCTTTCCGGGGGCGGCTGATGAGCCTCCTCGTGCTAGCGCACTTCGGAGTCTCACCGATGCCTTTCCTCCCCCAGGAGTCTACGTATATTCCCCCCCGCTATCCCCATGCATTGTTCGTCTTTTGGCAACACTTTTTTGTTTTGTCCCAGCCTCTTTTAAATGGATTAGGATCCATTATTCTGGATATTATTCCTACTCTTTTGGCTTAATACCATCCATTCATCAATAGCAAACGAAGCTATGCGGTTATTTTCAATCTTTATTTGAAAATAATCATGTACCGATTCTGTGGCCTCTAAAATTAACGCATCAACTTTTTGTATGCCTTCCTCATCGTCCAAGGTTCGATGTACCCATTCATGATATGGTAACCTCTTCTTCCTCGTATTCTCTTTTAGTATCCGTAAATTTTGATTAGCGAATAGATTTCTCCATTCCGATATGGAATATGATCGGAAATGGCTATAATCTCTCATCCTTTCGAGCTTGTTTATAAATTTATCCAGAGAGATGTCCTCCGGTGAAATGTTATCGATAAGCAAAAATTGTCCATTAGCTTTAAGGACCCGGCTAACCTCTCTGACAAAATGTTCAGGATTCGGAAAATGGTGTGCTGCGATTCGGCATGTAATAATATCAAACGAATTATTTTTAAACGGTAAATCCTCAGCATCAGCAACAGTATAGCTGATATTTTGGTGAGACTTCAGATGTTGTGCAGTGTTAGTAAGCATTTCTTCAGTGATGTCTGTGGCAATTACTTTATCCACATGATTCGCTAGTGTTTTTGCAGCATAACCGCCGCCTGTTGCAATGTCCAGGACTGTCATAGTGGATTCAGGTTTTAACCACTCGACCATCAAAGCTAAATCACTGCCTGTTGAATGCGTTGAACTTGTCACGTAGTCATGTTTACTTTTCGAAAAAACACGTTTCACACTCTCTTTTTCATTCAAAGTAATCACCTTCGTTTCCTTGTTTACTATATATCATACATACTACTATGCAATAAGTATAATATTGGTTTATAATCATAGGTGATAAATTATACTTATTGACTAGGATGGTTACATGAAAATAGAAGATTATGAATTACTTTTAAAGCTAAATGAAATAGGAACGATTCGCGGCACCGCCAAGGCAGTTTTAATCTCCCAGCCGGCAGTTACACAAAGACTTAAATATATTGAGGAATATTTCAGTCAGCCAATCTTTATTCGTACATCAAAAAGTTTGGTGCTTACCCCCGCAGGTGAAATGATTCTGGACCATGCAAAAGAAGTGATTGTCCATGAACAGGGGATAAAGAATTCGCTTGCTCGGTCAAGTGAAGAAGTCCAGGGAACACTGTCAATCGCGTGTTCATCGCTTGTCAGTCAACGTTTTTTGCCGTCTATACTGGCTGAATATACGAAGAAGTATCCTAAAGTTGCTATTGATTTGGTTACCGGAATAAGTGAAGGTATAAAAAAGAATCATAAGAATTATCATGTCTGCATTATCCGGGGTGAAAAATTAAAAGAAAGCATTTCAACAAAACTGTTTGAAGATCCGTTGTATATTTTTGATACTGAGCCCTTTCCGGAAGATAAAATTAAAGAACGCCCGTTAATTTCATTTAAGAGTGACGACAGTATGCATGAACAGGTGGATAATTGGCTTTATCATCATCAGGACCAGATTAAACCGCTGAAAATGCTCCGGGTTGACCAGATTGAAACGTGCAAACAGTTCATGAAGGAAGGTCTGGGGATGGCTGTATTACCAAAGAGTGTTTCCGATTCCATGATGGATGACTATGCAAATATACCAATGAACCTGAACGGAGAACGTGTTACCAGGGATACTTGGGTATGTTATCAGGATGGTACCCGTAAATTACCACAGGTTGACCATTTTATCACTGCTTTATTGAATCAAAAGTTTCAGTAGATGTATGTTTAAAAATAAAAAAGGGGAGGAACATATTTATATACTTGTCTTTAAAGGAGTGTAGATAAAATGAGTGAAGTATTTTTCACTTCAAAAGCCACTGCACAAAACGGAAGAGATGGACATGTCAGGTCAGATGATGGATTAATTGATTTTAAACTGGCTAATCCTTCAGATAATAAAGAAGATAAAGCATCAAACCCTGAACAGCTTTTTGCTGCAGCATATTCGGCCTGTTTTGATAGCGCATTGAATTTGGTTGCTTCACAGCAAAAGAAAAAAATAGACTCAGAAACTACTGCAGAGGTAAGTCTTTGCAAAGATCCGGAAGATGACGGTTTTAAACTTGAAGTTACGCTAAACATTAAAATTGAAGGTGTGAGCCCGGAAGAGGCAGAGGAATTAGCAGAAGGTGCCCACCAGGTTTGCCCATACTCAAAAGCAACAAGAGGGAATATCGAGGTTGCTTTAAATCCTCGTGCAGTTGAGAAGCCTAGCTAAAATATAAAAATACTTGAAGGCGATTTTGAAGGTCGTCTTCAAGCATTTTTGGTGTTGTTGGAGGACATATTTACCACTATTTTGCGAAATAACACGGCTTTCAACGGTTTGGCGGACATATTTACCGTTATTCAGTCAAAATCTCAGGAAATTGCTTCTTTTCTTGACCAATAACGGAACAAATGTCCGTGAACTTTTTAAAAACACTGTAGTTACTACAAATAGCGGAATATATGTCCGGGTAAATAGTTTTCCCATCATAAGTGACTATTTTCCATTTCTCAGTTTCTCGGCAATTGCTTGTTCAGGAGTAACAAATAATGTTTTCTGATTATCATACGTTACATATCCAGGTTTTGCACCGTTCGGCTTTTTAACATGGCGTATTCTTGTATAATCAACAGGGACTGATGAAGACTGTCTGGATTTACTGAAATATGCTGCCAGTTGTGCCGCTTCAAGCATTGTATCCTCACTAGGATCTTTATCACGGATAACAACGTGTGAACCAGGAATATCTTTCGTGTGGAGCCAGATATCATCCCGGTGTGCAAGTCGCGTCGTTACATATTCATTTTGTTTATTATTTTTTCCAACAAGTATTGACGTTCCATCTGAAGCAGTATATTTTTCCGGATTAGGCTTCAATTGCTTATTTTTGTTCTTACCCTGCTTCTGCTTTTTCAGATAGCCCTCTTCGCGAAGTTCATCACGAATTTCCTCAATATCATCTTCGCGTGCAGTGTCTATTTGTTGCAGTAGTTGTTCCAAATAGGTAATTTCATTGTTTGCTTTCTTAATTTGCTGTTTTACTTTCTGTCTGGAAGTTTTTAATTTTTGATATGTCTTAAAGTATCCCTGAGCGTTTTCACTTGGTGTTTTATTGGGATTTAATTCAATTATTATTTCTTTCTGTTCCGGATCATAATAGTCTATTACTGTTACTGCTTCATCCCCATGCTTGACCATGTGCATATGTGCCGTTAACAACTCACCAAGATGTTGAAAGCGATCCGCACTTTCGGCTTTTTTAATTGTCTTCTCATGTTTTTTAAGTTTCCGTTCATTTTTATCTTTCTCATTTTTGATAAATTGGTAGAGATCTTTGGCCTGCTGTTTGACACGGTCACGTTCAGCTTTACCTGAATAAAAGCGGTCAAGCATCTCATTTGTTTCCGAAAAAACCTCTGTATCTCCTTCGAGAAAAGTAAGCGGGAGTACGTGAAATTGCTCTTTTTTGTGCCTGTAAATAGATGGTGTGTAGTCGTTATACTGTACCAGATTCTGTACTTCCTCAAAACTCCTTTTATAGATGCCTGTCTCCCCAAGCCTTGATTTATGCACAATTTCTTTGGCAATTAAAGGTGAAACACCTACTAGTGTATGAACAATTTGCATATCCATCTTCCCGGCATTGAAATCAAGCTTCCTGACAAATGTCTCGCCGTCGATATCCAACAAATTAAGCTTATTCTGACTTGGCGGGAGTTTATATTCGTGTCCTGGAAGGATAGTCCGATAGCGATTTTGCGAAACAGGTACATGTTTTAAGCTATCAAGAATATGACCCTCATCACCGTCAACCAGCATAATGTTGCTATGCTTTCCCATTAATTCAATTATAAGCTTTTTAGTTGTAATATCACCGATCTCATTTCGTGATTGAATGGAAAAGGTAACAATTCGTTCAAGTCCGTACTGCTCAATGGAGTCGACTATTGCTCCTGAAAGATATTTTCTCAGCAGCATGCAAAACATCGTGGGTTCTTTTGGATTCTTATACGAATCACCCGTTAAGTGTAAACGTGCATAAACGGGATGAATAGACAGCAGCAAAGAATGATTTCGGCCTTGGCTCCGTATTGTAAAAACAAGTTCCGTAGTTGTTGGCTGATATATCTTTGTGATTTTTCCGGGAATAATTTTTTCGTTTAATTCATTTGTTACCGCTCGTGTTACGATTCCATCAAATGGCATATGATCACCTTACTTTCTTTTCTAACCGGGCACTTCGGCTTTTCCTGTCTAGCTCCAACTCCTAGCGACTAGCGGACTTCCTGACTTCTCCCTACGATAAGTCAACATCGATTCGCAAGGTGAAGGTAGGCCGACTAAAACCGGCCTTTGCGGCCAACGTCGGCATACCCCTGATGCAGGGGCATGTTTCCTTTATCTCAGTCGAAGCAGTCCAGTGAGTACGTCGCTGAACAGTCGTCTCCGCTTTTCCATCAATTATAGCATTTTTTGGGACGGGTCTGCATAGATATCGATATAAGTATTACGTTCAAATATTGTGCGGAGGAATGCAGATGAAATGGTATCAGTTGGATGCAGATCTTGTTGAACAAAAATTACATGTGACCACAAGGCGAGGACTCAGTGAAAAACAAGTGGAGCAACGGCGCAAACAATTTGGGCCAAATAGATTGGAATCCGAAAAGAATACTTCAAAATGGCTGATTTTCCTTAAGCAATTTCAGGACTTTATGGTACTGGTTTTGCTTGCTGCTACATTAATTGCCGGGCTGCTGGGTGAATATGTTGATGCTATCGCCATTATGGTAATCGTTTTAGTAAATGGCTTTCTCGGCTTTTTTCAGGAACAAAAGGCGGAAAAATCACTTGCTAAACTTAAAGAGATGTCCGCTCCTGTTGCGAATGTATTTCGCGAAGGCAAATGGGAGAAGATTCCATCGGGAGATGTTGTCGTAGGTGATGTTGTCCGCATAAATAGTGGGGACCGTATTCCTGCAGACATGCGAATTATGAAATCGAACAGCCTGGAAACAGAGGAATCTGCTTTGACCGGTGAGTCACTTCCTGTAATGAAGCATGCCTCTGCCATTGAAAAGGACTCACTCGACGCCCAGGATCAGGTCAATATGGGGTTCATGGGCACTCTGGTTACAAGGGGATCAGGCACTGGAATTGTTGTCGGCACCGGTATGGATACGGTGATGGGACAAATTGCTTCATTAATGGTCAAAACGAAGAAGACGGTTACACCACTGGAATATAAGCTTGCTGAACTAGGGAAAATTCTGATTGCCGTTGCATTAGTCCTGACTGCTTTAGTTGTACTTGCAGGGGTTTATCAGGGACACCCAATTTATAATATGTTTCTTGCCGGGGTATCGTTGGCAGTTGCAGCAATACCAGAAGGGTTGCCGGCCATTGTTACGGTTTCACTGTCACTTGGCGTTCAGCGGATGATTAAGAAAAGAGCGATAGTCCGCAAGTTGTCAGCGGTGGAAACTCTGGGATGTGCATCGGTGATTTGTTCGGACAAGACCGGGACAATGACTGAAAATCAGATGACGGTAAAAGAAATTTTTGTTAACGGACAGGATTTGTATGTTACCGGTGACGGGTATGATGTACAGGGCAATTATTTTTTCAATAAGGAAAAGGTAGACCGTGACTTTCCCAACCTTGAATCAATGCTTTTATACGGCATGCTATGTAATAATGCTTCACTGCAGGTGAAGAAAGGTAAATATTATGTTGATGGAGATCCAACTGATGGGGCGCTTCTTGTAGCCGCCAGAAAAATTGGTTTGTCTCCGAAGACTAACGATAATTTTCGAATTATAAAAGAGATACCGTTCGATTCTGATCGAAAGCGAATGAGCATGATTGTGGAAGATGAAAATAATATGCGTTTTTTAATCACGAAAGGTGCACCGGAAGTACTGCTGCCACGCTCCACATTTGTGTTGGGCGATTCCGGTCGAAAATTGTTGCGGTCCGAGGAAAAGGAAAAAATCGATAATAAGATTAATGATATGGCACAGAAAGCATTACGTACATTGGCTGTAGGAATGAAGCCGATTCAAAAGGACGATCCGCTTAACACGGCATCATTGGAAAAAGATTTAACGTTTGTCGGATTGTACGGGATGATGGATCCTCCGAGAAAAGAAGTGAAAGCAGCAATTGAAGAGTGCCGGGAAGCTGGTATAAAAACAGTAATGATTACCGGTGATCATGAAAAAACTGCCCGTGCAATAGCGACTAATCTGAACCTCCTGCCGGAAAATGGGATGGTGCTGGATGGCTATCAACTGAATCAAATGTCAGTTTCAGAGCTTCGTGATGTAATTGATCAGGTTTACGTATTTGCCCGGGTTACCCCGGAACATAAATTAAAGATTGTCAAAGCATTTCAGGAAGAAGGACATATTGTTGCGATGACTGGAGATGGCGTGAATGATGCACCGGCGATTAAAGCAAGTGATATCGGTGTAAGTATGGGAAGAAGCGGAACAGATGTAACAAAAGAAGCATCTTCACTGATTCTGATGGATGATAATTTTGCAACTATAAAAACGGCCATTACGGAAGGCCGGAATATATATGAAAACATCCGTAAGTTTATTCGCTATTTACTTGCATCAAATGTCGGTGAAATTCTGGTAATGTTATTTGCGATGTTATTAGCGATGCCATTGCCACTAGTACCTGTTCAAATATTATGGGTGAACCTGGTAACGGATGGTCTCCCGGCTATGGCCCTGGGGCTGGACCAGTCTGAAGATGATGTGATGAAAAGGGGACCGAGAAATCCGCGTGAGGGTGTATTTGCCAGAGGATTAGGATTTAAAATAGTCAGCCGGGGACTTTTAATCGGGGTATTTACATTGGTAGCCTTCATGATGGCTTATCAGGGGAATCCTGACAATCTGATTTATGGACAGACTGTCGCTTTCACTACACTGGTAATGGCGCAATTAATTCATGTGTTTGATTGCCGAAGTGAACATTCCATATTCTCTCGCAACCCATTTGAAAACAAATATCTGGTTCTTGCGGTTCTGTCATCACTTCTGTTACTACTGGTGGTAATCTATTGGGAACCATTGCAGCCAATCTTCCATACTACTTTTTTAAGTATCAGAGATTGGATGCTTATCCTTGTATTAAGTGCATTACCAACTGTTTTATTCGGCTTTACGAAAAAGTAATATAAAAACCCTTCTTTATTTAAAGGAAGGGTTTTTATTTTGTACGAATCATTGCTATAATTAGGTAGGTCAAATTCACAATAGGTGTGATAATATGGTAAAAAGCATGACAGGATATGGACGTGATGTAATTTCTTTTGATGAAACTACGATAACAGTTGAAATCCGCAGTGTGAATCATCGCTTTTTAGATTTTTCTGCGAAGATGCCCCGTTCCTTATTGTTTTTAGAAGATAAAATAAAACGGATC
This sequence comes from Virgibacillus doumboii, assembly GCF_902806455.1. Classification (GTDB taxonomy): domain Bacteria; phylum Bacillota; class Bacilli; order Bacillales; family Amphibacillaceae; genus Lentibacillus; species Lentibacillus doumboii. The sequence continues at coordinate 2,031,436 of NZ_CADCWQ010000001.1, read as the reverse complement.
ATACAATCATACTTCCATCGTGGCAGATTGGAAGTGTTTCTTAATATTGATGGAAATAGTCTAGTTGAAAAAGAGTTACTAACAGATTCGAACCTGATGGACCAATACATAGAAGAAATAAGAAGAGCAAAATCACGCTATGATCTTTCTGGAGAAATTCCGATCACAATCATATCAAACTTTCTCGATTTATTTTCAGTACACGAGAAAGAAAATCAGCCTGATGACTTGAATGATTTAATTGTCGCCGGAACGAAACGTGCGTGTGAACGGGTTAGATCCATGAGGCAAGAAGAAGGAAGATTTCTTTTGGAAGATTTGAATACCAGAATGGAACGGATTAGGGAAACAGTCCAGCAATTACAGACCCGTCGTGAATATGTAATCCGGGAGTATCGCGAGCGTGTTCAGGCACGCATTGACAACTATATCGGTGAGAATGCTATCATTGATGAGGCACGGATGCACCAGGAAATTGCATTGCTGGCAGAAAAAGGTGATATTACGGAAGAGATCACACGGCTACTTAGTCATATTGATCATTTTTCTGAAACGATTGAGATGCAGGAAGCAATTGGCAGGAAATTGGATTTTAATATTCAGGAAATGCATCGGGAAGCGAATACAATCGGATCAAAGTCGACCGATGCCAAAATTAGCGAGTGGATCGTTAAATTAAAAAGTGATATTGAGAAAATGAAAGAACAAATTCAAAATATAGAGTAAACATTTGAATTTTGCATTCCTTTTTTCTTATAATAGTCGTATTATATTAACAGTATCTAAACTAGTAACAGATTTAATAAAAATAGACATACTGCAAGATTAGAACAATTAAGGGGGAGCCAATTTGAGTTTACGTTTAATCAATATAGGTTTTGGGAATGTTGTTTCTGCCAATCGGGTTATTTCGATTGTGTCACCGGAATCAGCACCAATTAAGCGAATTATAACTGTTGCACGTGATAACAATAAATTAGTGGATGCTACATACGGACGACGTACCAGAGCAGTAATCATCACAGACAGCGATCATGTCGTCTTATCTGCTGTTCAGCCGGAAACTGTTGGGCAACGTGTTATAAGTCATGAAGAAATTTCAGATGAATAACTAGGAGGAGCCATTTTGATTGAAGAAAAAGGTATATTATTTATACTATCCGGTCCATCAGGTGTAGGGAAAGGAACGGTCAGACGGGAACTGTTTGATAAAGCGAATGACCTGAAATATTCAATTTCCATGACAACGAGAGAAAGACGTCCGGGTGAAACAGATGGTGTTGACTATTTTTATAAAACAAAAGAAGAATTTGAAGAAATGATAGAGCAGAAACAACTGTTGGAATATGCTCAATTTGTCAATAATTATTATGGAACACCAAGGGAATATGTTGAAGACACACTTGCTGCTGGTCTCGATGTTTTCCTTGAAATTGAGGTTCAGGGCGCCTTACAGGTGAAAGAAAATTTCCCGGAAGGTGTATTTATCTTCTTATTCCCGCCAAGTCTTGAGGAATTAAAGAATCGAATCGTTAATCGTGGCACAGAGACACAGGAACTGGTTTTACAGCGGCTGCGTGAAGCACGAAAAGAAATCGAAATGATGGATGCTTACGATTATGTCGTCGTTAATGATGATGTGAATGCGGCTGTTACAAAGATCCAATCGATTATCCAAAGCGAGCACTGCAAACGGGAAAGAATTGCAAAACAATATAAACAGTTATTGGAGGATGAGATGTCATGATGTTAGAACCATCAATTGATGAGTTGCAGAAAAAAATCAAATCAAAGTACACACTTGTAACATTATCAGCCAGAAGAGCACGGCAAATACGTGAAACGAATAAAGTCTTAGTCGATAACCCAAAATCGCATAAGTATGTTGGGAAGGCACTTGAAGAAGTACTGGCTGAGAAGTTATTTGTAAAAGAAGATAATATTTAATTCTGTTATACCCTCGCTGTTCATTTACTTGCGGGGGTTTTGTGTTATAACTATAGTAGAAGTTTTATTAGTTGAGTCGGGAGGGGTTCAACATGATACATAATAAGAATATACTTTTAGGGGTTTCCGGCGGTATTGCGGCGTACAAAGCCTGTGCGTTAACAAGCAAATTAACACAGCAGGGTGCAAATGTGAAAGTGATGATGACGGAGAATGCAACCAAGTTTGTATCACCGCTGACATTTCAGGCTTTATCAAGAAACCCTGTATATACGGATACATTTGACGAAAAGGATCCGGCAAAAATTGCACACATTGATATAGCCGATTGGGCAGATATTACAGTTATTGCCCCGGCGACAGCCAATATAATTGGAAAAGTTGCAAATGGGATTGCCGACGATATGCTCTCAACAACTTTACTTGCTACACAGGCGGATGTTTATATTGCCCCTGCGATGAATGTACACATGTATGCACATCCTGTAGTTATCGCGAATATGAAACAGCTGGATGAGTGGGGATATAACTTTATCGAACCAGGTGCGGGGTATCTGGCATGCGGATACGTCGGAAAAGGCCGCCTGGAGGAACCGGAGAGTATTATTGCAGTAATCGATAAACATCAGGACAACAATGCGTTGTTTGCCGGAAAAAAGGTGTTGATTTCAGCAGGTCCGACACGGGAAAAAGTTGACCCTGTTCGATTCTTTACAAACAGATCATCCGGAAAAATGGGATTCGCACTTGCGGAAGCGGCAGCAAACATGGGAGCTGACGTAACATTGGTCACCGGTCCTGTTAGTCTTGAAACATCTAACAAAAACATTAGCCGGATTGACGTTATGAGTGCAGCAGAAATGTACGAATCGATGATGGATCATTTCCAGAAGAGTGATATTGTCATTAAGGCTGCAGCTGTTGCCGATTATCGTCCCAAACAGGTTTTCGATGAAAAAATGAAAAAGCAGTCCGGTGACTGGCAGGTCGAGATGGAACGAACGAAAGATATCATACAGTCACTTGCTGAGAAAAAAGATCACCAATTTCTGGTAGGTTTTGCAGCAGAAACGACAAATCCGCTTGAATATGGACTAGCCAAACTGCAGAAAAAACGGCTGGACGCAATCGTCATCAATAATGTTGCAGCAAAAGGAGCGGGCTTTGGCAGTGATACAAATATAGTGACGTACGTGAATAAATTACAGCAATCTGAAGAAATTTCTTTGGCAACAAAGCATGAAATCGCCGGGAGAATTATGATGTTTATTGCCCGTGACATGAAGGGTGAAGCGAAGTGAATATAGCAAAAGTTATCGTGGATGTGCCGGCAAGCTCCATTAACCAGACATTTGACTACAAAATACCCGAGCGGTTCCAGAGCATCTTAAAAGCTGGTATGCGTGTAATTGTACCGTTTGGACCCAGGAAAATAATGGGGTTCGTTGTTGGAAGAACAGTTGAATCTTCGTTTGACAAACTGAAGGAAATTCATGACGTTCTAGACTTAACCCCCGTGCTTACGGGTGAGTTACTTGATTTGGGAAGGTGGCTCGCGGATGAAACGTTAAGCTTGTACATAACTGCTTATCAGGCAATGATTCCGCAAGTTTTAAAGGCACAGTATAAAAAAGAACTGGTACGAATGAATGAAGAACAGCTGTCAGAAGAACTGGAATCTTTTTTTGCCGGCAGGGATTATGCAGCTTATGAGGAACTGGAAGGCTCACCAATCAGCTATTATAAGATTCAAAAAGCAATCCAGGACGGCGACATCAGTGTCAACTACTTGGTAAAGTCAAAGGAAACCAAAAAACATGTAACAATGATTAAGCCGAAGCGGGAGCCGCATTTATTGGATGAGGCAATCCAGGAAATGTCAAAAAATGCAAAAAAGCAAAAAGACATCCTTGCATTTTTCATCGATCATCCGGAAGAAATTGAACAGAATGTATTAATGAAAAAGATGCACACAACCAGGTCAACGCTTAAAGCTTTGTTGGATAAAGATTTGCTTGCATCAGTCCGGAAAGAAATGTATCGGAATCCGTATGACGATAATTCTTTTGCTAGGACGAAAAGCTTGGAACTGACAGATGAACAAAGTCAGGCTATTACTCCAATTAAGGAACATATAAATGATGAGGAGCATGATGTTTTTCTTCTGCATGGTGTAACCGGCAGTGGGAAAACGGAAATTTATCTGCAGGCAATCCAGGACGTTATTGCAAAAGGAAAAGAAGCCATTGTACTTGTTCCGGAAATTTCACTAACACCACAGATGGTAAAGCGTTTTAAGGGAAGGTTCGGTTCGAATGTGGCGGTATTGCACAGTGCATTATCTAACGGAGAAAAATACGACGAATGGCGCCGTATTCACCGAAAAGAAGTACAGGTAGTTGTCGGTGCGCGTTCGGCAGTATTTGCTCCTTTTGAAAATATCGGGATTATTATCATCGATGAAGAGCATGAAAATAGCTATAAACAGGAAGACCAACCACGGTATCATGCACGTGATGTAGCCATATACCGTGGTAAAAATCATCAATGTCCGATTGTTTTGGGCAGCGCAACGCCAACACTCGAATCTTATGCCCGTGCCCAAAAAGGGGTATATAAATTGGCTGAATTAACGAAACGAACCAATGACAGTGCCATGCCCAAGGTTGATATTGTTGATATGCGGAACGAACTGCATGCCGGCAACCGGTCGATGTTTTCCCGCAGTTTAAAAGAGAAAATAGAACAATGCATAAAACGGGGTGAGCAAGTAGTCCTGCTTTTGAACCGTCGGGGCTATTCGACCTTTGTAATGTGCCGGGAATGCGGCCATGTAAAAGAGTGTCCACATTGTGATATTGCTCTTACATACCATAAAAACAGTAATCAATTAAAATGTCACTATTGTTCATACGAAGAACCAATGCCATTAAATTGTCCGTCATGCAACAGTGACTTAATTCGTTTTTTCGGAACTGGTACACAACGAATAGAGGAAGGGCTGACACAATTAATTCCTGAAGCAAGTGTTATCCGGATGGATGTTGATACAACCAGAAGAAAAGGAGCACATGAGAAACTGCTCAGTCGATTTGCCAATAAAGAGGCTGATATATTGCTGGGAACACAAATGATAGCCAAAGGGCTTGATTTTGAGAATGTTACACTGGTTGGTGTGCTAACGGCGGATTCCATGCTGCATTTACCTGATTTCCGTTCTTCCGAAAAGACCTTTCAACTGCTGACACAGGTTAGCGGGAGAGCTGGCCGACATGAATTGCCAGGGGAAGTAATCATCCAGACGTATACTCCGGAACATTACAGTATTGAACTTGCAAGCAATTATGATTTTACGCAGTTTTATCAAAATGAAATGCGTATGCGGAAAACCTTTCAATATCCGCCATTTGTTTTCCTGGCATTAATAACTGTTTCACATCAGAATCATGTTTCAGCGGTACAGACGACACAACGGATTGTGCAGTTATTGTCGAATAAGATAAAGGATGAAACAGTTGTTCTTGGACCAACACCATCACCTATAGCCCGAATGAAAGATAGATATCGCTACCAATGCATGGTAAAATATAAGAGTGAACCACAACTCAGAACGTTAATAAAAAAAGTCATTCGGCAATTTGATGAAGAAATACGAAAAAATGATCTGCAAATAGCCGTCGACATGCAACCATACCAATTGATGTAGAAAGGAGTACTGGATGATGAAACGAATCGTTTTTATGGGAACACCGGATTTTTCAGTACCCATTTTACAATCTCTAGTACAATCAGAATATGAAATAGTTTTAGCAGTAACACAGCCGGATCGCCCAAAAGGCAGAAAAAAAGTAATAACTCCATCACCTGTTAAGGTGGAGGCTGAAAAACATCAAATTCCCGTGTTTCAGCCAGAGAAATTAAAAGATGAATACATGAAAATTCTTAGCTTTAAGCCGGATTTAATTGTAACGGCTGCTTATGGACAGCTTTTGCCAGACGCACTCCTGGAAGCACCAGAGTTTGGCTGTATTAATGTACATGCATCATTATTGCCCGAATTAAGAGGTGGGGCGCCAATACATTACGCTATTTTGCAGGGGAAAAAGGAAACAGGTATTACTATTATGTATATGGTGAAAAAACTGGATGCCGGGGATATTCTGACACAACAATCAGTTCCTATTACGGAAAATGATACTGTTGGAACATTGCATGATAAACTGTCCGATGCCGGGGCTTACCTATTAATGGAGACGCTCCCGCAGTTGTTTGAAAAACGTCTAAAACCAATAAGGCAGGATGAGAATGAAGCAACCTTTGCTTCCAATATAAAGCGCGAACAGGAAAAAATCGATTGGCACAAGAGTAATGATGTCATCTATAATCATATCAGGGGATTAAACCCATGGCCGGTTGCATTTACAACCTATGAAGGTAAAGTTATGAAAATCTGGGGAGCTGAAAAGGATAATACTGAATTCAGCGGGAAACCAGGAGAAATTGTACGTATTTTAGATAATGAAGCTTTTGTGGTATTGTGTGGCAATAACAAAGCAATCCATGTTACTGAAATACAGCCTGCAGGTAAAAAGAGAATGAAGGTCAAACAATACCTGCAGGGGTCATCTGATCGTATTAAAACTGGCATTATAATGGGTGATTAAATGAGTGATTTTCAAGTAAGAGAAGCAATTGTTGATCTGCTGTTACGAATTGAACAGGACAGTGGATACAGTAACTTGCTGATTGATAACGAAATTAAATCACGGAAGATAGCATCAAGGGATGAAGGACTTCTTACTGAAATTGTCTACGGCACGATTCAGCGAAAATTGACAATTGATTACTATTTGGATGCTTTTATTGATAAGAAGAAAAAAATCCAGCCGTGGGTTAGAATGCTTTTGAGAATGTCTGTCTACCAAATGATTTTCCTGGATAAAGTGCCGGACCATGCAATTATCCATGAAGCAGTTGAAATAGCAAAACATCGGGGGCACAAGGGAATTGCTTCTTTTGTTAATGGAGTACTCAGGAGCCTGCAGCGTAAAGGTGTTCCTGATATCAATAAAATTGAGAGTGCTTCGAAACGAATTTCGATTGAAACAAGTCATCCGGAATGGCTGGTTAATCGCTGGATTTCAATGTATGGCAATGAAATCACCCGTGATATGTGTCATGCTAACCTGGAAAGAAAGGCATTATCTGTCCGTGTCCAGCCATTAAAAATATCACGTGAAACCGCAATGGACGAGCTTGAAAAATTGGGTTTTGAAACAAGGGTATCCGCATTCTCCAATCAAGGAATAATCATTGATAAAGGAAACATACTGAAAAGCCGATTATTTTCTGAAGGATATGTAACCATACAGGATCAAAGCTCCATGCTGGTGGCGGAAATGCTAAAAGCCCAGCCTGGTATGGATGTTTTGGATGCCTGCAGTGCGCCTGGAGGAAAAACAACACACATTGCTGAAAAAATGGAGAATCAAGGGACAATTACTGCATATGATCTGCATGCCAAAAAGGTGAGACTGGTTGATGATAAAGCTTCTATTCTTGATTTAACTATTATCAGTACAAGTAAAGGCGACGCAAGGAAACTGCAGCAACTACATGACAAGGAAAGCTTTGATCGCATACTTGTTGATGCTCCATGTTCAGGATTAGGTGTTATACGGGGAAAACCAGACATAAAATATAATAAACAGGAAGAGGATATTACCCGTTTATCACAAATTCAATTAGACATACTTGAGAATACTGCACCGTTATTAAAAAAGGGTGGACTATTAATTTACAGTACCTGCACCGTGGACAAAAAAGAAAACGATGGTGTTGTACAAGCTTTTTTGGCGAATAATCCCGATTTCATCTTAGACACTTCCTTATTTGATGATTTGCCATCAAAGATACAAAATTCACCTGGATTAACTGAAAATGGGTTACAACTCTATCCGCAAACGTTTTACACAGATGGATTTTTCCTGACACGGTTTAAAAAGGTTTAATCAGACTATAAGTGCAGCACTGCTTTTAAGGGGTGATAGGATGAAAGGTCAATTTTTTACAGATCAGGGTCAAATAAGAAATCACAATGAAGACTCCGGCGGGATAGCTTACAACCAGAACGGCCAAATGCTTGCAATAGTAGCCGATGGTATGGGGGGACATCAAGCTGGTGATGTGGCCAGTCAAATGGCAACATCAATTATCCAGGATAAATGGCAGGAAAGTAATGAAGTTACTTCCCCTGAAAAGACAGAAACCTGGTTACTGGAAACGTTGAACGAAATAAACACTGCTATCTTTGAAAAATCGAAAAATAAAGAAGAATGTCTTGGTATGGGCACAACAGTCGTTATCGCCATTTGTACAAATGATTTTGTCACCGTTTCCCATATCGGTGACAGCCGTTGTTACCTTTTAAATGAAAATGGGTTCAAACAGATTACTGAGGACCACTCATTGGTAAATGAGCTGGTTCGTTCCGGGCAGATCAGTAAAGATGATGCGGAACAGCATCCTCGTAAAAATGTTTTATTAAAAGCATTGGGAACAGAAGAAAGTGTCGCAGCGGATACGCAATCAATCACCTGGGAAACCGGCGATAAGCTGTTATTGTGTTCAGACGGATTAACAAATAAAGTGTCAGATGAAGAATTATCACAGTTTACCCGAACAGATCAGGAATTGGAAACAACTGGTAAAGAATTAATTGACCTCGCAAATGAACGAGGCGGGGAGGATAATATATCACTTGTATTTGTACACCATGATTCCACTGAGAAAGAAGGTGAATCATAATGCTGAAAGGTCACCTGTTAAATGAACGCTACCGGATTAATGAAACGATTGGCGGCGGTGGAATGGCTAATGTTTATCTGGCGAGAGACATTATCCTGAATCGTGATGTTGCCATAAAGGTATTGCGTCTTGATTATGCCAATGATGAGGAATTTATTGCCCGTTTTGACCGTGAAGCACAATCAGCAACTAGTCTGGCACATCCGAATATCATCAACATTTATGATGTCGGGGAAGAAGATCAGATTTTATATATGGTAATGGAATATGTGGATGGTATGACACTGAAAGAATACATACAGCGCTACGGTCCAGTGGATGTGCACGAAGCTTTGGATATTATGAAGCAGATTACAGCTGCCATTTCACATGCACATGCTAATGACATCGTTCACAGAGACATAAAGCCGCAGAATATTTTAATGGATACATATGGGCAAGCCAAAGTCACTGATTTTGGAATTGCAGTGGCATTGAGTGCGACTTCATTGACACAGACGAATTCGATATTGGGTTCTGTTCATTATCTGTCGCCGGAGCAGGCACGAGGCGGAATGGCAACCAAAAAATCCGATATCTACTCCTTAGGGATTGTTCTTTTCGAATTACTGACTGGACGATTGCCATTTTCAGGTCAGTCACCAGTTTCCATCGCATTAAAACATTTGCAGAATGATACACCGTCTGTAAAACGTTTTAATCCGAATGTGCCGCAGAGCGTCGAAAATATTGTGTTGAGAGCTACAGCAAAGGATCCTTTTCATCGTTATGAGACGGTGTATGATATGGAAGAAGCTTTGGAAATGGCGCTTGATCCAAGCAGAATGGATGAGGAAAAATATACGCCTCCTAATGAAGCAGGTGAAGAGACAAAAGCTATCCCAATCATAACCGATAATCAGCTTCAGAATAATTCGAATGGTGATACGATTGTTCACCAGACAAACGGAAGTACGATTCCATATTCAAATGAGGAAAATAAAGATCAGACGAAAAATGGAAAACGAAAGAAAAATAAAAAATGGCTCATTTTCTTTATTGTTTTATTTACTTTACTGGCTTCAGGCATAGCTGCTTTATTTGTTGTACCGAAGTTTTTACAGCCCGAAGACGTTGAAATTCCAGATGTATCGTCGATGGAATATGAACAGGCAATGGCTGAATTACAGAATCTGAATTTAAAAACGAATCGTGAACTAGAGTATTCTGATGATATCGAAGACGGGATTGTAATCAAAACAGACCCGGAAGCAGGTAATACTGTAAAAGAAGAAGATACTGTTACATTGATTGTTAGTCAGGGTAAAGAAAAAGTAGAATTTGATGATTATATAGGTGACGATTTTGACCAAACCAAGCGAATACTTGAAGATAAGGGCTTTGATGATGTAACTGGAGAAGAAGTGTTTTCTGATCGGCCTGTAGGGGAAATCCTTTCACAACAGCCTTCATCAGGCTCAGAGGTGATTCCGGCTGAGACGGCAGTTACTTTTGAAATCAGTAAGGGACCTGAACCGATCGCTGTAAGAAACTTGCAGGGCATGACGGAACAGGAAGCCATTTCCAATCTGGAAGAACAGGAATTATCTGCAAATATCATCGAAGAAAACTCAGAGGATGTACCCAAGGGAGAAGTTATTCGTCAGGATCCTGTACCATATACTGAACTGGAAGATGGGGATGAGGTTGACGTTTATATCTCAACAGGTCCTGAGGAAAAGCCGCCAGTACATGTAACAAGAACATTTACTGTTCCTTATGATCCGCCTGAACAGCAATCAGAAAATCCGGATGAGCCTGTTCAACAGTCGGTTAAAATTTATATTGAAGATGCCAACCGTTCCATTTCAGATGTGGCCATAAACGATACGATAACAAAGGATAAAGAATATGAGATTACATTAACGATAAACCCGGGTAGTGTTGCAGAATACCAGGTTATCCGGGATGATAAAGTATTTATCAATAATAAAAAAGTTCCATATGAAGAAGGTGAATAAATGGCAGATGGCAGAATAATTAAGGCAATAAGCGGATTCTATTATGTAAAAGCTGAAGGTCAAATTTACCAATGCAGAGGCAGAGGTGTTTTTCGCAAAAAAAGCATCACACCACTTGTTGGGGACTTTGTGAAATTTGATCCTGAAGAGAGATACATCCTTGAAATTAAATCAAGAAAAAATGAGCTGATCCGGCCGCCGGTTGCGAATATTGACCAGGCGATTATTGTCAGTTCTGCCACGATGCCTGATTTTAACCCACTATTGTTGGATCGATTTCTTATCCTGATTGAATCAAAGGGAATCAAACCTGTTATTTTTATTACGAAAAAGGATATAATTCCGGAAACGCAACGGGAGAAGATTGCCCATTTTCAACAGGTCTATGAGGAAATAGGATACCCGGTGGAATTACTCTCTTCCATGGAAAATACAGATGAATTAAGCCGGTTGAAGCAATATTTTACCGATAATGTATCTGTAATTGCCGGGCAGTCCGGTGTTGGTAAATCATCTTTTTTAAATGCCATAAACCCGTCACTGGAATTAAAAACAGAAGAAATATCAAAAAGTCTGGGAAGAGGTAAGCATACGACAAGACATGTGGAACTCATAACAGTTGGTGACGGTCTTGTCGCTGATACACCAGGGTTCAGTACACTCGATTTTAGAGAAATCGAGGCCAATGAACTGGATGAATGTTTTCCGGAAATAAGTGAACAAAAGCCCGACTGTAAATTCCGGGGATGCCTTCATAATAAGGAGCCGAAATGTGCTGTTAAACAGGCAGTAAATGATGGCTTGGTAACTGAACAAAGGTATGAACATTATCTAAGTTTTTTAAATGAAATACAATCAAGAAAGCCGAGGTATTAATATGGTTAAAATAGCACCATCCATTCTATCAGCTGATTTTGCAAAATTGGGCGATGAAATAAAGGACGTTGAAAAAGGCGGCGCGGATTATATCCATGTTGACGTAATGGACGGGCATTTTGTTCCAAACATTACAATCGGTCCTTTAATTGTTGAAGCAATCAGACCAGTTACAGATTTACCGCTGGATGTCCATTTAATGATTGAAAATCCGGAAGCGTATATTCCAATGTTTACGGAGGCAGGTGCATCGATTATTACTGTTCATCAGGAGGCTTGCCCGCATTTACACAGGACAATTCAATTAATCAAATCCACCGGAGCTAAGGCGGGGGTGGTTATTAATCCTTCAACACCAGTGGAGATGATCAGGGAAATTCTGCATGAGGTTGACCTGGTTTTAATCATGACGGTTAATCCCGGATTTGGTGGTCAATCATTTATCCATCATGCCGTTCAAAAAATTGAACAAATTTCTGCATGGAGGAAGGAAAATAATCTGACCTTTGAAATTGAAGTTGATGGCGGCGTCAATGCTGATACAGCAAAGCTTTGTACGGATGCCGGAGCAGATATGCTTGTTGCCGGAAGTGCTGTTTTTAAACATTCCAATCGTCAGCAGGCAATGAATGATATCAAGCAGGCTGCGAAACAGGGGAAATAGAGCTATGGTACGAATAGGGATAATCGGGGGTGGACCTTCTTCACTAATTCCGGATCTTTCTGTTTACAGGAATGAAATCGATATATGGATTGGTGCAGATAGAGGTGCATTGACACTGGCAGATAACAACATGCAACTTGATTATGCTGTGGGTGATTTCGATTCGATTACCGAAATTGAAAAACAAAGGCTTAAACAAAGGGCAAAATCTTTTGAAGCTCACCCCGTTGAAAAGGACCAGACTGATTTGGAAATTGCTCTAGGCAAAGCATATGATTTGCAGCCTGAGAAAATCTATTTATTCGGGGTAACTGGTGGTCGCCTTGACCACGCACTGATAAATATTCAATTACTTTTTTCGATTGTAAATCATCAGATTCAGGGAATTATTGTTGATAAACAAAATCAGCTTGAATTAACTTTCCCGGGGGAATATAACGTTACACATAATGACGAATATCCAAATATTTCCTTTGTACCGTATTCCCGTTTTGTGAAAGGATTAACACTAAATGGATTTTATTATCCACTAACTGATCAGACAGTATCCTGGGGGTCAACTCTCTGTATATCAAACAAGCTTCTTTCAAATAATGGTACTTTTTCGTACGAAGAAGGCATACTATTACTAATAAAGAGTCGTGATGCTATATCTGGCGCGATTCCAATGTAAGCTTTGTTTGTAAACAGAGGAGGCGGAGAACTCATGAAATTTTATACTATTAAACTCCCAAGGTTTATCGGCGGATTTGTTCGTGTTGTGATCGGAACTTTTAAAAAAGATAAATAATCGAATCTGGCTTTTGTCAATACTATTGGCAGAAGCTATTTTTTTAGTGGACAGGTTGAAGCTTGCGGGTTATTAATACCTTTTTTGTGAAAGTACATAAGATTAAATGACGGAGCTTCTTTTAACTGCGAGCTGAATTTGAGTTCAATAACTCTGCTTGGGAAAATACACTATGCTGTTCATCCTGGTTAATTCAGGAAACAGTCCCGTATCTTAAGTCTCGGGCTATTTTGAACGCCGGACTGCGAGCCTCACCACACAAGGGACTCCTCACCCAGTTCCCTGTTTAGCACTCACATCGCGAATGAGTGCCCTTCGTCGTCGATTTTGTGCACTGAAGGTCACTCATAACGCGAATGAGTACCCATTCGTTGGATTTTTTCCGTCGTCAGGGCACTTGTCGACCTTGTGAGTGAGGGTTCGATTGCCCCGGGAGAGAACCGGCATAATCCAACCGTGTGGTGAATGCGCCTTCCCGACGGATACTAGTAAGATTTTTGTTCGCGATGTCAACTCCACGTTAATAGTAATAACTTATTCGGTAATAGCGAAACGTAAAAAAGCACCCAAATCGGATGCTTTTAATACATTTACTAATGTTGGATTGTTCTTTTTTCAGGTATATTTATACGCGCTCTACTTTGCCTGATTTTAAGGCACGAGCAGATACGTAAACACGTTTCGGTTTGCCATCTACCATGATACGAACTTTTTGCACATTAGCTTTCCAATTACGTTTGTTGGAATTCATAGCATGAGAACGTTGATTTCCACTGCGGGTTTTACGTCCAGTAACAACACATTTTCTAGCCATGGTATCCCTCCTACTCTGACTTGTGTCATTTAATACTTACCTAATTTATCATAAGTAGCGACCGATTGCAATTGTTATTTAAACGGATATCAAGAAAAATAGCTTGACAGATGAACATATTTCTTCCATGGTTATAAGGTACAATTTTTACATAATTACGTGATATGCTTTTAAAATGTATGCGCCTATAGTAAAATATCCTTATAATGTGTGGGTATTAAAGGAGGATAATGATGTCCATTGAACTTAATACGAATGATGGTCAAGTGACGATTACAAATGAAGTCATATCTACAATTGCAGGTGGAGCAGCAGTAGAATGCTATGGAATTGTTGGTATGGCATCTAAAAGCCAAATAAGAGATGGAATTGCTGAGATTCTTCGTAAAGAAAACTTTTCAAAAGGTGTCATTGTCAGACAGGAGGACAATCATCTTCATATTGACATGTACATCATTGTCAGTTATGGAACAAAGATTTCCGAGGTTGCACACAATGTTCAATCACAAGTTAAATACACACTAAATAAATCACTTGGATTAGCTATTGACTCCGTTAATATTTATATTCAGGGAGTCCGGGTGGCAAAGGATTAATCCTTGCCGCTTGTTGTAATGAAGGAGGAAGAGTTGTGACAGTACAATCGTTGGATGGCAAAACGTTTACACAGATGGTACTCTCAGGAGCACACCATTTAACGAACAATGCCCAAAAAATAGATGCACTAAATGTATTTCCGGTGCCTGATGGTGATACCGGAACAAATATGAATTTATCCATGACTTCCGGTGCAAATGAAGTAAAAAAACTAAACAGTGAAAATGTGTCAGAAATTGCAAATGCATTTGCGAAGGGGTTACTGATGGGTGCCAGAGGAAACTCAGGTGTTATTTTATCCCAATTGTTTCGTGGTTTCTCCAAAGGACTGGATACAAAAGAATCCGTATCATCAAAAGATTTGGCTAATGCCTTTGAAAGCGGTGTGAATACAGCATATAAAGCTGTCATGAAGCCTGTTGAGGGAACAATTTTGACTGTTGCCAAGGATGCAGCAAATACTGCAGTTGAAGAAGCGAAAAAAGAAGAAGATGTTATCGCTTTAATGGAAAAAGTTGTTGCAGAAGCAAAAGCATCGTTAAGAAGGACACCGGATCTTTTACCCGTTTTAAAAGAGGTAGGCGTTGTTGATTCAGGTGGTCAGGGACTGCTGACTATTTATGAAGGCTTTTTGGCTGCACTAAAAGGTGAAGAACTTCCGGAAGAAGATTCCGATACAGTTGATATGGAAGACATGGTCAACGCTGAACATCATAAAATTAATCAGGACTTTATGGACACTTCTGAGATCGAATTTGGTTACTGCACTGAATTTATGGTTAAATTTGAAGATGAAAAATTAAAGGAAAATCCATTTGATGAAGCGACATTCCGTGACGAACTAAGTGAGCATGGCGACTCATTGCTGGTTGTTTCTGATGATGAGATTGTAAAGGTCCATGTTCATGCGGAATATCCTGGTACAGTGATGACTCTCGGGCAGCGCTTCGGCAGTTTAACGAATATGAAGATTGAGAATATGCGTGAGCAGCATACTGCAATTGTCGGTGATAATGATAAAAAATCTGCACCTGCCGAACAGGGGGAATATGGAATTGTCACCGTTGCAATGGGAACAGGATTGAAATCTTTATTTGAAAGCCTCGGGGCAACAGTAGTGATCGAGGGTGGGCAAACAATGAATCCAAGTACTCAGGATATTGCAGAAGCCATTCAAATAGCAAATGCAAAAAATGTACTTATTTTGCCGAACAACAAAAATATTGTTATGGCAGCTGAACAAGCAGCTGAACTGGCAGAAGTGAGTGCGGAAGTTGTACCGACAAAAACGATTCCACAAGGGATAAGTGCATTGCTGGCATTCCATCCGGATGCAGCAATTACGGAAAACAAAGAAACGATGGCAGAAGCAAGTAAAGAAGTTAAAACGGGGCAGGTTACATATGCAGTCCGTGATACACAAATTGACGGTATTACGATAGAAAAAGACCACTTTATGGGAATTGCAGATGGAAAAATAACTTCATCCAACCAGGATAAACTGGAAACAGTTAAATCATTGCTTAACGAGATGATTACTGAAGATGATGAAATCCTTACGATTTTACAAGGTGAAGACGCAACCGATGAAGAAGTGGAAGAACTCGTGAAATATATAGAAGATAAGTACGACGATGTGGAAATTGAAGTCCACCATGGTAACCAGCCGATTTATTCGTATATATTTTCAGTTGAATAATTTGTAAAGTAATCCCGTATCACGTTGGAAGAGGTGGTGCGGGATTTTTTATATGTTATTTTTTTGTAAGGCTTAGCTGATTAGCAAGTGGAACACAGAAAACGTTTCGACTGTGCCTTATTAGTAATTTATATTCAAGAGATAGTAGTGTATTTGGCATTTTAATCTTAGTATGTTTGGCGGTGTATTTATAATAGACAATTTATTGAAGATATAGAATCAAAAAATTATTCAATTAACAGCCCTTTATTAAATACCAATGAAACCAATATAGTAAAGTAGCGTATTTACATAATGAAAAGTTAATTACTGCTAATGAAACGCTTCCGATATTTTTCTCCACCTGTTTTCTTTAAAAAGTTTTGCTAGAAAAGATTCTTAATGGGAAGTGATGAAGTGAAACTGATCAGCAAAATCCAGGAAAAGTGCAAAGAAAGAAATAAGCTGTTTTTGATTTTAGACGTTCTTTTTTCACTGTTGACGCTTTATTTTGCTATTCGACTTTTATTTGTATCCACTTCGGCATTAGCAAATTCAAATGATTCAACTGATCTTCCATATGTATTAGCCTTTGCCATGTCTCTATCTTTAGGGTTATCTTGGACTGTTCGTGTCGTAGAAATGTTAGTTACGGGAAAAAGAAAGTATTTTATTTTACATCTTATAGCCGCAATTATTGCTTTAGGTGTTTCTGTAATAGAATTACGGTGGCTTCTTATTTGGTAATAATTTCGGAGGAGATAATTCTGTGTTAGGTATGTTATAAGTAATATAAGATAATAAAAACGGTTCGATATTCAAACAAAAACTCAATACTTTTTTCTGAACGGTAACACAATTAAAAGCCTCTGTAAGTCACGATAAACTTCAGTATAATAAATATTAACAGTACCCGCAAAGCCTCTTAACAATGCGAATCAAGATGGGTCATTTTAGTTTTTTACATGAAAATGGGCGTAGAATTCATTACTACATTCATAGGTTAAACTTCTCCCTTTAGATGTTATAATTATAGTATTAGATTTAATATAGCTTTTTGATTCAACTGCAATTGGTAATAAGTTTACATTTTTGGCAGTTGCCGTATTGCACCGTTGAATAGAAGTGGGCGGATATTAATATTTTTTTTCTTAAATAATAGCAAAACTCGGCACAGGAAGCCGTTTTTCATAAAAATTGGAGTTGGTGGTAATGATGAAGCAAGTGGGAGCTTTCCTATTGCGCAGCATAAGCAGCCTGTTTGGTTACTCCTTTATTTGGCTGATCAGTTTCTTTGCGTTAGAACAAGGATTCCTCTTTTCCGTATTATATGGTGTCATTGGACGGGGAGCTGTTTTCTTTTCCGTTAAAGGTGTGCAACGGGGAATAGATATAAAAAGAAGTGGATTGAAGGTGGGGGAGTACCGCTATATCACCAGAAATTTAAAGGAAGCAAAAAAGAAAATTTCACGTCTGCAAAAAACATTATTTCGTGTACGGAATTTCCAGGATGCAAAGCAGAATTTACTATTAATGCAGATCGTGCGTAAAATTTATGCGAATACTAAAAAAGAACCAGAACGTTTCTACAAGGCAGAACGATTTTATTATAAAAACCTGGACTCTCTTGTGGAAATAGCAGAAAAATATACTTATTTGCAGCAGCAGCCTGCAAAAAATGCTGAAATGTCCAAAGCGTTGGCCGATACACGTGATACGATGCACATGTTAACCGGTACAGTGAATAACGATTTGCATTATATGTTAAGGGACGATATGGAAGTATTGGATTTTGAAATGGAAGCAGCCAAGCGTACGATTAGTGATACGAATAAATAAAACAGGAGAGTGCTGGAATGAGTGAAAATACAGAACGTAAACGCGATGCAATGGATGACTTATTAGCAAACCCATTTGGTGAACAAAATCAAAAGCAAACACCACCGGTAGAAAGCGGGGAAGAAAAAGACAATAAATTAGTAGATACACTAAGTGAAGCGGATCGGAAAAGGGCTATGGATTTGTCTGAGCAAATTGATCCTGAAAATTATCAGTCTATTACGGAGTATGGAACAGAAGCGCAGTCAAAACTGATGAATTTTTCCCATTCGATGCTTGATAATGTAAAAAATAAAGATGTTGGTGACATTGGTTCTATCCTAACGGATTTAATGAAAAGACTGGAGCAAGTCAATCCGGATGAACTGCAGCCGGAAAAACGCGGCTTATTTTCCCGTTTTTTCGGAAAAGTTTCCGGTTCAGTAAATGAAATAATGTCCAAATATCAAAAAACGGGCGCGCAAATTGATAAGATCAGTGTTAAATTGGAGCGAAGCAAAGATGTATTAACAAAAGACAATCATTCGCTGCAGGAAATGTTTTATAAAAACCGTGATTACTTCGATGCCTTAAATGTTTATATTGCAGCAGGCGAGGTGAAAAAAGAAGAACTGATCAATACAACCATTCCTGAATTAAAACAAAAAGCTGAAGAGACTCAAAATCAAATGGATATGCAGGAAGTCAATGATGTTATGCAATTTGCAGAACGGCTGGATAAACGGCTGCATGATTTAAAGCTGAGCAAACAAATTACGTTGCAAACCGCCCCGCAAATTCGCTTGATTCAAAATACCAATCAGGCGTTAGTGGAGAAAATTCAATCATCGATTTTAACATCCATTCCGCTTTGGAAAAATCAAATTGCTATTGCACTTACGTTACTTCGCCAGCAAAATGCTGTGGAGGCTCAGAAAGAAGTATCCAAGACAACAAATGAATTGTTGCTGAAAAATTCGGACATGCTTAAAACCAATACGATTGAAGCTGCAAAAGAAAATGAGCGCGGTGTGGTAGATATAGAAACATTAAAGAAAACGCAGGAAAATTTGCTATCAACCATTGAAGAAACGATGCGTATTCAAACTGAAGGACGCGAAAAACGGAAACAGGCAGAAGAGGAAATAACAGGGATGGAGTATGAAATGAAACAAAAACTCCTGGAACTCGGAAACAATCGTTCATAGAGTAAAAAACAGATAGAAAATGTATCAAGTAGATCATAATAAGATACAAGTTAAGAGTCATCCTCGATGGGTGAGATCATTAATATAGAGGATGTACAATCCTGGTTTCAAGTGCTGACGATGAACTCAAAGTAGATGGTGTTGAGACTTTGGACTTAAAATATTTCCCTTTGGAACGGATACCATCATGTTTGCAAAGCAACACGAAGATGCCTTAGAAGACTGGAAATCACAAATTAAAGGTGTCTTTAAATAAATTGGCAGGGTTAGCGTCCTTTCTGTAAGGGGATTTTGTGAAGTAAGAAGGAGTTTGATGAAAAGGTTGAAACCGTTAACACTAAAAAATTTACTTTCTATCGATAGATTTTGAAAGGAGAATAATTTATTTGTGCGGCTTTCCCCCATATCATAATTATTACTTTTATATGTTCAATCTTCTTACTCAGTTTCGGATCTAGCTTAAAAAGAATATCATCCATTTCCTCCAATTCATAATAGTCCTAATGCTCTATTTGCCATTGTAGGGCCAGATTTGCTGAGGAAAGTTTTCAGGTATTCAAAAAGTTATTCTGAAATTGGGTATGCAAAGAGGAAATAGGAAAATCAATGGAAGCATTATTTAATATGCAGGAGAGGATTTCAGATGAATATAAGACTTGCTGAATCAAAAGACATCAAGGAATTAATAAGAATGAGATGGGATTTTACAATAGAATACGATGAAAGTAAAAAAGATGAATCATTCGATGATTTTGAAAAGGAATGCCAACTTTTTTTGGGGAATGCACTTAATAGTGGGCAATGGTTTATTTGGGTAGCGGAGGATAATGATAAAGTCGTTTCGCATATATACATAGAATTGATACATAAAGTACCACGTCCTGGCAGGATAACATATCCATTTGCTTATATGACAAACGTATATACGGTTCCAGAATATCGAAATAAAGGTATTGGTAGTAAAATATTAAGTTCAATAAATAAGTGGATAAAAGAAAACAATTATGAATTTGTTATTGTATGGCCAAGTGATGAATCTATTAATTATTATAAGAAAAATGGTTATGTTCATTGTACGGAGCCTATGGAATATTTTCCTTCTTGAGGCAATGGGGAGTAGAGTTGAAGAAATGCGGGCGGTGGATAATATATGACGGATGATGTTTTTAATCAAGATATCCAATCCATCTTCAATACCCCAAAATATTTCTTCTTTCTCTTTAATTATTTGCTCTTTTGGAGGTCTGCTATCAAATAATTATCAAATAACATATTGAGTAATTTTATCCGTTCACCGTTATCCATTTCCTCGATTGCTTTCATTATCTCATCAGCAGTCATTCATAACCACCTCGATTTATTTAATGTAATTATACATTTAATAATAGAATCAATTTTAATACAACATTATCCAAACCAATCAATAGCATAAAAGTTTGAACATATGTCCTTTATTTTGGACAATAAAAAAATTCCTCATCCGAGCGATGAAGAATTTTTTAGTTGGTAATCAATCAAATATTAAATTATATCCCAATTATTTTCATAACAAAATGAAAAAGAAACAATCCTGAAATTATCAGTAATACTACTGGTAATTCTTTTTGCTTACCTAAAGCCAGTTTTACAATCGGATATGCGATAAATCCGAAAGCCATTCCATCAGCTATACTGTATGTGAATGGTATCATCGCAACAATCAGAAAGGCCGGTAAAGCTTCTGATAAATCATCCAATGGGACATGACGGATGTTCTGGGCCATTAATACACCAACAATAATCAATATGGGACTAATAGCTGTGTTCGGTATCATGGAAATCCACGGAATGATAAATAGTGTAGCCAAGAACAGCAGTCCCGCTGTAATCGCGGCTTTTGCTGTTTTGCCGCCTGATGTTAATACCGCCGCATTTTCTGCTGCAGAAACAGTTGGTGATGTACCGAAAAATGCAGACATCAATGATGAAAAGGCCGTAACCTGGTATGCCTTGTTGTAACTATTTTGCCGGTTTAACATGTGAAGCTGTCCGTGCAACAAACCCATATTCTCAAAAACGAGAATGATGGTCAACGGAAAAACTGCCAGCCAAAAGCCCAGTTCATTCAATGCTGTAAAAGAAGGGACAAACAGCATATCTTCCACATTGATATTGATAGAGCTTTTTGAAGTATCAAGTATACCAAAAAAGTAGGCAAAAATAGTTCCGGCTATCATTGTCACCAGAAAGTTCGCCGGAATATTTTTCATAAACAAAAATATCGCGACAAACAATGTAAGCAGACTGACAATAAATACAGGCGATGTAAAGTCGCCAATTGCTATGATTGTTTGCTCACCCCTGACAATAAGGCCACTTTTTTCAAGACCAATCAAAATCAGGAAAAAGCCAAGTCCGACGGTAATCGCATGTTTTAACGATTCAGGTATGGCCTGTTTTAAGATGGTACCAAGCTTTGTGAATGCCGTTAGCAGGAACAACAGCGAAGCGACCAGTATGACGGCTAACGCTTCCTGAAATGAAAGACCAGTGCCTTCAACAATGGAATATGCAAATAACGCATTGATTCCCATTCCAGGAATTAAAATGAGCGGCATTCTAGCATAAAGTCCCATTAATATCGTTCCTGCAAAACTTGCCAGTATTGTTGCAATCATTCCACTTTCCAGTGAGATTCCTGCCTCACAGAGAATCGATCCGTTTACTGCAACAATATAAACTGTAGTAAGATAGCCTACTAACCCGGCGATAATTTCCGTACGCCAATCACCAGCAGCGTTTAATCTGCCGATGTTATCGTTATCAGGCATGTTATCTCCTCATATTCTTGCTGTCCCTCTCCCGCCCGATTATTTTAAATAATCCACAAGTGATAATTATAGAGACGATTTATGTGAAAGTCAATTTTATAAAATATACCGATTGAAACGTAAAAATTCTTGTAAGAGGTATAGTCTATCGTATTACGATGTCACTTGTTGACCGAATACTTGTTATACCGGTTGTGGTCACAATCATTTGCTTAAATAGTTTATTAGCGAAAGCGATCTTTATGATTTTGATTCTGTTGAATATTATTTGGGGATTAAAACTTAATTACTATTAAGGAGGGCATGATATTTTTGGTTCTTGTGTGGAATCTCTACATACTGTATGCATCCAAAAGAATTCATGCCCAAAATATATTCTTGATTTAAGAGGTTTTATAACTTGCCAATATAGGTTAGCTCATCAACGTCTTTTGAGTCAGCACTGCCGTCCAGAATTTTTTTGACGTCATTAATTGTGACGTTTAGGCTAACAGCTTCTCCTTGTTGCCCAGTCAATTCCTCCGCTACATAAAATGGTTGGGTTAAATAAGCTTCCAACCGTTCACCGCGTTTGTAGGTGGTTAATTCTGATTTCGGAATGCTTTCCAATCCGCGAACATTTACGACTGACCGTAATTCATGGAATCTGCGCAGTAATTTTTTTGCCCGCTGCTGTGTTGTGAAATGGTTTTGATCAGTGTACGCTCCTTCCAAAACGGATGATGTGGAATAGACCGGATTAACTGCTGGAAATTTATATCTTGCGGACAGGTCCGCATCAAAGCGCCACAATGTTTCCAATGGTCCATAAGGAAGTTCCTCATCGACAACATCACCTTTGAGGTCTACTAAAAATGTAGTGACGCTCTGAACGCTGATATTTTGCAGCCTTTCCTGTAATTCATAAACCTTTCCGGTCAGCACATGACTTCGATCCGCTGCAAATGCTATCTCTTTATCTGTTCCCTCGGCTGCCATTTTTTCATAGGCATCTTCAATTGTGGTTGCCACAATGTCCACATGTTCAAGAATATCACTGATTTCCGGGTAATCGCCTTCTGGTTTGAGTAATACCGTTACAAATCCATCCTTTTGCAGGCGGTAAAACAGTTCCGTAATTACAACAAGCTGTCCCATGCCAGGTCTTGATACCAGTCCCACTGTTCCGCCTTTGGCAAGTGGTGCAAACAAATCGATCGTTTTGATTTTTGTTTCAATCATTTCAACAGTCTCCCCTCTGATAATTAATTCATCCAAACTGCACTCAGCCAGTGATGCCAAGGAAACTAACGTACGCACTTCAGCCCGGCCTACTGGAATTTTGCCGGTACACAGGTTGGAAACCGTTGCAGGTCGTAATCCGACAGACTTGGCAGCACTTGTCAAATTAGGTACACTTCTTCGCAGTAATGAAACATTCAAGCTAAGATTTTCCATGTAATCACCTCCTTACTTTATATAGTAATTTATATTACGTTTGAATGCAACATATTTTTACTTTATAAAGTAAAAATAATTACTTTAAGATATATAAACTGATGAAATACTGTTAAACTACCGATAATAGAATGATTATTAAACCGCTTTTTGTTATAATGTACGGTAGTGAGTTAACTATACTAAAGGCGGTGTTCGTACGTGAAGTATAATTCAGTCTTTGATATTATCGGACCGGTTATGATTGGTCCGTCAAGTTCACATACAGCAGGAGCAGCCAGAATTGGTAAGGCTGCACGAAATTTATTTGGAAAAGAACCCAAGTGGGCGCGGATTCATTTATACGAGTCTTTTGCCAAAACGTATAAAGGTCATGGTACCGATTTTGCTATAGTCGGTGGCTTGCTGGGATATGAAACTGATGATCCGCGGATGAGCAAGGCGCTGGAAACGGCAAATGAAAAATATATCGATGTTGAATTTATTGAGGAAAGTGCAGGGACTGATCATCCTAATACAGCACGGTTGATTATTGGTAAGGATACAGATCAGATTGAATTAGTTGGTATTTCAGTTGGTGGTGGAAAAATTGAAATCACCGAATTGAACGGGTTTGAACTGCGCCTATCCGGGAATCATCCGGCAATCTTAATCATGCACAATGATCGTTTCGGTGCAATAGCATCCGTAACTGAGATTCTGGCAAAATATGAAATTAACATCGGACATATGGAAGTGAACCGGAAAGATGTCGGCAAAGAAGCGTTAATGGTTATCGAAGTCGACCAAAATGTGGAAGATGATATTTTGAAAGAATTAGAAAATGCGGCACATATTATTCAAATATCTAAAATCGTAAGCTGATAACTTTTACTTCAGGAGAGGAGTTTTATCATGTTTCGATCGGTTGCAGAGTTAGTGGAAATAGCAGAAAAAGAAAATATATTAATTTCAGAAGTAATGATTCAGCAGGAAATGGATGTGAAAGAAAAGTCACGAGAAGAAGTTTTCGCTGATATGGAAAAGAACCTGGAAGTAATGGAGAAAGCTATTGAGGATAGTCTGAAAGGTGTGGAATCTGTTACTGGGTTAACCGGTGGTGACGCAGTAAAGATTCAAACCTATATGAAAAAAAAGACGCCGCTTTCCGGAAACCTGATGATGGATGCGGTAAGTAAAGCGATGGGAACAAATGAGGTTAATGCCGCAATGGGAACAATCTGTGCTACGCCTACAGCCGGAAGTGCCGGTTGTGTTCCGGGAACGTTATTTGCTGTTAAAGAGCAGTTGAATCCGACACGGGAACAGATGGTACGCTATTTATTTACATCAGGCGCATTTGGATTCGTTGTTGCGAATAACTCCTTTATTTCCGGTGCTGCGGGTGGCTGTCAGGCGGAAGTTGGATCAGCCGGGGCAATGGCATCTGCAGCAATCGTGGAAATGGCAGGTGGTACACCACAGCAGTCGGCAGAAGCATTCGCCATGACACTGAAAAACATGCTTGGACTTGTTTGTGACCCTGTTGCAGGACTTGTTGAAGTGCCTTGTGTTAAACGGAATGCTGGCGGGTCATCGCTTGCAATCGTGTCAGCTGACATGGCGCTTGCCGGTGTAACGAGCAGAATTCCGTGTGATGAAGTAATTGGTGCGATGTATCGAATAGGTAAACAAATGCCATCAAGTCTTCGTGAGACAGGTGAAGGCGGACTCGCGGATACTCCAACAGGACGTCTGCTAAAAGAGAAAATATTTGGAATGTCCGTTCAATAGAAAGAGTGATTCGATATGCTAAGTGAAGCCGTAACACAAGTAAAAGGGGTAGGCAGTAAATTCGCTGAAAGTCTGGCAGAAATGAGAATTCATACTGTAGGTGATTTGCTGGATTATTTTCCCTACCGTTACGATGTCTTTGAAATCAAGCCGCTCAGCGAATTGATTCATGAAGATAAAGTCACTATCGAGGGAAGGGTAGTTAACGAGCCTTCCCTCACTTTTTATGGGAAGAAAAAGTCACGCCTTGTATTCAACGTGGAAGTGGAGAATGTTGCGGTTAAAGCGGTTATGTTTAACCGCTCATTTGCCAAAAAACAACTAAATGCTGGTGATACCGTAACACTAACCGGTAAATGGGATGCACATCGGCTGCAGATCACGGTCAGCAACTATAAAAAAGGCCCTGCAGCAGAGCAGGCGGAAATCCAGCCAATGTATTCGTTAAAGGGTGATGTGACAAACTATAAATTGAAAAAAGCTGTAAAGACAGCAATAAATGATTATGCTGGTGAAATCGATGAGATATTGCCAAGTCAGTATTTGGAATCTTATAAACTTCCTTCAAGGGATCATGCATTCAAAACGATGCATTTTCCTAAAAGCAGAGTTGACCTTAAACATGCAAGACGACGTTTTACATATGAAGAGTTTTTGTTATTTCAGCTTAAAATGCAGTTATTAAGAAAAATAAAACGAGAATCAACCGCTGGAAATGCTCAGCACTATAATCCTAAGCACCTTCAGGATTTCATTGATTCATTTCCGTTCACTTTAACAAATGCCCAGCAAAAATCGTTAAATCAAATACTGGCAGATATGAAATCCCCGTATCGGATGAACCGGCTTCTCCAGGGTGATGTAGGTTCCGGAAAGACAGCTGTTGCGGCAATATGTATGTACGCGGCTGTAACTGCAGGTAAACAGGCTGCATTAATGGTGCCGACTGAAATATTGGCTGAACAGCATTATCAGTCACTTACGGAATTATTTGGTAATAATGCAAATATTGTATTACTGACTGGTTCAGTAAAAGGTAAAAGACGGAAAGAACTCACTGCTGCCATCGAAAACCATGAGGTAAACATCGTAATCGGAACCCATGCGTTAATACAGGACGATGTGATTTTTGATAACCTTGGCTTTGCTATTGTTGATGAACAGCACCGGTTTGGGGTACAACAACGGCGTATTTTACGTGATAAGGGACTCAATCCGGACGTATTGTTTATGACAGCAACGCCGATTCCGCGTACTCTCGCGATTACAGCGTTTGGTGATATGGATGTATCTGTAATTGATGAAATGCCTTCAGGACGAAAAGAAATTGAAACATACTGGGCGAAAGAAAATACATTGGAGCGGGTGCTGCAATTTATTGAGAAGCGAGCTGCAAATGGGGAACAGGCTTACGTCATTTGCCCGTTAATTGAAGAATCGGATAAACTTGATATTCAGAATGCAGTTGATCTTTACCACCAACTGGAAGAATTTTATGGAACAAATTTAAATGTTGGGCTTATGCATGGCAGACTTTCAACCGATGAAAAAGATAGAATCATGAAACAGTTTGCTGCAAATGAAGTGCAGGTTTTAGTTTCGACAACTGTTGTGGAAGTAGGTGTCAATGTTCCAAATGCAACAATTATGGTAATTTATGATGCTGAACGCTTTGGTTTATCTCAGTTACATCAGCTGAGAGGTCGAGTTGGCCGGGGTGACAAGCAAAGCTATTGTATTTTAATCGCCGACCCAAAAGGCGAGACAGGTAAAGAACGGATGCGGATCATGAGTGAAACCAATAATGGCTTTGAATTGTCGGAACAGGATTTAAAACTGCGTGGTCCGGGTGATTTTTTTGGCAAGAAACAGAGTGGACTGCCTGATTTTAAAGTAGCCGATATGATTCATGATTATCGGGCATTGGAAACGGCCCGTCAGGATGCACAGGAAATCATTGAAAAGAATCTGCTGGAGGAGCATGATGATTTTTATCAACTGCGCATTCTCCTTGATAATGATGCATTTCTTCACGACAAACTTGATTGATTGTCTGCTTGCATATTTAGACGTGGTATTATATATTACTATTAGTACCAAGTCCTAGTATTAACAAGTAATACTATTATCTCGTATGGATGGTGCTGTAAAAATGAAGGTAAGTAAAGTGGAACGGCAACGATTATTGAAAGAAACGATTGAAGATACCCCTTTTGTAACAGATGAAGACTTAGCAAAAATATTCAGTGTCAGTATTCAAACAATTCGACTCGATCGGATGGAATTGTCCATTCCGGAACTCCGTGAACGAATAAAATCGGTTGCAGCATATCAGTGGAATGAGACCGTTAAAGCACTTCCATTGGATGAAGTTATCGGTGAAGTAATTGATCTGGAATTGGATAAGCGGGCTATTTCCATCCTTGTTATTCAGAAGGAGCACGTATTTTCAAGAAACAAAATAGCTCGGGGACATCATTTGTTTGCCCAGGCAAACTCACTTGCTGTCGCAGTGATTAATGATGAGCTGGCATTAACAGCGAAATCAGAATTGAAATTTACCCGACAGGTAAAAGAGGGTGAGCGTGTTGTTGCAAAAGCAATCGTTGAAGGTGAAAATGATAAAGGACTAACAATTGTCCGGGTGAATAGTTTTGTTGACAATGAAAAAGTATTTACCGGATTGTTTCATATGTACCGCTCAAACGATCAAAAAGGGGAAAATCCAAATGAAAATAGCAATTGATGCCATGGGAGGCGATCATGCTCCTAAGGAAATTGTCCTTGGTGCAATGGATGCTGTTTCCCGGATTGATAAATTAAAGATAACGTTAATTGGTGATGAGAAAAAAATAAAGGAATATTTGACCGATTCGAAAAATATTGATGTTATTCATACGGATGAGGTTATTACAAGTGATGATGAACCTGTACGTGCAGTACGAAGAAAGAAAAATTCCTCACTGGTCCTGACGGCGAAGGAAGTGAAAGAGAATAGAGCTGACGCATGTATTTCAGCCGGAAATACCGGCGCTCTCATGAGTGCGGGGCTATTTGTAGTCGGACGAATTACCGGTGTTGATCGCCCGGCATTAAGTCCAACATTGCCTACCATTGACGGGAAAGGCTTTTTACTGCTGGACGTTGGTGCCAATGTAGATGCAAAAGCACACAATCTTGTTCAATATGCCGTCATGGGCTCCATCTACACAGAAAAAGTCCGCTCGGTTAATAACCCGACAGTCGGGCTTCTGAATGTTGGGACGGAAGATGGTAAAGGAAATGAGCTTACCAAAAAAGCGTTCAATCAACTACAGGAAGCACCAATCAACTTTATTGGTAATGTAGAAGCACGAGATATATTATCAGGCGCTGCCGATGTAGTCGTGACAGACGGGTTTAGTGGAAATATTGCGCTCAAAACGATTGAAGGAACAGCCATGACAATGTTTTCCATGTTAAAAGAAACATTTATGTCATCGTTCAAAACGAAAATTGCTGCAGGAATGGTGAAAAGTGATTTAAAGGGATTGCAAAGTAAATTGGATTATTCCGAATATGGCGGTGCAGGGTTGTTTGGCCTGGCTGCTCCAGTAATCAAAGCACACGGTTCATCCAATAGCAGAGCTGTTTTTAATGCCATTAAACAAGCGGCACATATGGTTGAGTTTAATGTGACTGATACAATTAAATCGACAATGGAAACAATTGATTTGGACAAGGAGGAAAACGAATGAAACGCGTAGCTTTTATGTTTCCGGGGCAGGGATCACAGGCAGTCGGAATGGGAAAAGATTTTTACGACGGTTACCCTGAAATACAGGATTTATTTCAGAAGGCAGATGAGCTTACGGGGACAGATCTGACAAAGCTTATGTTTGATGGACCTAAGAACGAGTTAACGGAAACAGAAAATGCCCAGCCGGCACTGTTATTATCAAGTATTGCAGTACATACACTATTGGAAAAAGAAGAAATCCAGCCGGCGATGGCGGTTGGTCATAGTCTCGGAGAATACAGTGCACTTGTTGCAGCCGGGGCAATCTCTTTTGAAGAAGCCCTTCCGCTTGTTGCTACACGCGGCAGACTAATGGAAGAAGCTTTTCCAAAAGGTAAAGGCTCGATGGCTGCAGTATTAGGTATGTCACAGGAGGATATCGAACAAGCTCTACAAGGATTGTCTGAGGATGAAGTTGTCGATATCGCGAATCTGAATTGTCCTGGACAGATTGTTATTTCAGGTTCTAAAGAGGGAATTGACAAAGCAGAAACGCTGTTAAAAGAAAAAGGTGCAAAACGTGTTCTTCCACTGAACGTAAGTGGGCCATTCCACTCCAGACTGATGAAACCGGCAAATGAGCAGTTTTCCAAGGAATTAAATGCTATTAATTTTTATGATGCCAATATGCCTGTATATGCGAATGTAACGGCTCAACCGGCAACTGCTAAAAATGAAGTGAAAGACCTGTTAATTAAACAACTGTATTCACCGGTTCGATTTGAAGAATCCATCAGAAATATGCTTAATGAAGGTGTGGATGCATTTGTTGAAGTTGGCAGTGGAAAGGTATTAAGCGGATTGGTAAGAAAAATCGACCGTAAAGCAAAAACATTTGCCATCCAGGACCCAGAGTCATTGAATGAATTTATCGAATGGTATCGTGGGAATTAAGGACAGGCTTTTTATTCTAAAATGAAGGGAGGAGAATATATGCTGCAAGGAAAAAATGCTTTGGTAACCGGTGCTTCCAGAGGGATCGGACGTTCCATTGCGCTTGAGTTAGCAAAGCAAGGTGCAAATGTTGCCGTCAATTATGCTGGCAGTGAGGACAAAGCACAGGCAGTTGTTGAAGAAATTGAGCAATTGGGTGTAAAATCATTTAAGGTACAGGCTGATGTTGCAAATGCTGATGATGCCAAACCAATGATGAAAGCAGTCGTTAATGAATTTGGCAGCCTGGATATTCTGGTTAATAATGCAGGGATTACTAGAGATAACCTGCTGATGCGAATGAAAGAAGAGGAGTTCGACCAGGTTATCAATACAAACCTTAAAGGTGTATTTCAGTGTACAAAAGCTGTATCAAGACAGATGATGAAGCAAAAAGGCGGCAGAATCATTAACGTTGCATCAATTGTTGGTGTCAGCGGGAATCCTGGGCAAGCTAATTATGTTGCCGCTAAAGCGGGCGTCATCGGCATGACAAAATCAACAGCCAAAGAGTTTGCCTCCCGCAATATTTTAGTTAATGCAGTTGCACCAGGATTTATTTCAACAGATATGACCGATGAACTGACGGATGAACAGCAAAAAGGTATGCTTGATCTAATTCCTCTAGGTAAACTGGGTCAACCGGAAGATGTCGCAAAAGTTGTCCGTTTCCTCGCGTCAGAGGATGCAAATTACATTACCGGCCAGACAATTCACATTGATGGTGGAATGGTGATGTAAGACGAATCCGGACGTCCGGGCAAAAACCTATTGAAGGGAGGTGAAGTATTGTGGCAGACGTATTTGATCGTGTAAAAAATATCATCGTTGATCGCCTTGATGTAGAAGAATCCAAGGTGACAATGGAAGCCTCTTTCAAAGATGACCTGGAAGCAGATTCACTTGATGTGGTTGAGCTTGTTATGGAACTTGAGGACGAATTTGATATGGAAATAGCTGACGAAGAAGCTGAAAAAATTAATACAGTGGGTGATGCTGTAAATTACATAAACAGCACACAGTCCTAATACTATTGAAAGTCTCGCGTGAGTGCGAGGCTTTCTGTTTATTTACAACCCACTTCATCTTTTGTAAAATGAATCTAATTCTTATTACTGTGTGGTGATAAATTGATATGGATATTACACGATTAGAAATGCAGCTTGATATTACGTTCAATGATCATGATTTGCTGAAGCAAGCTTTTACCCATTCATCTTATGTGAATGAGCATCGGGATAAAAACTTTTCGGATAATGAACGCTTGGAATTTCTAGGTGATGCTGTATTAGAGTTGGGTGTTTCTCAGTACTTATACAGGCAAAAGAACAGCATGGAAGAAGGCGACTTGACGAAATTACGTGCTTCGATTGTCTGTGAACCCTCATTGGAAGCATTTTCTCGTGAATTGAATTTTGGTGACCATCTTTTGCTTGGCAGGGGAGAAGAACAGTCGGGTGGCCGGGAACGTCCGGCAATACTGGCAGATGTATTTGAAGCATTTCTTGGAGCACTGTACCTTGACCAGGGTTTCGACGTCGTTATTCAATTCCTGAAAAAGTATGTTTATCCGAAAATATCAACTGGTGTTTTTTCGCATGCGATGGATTATAAAAGCCTGTTGCAGGAACATGTCCAGCAGAACCGCAATCACAGTATTGAATATGTAATTGTGGATGAAAAAGGCCCATCTCATGACAAAGAGTTTGTCGCTCAGGTTGTTATAAATGGAGATGTGTCCGGCAATGGTGTTGGTCATACGAAGAAAGAAGCAGAACAGCGCGCAGCTAAGGATGCGCTGGATCAGATTGGTGGTTAGATTAAAAGGGCTGTGTGCTTAAGAAAGCACCTGCCTTTTTTATATTATAATTCAACTTTGTGAAGAGGATTGAGTGATACAGGCTGAGGATTAGATAGCAAAACGGATCCTGGTTCTGCTAAAGCTTGGAAATGCCACTATAAATGGAGTGAAGCGGATTCTGGTTCCGCTAATCACGCAAAATCTATGGAAAATGAAGTTGAATTGGACAAATAGCGGAATGAGGATCCGAAATCACCCTTCAAACAAGGGATTTAACTGAAATAACGGAATCAGGAACCGGCAAATTCGGGCAAACGGATTCTAGTAACGCTATTTTATAAATTGGTGCTCAGGATTAAAGTCTGATTTTAAGAAATGGTTAATTCTTCCTTGGGGAACTTACAATCAGAAAGCCTTTTACTTAATTAAGCTGATATTTCTTCCCCTATTTCTATGAAATACACGACTTTTGCACATTTGGCGGGGTTTTATTCCTTTATTTCCTATAAAACATGAACTTTAGACAGATAACGGAACAGATGTCCGCAAACTTGCCAAATGGTGTTTTTTTCACAGATAATGGAATAAATGTCCAATTCAGCTTGTTATCCGAAAATTTGAGAATCGTGCAAAGCTATAAATATAAAAGCACACCAACCGCCATAGCGTTGGTATGCCAGTAGTTTAGCCATCAGTTTCACGACTTCCTCACAGACCGCAACTCATCAATAAATGCCTGTGTCTCCGAAGCGCTTAATTGTCCCTTCTGTATTATCATGTCATACATAAACTTTATTTCTTCGTATTTGTCCAAATCATAATCTTCCGGGTCCATAATCTCACGGTTTACAACATTCAGCTTTTCAGCCAGTTCATTCAGGATATATTCCAGATTTTCTTTTGACGGATTCTCCAAATTCATTCGAACACCTCACTTAAATATCAATTATGTACTTGATATGCCTTCTTTTGTTCCTCTCTTTATGATAAAATAAATGCGTTAAAAAGCCAAATAGATTTTTTTACATATAGTGATGAAAATCCCTGCATGAAACTTAGGAGAATGTCTATGTATTTGAAACGATTGGAAAGTGTGGGCTTCAAATCATTTGCTGAACGGATCAATGTTGATTTTGTTCCGGGAGTCACAGCGGTGGTAGGTCCAAATGGAAGCGGAAAAAGTAATATTACCGATGCGATCAGATGGGTGCTTGGTGAGCAATCTGCAAGGTCATTGCGCGGCTCAAAAATGGAGGATATTATTTTCCAGGGCAGTGACACGAGACGCGCGCTTAATGTCGCAGAAGTTACTTTGGTGCTGGAAAACAGTGATAAAGCACTGCCACTTGATTATGAAGAAATAAGTGTTACCAGACGTGTCTATCGTTCTGGTGAGAGTGAATTTTATATTAATAAACAATCCTGTCGGCTAAAGGATATTGTTGATTTATTTATGGATTCCGGTTTAGGCCGTGAAGCATTCTCGATTATCAGTCAGGGGAAAGTAGAGGAAATATTAAGCTCTAAAGCGGAAGAGCGCCGTGCGATTTTTGAAGAAGCTGCAGGGGTATTAAAGTACAAGCAACGTAAGAAAAAAGCCGAGTATAAATTGGCAGAAACACAAGAAAATCTGAATCGTGTGGAAGATATTATCTATGAAATCGAGCAGCAAATTGATCCGCTTGAGGAACAGGCGGAAACTGCAAAAAAATATCTTGATAAAAAAGAACAATTAAAAAAGCAGGAAATTTCGCTGCTTATTACAGAAATTGAACAGCTTCATGATAAATGGCAGGCTTTACTGGATGAACTGGAAAAAGAAAAGACAGATGAAATGCAGCTGAAGACAGACATTCAGAAAAAGGAAGCCGAACTGGAGAATGAGCGCCAGGAGATTCAAAAGCTTGATGAAGCGATTGAAGAGCTGCAGGCAAATCTATTATCAACAACACAACAACTTGAGCAGTTCGAAGGAAAGAAACAGGTATTTAATGAACGGACCAAGCATTTTGCCGAAAACAAGGAAAAGCTTGAGACACAAAAGAATGAATCAGCTACTCGCATTGATAAGCTGCAAAAAGAACTGATAGAAGAAAACAAGAAACTTTCAACCATCCAATCTGACAGAGACAGTACAAAACAGGAAGTTGAGCAGTTGGAAGAAAAACTGACAACAGAAAGAGAAAATATTGCCGAACAGATTGAAGAACTGAAATCAGATTATATTGAGCTGCTTAACCAACAGGCCGCGAAACGGAATGAAAAACAATCCATCGGCCAGCAAATGGAGCAAATTTCGGGCAAGAAAGAGAAACAGGCAGAAAAATTTGAGGACCTTTTGACACAACGTAAAGAGCTCACAGCCAAACAGGAACAGTTACAAGCTGATTTTTCCAAGCAGGGAAAGAAATATGACGACAAAACTGCATCCGTTCAACAATTGAAACAAACATTAACTGCGGAACGGAATGCATTCCAGGATGCACAGACAAAGCTCTACCAGGGTTATCAACACATAGAAAAGCTGAAGTCGAAAAAAGAAATGCTCGAAGATATGAAGGAAGACTTCCAGGGCTTTTTCTATGGTGTTAAGGCGGTTTTAAAAGCGCGAGAAGAAGCGAAACTAAGCGGAATTCATGGAGCAGTCATCGAACTCCTCGATGTTCCCAAAAACTATATTACAGCAATTGAAACCGTCCTGGGTGGACAGGCACAGCATGTTGTTGTGAATGATGACCAGGCAGGGCGCAATGCAATCAGTTGGCTAAAGAAAACGAATAGTGGGCGTGCAACGTTCCTGCCGCTTGGATCAATTAAGGAACGATTTGTACCAAAAGATTTACTCACCAAAGCAGAAAACTATTCCGGCTTTGTGGGCGTTGCCGCAAATCTGGTGTCAGCACAGCCGGAATACAAAAAAGCGGTCGACCACCTGATGGGACATGTAATCATTGCCAAAACATTAAAAGATGCCAATGAAATTGCGAATATTGTTATGCGTAAGTACCGGATAGTCACACTGGAAGGAGACGTTGTAAATCCAGGTGGTTCCATGTCCGGTGGTGCCAAAAAGAAAACAAATCAATCGTTATTTACAAGAGAAAAGGATTTGCAGGAATTAACAGACAAACTAAGTGATTTTCAGGAAAGAGCAAAAGCTTTTGAACAAAAAGTTGAAAAACAGAAACAGGAAATCGGAAAAATAGAAAAGCAGCTGGCAGCCGAAGAAGAGGCTGTACAGGCAGAACAGCAAGCACTTCAGGAAATCCAGGCTGCCAAGCGTGAAGCGGAAATGAAGCTTACTTCACTTAATGAGAATCTCGCATTATATGATCAGGACAAACAGCAGTTTGACCAGGATAATGAAGACCTGAAATCCCGGGAAGCCAACCTGACAAATGAGTTGAATGATATTTCAACGCACCTGGAGTCAATCCAGGAGCAGATTGATAAATTGACAAATCAGGAAAAAGAATTCAAGGAAAATCAGGAACAACTGCAGCAGGACTATCAAAAAGCACAGGTATCAATTGCCGAGCAGGAAGAACGCCTGAAAAGTCAGCGAGATAAAACGAAGGCTGTACAGGAGCAGTTGACCGAATACCGGGAGCAGTTTGAGTCCTATTCGAGTGATCTAAACGAATTACTGGAAATGCAAAATGCCGAAGAAACAGAAGCAGAGATTGATCAAAATATTGAATCTGCTAAAGAAAATAAAGAAGCTATAACCGCTTCCATCCAGCGTATGCGGTCAAACCGGTCAGAGCGAACACAGCTCATGCAGGATCAGGAACGTGAATTAAAAGAAGAAAACAAAAAACACCAGGCGTTTACACAGGCAATTCAGCAAAAAGAAGTAAAAGCCAACCGCTTAGATGTTGATTTGGAAAATCGGCTGTCACGTCTGCAGACAGAATACACAATCACTTTTGAAAAGGCGAAGCAGACGTATGAAAAGACTGATAATCTGGAAGAAACAGAAGCAGCAGTGAAGCAAATTAAACAGGCTATCGATCAACTTGGCACAGTGAACCTTGGTGCAATCGATGAATTTGAGCGGATTTCTGAACGGTATGAATTTTTAGCTGAACAGAAGAATGATCTGGTTGAAGCAAAACAAACGTTGTATTCCGTCATTTCCGAAATGGATGAAGAAATGCAAAAACGATTTGGTGAAACATTCGGTCAGATCAAGGACGAGTTTGCAGTAGTTTTCCAACAATTATTCGGCGGCGGCCGGGCTGAATTGAAATTGACCGATCCGAAAAATCTGTTGAATACAGGTGTGGAAATCATTGCACAGCCACCAGGTAAAAAACTGCAGCATTTGGGACTGCTTTCCGGTGGTGAACGTGCCCTTACTGCGATTGCACTGTTATTTGCAATCCTGCGTGTTCGCCCTGTACCGTTTTGTGTGCTGGATGAAGTAGAGGCGGCATTGGATGAAGCGAATGTTGCCAGGTTTGCAAAATACATCAACGAATACAGTGAAAACACACAATTTATTGTGATAACCCACCGAAAAGGTACAATGGAAGAGGCTGATGTATTGTATGGTGTCACCATGCAGGAATCAGGTGTATCAAGACTTGTATCGGTGAGACTTGAGGATACGAAAGAGTTAGTTAAGTCGTAGGGAGGATTTCAATCAAATGAGCTTCATGCAAAAATTAAAAAATAAATTTAAGCAAAATGAGGAGACGGAAGAGGTCTCAACGAAATATAAACAGGGTATGGAAAAGACGCGTAATTCATTTTCCGGAAAAATTAACGATTTAATTGCGCGCTACCGCAAAGTGGATGAAGATTTTTTTGAAGAGCTTGAAGAAGTGCTAATTTCAGCTGATGTTGGCGTCACGACAGTGATGGATTTAATCGATGAATTGGAGATGGAAGTAAAACGGCAAAACATCAAGGATACAAAGGAAATGAAGGATGTCATCTCCGAAAAACTGGTGGAAATTTATTATGGTGAAGATGACGAAAAAATCGAATCTTTAAATATTCAGGAAGGTGAACTTTCTGTTATTCTTGTTGTCGGTGTTAATGGTGTTGGAAAAACAACTTCCATCGGGAAACTTGCCCATAAATTAAAGCAGGAAGGCAAAAATGTCATGCTGGCGGCAGGAGATACATTCCGTGCCGGTGCGATTGAACAGCTGGATATTTGGGGTGAACGTGCCGGGGTTGATGTTATTAAACAAAATGCAGGAAGTGATCCGGCGGCTGTTATTTTTGACGGAATTAAAGCAGCTAAATCACGTAATACAGATGTGTTAATCTGTGATACCGCCGGCAGGTTGCAAAATAAAGTCAACTTAATGAACGAACTTTCCAAAGTGAAGCGGGTAATTGAACGGGAAATTCCTGGCGCTCCGCATGATGTTTTGCTTGTATTGGACGCAACAACCGGACAAAATGCAATGAGCCAGGCTAAAACGTTTGCAGATGCAACGGATGTATCAGGGATTGTCCTGACCAAGCTTGATGGTACCGCAAAAGGCGGGATTGTATTGGCAATTCGCAACGAACTGAATGTTCCGGTGAAATTTGTAGGTCTTGGTGAGAAAATGGAGGATCTTCAGGAGTTTAATGCGCATGCATTTGTATATGGTTTATTCGCTGATCTCCTTGAAGATAGCGGTGATTAGTGTTAAACTTTTGTAAAGGTATTTCACTTAACAAGGGGTGTATTGATTGCTGGAAAAAACAACACGAATCAATTATTTATTTGATTTTTATCAAACATTACTAACCCCTAAACAACGCAGTTATATGGAAATGTATTATTTGGAAGACTATTCATTAGGTGAAATATCCGAGTTGCTGGAAGTTTCGCGTCAGGCTGTCTATGACAATATCAGACGGACAGAAGCAATGCTTGAATCATATGAAGAAAAATTAAGGTTATATGATAAATTCCAGCAGCGAACTGATATTTTAGATAAAATGAATGAAGTTACCAATAGAGACGGTGTAATGCATGCACTTATTAAACAATTAAAAGAACTGGATTAGGGGGACACCTTCTATGGCATTTGAAGGATTGGCCGACCGCTTGCAAGGTACGATTAAAAAAATTACAGGTAAAGGTAAGGTTTCCGAACAAGACGTAAAAGAAATGACGCGTGAAGTCCGGCTCGCTTTACTTGAGGCGGACGTTAACTTTAAAGTGGTAAAAGATTTAATTAAACGGATCAAAGAACGTGCTGTCGGTCAGGAAGTAATGGAGAGTTTAACTCCGGGACAGCAGGTTATAAAAGTGGTAAAAGAAGAATTGACCGAATTGATGGGCGGCGAGCAAAGTAAAATAGCTGTAGCTGATCGCCCGCCGACGGTTATCCTAATGGTAGGCTTGCAGGGTGCCGGTAAGACAACGACAACGGGCAAACTGGCAAACCATCTGCGGAAACAACATAATCGTTCACCATTACTTGTTGCATGTGACGTTTATCGACCTGCAGCAGTAGATCAGTTGGAGACGCTTGGTCAGCAACTGGATATGCCGGTATTTTCAAAAGGTACCGATGCGAACCCGGTTGATATTGCATCAGAAGCAATAGAACAGGCTAAAAAAGAGCATAATGATTATGTCATCATTGATACAGCAGGTCGTCTGCATGTCGATACGGATTTAATGAGTGAACTGGAGCAAATTAAGGCATCCGTAAAACCGGATGAAATATTCCTTGTTGTCGATGCGATGACTGGTCAGGATGCGGTTAATGTTGCTCAAAGTTTTAATGATCAACTCGATATTTCCGGAGTTGTATTAACAAAACTTGACGGTGATACACGTGGTGGTGCAGCACTTTCCATTAAAGCTGTTACCGGTAAGCAGATTAAATTCGCCGGTACCGGGGAAAAACTGGATGGGCTGGAGACATTCCACCCGGAAGGTATGGCATCCAGAATACTTGGCATGGGGGATGTCTTATCACTCATCGAAAAAGCCCAGACAAACGTTGATGAGAAACAGGCAAAAGAACTGGAAGAAAAAATGCGTACAGCCTCTTTCACATTTGATGACTTTTTAGAACAAATGGGTCAGGTGAAAAGCATGGGTCCATTGGAAGATTTAATGGCTATGATTCCAGGGGCCAACAAAATGAAAGGGCTGAAAAATGCCCAAATTGATGAAAAACAGCTGGTTCACGTTGAAGCTATTATTCAATCAATGACAAAGAAAGAACGCCAGGAACCAAGTATCCTG
This sequence comes from Virgibacillus doumboii, assembly GCF_902806455.1. Classification (GTDB taxonomy): domain Bacteria; phylum Bacillota; class Bacilli; order Bacillales; family Amphibacillaceae; genus Lentibacillus; species Lentibacillus doumboii. The sequence goes on along the minus strand of NZ_CADCWQ010000001.1, from coordinate 1,992,492 downwards.
AATGCAAGCAGAAAAAAACGGATAGCAAAAGGCTCCGGTACCTCTGTTTCCCAGGTAAATCGTCTGCTCAAACAGTTTGACGAAATGAAGAAAATGATGAAACAAATGACCGGCATGCAAAAAGGCAAAAAAGGCAAAGGCGGCATGAAGTTTCCGTTTATGTAGAATCACTTTTATCGCTCATCAGCCGCCCACGGAAAGCGGAGTGTATGCCGGCTGCGGCTCAGATATAGTCATTTTCAACCTTGTAATGCAAAAACACTTTACAGACCTTTTGCTTTCTGTTAAAATCTTAAATTGTGTAAAACATATTCATTGGAGGTGCAAAACATGGCTGTTAAAATTCGTTTAAAGCGTATGGGGTCTAAAAGAAATCCATTTTATCGTGTCGTTGTAGCAGATTCACGTTCACCGCGTGATGGCCGCTTAATCGAGCAAATTGGAACATATAATCCTGTAGTTAGCCCAGTTGAAGTTAAAATAGATGAAGAAAAAGCATTGGACTGGATGACAAAAGGTGCAAAACCAAGTGATACAGTTCGTAACCTATTTTCAAAAGAAGGCATCATGAAAAAATTCCACGACCAGAAAAATCAATAGTAAAGTAGTGTGATATCATGAAAGCCCTAATTGAATCAATTGTTACACCATTAGTCGATCATCCGGAAGACATCGTTGTTACGGAAACGGAAGAGGAGACAAAAACTGTCTACCATCTTACTGTTAATCAAAACGATGTTGGGAAAGTCATCGGCAAAAATGGACGAATTGCAAAAGCAATCCGTACAGTTGTCTATGCAGCTAAATCGGATGCTGACAAACGTATTTATTTGGATATTATGTAAAAGGGAGAGGGTATACCTTTCCCTTTTTAAGCATTCATTTTGTACCAAAACTGTTTAGGAGAGCGGGGAACAGTAGTGCAAATAATAAAAAAGGTCCTTATCAAGCAGATTGTCACAGAGAAGAGCAAAACAAAATTACACAATAATTTTCATAATCATAAAATGCGGCTTGAACAAGAGTGTCAACAGCTCCTGTTTGAACAACGTAAAGTAACGAATAAATCAGGTATCTCAAAGCAAGAGCTAACGCAACGATTTCAACAGGAAATTAAAAATCGTAAGGAAAAGATAAAGCTGATTGATTTTAAAATCGAGCAGCTGGAAATGCTTGAAATAGGCAGTGAGATTACGGAAAAAGAAGTTGAAGCTCTTGTTGAGGTTAAGGAAGGTATGCATTGGAATGAGGTTATGGAAGAGACGGCAATTGTTATTAAAGACGATATCGTTATAAGGGTTGAAGAATAGCAGGTGAGATAATGACTGAAAAGATGTTTAATGTTGGCAAAATAGTAAATACACACGGTATTAAAGGTGAAGTTAAAGTTCATCGTATCACTGACTTCGACGAGCGTTTTGAAGTCGGAAGCACGTTGTTTTTAGTTAAAGAAAACGAACAACCGGTTGATCTTAAAATCGATGGTCATCGTGTACATAAAGGATTCGATCTCGTTCACTTTAACGGCTATAACAACATTAATGATGTCGAGCATTTTAAAGGCTCTTTTTTAAAAATAACGGAAGATCAGCTTACCAAATTAGAAGATAATGAATTCTATTATCATGAAATCATCGGGTGTGACGTTTATTTGATTAATGGCGGAAAGCTGGGTGCTATTAAAGAAATTCTATCACCTGGAGCAAATGATGTATGGGTTATAAAACCGGAAAAAGGGAAAGATATTTTGATTCCTTTTATTGATGATGTTGTTAAACAAGTGGATGTTTCATCCGGAAAAGTGGTCATTGAACCAATGGAAGGACTGCTTGAATAATGCATATTGACGTATTAACCCTCTTTCCGGAAATGATATCAGGTATTTTTGAACATTCCATTCTAAAAAAAGCCTATGAGAAAGAAAAGTTCAGCTACAACCTGATTAATTTTCGCGATTATGCGGGTAACAAGCATAATAAGGTTGATGATTATCCATACGGTGGCGGTGCGGGTATGGTGTTAACGCCCCAGCCGGTGTTCGACGCGGTGGATGCTGTTGTTAAAGAAAAACAAGCCAAGCCACGTATTGTGCTTATGTGTCCACAGGGTGAACCATATAATCAGAAAAAAGCTGAAGAGTTAGCCGAAGAAGAACACCTTGTGTTTATTTGCGGGCATTATGAAGGCTATGATGAACGAATTCGGGAACACCTTGTAACCGATGAAATATCGATTGGTGACTATGTGCTGACCGGAGGAGAGCTTGGTGCTATGGTTGTGATTGATAGTGTCGTCCGTCTGATACCGGATGTGCTGGGGAACAAAGCGTCCGCACCTGAAGATTCGTTTTCAACCGGACTGCTTGAACACCCGCATTATACACGGCCTGCAGACTTTCGCGGCATGAAGGTTCCGGATGTATTATTATCGGGAGATCATGCTAAAATAAATGAATGGCGCAGGAAAGAGTCATTGAAACGAACGTATGAACGAAGGAAAGAATTGATAGACAGAAAATCTTTTTCTGAAGAAGAATTAAAAATATGGCGTGAAATCAACGATAAATAGAAATTATTGTTGAACTCCCATTGCTATTATGATATATTTACTGTTGTGCTTAAAGTTCAGACTTTAAGCCGTATAAACGATGTTCCGCTGTCATATAGCGAGACAAGAGCATTGGTTTGGAAGGAGTGAACCAGGATGCAAAAAATTATTGAGGACGTTACAAAAGATCAACTTCGCACTGATCATCCTGATTTCCGCCCGGGTGACACTGTAAAAGTTCACGTTAAAGTTGTGGAAGGATCACGTGAACGTATTCAGGTGTTCGAAGGTGTTGTTATTAAGCGCCAAAACGGAGGAATCAGCGAAACATTTACAGTAAGAAAGCTTTCTTATGGTGTAGGTGTTGAACGTACATTCCCTGTACATTCTCCTCGTATTGCGAAAATTGAAGTAACACGCCGTGGTATTGTTCGTCGTGCGAAACTGTATTATCTTCGTAACCTGCGCGGAAAAGCAGCACGTATTAAAGAACGCCGCTAAATTCAACGGCGGAACGATATGCTACTCCGTGGAGATGGACGAAATAAAACGTATTGGAAAGGAGCTTGGCCCATTGTGTGCAAGCTCCTTTTTGCATCTTGTCTTGAATACATATATAAAGCTGGATTAAAATATAATTATACATGCTGTTGTCGGAGGGGAATACATGGCTGAAACGAAAAGTGAATGGTTTGACTGGGTCAAAGCATTATTAATCGCATTCGGGTTGGTATTTGTTGTACGAACATTCTTTTTTGCCCCAATTGTTGTAGATGGACCATCCATGATGCCAACGTTACATGATGGGGATCAAATGATTGTTAATAAAGTTGTATATGACATTCATGAACCAGAACGATTTGACATTGTTGTTTTTCATGCATCGGACAAAAAGGACTTTATTAAACGGGTCATTGGCTTACCGGGTGAACACGTAGCTGTAAATGATGATGTATTATATATTAACGGCAAAAAGGTGAAAGAGCCTTTCTTGGCAGAGCAAAAAAACAAAATGATGTCTTATGAGTCATATACTGGAGACTTTCAACTTGAGGGTATAACAGATGGATTAGAAAAAATACCAGAAGGAAAGGTTCTCGTGCTGGGAGATAACCGTAACAATTCAACGGACAGCCGGATTTTAGGGCTGATTTCGATGGATCAGATTGTCGGGAAAACAAGTTTAATTTACTGGCCGTTTGACCGTTTAGAAATTTTACACGATTAGGGTGAGAATAGTGACGATACAATGGTTTCCGGGACATATGGCAAAAGCGAGAAGAGAAGTGGAAGAAAAGCTGAAATTGGTTGATTTTGTCATGGAGCTTGTTGATGCGCGTGCACCGTTGGCATCACAAAATCCCATGCTCCAGCAAGTACTGCAAAATAAGCCGAAAATGATTGTTTTGATGAAAAGAGACCTTGCTGATAACAGTAAAACAGATCGTTGGATATCACATTTTAAAAATCAGGATATTAAGGCGATTGCAATTAATGTTAATGATAAGAACGACATTAATCGTGTGGTTCAGCTGGGTAAAGAGATGGGTCAGGAAAAAATGGACAAACTCTTGAAAAAAGGTATCCAGCCACGCCCCGCAAGAGCAATGATTATCGGTATTCCCAATGTGGGAAAATCGACATTGATTAATCGTCTGGCAAATAAAAAGATTGCCAAAACAGGTGACAAACCAGGTGTAACCAAGCAGCAGCTCTGGATTAAAGTGAATAAGGACTTTGAATTACTGGATACGCCAGGGATTCTTTGGCCAAAATTTGAGGATGAACTAGTCGGTTATCGATTGGCAGCCATTGGGACGATAAAAGATCAGTTGCTGCCATTGGATGATGTAGTTGCTTTTGTCATGCGATTTATGCAGGAACATTATCCGGCACAATTAGAAGAACGTTATGGAATTGACCGTGACATGACAGATATGTGGGATATCTTCGTTTCCATTGGAAAACAGCGCGGTGCATTGGAAAGCGGAGGCAATGTGAACTTTGATAAAGTTTCTGATTTGGTTATTCGGGATCTAAGGACAGGGAAACTTGGTTATATTACGCTTGAAGTGCCTCAGAATACAGCTTGATCGTTTCGTGTTTTTTAAGACGCTACTTTAATCAATGGAGAAAAGTATTTTGAAGCAAATTTTCTTTGTCGAGTAATGTAAATTGGGATTATTTATAAAGCTGATGAAGGACAAAATAGAACAAAAAACCAAGTAAAAAGTACTTCATAAAGCCAATGAAGGACAAAACAGGACAAAAAACTAAGTAAAAAGCGCTTCATAAAGCCGATGAAGAGCAAAACAAGGCAAAAGTCCAAGCGAAAAGCGCTTCATGAAGCTGATGAAGAGCAAAACAAGACAAAAGTCCAAGCGAAAAGTGCTTCATAAAGCCGATGAAGAGCAAAACAAGGCAAAAAGCCAAGCGAAAAGTGCTTCATAAAGCTGATGAAGGACAAAACAAGGAAAAAAACCAAGTGAAAGGCCCTTTATAAAGTCTATGAAGGTCTTCTCAAGACAAAATTACAAGTTTTAATTCCTGGGATTTGACTTCTTGAAAGACGAGGATAGGACCGAGTCTTTCTTATTAATTATTTTTGGAAAATTCATTAAATACTTGTATAGTTATAGTAGATTATTTTTAAGCGGATGGGCAAAACGCCGAAATTTTAAAACTTGAAACGGGTGTACAAATGAAAAATTACAGTTTATTGGAATCATGTTTGTTTCCCCCCACCTACTTGAATACAAAAAAGTTAAAAGACCAACTTGCTGGGAAGTCTGTCCTTATAACGGGTGCAAGTTCGGGGATTGGCGAGCAATTAACTTATCAATTAGCGAATATAAACGGTCATTTAATTTTAACAGCCAGAAGGGGAGAAAAGCTTTTAAAGATAAAAAATGAACTGGAAAAGAAAGCTGTCAAAGTAAGCACTTTTCAAGCAGACCTTAGGAATCAGGATGAAATGGAAGGTTTGCTTAAGTTTCTTCATCAGTTGCCAAATGGTTTAGATATCGTAGTAAATAATGCTGGTCATTCTATAAAGCGGTCTATCTATGAATCTCTTAATCGTTATCATGATTTCACACGTACAATGTCTATCAATTATTTTGCATCGGTTCAATTGCTGTTATCAGTTATACCTCTTCTAAAAAAGAATCAGGGACAAATGATTAACATCTCGACGATAAACGCCCTTCTAGCACCTGTTCCTTACTTCGCTGCTTATCAGGCATCCAAATCCGCTTTTGATGTCTGGGTTCGGTCTGTTTCACCTGAGTTAAAGGCTGCAGGAATAGCAACAACAACAATTTATTTACCTTTAGTAAGAACACCGATGATTCAACCAACAATTGCATATCAAAATATGCCCGCCATGTCACCGGAACATGCGGCAAAAATCATTTTAAAATCAATGTATACGAAGAAGAAAAAATATCAGCCCTGGTGGTTACTATTTGGACAGTTCGTTTCTGTTTTCCTTCGAAGTTTTTGGGATTTTTCAAATAAGCGTAAGAGTGAGGAATAGTAATGAAAGTCTTTAGGCTTATCTATGTTTTATATAAAATTAAATTACTCTTTCCAACAGGGTTGTATCGGCTAATCAAGGCCATTTCCCAATGTGGAATCAATTTGATGACCCTGCTGCATGTAGCTGAAACGAAATATGCCAATCAAGTCGCTTTAGTGGATGACTATGAAACAATTAACTATAAACAGCTTTTGGAACAATCTAATAAGCTTGCTGGTTGTTTAAAAGATAATGTTAAACTTCAAAGTGGACAGAAGGTAGCTTTATTGTGTAAAAACCATGCTTCACTTGTAAAGTCTATATTTGCAGTCTCCAGATTAGGCGCAGACCTCTATCTATTAAATACGGAAATGAGCGAGGGCCAGTTTAATGAATTAGTAAATCGTCATGATTTCGATGTTCTAATATACGATGATGGATTAAGTTCTTTAATTGAACAATCACCATACTCGAAATTCAAAGTTTTAAGTTATCATACTTACTTACCCGCAATAAGTAACTTCCTCAATACAGATGTCAATGAAAACACGCTACCAAGAACTTCTGCTGGAAAAATTATATTGCAAACGAGTGGGACAACAGGCGTTTCTAAGGATGTACCGCATAAGCCCTCAATTTTTAATTATTTAAATCCATTTGCCACATTTATTAAGAGATTAAAGGTATTAAACTATAATACTGCCTATATAGCTACTCCTATTTATCACGGTTATGGGATAGCCGTATTGCTTTTATTTATACCTTTGGGAAAGAAAACAGTGATTAGCAGCGGATTTGATGCAAAGAAAGCATGCAGACTAATACGTGAACACCATGCGGACGTAATCACTGTTGTTCCACTGATGCTGGAGAAAATGTTACAAACTGATCCGCAAGCCTTGAAATCTCTTTCCTGTATAGCGTCAGGCGGTGCAAAACTCAGAACAACACTTATTGAAGAGACTTTTCGTGAATTAGGTAGTGTCTTATACAATTTATACGGAACTTCAGAAGCCGGGTTGAATTTTATCGCAACATCAACGGATTTAAGATATTCACAATCTACAATTGGCAAAAAAATAAGTGGCATGCGCATAAAAATCCTGGATGATAACAAGAAAGAGGTGGAAAACGGGAAAGTCGGACAGTTTTGGATTAATAATGACTGGTCGATGAGCAACAGGAAAGATTCATGGATTCAAACAGGCGATTTAGGCTATCGGGACGACAATTTCTATTACTATTTATGTGGACGAACAGATGATATGGTTGTTTCCGGCGGTGAAAATGTTTATCCAATTGAAGTCGAGCAAGTGCTAATCAAGCATCCCTTAATAGAAGATGCCGTTGTTATTGGAATCAAGGATAAACAATTTGGACAACGATTAAAAGCAATTGTACTTCCAGTAAAAAATGCCGGAACTACAGAAGAAGAAATTCTTGAGTTGCTACGTTCAAGGGTTTCCAGATTTCAATTACCGAAACAAGTTGAAATTGTTGACCATATGCCGTACACATCGTTAGGTAAACTTGATAAAAAACAGCTTGAATAATAGAAATTTGTCGCAGGGTTTCACGAATCCGTTCCGACACCAATAGCAGTCAACGTATTATCCTATTTTTATAGTTTATCCCACAAGAATTTCCAACTAATTATGTTAAAATATGCTTACAGTTTATAAATAATTGCAGTTAATCTAACTGTACGAAATGAATCAAGAAGATTTCAGTCATAACGCTGGTGCTGCGAGCTGAGATTATTAAAATGATTGTCCTATCGTAAAGGAGAATAAACGATGTACAAAGTTATGCTAATAGAAGATGATGTACAGTTAAGTAAACTTATTCAGGAAAACCTGGAGCGTTATGGTTTTGATGTACAGCAACCCGAGAGTTTTTCAGCTATCATAACAGAGTTTACAAATATAAAACCTGATCTTGTTTTACTGGATATAAATTTACCTTATTATGATGGATTTCATTTAAGCAGAAGTTTTCGGAAGCAATCCAATGTTCCAATTATCATTATATCCGCCCGCAGTCAGGAAGTGGACCAGATTATGGCTATCGAACTTGGCGCGGATGATTATATAACGAAACCATTTACGTTTGAACTGTTACAATCAAAAATCAAGGCTACTATGAGAAGAATTTACGGGGAATATGCAACAACAGATACAAAAAACACTTGTGTTGGTGAACTTTGTATTGATGTGAACACTTTTACGCTTACATACTGCGGGGAGGAAATAGAACTTAGTAAAAATGAATATAAGCTGATGAAAAAGTTAATGGATAATCACAATTCTTTTGTTTCAAGAGAAGAACTGATTAAGGAAGTATGGGACACGATTAAATTTGTAGATGATAATACATTAACGGTTAATATTAGCAGAATAAAACAAATACTTTCTTACCTGGGGCTTACTGACGTTATTAAAAGTAAACGGGGAGCAGGATACATGCTTTACCATCCTGCGGTTATGAGGAATTAACATGCTTAAGCGTCTTATTATGAAATTTTTTAAAGACAGATTATTACTCATCAGTTTTTATCTGGTAAACATGATTTGCCTTATAGCTTTTTTCCATCTCAGTGAACCACTAAACACAGAATTTTTTTATCCCTTATCCATTGGCATATTTCTATTAACTGTATATTTAATCATTGACTGGTTTCGTTACTATCAAACAAATCGGGCAATCGAACTTATGTTGAGGAATCAGTTTACGGAAATAGAGCCGCATACGGAAGAACAAAAGGCTTTTCGGCAGTTGTTAAATAAAATGATGAAGGAACATTCAAGTAAATACAGCCAAATGAGGGAGCAAAATCAGGAAAGGTTGTACTTTTTATCACACTGGATGCATTATTTAAAAACACCGGTTTCTGTAATCGAACTTATCGTTAGCAAGGAAGGGGAAACTGATGTTTATGATAAAATTCTCCAGGAAAATAAAAGGTTGCATACATCAATAGAACAGGGCCTCACCATGTTGAGAATGGAGAACTTTGAAAACGATTTGGAGTTAAATTCTATTGATTTACTCGATTCGTTGAGAAAACTAATTAACGGACGAAAAGAAGAGTTCATCCACCAATCTGTATTTCCGTCGATTGACTTTAAAGGTGAGACTGCTTATGTTGTGACTGACTCCAAGTGGAACGAAATACTATTAGACCAAATCATCTCCAACGCAATTAAATATTCCAGTACAAAACCTGGGGATAAAAACCTTATCTTTCGTATTGCAAAAAGTGATCAGTACATAACGTTGTCTATCATAGATGAAGGTGTTGGCATTCCTTCGTATGATCTGGAAAGGTTATATCAGCCATTTTTTACAGGAGAAAACGGGAGGAAATTTGCAAACGCATCAGGTATTGGCCTTTACTTATCCAAAAAAATTGCCGACAAGCTTGGTCAAACGATAACGATTCAATCTGAAGTGTCTAAGGGTACAACTGTTACGATTCAGTGGATTGCAGGAAAGAAACTTGAAATAATTACGACCAAGAAAATGTATCAGTAATTGACTTATGATTACCACCACATCTTCTGATGGATTAAAGGTAAAAACCATACGTACTTTGAATTATAAATGTTATATTTGTTGTACTATTTTGATTAATTTTCTATAAGAACTCCATTCAACAATCGGGCCATTATCTTGAATAACTTATTGTGTAAATATTGGAAGTTTGGGTGATTGTACTAAACTTTGGATGTAGGTTTATTTTGCAATGCTTTCGGTGTGTGTGCAATTTGGGTAATTAATTGAAGTTTTTCTATTTATAAAGGAATATAAAGTCAGGAGCTGAGTGTGTGATGATTAAAGAAATATATGAGCTTGTTAGCGAAGAACAGTTGAAAAAGTATGCAGAGCTTGCTGTACGAGCTGGTGTAAATGTGCAAAAGAATCAATTAGTGATAATTCATAGTGACATAAAAAATGTAACGTTAGCACGTCTAATCCAAACGGCAGCCTATAAGGCGGGGGCTTCAAATGTGGTTATGGATTGGACAGATGAACAGTCTACCAAAGAATTTTATTTAAATGCAGCAGATGATGCCATCGATCACTTTCCCAACTGGCAGGATGCTCGCTTTAAGGAGTGGGACGATGCGGGTGCTGCATACATCCATATTATTTCTGAAAACTTAGATGTCTTTAAGGATGTTTCCACAGAACGGATGAGCCGCTTCCAAAAGGCCTCGCGCACCAAGTTGGAGGCTCATTACGCAAAGATTAGATCCCACGAGGTACGCTGGTGTCTTCTAGCTGTCCCGTACTTCGCATGGGCAACTAAAGTATTTCCTCACTTAAGTAAAGAAGAAGCCCTGCAATCATTATGGCAATTAATCTTACATGGAGCTCGGGCAGATGGAAAAAATCCTATAAAAGACTGGGAAAATCATGACAGAGCCTTCGAGTCCCGGAAAAAGTTTCTAAACGACAGCCAGTTTGAAGCCCTGCATTTTACAAATAGCCGAGGAACTGATTTATTAGTCGGCATGCCTAAAAATCACTTCTTTATCGGCGGGGGTGTTATAGATAAAAAGGGAATAAAGTTCTTTCCGAACATTCCCACGGAAGAAATATTTTCCGCTCCCCATAAAAATGAGGTAAATGGCAAACTAGTAGCCACTAAACCGCTTATCTATGGGGGAAGTGTCATCGATGATTTTTACCTAACCTTTAAAGATGGACGGATTACTGCCTATTATGCTGCCACTGGGCAAGAAGCGTTACAAAGTCTCATCGAAACAGACGAAGGTTCACATTATCTAGGTGAAATTGCCTTGGTCTCTAACAATTCTCCTCTTTCTCAGGCGGATACTCTCTTTTACAACACCTTGTTTGATGAAAATACGGCCTGCCATATTGGAATCGGAAACGCCTCCCCTTCCAACCTTCAAAATGGCAGCAACCTATCGGTGAAAGAGTTGAAGGAAGCAGGACTTAATACTTCCCTCCTGTTAGTCAATGTGACCTTTGGTACCGAAGATATGAAAGTAGTGGGTATTAAAGAAGGTGGAACTGAAGTCCTACTAATGAAAGATGGTGATTTCCAATTCTAATTTGGCTACTCCTTAAAAACAGAAGAAACTGATTTCTTATGGTTTATACTTAGTTCTATTGGGCAACAAGTGGTAAAACCCGATGCAATCGCTGGTGAAAATGATGGCAGAAGTGGTACATTCTTGTGGCCGTACCCATGAACATGAAAAAATATAGAATTATTGGCTTTAATACCTTACAAAATTGTAAGGTATTTTTAGCATATACGATGGATGCAATTCTTTAGGTTCATTACGATAATGATAGAACGGAAACTATAAAGATTCGGCCTAATGCACGAAAGGAGGAAATACATTGGCTATTTTAGACGCTGGTAATATTGTTAAAGTATATGGAGAGTCTGGTGGCGATGGTTCAACAACTGCCTTGAACGGTGTGAACCTTTCAGTCAACAAAGGAGAGTTTATTGCAATTATGGGGCCCTCCGGCAGTGGTAAAACAACTTTACTCAACGTATTGAGCGGGATTGATAAACCCACTTCAGGTGACGTTACAATTGCCGGCAAAGAGATAAGTGAAATCTCAGGAGATGAATTAGCACTGTTTCGCCGTAAACAATTAGGGTTCGTTTTTCAGGAATTCAGCTTATTGGATAGTTTAACGGTCAAAGAGAATATTGCTCTGCCAATGGTATTGGAAAAGAAAAATGCCGCCGAAATGGATGAAAGGGTACAACATCTTGCAAGTCTCTTTGATATTGAATCCATTTTACATAAATATCCTTATCATATATCCGGCGGGCAGCAACAAAGAGCTGCGGTAAGCCGGGCGCTGGTGAACGAGCCGAGTATTATTTTAGCTGATGAACCAACAGGGAATTTAGATTCTAAATCTTCGGCTGTCATCATGGAATGTTTTGAAAAAATAGTTAATGAACATTCGACAACAGCTCTTCTTGTTACCCACGATGTATTTGCTGCCAGCTATTGTCGGAAGGTTGTTTTTATAAAAGACGGTTCTATCTATTCCCATATTATTAGAAAAGGGGGCAGAAAAGAATTCTTAAACCAAATTATGGATAATCTTGCTGTTCTGGGAGGGAGAATGGATGTCTTTTAATCAAATCGTCTGGAAAATGGCTAAGGCAAATTATAAGAAGTACATCTTTTATTACCTTTGCAATAGTTTTGCAGTTATGTTTTTCTTCATTTTTTCTACTGTATATTTTAATGAGAGTGTTGTTGAAGTAAAGGAAACAGGACCGATTCAGTATGTACTGACAGTTCCAGGTGTTGCACTGCTTGTATTTACGGTATTTTTCATCAGTTATGCTCACAGTATTTTTATTAAACGAAGGAGAAGTGAGTTTGGACTTTTCATGACATTAGGAATGTCCAATCGCGATATAGGAAAATTGTTACTGATAGAAAATGGAATCATTGCCCTTATTTCACTGGTATCCGGTCTTTTTGCCGGCGTAATATTCTCCCGGTTGTTCTTTTTATTATTAATGAATAGTGTGGGGATACAAGGTGTTCCTTTTCATTTGAACAGTAACATGTTCATGTGTACGGTATTGACCTTTTTAATTGTGTTTCTCATAGCGGTTGGGCGATCACTCTTTCTCATACTTACGAGAAACATTGTGTTTAGTATAAAAAGTGACAAGGTTGCTGAGTCGATAAAGATGAAAAGTCCATTACTAGGCGGTATTGGAGCGGCAATTGTTATCGGGTCAATTGTAGGGCTTTATATTACATACTCAGATCCAATTATGGGTGGTCAATACTTGCTTCTTTGGGCGCTAACGACACTATTGGGGCTGTACATTACACTGTATCAGTTCACCAGCTTTTTTATTGAAATTGCCAGGAAAAACAGAACCTATTATTATCGTCGGCTCCTGTTCCTGACAAGCCTGGATTACAAATTTAAACAACTGGCAGCTATCCTTATGCTCGTTACCGTGATGATAATGGTAACTATTTTATACAGCACGATAATATTACACACCTATATGTTAACTGAAAAGCAGGCTGTTAACGCCAATCCATATGATATTGCATTTATCCAAACAAACGACAAAAATAATTTGGCTACCGAGGAACTTTACTCGATTATTGACCAACAGGAAAATCCCGTTCAAAAACATCTGGTGGTACCGATATATTCTTATTATCAAAAAACGGATAATAGATGGTACAACATTTATAATTTTATGCTGGTCGACCATTTTAATAAACTAACCTCCAGCCAAATTCTGCTGCAGAACAACGAGTTTATATATTATCTCAATGATGACCCGGAAAATAGATCTGACGTTGAATATAATCAAAGACTTGTCTTCCCGGTTGGAAATGGGGAGAAAACCTATACACTAAAGGATATATTTGTTGAAATAAACATTAATACCTTTCTAAACCTTCATGACTTTATTATTGTAAGCAATTCTGAGTTTGCGCAACTAAAAAATAGCTTGGATGGTTTTGAATCAAAGGTTAATTTAATCAATGTTGCCAACTGGAAAAAGTCAGCAGATGTTGTTGAAGAATTGGAAAATAGATTTAATAGCTATAATGAAAACACCCCGCCAATCACGGGTGTCCGGGCAGCGAATACGTCTGAAGAAAACTTATTTCAGATTGCCTCTAAAGTGGAATATTACAATCGCAACAAAAGCTCTAATGGAATATTATTCTTTGTGACAACTATTATGAGTATAGTTTTCTTCTTTGGGTCGTTTATTCTATTATATTTAAATCTTTTTTCTGAGATTGATAAGGAAAAGAACAAGTTCAGGAAGCTTCATAACATAGGAATCACTGCAAAGGAAGTGAAGCAAATCATCTCAAGGGAAATCACAACCCTGTTCTTTGTCCCGACCTTTGTTGGAACTATATTAGCCTTTCTGTATGTTGTAGCAATGGCAACGGATATTGGAGGGATAATGGAAAATCCAGGGATACTTTTGTACTTTTTAATTGTCGCAGGTATTTACCATATTATCCAAATAGGTTTTTACCTATTTGTCAGAAAGAAAATGCACGCTTATTTGACTCGATAATGGTTATGATTACAGCCAATGAAATGTACTATCCTTGACATAGTTCACTAAATGGAAAACGCGTTGTACAAATTTAGGGTGTTGATATAGCTGTAGATGGGGGGAGTAATGTTGAATAAGGAAAGAAGGAGATCTGATAAGAGGAGTTATGATAATAGATGATAATAAATGAGATAATTAATGAAAATCCCAATATGAATATTAGTACTAAACGAATTCTTATGAGGCAATTAACTGTCGCGGATATTAAAGAATTTTACGAAATAGTAAAGAAAAACAGCGTCGGGGAATGGCTTGGAATAGGAAATGGAATGTCTTTTGAAGAATCAGAGCAGTACGTCAATAAAATTATAAAACATTGGAACCAGCACAGTTTTGGTGTTTGGGCGGTAGTTAATAAGTCTACGAAGGAAATTATGGGGCATTGCGGATTAAGATACATTGATGATACAGAGAATATAGAGATTATTTACCTGCTTGATCCGAAATTTTGGGGGATGGGATATGCCACAGAAGCAGGAAACGCAGCAATCAAATTTGCTTTTAAATCCCTTAAGATTAATAAACTAACTGCACGGGTAAGAACAAATAATTTAAAATCAAAGAAAGTGATAGACAAACTTGGATTTAAATTTATTTATGATAAGGATTATGACGGTCGTAGATTATCATTTTATGAATTATTTATTAAAGACCTATAATTAAATAATACGATAAGGCGCAATGTTGAATAGCGAAAGGCCAATTTATCGTTTTCCACTGGGAAATTAGCCTTTTATCTTGGAATGACAGAAGTGGTATATTTTTAAGCTGGTAATCAAGTTATGAGTGTACAAATAATAGCATGTGAAATCGACTAATTTCACATGCTATTTTGTGTGATAATAGTTTTTAAAACGCTCCCGCACCACCCCCGCCAGTAGCAGAAGTGGTTGTATTGGTGTTGGTTTGAACAACTACACTATAAAGCGCTACATTACTTGCACTAAACGATGTTGTTGCAAAAACCGGATTATAAAGCAATGGATAATACGCTTCCAATGTGGCAAGCGGTGATTTATTTTCACATCGTTCACCGAATTTTTCCCCGGCATCGAGAACAATCGCATATTCCAGACGTCGTTCGATTACAGCAGGCTCAGCTCCAACCGGATAATTTTTATCTTTAAATGATTCATATGCCTGTTTAATTGCATGTTTCAGTTGTCTGGTATCCTTGTTCCAGTAAGATGCCGGAATTGCCAGCAGTGTGATAATCGACAGTCCGTAGAAAATAAGTGTCAGAATCACAGTCAGGGTAAAAGTGAACCCTATTGCTGCCATGACTAACATAATTAAGTAGTATGCAGACAACACCCATTTGTTCCTGTTATACCAAAGCCCAACAGCCGTGATAACACCGGCAATAACAGGTAATACCCATTGTTCTGTCGGTCCGATCGTATCTATGGTGGTAAAGTAGTAAAATAATCCCAATGCGGCAACTAGCAGTGGAATCGATAGAAAGGAAAAACCTTTAAATGGTTTCCGTAAATGTTGATATGATGTTCTGTCCTTCACCTTTTCAGCCCACTTTTCAAAACCGGCATTAAATTGTTCAGCTTTTTCCTCTTTTACATCATCGGATTCTTCTTTATTATCAATTAATGATTCCAGCAGAAAATAGTCTCCGTCTTCATCCTTTTCCGTGAACAGCCATTCATGTAAAAATTGGTCTGCATCATCAATTTCAGCTTTATTATTCACCCAGGTAAAGCGATAAGTGTCTGTATCTTTCTCAACTGTCGAGCGGACTTTTTCCAGCTTGACGATTCCGCGTTGTTTCAATGAAAATAATCCGGCAATAAAGCTGTCATCAGACAAATGCAAATTTCCGTGCAAATATTTAACAAATAATGGATCGGTTTCTTCAACCAACCGGATTAGTGAATCCCGGTCTTTGTTCCCGCGATATCGGTTGGGGTGGACCATTAGCATGAAAACAGCTGTTAAAACCATCGCAATCAACAATATCCAGACAATCGGAGTTACCTTGGACATATTCGCCTCAAGATTTTCAGCACGTTCAGCAAGTTCCTGTTCCGCTGCCAGTATTTCAGCTTCCATTGATTTATCACTGGTGAGTTCCATTTCCGTCAGTTGGTCAGAAGGAAATACAAAGCGAATCATTGAATTTTTTCCTGCTTCAAGGAGGGAATTTGTATATTGAACACCATTTTCTGATGCAGTAAGTTCACCTGATGGATCCTCATGCAGAAAGAAGTGCCTGTTTTCCGTACTTGTTCCTTCTGGCGGATAAATTGTGATTGTCACATCATGCAAATCAGTTTCATTCGAGTCATCAAAAAAGGAATACCTTAAATCCGCAACATCCGTATACTTTTTTACAGATCCTTCCACATCATAGCTGTAGAGGACACGTTTTGTTTCATTTTTTGAATCCGAATATACTTTATATGTATCATCCTCTTCTTCCACCTCTAGTTGGTCGAGATTTTCTGTAGAAAGGGAGGGATTTTGTTTGTCGGTGAGAAAGGCTTTGAAATTTTCAGCATCAGATTCGATTGACCTTGTCATCCCTTCATATGAGCCATTAAATGTATATGTGAATAACTCACGTACATGAATAGATCCGTCCTCCTGAATCTGTGCTTCAATCGTCACCTGATCTATCGAAAATGATTTATCTGAACAGGCACCTAATATGAATAGGATAGATAATAGAATAATTCCGGTAAATAATTTTTTCATAAATACGTTCCTCCTGATTAGTTCCTATTTGTAGTACGGTTAAGAGGAGAAAATAGTTTCACACGATTCAAATTGTGATAGTCTTCATCCCTTCCAATTCTGTTAGTATAAATGTAAAATAAGTTGTGTTCAAAATAACAAGATTGAACCGATATAAATATAGAACGCAGGTGATGAAATGGAAAAGCAATCAATCGCAGTTATCAAACAATTATTTGAATCGGAAAAATTAGATGAAACATACATAAAAGAATTAAAGTCAGATGAGCGTAAAGGCGTTCAAAAGCTGATTGAACAATATGAACGAAAAAAATTAAAAGAAAAAGCACTGGAAGAAAATTTTCTCCGTATGTCGCAGTATGAACAAAGAAGTTATGCAAACGGCTGTCAGTATATAGCCGGTATGGATGAGGCAGGACGTGGTCCGTTGGCTGGTCCTGTCGTCGCTGCAGCAGTTATTTTGCCAAGGGATTTTAAATTGCTGGGATTAAATGATTCCAAACAATTGAATGAAGAAACACGTGAAAAGTTTTTTACAATCATAAAAGAAAAAGCTGTGAGTTACGGGATTTCCATTATTGATAACCAGAAAATCGATCAGGTCAATATCTATGAAGCTACGAAACTGGCAATGTTTAATACAATCCGCCAACTGGACCCGGCACCTGACCACATTTTAATTGATGCCGTGTCACTTAATCGGCTTCCTTGTACATCAGAAGCAATAACAAAGGGTGATCAGAAAAGCATTTCCATTGCTGCTGCCAGTATATTGGCAAAAGTTACCCGTGACAACCTAATGAACGACTTGGATAAGGAGTACCCTGCATATGGTTTTGCGTCAAATATGGGCTATGGAACGAAACAGCATCTGGATATGCTGACAGAACAGGGGATTTCGCCATATCATCGTAAATCATATGCACCTGTTCGAAATGCAATCAAATAAATGAATGGAGGTGACTCGAATTGAGTGTGAATCAAGTTTTGGGACAGCGGTTAACTTCGTCCAAGATTGCCGATGCACCTATGGTTTTACGGCCAGGACAAATTGTTCAAGGTAAAATCGATAAACTTTTTCCGAATAACAAAGCACAAATACAGATGGGGTCCCAAAAGATGATTGCCCAATTGGAGGCCTCCTTAACGCTTAGAGGGAGATATCACTTCCAGGTACAGGCGTCAGATAGTGTTATTTATCTAAAAGTAATTGGCAATCAATTAAAAAAGCAAACTGATACTAATATTGCGAATCTATTTCAGCAGCTTGGACTTAAACTTTCAAAATCTAACGCTGCATTTATGAAGACGCTGATTAACGAAAAAATTCCATTTTCAAAAGAACAGCTTGCGAAGGCTTTCCAATTATTGGATCGTTCCGGAAATAAAACACAGTCCCAGCAAGTTCTAAAGGAAATGATTGCTGCACGATTACCGATAACAGATTCGGTATTTCAGGCATTAACAACGAAAAATACAAGCGGATTAACGGATCAAATGAAAGCATTACTGAATCAGTTGAGACACGTTCCCGATATAACGCAGCTTCAACAAGATTTAATAAACCGGCTAAGTCAACTGGTTGAGCGGCCATTAAACGCTGGAAACGCACTGGTTAACCATATCCAGACGGAAGTTTCGAATAACAGCCAATCGTTTTTTAACATGTTGAAAGTTGCGGGAACTGTCGATCCAACGGTAGATTTCACCGCATGGAAATCAGAATGGACTTCATTTGCACAGAAAAATAATGGATCCACTGCACAGTTACCTTTTCAACTAAATAGTACAAACATAATTAACACACTTGAACAAATGAATACGAATCAAACAGCAGTAAGAAGTGAAGCAGCAAAAATATTGCAAAGCTGGTCATCTTTATTGGGGCAAAGTGCCACGAATAGAACAGCCTTGACAAGCCAGCAATTTACACAGCTGAAGCAGCAGTTGACAAGTTCTCTATTGCCACTGCTGTCAAATGAGCAGCAACAGCAAATTACAAAGCTTTTGCAAAATAATCCGGTCCAATTGCGGCAACTTTTAACGACCCTCACAACGATGGCTGATCGCCAAACTTATATGCAAGCAGAGCAAGTTTTATCGAATCTTAAACTAGGTGAGTCATTTTTTTATCAGACCCCAAAAGATCAATTTCTAAGTCATCTGCAAAACGTGTTACGATTCACTGGTTTAAATCATGAAAATCTGCTTGCTGAAGATATGATGCAACAGCAATCAAACACGATTAAATCCATGTTACTGCAGATGATTCAGAAATCTGATGGAACATTACATGATCGCTCCCAGCAGCTATTAAACTTGATTAATGGTCTGCAAATCCAATCTGTAAATGAGAGTTCAAATGTTATTCAGGCAAATTTGCAACTCCCTGCGGAAAAGCTCGGTTTAACGGATGATATGCAGCTTGAATTTGAAGGCAAGAGAACAGAAGATGGTGAAATCAATCCGGATTTTTGTCGTATCGTGTTTTATTTGAATCTATCAAATTTAAAAGAAACGGTTATTGATATGAATATACAAAAGCGTGCTGTTGCTATAACGATATTTAATGATCAAAAACATGTATCAGAACAGTCTGCTTTCCTTAAGCCGATGTTAAAAGAAGGTTTAGAGAAACTTGATTACAAGCTCTCAACCGTTACAGTTAAACCAATTCATCATGACAAACCATCCAGTCTTGAAACCGCAAAGGCAGCGTATCAAAATGCATACCAGGGGGTGGATTACCGGATATGACTGAAAAACGAAAAAAGGCTACTGCACTCAGGTATAATCAGGATCTTGACAACGCACCCAAAGTTACTGCGACCGGTAAGGGTTTAGTTGCCGAAAGTATTATAGAAAAAGCCCGGGAAAATAATGTGCCAATTCAGGAAGATTCCTCAATGGTAGAACTGCTGTCAGAGTTAAATATAAATGAGACGATTCCGGAAGAACTTTACCATGCTGTAGCTGAAGTGTTTGCTTTTATTTACCGGACAGATCAGAATATGGAAGACCCGCAAAAGAATTGATCACATGATTATCCCCCTCTTATAACTACAATCGTTTCTCAACCGGAAAAGGTGGCATGTTTTTTAAATATTTTTATGCCACTTTTTTCAGTTTTGGTTCGATTATAATAGTGAAAGGTATTATATACAGTTGTCGTTGCTTTTTAGCTGTTTTCTCAAATTATGAAATTGATGTATATTGCGAACTGATTTTACTAGATCTGTTAGAAAAGCACTTTGAACACGTGGTTGGAATATACTGATGTTCTACTGGCCTTCCATGGAACGGTCACTTATTCGGGTTATGAGTGACCATCAACACGGAAAATCGCTAGCGAAGGGCACTCATTCGGATTATGAGTGACCGAACAGGGAACCGGGTGAGGAAGTCCCTGGTATGATGTGACTCGTAGTGCAACACTAAAAATATCACCCGATTCAAGATAACGAGAATGTATCCTGGATTCACCCACTGCAGGATGAACAACATAGTGTATTTTCTCAAGCGGAGTTATTAAATTCAAATTCAGTTCGCAGTTTATTGATTTTGTGTCTAAATCAATAATCTTTTATAAAGCATTTTAAAAGGATGTTTTAGAACAGTGCCTCCTTTTTTCTTTTCTTGTGAAATTTGTAGATTTTTTATACAATGGAAATGCAGTGAATTTTGATGGGAGGATGAAAGATGAACATTCATGAGTATCAGGGCAAAGAGATTTTGCGAAGCTATGGTGTAAATGTTCCAAACGGACATGTTGCATATACGGTAGACGAAGCAGTTCAGGCTGCAGAGAAACTGGATAGTTCCGTAAAAGTAGTGAAAGCACAAATCCACGCTGGCGGCCGCGGTAAAGCTGGTGGCGTTAAAATTGCCAAAAACTTGGATGACGTGCGTACATACGCAAACGAAATTTTAGGTAAAACTCTTGTTACGCATCAAACTGGGCCAGAAGGTAAGGAAGTAAAACGTCTGCTTATTGAAGAAGGCTGCGATATTAAGAAAGAATATTATGTAGGGATTGTACTGGATCGTGCTACTTCCCGTGTTGTCATGATGGCGTCTGAAGAAGGCGGTACTGAAATTGAGGAAGTTGCTGCCAATACACCCGAGAAAATATTTAAAGAGGTTATTGATCCGGTAGTTGGACTTTCCGGTTATCAGGCCCGCAGACTGGCATTTAATATAAACATTCCGGATGAGTTGATCGGTAAAGCAGCTAAGTTTATGACAAGTCTTTATACTGCTTTTGTAGAAAAGGATTGCTCTATTGCTGAAATTAATCCGTTGGTAACAACTGGCGATGGTCAGGTGCTTGCACTTGATTCCAAACTTAATTTTGATGATAACGCATTGTTCCGTCAAAAGGATGTTATGGAGTTACGCGATTTGGATGAAGAAGATGAGAAGGAAATTGAAGCATCCAAATACGACTTGAGCTATGTTGCACTGGATGGAAATATTGGCTGCATGGTTAACGGTGCAGGACTTGCAATGTCTACAATGGACATTATCAAGCATTATGGCGGTGAGCCGGCAAACTTCCTTGATGTTGGGGGCGGCGCAACTGCTGAAAAAGTTACCGAAGCATTTAAAATCATTTTGTCCGATTCCAATGTAAAAGGAATTTTTGTTAATATTTTCGGTGGAATCATGAAATGTGATGTTATTGCGGAAGGTGTTGTGGAAGCAACCAAGCAAGTTGGATTGCAATTGCCACTTGTTGTACGTTTGGAAGGAACAAACGTTGACTTAGGCAAGAAAATCCTGGATGAATCCGGTTTAAACATCACATCAGCTGGGTCAATGGCTGATGGTGCAGAAAAAATTGTTTCCATGGTTAAATAATTCAATCGCACCAGCACTTGGTGAACGGGTGTAAAGTTGGAAGATTCAGCTAGTTAAACACATTTTTTAACAAAACGTAAAGAGATTGCGTAGAAAGGACGGACGAAAATGAGTGTATATGTAAATAAAGATACAAAAGTAATTGTCCAGGGAATTACTGGTGGCACAGCTAAATTCCATACGAAACAAATGCTTGAATATGGTACAAAAATCGTTGGTGGTGTAACACCTAAAAAAGGTGGTACAGAAGTAGAGGGTGTCCCTGTATTCAACACAGTAAAAGAGGCTGTGGACGCAACAGGAGCCAATGCATCCGTTATTTATGTGCCTGCTCCATTTGCTGCTGACGCCATTCTGGAAGCAGTTGATGCAGAACTTGATCTTGCTATTTGTATAACCGAACATATTCCAGTTATGGATATGGTAAAGGTTAAACGATATATGGAAGGCAAGAAAACACGTCTTGTAGGACCTAACTGCCCGGGTGTTATTACAGCTGACGAATCTAAAATCGGTATTATGCCTGGATATATTCATAAAAAAGGCCATATCGGTGTTGTATCCCGTTCCGGAACCCTGACATACGAAGCAGTGCATCAATTAACTGAAGAAGGATATGGTCAAACAACGGCTGTAGGTATTGGCGGAGACCCTGTTAATGGAACGAACTTCATTGATGTTCTATCAGCATTCAATGATGATCCGGAAACAGAAGCTGTCGTTATGATTGGAGAAATTGGCGGTACTGCTGAAGAAGAAGCAGCTGAATGGGTAAAAGCCAATATGAAAAAACCTGTAGTCGGCTTCATTGGAGGTGCAACTGCACCTCCAGGAAAACGTATGGGCCATGCCGGTGCGATTATTTCAGGTGGTAAAGGTACTGCAGATGAAAAGATTCGTGTAATGAATGAATGTGGTATTAAAGTTGCCCAAACACCTGCTGAAATTGGTGAAACTATGATTGGTGTTTTGAAAGAAAACAACCTGAATGAAAAATGTAAAACTCATTAATTATATGGAAGGAACCCAAAAGCGTACGTCGTTTTTGGGTTCCACCTATATGAAAGGGGCGTTACCTATTGGAGCTAATTCGAAAACGGCTGATTCACATCCATCGATGCCGTGGTATAACACGAAGAACCATCCGAAGGTTTTTCCGCTATGATTCTACGTTAAAGTCAATCTACAATTTGTCTTCAACCGAACTTCGGCAATTTTTCTCTCTCCCTCAGCAAAATGCTTCATTATTCTACTCAGATCTCCATAACAATCAATTAAAATTGCAACTCAAAACTGATTTGAAAGTATATAAAGTGATAACTGTAGTTGACGATAACTATCCTTTTGTGTTAAAAACTATAAAAGATGCGCCATTGGTATTATATGCTATGGGAAATACTGATTTGCTGGCTGATCAGCCAATGCTTAGTGTGATTGGAACCCGCAGGCCGTCACAGGAAGCAATGTTAAAAATGAAGAAATTCGTTTTGCCGTTAATTAAACGAAATTGGATTATCGTCAGCGGAATGGCAATGGGAATTGACAGTTATTCACATCAGCTTGCATTACAAAATAATGGTAAAACAATTGCTGTGTTGGGCAGCGGATTTAATTATATTTATCCAAAACAAAATACATTTCTTTTCAAACAAATTTCCAATCATGGTCTTTTGTTGTCTGAATATCCTCCAGATATACCACCACAACGTTTTCATTTTCCCGAGCGAAACCGGATTATCAGCGGATTAAGTTTTGGAACGCTAGTAATTGAAGCTACTGAAAAAAGTGGTACACTTATTACGGTTGACCAAGCTCTTGATCAGGGGCGGGAGGTATATGCGGTCCCCGGTTCTCCACTATTGGAGCAAACAAAAGGCGTCCACAAAATGATCCAGGATGGTGCAAAACTGGTGTACGAGCCGGAAGATATTATTGAGGATTGGAAGAGCATCGGACCTAATTGGAGTATGTCAAATTAGAAACAGAATATATTAACATGTTTGACAAAAGTGTAGTAAATATTTAATATTAGTGAAGATTTCCGAATTTATAATGGTAACCTCATTTTGGGAGGAGAATACATGTCAGATTACCTCGTGATCGTGGAGTCGCCTGCAAAAGCGAAAACGATCGAACGTTATTTAGGAAAAAAATATAAAGTAAAAGCATCCATGGGACATGTTCGTGATTTACCAAAAAGTCAAACGGGTGTAGATGTAGATAATGAGTTTAAACCAAAATATATTACCATTCGCGGTAAAGGTGATGTTCTTAAAGAATTAAAATCCGCAGCGAAAAAGGCCAAAAAAGTTTATCTGGCTGCCGACCCTGATAGAGAAGGTGAAGCCATCGCCTGGCATCTAGCTCATGTTCTGGATGTAGATGAAGACTCAAAGTGTCGCGTTGTTTTTAATGAAATTACCAAAGATGCGATTAAAGATTCATTTAAAAGTCCGCGCTCGATTGATGAGGACCTGGTCGATGCCCAGCAGGCAAGGAGAATTTTAGACCGTCTCGTCGGTTATAAAATCAGCCCCTTGCTTTGGAAAAAAATTAAAAAAGGCTTGAGTGCCGGTCGGGTACAATCGGTTGCGGTAAAAATGATTATTGACCGGGAAAAAGAAATTGAGAATTTTAAACCGGAAGAATATTGGTCTATCGAAGCTAACTTTGTAAAAGATAAGGATCAATTTGAAGGTTCCTTTTATGGAATTGACGGTAAGAAACATGAGTTAAAGAAAGAACAGGACGTTAAATCCATATTAGGTAAAATGGATGGTAAGAAATTCACTGTTGACAAAGTAAATAAACGTGAGCGCAAACGAAATCCGGCAAAACCTTTTACAACATCGTCATTACAACAGGAAGCAGCTCGTAAACTGAACTTCCGTGCCAAGAAGACGATGATGGTTGCCCAGCAATTATACGAAGGTATTGATCTTGGAAAAAAATCCGGTGGTATAACCGGTTTAATTACGTATATGCGTACGGATTCAACGCGGATTTCCGATACAGCCAAACAGGAAGCAAAAGGATATATTGAAGAACAGTTTGGTAAAGAGTATCTCGGGTTTTTCAAAAAAGGTAAACAACAGCAAGGTGCACAGGATGCACACGAAGCGGTCAGACCTACATCGGCGCTGCGTGATCCGAAGTCATTGAAGGCAATTTTGTCCAGAGATCAGTACCGTTTATACAAACTGATTTGGGAACGTTTTCTGGCAAGTCAAATGGCGCCTGCAGTAATGGATACCATGACAGTACACCTTCTGAATAACGGGGTTGAATTTCGCGCTACAGGGTCTAAAATTAAATTTAAAGGATTTATGAAGGTGTACGTGGAGAGTTCTGACGATAAGAAAAAGACCGAAAACAAATTCCTGCCTGATATAAAAGAGGGAATGACTGTGGAGGCAAGTGATATTACACCTAATCAGCACTTTACACAGCCGCCGCCAAGATATACGGAAGCGCGACTAGTTCGAACACTGGAAGAGCAAGGAATTGGTCGTCCATCAACATATGCTCCTACCTTGGACACTATTCAGCGCCGGGGTTATGTCAGTATCGATAATAAACGCTTTGTACCAACTGAGTTAGGTGGAATTGTAACAGATACACTTGAAGAGTTCTTCCCGGAAATAATCAACGTTGAATTTACTGTGAAAATGGAAGAAGATCTTGACGCTATTGAGGAAGGGAAAACTGAGTGGATAGAAGTACTTAATGAATTTTATCCGGATTTCCGAAAACGGCTCGAAAAAGCGGAACAGGAAATGGAAAAAATTGAAGTCAGGGATGAACCGGCAGGCATAGATTGTGAGAATTGCGGGCATGAAATGGTATATAAAATGGGCAGGTATGGAAAGTTTTTGGCATGCTCAAACTTTCCGGAATGCCGAAATACAAAACCGATCTTAAAAGAGATTGGTGTCAAATGTCCGAAGTGTAAAGAAGGAAACGTTGTTGAACGAAAATCAAAAAAACGAAGAACGTTTTATGGATGTGACCGTTTTCCGGATTGTGATTTTGTTTCATGGGATAAACCAATTTCAAGACCATGTCCAAAATGTGAATCTATGCTGGTGGAAAAGAAAACTAAAAAAGAAACACGCATTCAATGTACAAACTGTGACTATAAAGAAAGTGCACAAAACTGACTACTCGCCATACGCGGGTAGTTTTCTTTTTGTGAAATTGGGGAATGGACAAAATGGAGGAGGTATTCGATATGGCAGAAAGTAAAAGCTATTTTGTTGCAGTAGATAAACAGGACATACAGGAAACTTCAATGCCTGATCGTGGAATCGAATACGAAATCAAAGCAACTCCGGATGAAGTCGAAGAGATTAAAGAGTTATTTGCAGCAAAAAACAAGGATGGTCGAAAAGCAATTAAGCATTTGGTTAAACCATTCGATGAATTGAGTGCTGATGAAAAGAGAAACCAATATGATGGTCATCTGATAACAATTTATCGCCGTTTATTTGAATTGGGCACGAGTGAAACAAAAAGGAAAATCAGTGAAATAGGATTGTTCAAGTAGTAGTCGTTCACAGATGAATAAAACTTTTTTGATAATTCAATTCTTGTTCATTGACTATTGAGAATGAAAAAGATATAATTACGCATTGGTAAGGTAATTCACTTGACAGTTACTGGTTATCCTGAAAAAAGCTTAAGGATAACCTTTTTATGTAATTTATTGTGTTTAATTCAGAATTTTGATACAATTTAGTTAAGTTTATTGCTTTGCGATTTATTATGTGATATGATTTATTCGCTGTTTTAGGCGAGGTGGAAAATTGAACCATTTTACAAAGTCCAGTGAAGCGTTTATCGAGTATTTACAAATAGAAAAAAACGCTTCGCAATATACCATTGAATACTACATGAATGATCTGGAAACATTTTTCACTTTTTTAAATCAGGAAGGGATTAAAAGTCTGCAGGAGGTTGATTATCAGGTAATTCGCTTGTTTTTGACTGTATTGTATGACCAAAAGTTAAGCAGAAGATCTGTATCCAGGAAAATTTCCAGCCTTAGAAGCTTCTATAAATTTTTGGAACGGGATAATCAAGTATCCGGAAATCCGTTTATCCAGGTGAAGCTTCCCAAAGCCGATAAGCCTATTCCTGGGTTTCTTTACATGGAAGAATTGGAAAAACTGTTCGAAGTCAATGACTTATCAGATCCAATTGGACAGAGAAATCAGGCAATAATTGAAACACTATATGCAACAGGAATTCGCGTTAGTGAATGCCAGGGAATGGTTTTGGATGACATTGATTTTACTATCGGCACGATGTTTATTAAAGGTAAAGGAAGAAAAGAGCGGTATATTCCATTCGGTCGTTTTGCGGAATTAGCATTGGAAACCTACATAAATGATGGAAGGAAGATACTTTTAGAAAAAGCAAAGACTCAGGCAAATTCAGTCTTTCTTAATGCCAGGGGAAATCCGTTGACTACAAGGGGATTGCGGTTGGTACTCGAAAAAATAGTCGAAAAGGCTGCCTTAACCGTACATGTACATCCACATAAATTACGTCATACATTCGCGACACATATGTTAAATGAAGGTGCTGATTTGCGTACAGTGCAAGAGTTATTGGGGCATGAAAATTTATCATCAACACAAATTTATACACATGTGACAAAAGATCGCTTGCGAAACGTGTATATGAACAGTCATCCAAGAGCGAATGATAAATATTCCGATTGAAGAGGTGATGATTAGTGTCAAGTGAAATCCATGCTACAACAATTTTTGCTATCAAGCATAACGGTCAATGTGCAATGAGTGGAGACGGTCAGGTTACACTGGGAAATGCTGTAGTTATGAAGCATAAAGCAAAAAAAGTTCGTACATTATTTAACGGGAAAGTTTTAGCAGGTTTTGCCGGGTCTGTTGCAGATGCCTTTACTTTATTTGAAAAATTTGAAGGAAAACTTGAGGCATACGACGGCAACCTTACCCGAGCATCTGTGGAATTGGCAAAAGAGTGGCGCAGTGATAAGGTTCTTCGCAAGCTGGAGGCAATGCTCATTGTTATGAACAAGGAAAATACATTTCTGGTATCGGGTACAGGAGAGGTTATTGAGCCTGATGATGGAATTCTTGCAATAGGTTCTGGTGGAAACTATGCATTGAGTGCCGGAAGGGCTTTAGTGAGATATTCAAAAGACTTGACAGCAAAAGAAATTGCACGTGCAGCTTTGGAAGTAGCGGGGGAAATATGCGTCTACACGAATGACCAAATAACGTTAGAGGTACTTGATTAATAAGGAGGCCTTCATGAATAATGAGCATTGATTATACTCCAAAACAAATTGTGGGGCAGTTAGATCAGTATATAATAGGTCAGAACAAAGCTAAGAAATCGGTTGCTGTAGCATTACGTAACCGGTACCGTCGCATAAAACTGGAAGAGACAATAAAAGACGAAATCGTTCCAAAAAACATCTTAATGATCGGTCCGACCGGCGTCGGTAAAACTGAGATAGCCCGGCGACTTGCCAAAATGGTTGGTGCACCATTTGTAAAGGTGGAAGCAACCAAATTTACAGAAGTCGGGTATGTCGGACGTGATGTAGAATCAATGGTCCGTGACCTGGTTGAAATGTCTTTACGTATGGTAAAAGAAGAAAAAATGAACGAAGTGATGGACAGGGCGGAAAAAGAAGCTAATAAAAAACTTGTTCAATTACTCGTTCCACAGGTCAAAAAACAAAACAGCATGAAAAATCCATTTGAAATGTTGTTCTCGGCCCAGGAAGACAGTAATGAAGATGAACATTCGGCGCCTGGAGATGAAGAAATCAGAAATAAACGTAAGCGGGTGGAACATCAGCTGGCTATGGGCGAATTGGAGGACCACCTTGTAACGGTAGAACTCGAGGAACTTCCGCCATCAATGTTTGATATGCTGCAAGGTTCGGGAATGGAGCAAATGGGGATGAACATGCAGGATGCCTTAGGACAGTTCATGCCTAAGAAAAAGAAAAAGCGTAAACTTCCTGTTTCTGAAGCAAGAAAAGTACTAACACAACAAGAGGCCACTAAGCTCGTGGACATGGAAGAAGCAGCCCAGGAAGCTATCGAACGGGCGGAACAATCGGGAATGTTATTTATTGACGAAATTGATAAAGTCGCCGGTAAACAGGAAAATTCCGCAAATGTATCACGTGAAGGGGTACAGCGCGACATTTTACCAATTGTTGAAGGTTCCACTGTTGTAACAAAACACGGACCAGTTAAAACAGATCATATGCTTTTCATTGCAGCAGGAGCATTCCATATGGCAAAACCTTCAGATTTAATTCCTGAACTGCAAGGAAGGTTTCCTATCAGAGTAGAACTGGAAAAGTTATCTGTAGATGATTTCAAGCTAATTTTAAAGGAACCATCAAATGCTCTATTAAAGCAATATACAGCATTACTTAAAGCAGAAGGTATAAATCTTGTTTTTACAGACGATGCTGTAAATAGACTGGCAGAAATTGCCTATCAGGTTAATCAGGAAACAGATAATATTGGTGCAAGAAGACTTCACACTATTTTAGAAAAACTTTTGGAGGATTTATCCTTTGAAGCACCGGATATTAATTTGGAAACTGTTGAAATAACTGATGATTATGTCAATAAAAAATTGAGTGACATCACAAAAAACAAAGACTTAAGTCAATTTATTCTATAAAATGAATTAATGAAATGGAGGATCATTATGGAACTATTAGATCGTGCAAGAAAAATTAATGCAATGCTGCAAAAAGCAACAGGAAAATCAGTAAACTTTAATGAAATGTCTGCATCTTTAAGAGATGTGATAAAGGGAAATATCTTCATCCTCAGCAGACGTGGTAAATTACTTGGATTTGCGATTAATCAGGAAATTGAAAATGATCGCATGAAATCCATGCTGGAAGAACGGCAATTCCCGGAAGAGTATACACAAGGGTTGTTCAATATTCATGAAACAACAGCAAACCTGGACATTGACAGTCCGTATACAGCATTCCCGGTAGAAAATCGTGAGTTGTTTAAAAATGGTCTTACCACTATTGTTCCAATTATCGGTGGTGGTGAGCGTTTGGGAACATTGGTGTTGAGCAGACTTTCAGATAGTTTTAGTGATGACGACCTGTTGCTTGCAGAATATGGATCTACGGTCGTTGGTATGGAAATTCTTCACGAGAAAACGGAAGAAATTGAATTGGAAGCAAGAAGTAAGGCTGTTGTGCAAATGGCGATCAGCTCACTGTCCTACAGTGAACTTGAAGCAATCGATCACATTTTTGAAGAATTAAATGGTAATGAAGGGTTGCTTGTAGCCAGCAAAATTGCAGACAGAGTAGGAATTACCAGATCTGTAATTGTAAATGCTTTAAGAAAGCTGGAAAGTGCCGGTGTTATCGAATCCCGCTCACTCGGTATGAAAGGTACTTACATTAAAGTATTAAATGATAAATTCCTGGTGGAACTTGAAAAACTTCGTACCAGATAAATAAATAATGAATTATAAAACGGCTATCGAGGGATAGCCGTTTTTTTAGTGAAGTTATAGCTTAGTTAACCTTAAAATTTTTATAAGGAAGCTGGTTGATACAGAAGACAAATCTCGCGGATAGCGAAGTGAATTTCCAGTTGTGGGTTGATAGCAGCAACCTTTTCAGAAAGATCCTAAAAAGATACTTTTCAGATATAAAGCACTGAAAAATTTACAATCTCGTATTAAATTTGTCAGAAAAAGTATATTTAATGAGTAAAAAGTCCTGGATATTTTTAACCAAAAACTTTTCCCAAGAAGAAAAATGTCGAAATATGATAGACTTTACCTGTCATATAAATTACAATATTCGTATACGTGATGTAATTTATGTCGGTTCTTTTAAAAAGTTTAGGGGGAATCGTAATGGAATTTTTCGGAGGAACCTTCAAAACACTTGAAGGATCGCTTGATTATGCTTCGGCTAAAAATCGGACTATTTCAAATAATATTGCAAATGTGGACACTCCGAATTACAAGGCGAAAGATGTCGTTTTTAAGAATGTCCTGAATGATGCATTGACGTCTTCCTTTGAAGCCAAGAGAACGCATTCAAAACATATACCTTTTGATAATTCTGGTACAGGGCCATCTTTCAAAACAATTACACAGAAAAACACAATGTATAATCATAATGGAAATAGTGTGGATATTGACAAAGAAATGGCTGATTTGGCAAAAAACCAAATATATTATCAAAGTTTGGTAGATCGGATTAACGGTAAATTTAGTAGTTTGCAAACGGTTATCAGGGGAGGCAGATAGAAATGTCGATATTTAATGCCATAAACACGAGTGCCAGTGCGTTAACGGCTCAGAGGCTGCGTATGGATGTCGTTTCTTCCAACATCGCAAATGCACAATCAACTAGAGCTACAATCAATGAAAATGGCGAATTCGAACCATATCGAAGGAAGATGGTTGTTATGGAGCCGACTGGACAGAGTTTTAAATCTTTTTTACATAATGCTAGTGCTAATTCGACATCGAGCCAGGGAAGCGGAGTGAAAGTATCCGAAATTGTTGAGGATGAGTCGCCATTTAAAGTGGTATATAACCCGAATCATCCGGATGCAAATGAAGCCGGATATGTTGAAATGCCGAATGTCGATCCATTAAAGGAAATGGTGGATTTGATGAGTGCAACACGTTCGTATGAAGCAAATATTACTTCGTTGAATGCGAGTAAAAACATGCTGTTAAAAGCGTTGGAAATAGGAAGATAGACGAACCAGCCATCCGGAAGTTTGAGACGGACCTGGATTATTATGCTGTAAACGAATTGTAGTAATGGAAAACTCAGTGCTTATAGAAATATAAAAGTAAAGGGGGAGTAATGATTATGAATCCTTTGGTTAGTGGAGTTTCACAACCCTTAATTCCCAATTCTGATATCAATAAAACATCAAACATAACTACACCAGGTGAAGCACAACATAATTTTGCAGAGTCATTAAAAGCGGCAATTGAACATGTCAACGATGCCCAAGTTGCTTCAGATAAGAAAACAGAAGCATTGGCAAAAGGGCAAATTGATAATCTGCATGATGTGATGATTACAGCCCAGAAAGCTAGCATAACGCTTGAAACCTCTGTCCAGATTCAAAAGAAAGTCATTGATGCATATAACCAAATTATGCGAATGCAAATATAAAAACATTACTTTTATTTAAATGAAAATAATATTCAGAAGTTTTCTGGTTGGTCCTAAGATGAACTATAAAATCAACAGTTTTTCATTTAAATAGAATTTGGAATTTGGCGGGGGAATATATGAAGGAAAAATTAATGAAATTTAAAGATACGGCTTCATCTTTTTGGACCAAGCGAACAAAAAGCCAAAAAGGTATATTTATCGGTTCGGCAGCACTGGTTGTTGTGTTGATGCTGGCTCTTTTACTTTTTTCGTTTAATTCTAAATTTGTACCGCTATACAATAATTTATCATTGCAGGAAGTTGGTCAAATAAAAGCTGAATTAGATGCAAGAGGAATCCCATATGAACTGGAAAGTGGCGGAACAACTATTACTGTGCCTGAAGGTAATGTGAACGCATTGCTCGTTGATCTTGCGGGACAGGGAATACCGAACAGCGGTAATATTGATTATTCGTTTTTCAGTGAGAATGCCTCCTGGGGTATTACTGATAATGAATTCAGCATGATAAAGCTGGATGCGATGCAAACAGAGCTGGCGAATTTAATGAAAGGTGTCGAAGGTATTAACGATGCAAAAGTAATGATCAATATGCCTGAAGAGCCGGTCTTTGTCAGTGAATCATCACAAAAAGCAAGCGCTTCTATCGTAATAAATACGCAACCAGGTTACGAATTTAAAGGGAATCAGATCAATTCCCTGTATCATTTGGTATCAAAGGCAGTACCTAATCTGCCTCCGGAAAATATCGCTATCATGAACCAGTATTTCGAATACTATGATAAAGATTCCAAAAATGGACCTGCTAACCAGGATGTATATACATATCAACAAAATGTTAAGCAGGACATCGAAAAGAATATACGGCGAAGATTACAACAGATGCTCGGAGCTATGGTTGGAAGAGACAACGTAATTGTTTCCGTCACAGCTGATGTAGATTTCACACAGGAAAATCGTGTTGAAGAGCTTGTTGAACCGGTAGATGTTGAAAATATGGAAGGGCTTCCTGTAAGTATAGAAAGAGTTCAGGAAACGTATGAAGGGAATCCGCCGGTTGGAGGAACAACAGGAACTGGTGATGAAGACATCGCAAACTATCAGGCTGCTGAAGAAGGTAATAATGGCGAATACGAGTTATCTAAAGAAACGGTTAACAATGAGTACAACCGCATTCGCAAAGAGATAGTTGAAAGCCCTTATAAGATCCGTGATTTGGGTATACAGGTAGCGGTTGATGAAATAAAAGGGAAAGAAAATGGTGAAGTTCAATATTTAACAGCACAGGAGCAGGAAACTGTGACGAACGGGATTTCATCGATATTAAATTCCATTGTCAGCACTTCAATTAATGGTGAGTATGGAGAAGTCCAGCCTGAAGAAAAGATTTCTATTGTGTTCCAGGAATTCAGTGAGAGTATAAATTCACCGCAACCGACTACACCAGTAATTCCATTATGGATGTATATTACCGGTGGTATCTTACTGGCAATCATCATAGTACTGATAATTATACTGTTCCGAAGCAGGAAAACCGAAGAAGAGGAAGCAGTGGAGGAAACAGTACCTTCAGAGCCTGGTGTGGAAGTGCCTGAAATTGGTGATAAACCAGAAACTGAATCTTCTGCTCGAAGAAAACAATTGGAAAGAATGGCGAAAGAAAAACCGGAAGAATTCGCCAAATTGCTTAGAAGTTGGATTTCGGATGATTAAGGGGGTCTTTGAATGGCTAGACAAACAGAACTTACAGGCAAACAAAAAGCAGCAATTCTCTTAATCTCCCTGGGTCCGGATGTATCAGCACAAGTTTACAAGCATTTGTCGGAGGAAGAAATTGAAAAGTTGAGTCTGGAAATTTCTTCAGTCAAAAAAGTGGAATCAGGTACGAAAGAGGATGTGCTTGATCAATTCCACCAAATTGCATTAGCACAGGATTACATTTCACAAGGTGGAATCGGCTATGCCAAAACAGTTCTTGAAAAGGCATTTGGACAACAGGAAGCAACTAGTATTATCGAACGCCTTACATCATCATTACAGGTTAGACCTTTTGATTTTGCACGCAAAGCAGATGCACAGCAGGTATTGAATTTTATTCAAAATGAACATCCGCAAACAATTGCGCTTGTATTATCCTATTTGGACTCAGAACAGGCTGGCCAGATTTTATCCGAGCTGCCGCAGGAAATGCAGGCTGAAGTCGCCAAACGAATCGCAACAATGGATTCCACCTCACCTGAAATTATCAGTCAGGTGGAACAAGTGCTGGAACGCAAAATATCTTCGTCACTCACTGAGGACTACACACAAACAGGTGGTATTCAGGCTGTCGTAGAAGTGCTGAATGGGGTTGACCGCAGTACAGAAAGAACGATACTTGATACACTCGAAATACAGGACCCTGAGTTGGCAGAAGAAATCAAAAAACGCATGTTTGTCTTTGAAGATATTGTTGTACTTGACAATCGTGCCATCCAGCGGGTTATCCGGGAAGTGGAAAATGAAGATCTCAGACTTTCACTTAAAGTTGCCAGTGATGAAGTTAAAGAAGTTGTCTTTAAAAACATGTCCCAGCGAATGGCCGAAACGTTCAAGGAAGAAATGGAATTTATGGGTC
Organism: Virgibacillus doumboii; assembly: GCF_902806455.1. Taxonomy (GTDB): domain Bacteria; phylum Bacillota; class Bacilli; order Bacillales; family Amphibacillaceae; genus Lentibacillus; species Lentibacillus doumboii. The sequence goes on along the minus strand of NZ_CADCWQ010000001.1, from coordinate 1,957,902 downwards.
CAGTCCGTTTACGTGACGTTGAAGAAGCACAGACAAGAATTGTTGGAGCAATCCGCCGCCTCGAGGAAATTGGTGAAATTGTCATAGCCCGTGGTGGAGGTGACGACATTATTGTCTAACATTTATTCAAATCACTCAAGTACATTGAAGGCTAAACAAATAAAAGTAAGACCGATTATGGCAGATATTCAGGACAATTCTACTTCATCAGATGAATCTCAGGAAGATACACGTAACAATGTCCTGGCTGATATCGAGCAAGCAAAAGAAGAACTGCAAAAGATAAAGGAACAGCAATCAACCCTTGTCGATCAAACGAATGCTCAGATAGAAGAGGCAAAAGAAAACTGGAAAACAGAAAAACAGCAATATATCGAAGAGGCTAAAGAAACAGGTTATAAAGAAGGGTTTGAACTCGGAAAACAGGAAAGTCTTGATCAATACAAGCAGTTAATAAAGGATGCAAACAAAATTGTGGAATCCGCAACGAAAGATTATCATTCTACGATTGAACAAAGTGAAGAAACAATTTTGGAGCTTGCTGTACACGTTGCAGAAAAAATCATAAAAAAAGATTTAAGCAGCAATCCGGAAACTTTTATCACAATCGTCAATACAGCTGTCAGGGAAGTTAAAAACCAACCGAAAGTTTCCATTTTTGTACACCCGGATCATTATAATCTGGTTATGCAGCAGAAAGAGGAAATCTCCCGTCTTGCAGGAAAAGAAACAAACCTGTCTATTTACGTAAATGAGGATTTAGAGGAAGACAGTTGTTTCATTGAACATCCGTTTGGACGGATTGACTGCAGTATTGATACACAACTGGAGGAACTACGAAAAGTTCTGCTTGAAAGCAGTATGGAGAGTAGCCAATGACATTAGCAAAATATTTCGATGCAATTGATAAGGCTGATACGTTAAAACGCTATGGAATGGTTTTGCGGGTTGTAGGTCTCATGATCGAGTCACAGGGGCCGGAAGCAAATATTGGTGAAGTTTGCCTGATTCATAGCTCTAGTAATAAAAAACCTGTCCTAAGTGAAGTCGTTGGTTTTAATAAAGAAAAAATTATCCTTATGCCGTATGGGCAAGTAACCGAAATCGGACCGGGTTGTCTGGTAGAGTCCACAGGTGGGGCCTTGTCGGTAAAAATTGGACGCGGTCTGGTCGGAAAAGTGGTTGATTCACTGGGGAATAGCTTGGATAACTCGAAGCTTCCTAAAGGATTATCCAATTATTTAACCGAACAGTCACCGCCAAATCCACTATCACGCGCTCCCATCTCAGAACCGATTCAAGTGGGAGTCAAATCAATAGATTCATTATTGACGGTAGGAAAGGGACAGCGAATCGGAATTTTTGCAGGTAGTGGTGTTGGTAAAAGTACATTGCTTGGGATGATTGCCCGTAACAGCAGTGCAGATATAAATGTCATCGCCCTAATTGGAGAGCGGGGAAGGGAAGTCAGGGAGTTCCTTGAAAGTGATCTTGGCGTAGAGGGTTTGAAAAAATCTATTGTAGTGGTGGCAACGTCCGATCAACCGGCCTTAATGCGAATTAAAGGAGCATATACCGCTACAGCGATTAGTGAATACTTTCGGGACCAGGGCTTTCAGGTGAACCTGATGATGGACTCTGTTACACGGGTGGCGATGGCGCAAAGGGAAGTTGGTCTTGCTACAGGTGAACCGCCAACAACGAAGGGTTATACACCTTCTGTATTCGCCTTACTACCCAAGTTACTCGAACGAACAGGAACAAGCGAACATGGTACAATTACAGCTTTTTACACCGTACTGGTTGATGGTGATGATATGAACGAGCCTATTGCTGACACTGTACGCGGCATATTGGATGGGCATTTCATACTGGACCGGAAGCTGGCTGAGCAGGGACACTTTCCTGCGATCAACATATTAAAGTCTATCAGCAGGGTAATGCCACAAATTACCAGCAATGAGCATAGGGAAACAGCTCAGGTTATCAGGTCACTGATGGCTACATATGAAGAAAATAATGAATTAATTCAGATAGGTGCGTATAAACGGGGTACGAATCAGGAAATTGATAAAGCAATTTCATATCACCCTAAAATACAGGCGTATTTGAAACAGGATATATTTGAATATCATACGTTGGAAGATTCCATTGTTCTGATGCAAAAGCTGCTTAATGGAGGGATTTGATGGCTGGAACAGTTGCATTATCGAAAATTTTACATGTACGTGAAAGTGAAAAGAAAGATGCACAAAAAGCGTATCAACAATCCATTGATTTTTTTGAGGAAATTGCTACACAGTTATATAACCTGCTGAGAAAAAAAGAAATAGCCGAGGAATCATATGAAAGTTATCTGGGTCAAACTACGGCAATTGATAAAATCAGAGAGCAGGTTGCATATATTGAAACGTTGAATAAGCAAATTATGCAGTTGCAGCACGAGGTGCAAAACGCCAGAAATGAAATGGAAACGAAACATGGGAACTTAACCAGTGCTCATGTTGAAGTAAAGAAGTTTGAAAAGATAATTGAACATCGAAATCAGGAGAATGAAGAACTTCTTAAAAAGAATGAGAAAGCAATAATGGATGAAGCTTCGATTCAGCAATATTTAAACCAGAAAAATGGGTGAACGGTATGGCAAAAGATATAAAAAAACAAAAAGAGAAAACGAATCCGGTTTTGTGGTTTTTATTCGCAATTGTAATTCCGTTAATTGTTGCTGCAACTCTTACTGTCATCATTTTTACAGTTGCTGGAGTCGATGTGATGGGCTGGGCAAAAAATACTGGTAACAACATCCCCTTTTTATCTGAAGTGATAACCACTGAAAAGGAAAAGGATGAACAGCGATCCGAGAAGAAATATCAGGATACCATCGCAATGAAGGACGAGGAAATCGCTCAACTGGACCAGAAAGTATCCAGTCTGGAATCGACGATAAATGAACTGGAACAGGAAATCGTAAAACTCGAGAAAAATAATTCAGACGAGAGTGAAACAACTGATTCCGAGGAAACAAGTGATACTTCCGAAGACAGTTCGATCCAATCCATATCATCGTCCTTTAAGGATATGGATAATGAACAGGCGGCACAAATCATTCAAAACATGGAGCAGGGTTTATCCGTCTCCATTCTTAAAAATCTACCTAATGATGTGCGGGGCGGAATTCTGGAAGCAATGGAGCCGGAGAGTGCAGCAGAATTAACGCAGTTATTTGTAAACAGTACAGAGTGAGTTGTAAAAGAAATGCTTGAAGGGGGGTGATAAATTGAATGCGATCGGAATGATTTTTCAACAGGTTATGCTGACAAAAGGTAACTTGCCACAACATTCCAGCAAGGGTATGCCGGCAGATAAACAGACAGTTTTCCAGAATCTTATAACCAGCTTAAATGCAGGCGTTATTAAAAATAATCAAAATGAAACACAAGTAAAGATGACCCTGATAAACATGTTAATGTCTTCCAGTAAGATTAAACAGCTAGCAGGTACTGAAATATCAAAGGAACATGCAATGAAAATACTGGAAGGAATATTCAGCAGTATTGCAACAGGGCAAGGTAATTCAGCGTCAGAAGAAGCACTTAAAATTCTGGAAGATACATTTGGCAGTATTGTCATGAAACAGGATAGTCAGACAACGAAAGAAGCAGTACAAGCGCTGGCGAAGATAATGGAGAAAGTGGCTGCAGGTCAGGGAAGTAAAGCAGAAGTGTCAACTAATTCAGAAATGAATGCCACACAACTTGTTTTTTTCAATCAGGCAGCACCTGAAATAATGAATGACAAGACACTTCAAAAGCAGTTAGAAGGTTTATTAGCTAAAGCAGAAAAACTGATATCACAAATTACCGACCAAAAAAGTTTGACAAAAACTGCACCGGCATTATTGAAATTACTGGAGCAATGGAGTGCATTGGAGAAAAAGTTTAATACGCAATCAAACATGGTCCCGGGTTCATTGCAGAATAACAGTAAAGAGCAGGCAATATGGAAAGAACTTTTACAAGCGTATCAAAAAAGAAATCAGCTTGCAGTGAAACAACAGTATAATACCAGTGCAAAAGTGACAACTACCGATGTAACAAAATGGCTTCAGCATGCAGTGAGTAATCAGGCGAAAATGGATTCAACAACTGCACAGCAGTCCATGACATTTACATCATCGGTACCATTATCGAAAGTTGAACAGTATGCTATCCATATGAACCAGAACCAAACCACCCAACAAGCTGGTCAACAACTGATTGAACAGTTCCAAAAGGTGATGAAAACAAGCAGGTTTTTAACGATGCAAAACGGGACTTCACAGCTAAATATAACATTACGTCCTGAAAATCTGGGAGACATGATGGTCAAGTTAACCCAAATAAACGGGGAAATGACTGTAAAAATAATGGTTACCTCTCATGCAGCAAAGGAAATGCTTGAGGCAAATATGCATCAACTGAAAAATATGTTTTCACCACAGCAGGTAGTTGTGGAAAAACAGGAAGTAACATCACAGCAGGCTCAAAGCTACCAAAGTGAACAGGAAGAACAATCAATGGACGGACAAGACCAGGGGGATTCAAATCACTCTGAACAGAATGATGATAATCATTCGGACGAAGATTTTGAGTCACAATTTCAAAAAGCTTTAATGAATGAGAAAGTGTAGGTGAAAAAAGTGCCAACGATAGATCCGTCACTCTATTTAAGTAATCAACCATCAACTGTACGGACACCAAGCCCGGATCTGGGTAAAGATGATTTTTTGAAAATATTGATGACCCAACTGCAGCATCAGGATCCAACAAGTCCGATGAAGAACACCGAATTCATATCACAAATGGCATCATTTTCATCGCTTGAACAAATGATGAACATGACAAAATCCATCGACAGACTGGTGCAAAGTCAGACGGTATCACCAATTCTCCAATACAGCCACATGATAGGTAAGGAAGTTTCCTACCAAGCGTATGACGAGGAAACCGGCGAAAAGCTGGATATTGAAACGAGTAATGTAATTGCGGTGAGTCAACATGAAGGCTGGGCTGTTCTGGAACTTGAAAGTGGTGAAAAGATTTATGCTGATTCTATCACACAGGTAAGTGATCCAAATGCAAGTACAGCCACTGGCAAAAGTGGCGACGATTTAGGTCCGAGTCCTGATGAAGGAAGTGAGTAATATGGATCACCGTATACATCAATTAAACCAGCATCACTCTATGCCATTGCCTAATGTGAAGAAACCTGATCATAAAAGTGAAACAGCCAGCTTTAAAGATGTATTGGCCGGTGTTCAGGAACTAAAAGTCAGTAAACATGCGCAAGAAAGATTAACGGAAAGAAATATCACAATCAATGAAAAACAGTGGCAGGAAATTTCACAGAAAATGGTTGAGGCGAAACAAAAAGGTGTAACTGATTCACTTGTTCTTACAGATGATGCGGCGCTGCTGGTAAGTGCTAAAAATAATACAGTTGTAACAGCGATGAATAAAGCAGAAGCGACAAGCAGAATTTTTACAAATATTAATGGAACCATTTTAATAAACGAATAGGCTGGACCCGATTGGGAGGCCTTAAAGCTATTGACTGATTGATATAGCTTATAAGTTTATAACCAATGAAGGGGAGTAATTAAATGTTACGTTCAATGTACGCAGGTATTTCCGGAATGAAAGGATTTCAGACAAAGTTAGATGTTATTGGTAACAATATTGCCAATGTGAATACGGTAGGTTTTAAGAAAGGCCGAGTAACCTTCCAGGATATGATGAGTCAAATGTCATCAGGTGCACAGGGGCCAACCGCTACACGTGGCGGTGTTAACCCGGCACAGATTGGTTTAGGTTCACAGACAGGGTCAATCGATAACATTCATACACAAGGCTTTCGTCAGACAACAAACAGAACGCTCGATTTTCAGCTTGAGGGCGATGGGATGTTTGTTGTTGCGAGTGATATTGTAAGGGATGATCAGAATGGTTTTGTACCAAATAATACTAACGAAATCGATTTAATTAGCTTAGAAGACTCAAACGTTTCTTACACACGTGCGGGTAATTTTTATCTGGATACAAATGGAAATGTTGTGAATCCTGATGGACTATACCTTATGGGTTATGCCGCAGATGATTCAGGTAATATCCAGGAGGGGAACATTTCTGCATTAAATATCCCTGAAGATGCCCAAAGCTTTAGTGTTCAAACAAATGGTATCGTGAATTATATTGATGCAAATGGCAATAATCGAGTAGCAGGACAAGTTGCTTTAGCTAACTTTTCCAATCCCGGTGGCCTTCAAAAGGCTGGAAGCAATTTATATTTGAATACTCCCAATGCCGGATTGGTTGAAAACGATAATAATGGTTTAGTTGCCCCTGAAACAGATGGTTCAGCATCCATAGTCAGCGGTGCTCTCGAAATGTCCAATGTTGACCTTGCTTCAGCATTTACCGAGATGATTACTGCACAGCGTGGTTTCCAGGCAAATACGAGAATCATTACAACATCAGATGAAATTCTGCAGGAGCTTGTAAATCTAAAACGATAGATTAAGGGGGTAGGGAGTGCTCCCGTGTTGAGCACTCCCGCCAAACTATGATAAAGCTTACAAGGCTGAATGGGGAAGTTTTTACATTAAACGCAATTATGATTGAGCAGATTCAATCACATCCGGATACGACAATTACATTAATGAATGGTAAAAAACTTGTTGTCAGAGACGCTGAATCCGATGTTACAGCTTTAGTGACAGATTATTACCGGAAGATTGGATTAAATGGATGGTTTAATGAGGCAGGTGATGTAAATGAGCAGTAGACTGGGTAAAACAATGCTGACTTCTTTAGCAATACTTTTACTGGCAGGTGTAGCTGCGCTTATTATCGTGTTAAATTTTACAGGTGATAAAAACAGCGGCAGCGCCCAATCAATTGATGAGATTGTGGAAAACTCGTACAAGACATCAGAAATTACTACCGATTTACAAAATGGGAGTTTTGTACGAATTCAATTTCAAATTATAACGGACAGCAAGGATGCCAAGGAAGAAGTCCAAAAGCGGGAATTTCAGCTGAAAAACATTTTAATAAAAGAACTTTCCAAAATGAGTGAAGAAGATTTTAAGACAGGGTTATCCAATTTGGAAGATGTTGTTCAGTTGGAACTGAATAAGGTTATGACAGAAGGCAATATTACCGAAGTTTACACAGTTAATAAAATTTTGCAGTAGCAATTATTCTCCGATCAGGAGGTGAGGTTTTGGTGGAAGAAGTACTTTCGCAAAATGAGATTGACGCATTACTATCTGCAATATCATCCGGAGAAATGAATGCAGACGAATTAAAAAAAGAAGAAAAAGAGCAGAAGGTACGCGTGTATGATTTTAAACGGGCACTTCGGTTTTCCAAAGACCAGATCCGCAGCTTGTCCCGAATTCATGAAAACTATGCCCGACTGTTGACAACGTACTTTTCAGCGCAATTAAGGACATATGTAAACATCTCTGTTGCGTCCGTTGACCAAATACCTTATGAAGAGTTTATCCGTTCTGTTCCAAAAATGACTGTTTTAAATATTTACAGTGTTCAGCCGCTTGATGGCAGAATTTTAATGGAAGTTAACCCTAATATTGCATATGGGATGCTTGACAGGGTTCTTGGAGGAAAAGGAAGCAGTATAAACAAGGTAGAAAACTTAACAGAAATTGAGACAATGCTAATGTCCCAGCTTTTTGAAAAAGCAACAGTAAATTTGCAGGAAGCATGGTCTTCCATGATTGAAATTGATCCGATATTGGAGGATTTTGAAGTTAACCCGCAATTTCTGCAAATGGTTTCACCAAATGAAACAGTTGTTGTGGTGTCCTTAAATACAACAATCGGGGAAGCAAGCGGGATGATAAATATTTGTATACCACATATTGTGCTCGAACCAATCATACCTAAATTATCCGTACATTATTGGATGCAAACGTCTACTAAGAAAAGAGACCCGGAAGCATATGAAAAACTAACTAAAAATATTCAACTGGCAGAGGTTGAGGCGAGAACATTACTAGGAGAGACTACTATTAATGTCCAGCAACTCCTGAATTTGGGTGAGGATGATGTTATATCACTAAATCAGGCAATTGATAAC